>JAILSC010000015.1 GCA_024697865.1 Candidatus Saccharimonadota bacterium | reverse complement strand
GATGAATTCTACGCCGGCAGAGATTTGGCAAAACTTACCGATAATGAGTTTATCGCCTATAAAGTCATAGTGGTGCGTAACGTGGCTTTCAAAATCTGAATCTGCAATATACGAAAAGTCGCCTACGATAATATTGGGGTTTTTGATTGTCGGCTTGATATAAATCTCTTTATCGTAGCCTGCGATTGGGTAGATTGTGTTTGGATCCGGAATCTTTCCGTCTTTCATATTAAATAGCCTTTGTTACGTAAATATCTACCTACTATTATACCATTGAGGGTATATTCTTAAGATTGAGTGCCATTAAAAATAGACGAACTTGCCGTCTTCACAGGTAAAACCAATTGCGTTACGTTCTTTTTCTTCTTTAGTCATATGCTTTTGTTCTTCTTCCATTTCCATTAGCGTCAGCATAAGTTCAAGCATATTCTTCTTGGCCTCTTCCGACCATTCTATGTACTCTTTATTTTGGTTTTGTTGTTCTTTTGGATCCATGCGCACTCCTTATTAGTATTGATCCAATTTTATCATTGACATTGTAAGTTCTTAGAAGAATTTTAGCATTGGCAATGTGACTTATTCACCGTCCGGGTTGCTAATGCTTTGGGTTGTATTCATTAGTTCTACTGAGGCCGGGGATATAGTTTGTAGGATATAAAACATTGATAATACCCCTCACTCGGTAGAAGTCCTCTACGAGGATATTCCAATTCGATTGGACAAGGTTCACCAAGAAAAATAAGACGTTCGCGTCTTTTTTTATTGGTGACGAGAAGGGAGCGACGAAGTCACTCCCGCCGAGATCACCATTTTTTATGGTCTAAAAATTACAGTCGTAGGTATATTCAGCGCGATAGTCGGTACGAGAAAAAGGCGACTGAGGATAGAAACGGACGAAGGTCTTATTGATGTCGCAATATTTTTCGAGATAGCTAGCGACATCGGTGGGGACAGTTTCGTCTAGAAGGATAATTTGGCGGAGAGTAACTAAGGCGAGTCCACGTCCGGAATTTTTCTCGAGCGCATCCGCAGGATTACCCGAGAATTGATCAGAACTAAGTATAGATTCGTAAATAGTGTTTTCGTAATAATTATTGGCAATGGTTTCAAATTTTTGTTTAATTTGAAGTTCTGGCTGTGATAAGAATGCAGCGACGATGGCGATGCCAACGGTGATGATAAGGGCAAAGATGACAATTAAGACGATGTTTTTAATGGCAGAAGTGCGAGTACGCGAAAATCTAGATCGTCTTACCATAAGTATATCTTATCATAAAACGAAACTTATGATAAGATAATATTATGAGTAAATTATTTAAAAGAACAAAAATTTTAGCGACGATTGGCCCAGCGACGAATACGGCAGAGAAGGTCGAGGCGGTAATTATGGCGGGCGTAAATGGCTGCCGATTGAATTGTTCCCATGGTTCTAATGAGGAACGTGACCAGCAAATTAAGTGGATTCGGGCAGCAGCCGAGAAAAAGGGGAGGGCGATTGCGATTTTGCAAGATTTGCAAGGACCGAAGATTAGGTTGGGGATGCTGAAAGACAATCACTTGGACCTAAAAACTGGTGATGAGGTGATTTTGGAATCTCGAGAATTTGAACACGACGGCGGTTTGACAATACCGGTGCAATATAATTTAGCGGAGAAAGTACGAATTGGAGAGCCATTGTCAATGTTCGATGGTAAGATTAAATCAGAAGTAGTAGAAATCGTGTCGGAAACGGCGATTAAGGTACGGGTATTGAACGATGGATTTATTATGTCGAAGAAAGGGCTAAATTTGCCGGATACGGATTTTGGCGGCGATATTTTAACTCCGAAAGATTTAGCAGATATTGAATATGGGGCAGGTTGTGACTACGATTATGTGTCGCTTTCGTTTGTGCAAAGTGCAAGAGATATTGAAAAATTAAAACAACTACTACTATCTTATGGTTCGACTGCAAAAGTAATTGCTAAAATTGAAACCAAGAAGGCGATTGAAAGCGAAGAGAATCTAGAAGAAATCGTGATGGCTGCTGATGGCATTATGGTGGCAAGAGGGGACATGGCGGTAGAGGCGGGGGCGGAAGTAGTTCCGATTATTCAGAGGAAGCTAATCGCACTGTGTCGAGCGCACGCCAAATTATGCATCGTAGCGACACAAATGTTGTCGTCAATGGTAGACAATCCAGAGCCGACGCGAGCAGAAGTTTCAGATGTGGCGACGGCAGTAGTGCAAGGGGCGGATGTAGTAATGTTGTCGGATGAAACAGCTAACGGGAAATACCCACTAGAAACAGTCGAAGCTATGAAAAAAGTGATCCTCTACACGCAGAATCATTCACGGATTGCGCCGATGAATCGTCAGCCGGAGGGGGAATCAGTAGCTTATGACGCAATCTCTTATGCTACAGCGAGATTGGCCGAAAAAATTAAAGCTGATGTAATGGTGTGTCAGACAGCATCGGGCGCTACGGCTCTAGCTATGGCAGCGCAACGGCCGAATCTGCCGATCGTATCGGTAACGCCAAATCAACGAGTAGCGAACCAATTAGCGTTGACTTACGCCAACTCGGCATTTGTGCGACCGTATTCGGAAGATTTTGGCTATGATTTAGCTAAGGAGTTGAAAGCGTCGGGCTATTTGCAAACAAAAGAAGGGTGTAAGGATTTATTAACGGTAGTTGTGTCGGGGGATAAAAACAAAATGGGTACAGATACCATTAAGGTAAGAAGGGTTTAAGACCAGGCAACTCTTTTCCTAATAAGAATTCTAGGGCGGCGCCTCCGCCGGTGGAAACTAGAGAATAATGAAGATTTTCATGTTCTTCAATTAAGTTTTCAACGAAGCCAGTGGTGTCACCTCCGCAAACAATGGTGGTGACGCCACGTTTTTCACCAATTAACTCAGCGGCGATGGTCGAAGCGGTAGCGTAGGCTGGATCTTCGGCGTAACCTAAAAGTCCATTCCAAATGATGGTATTGGCGTCGGTGATAAGACTGGCTAATTCACCGGTGGAAAGAGGTCCAACGTCGAGTTTTTCGTTCTTTTCGTTTTCGTCAAAATCAGTAGCGACGACAATTTTAGCATCACTAGATTGATAGCCATCGGCAGCGATCTTGCCTCCGACGAAAATACGGTCGGCCTTGGTTAAAAATTTATCAATTAGAGGTTGTTTGTCTTCGACTTTAGCACCACCAATAATCAGAAGCACAGGTTTTGCGGGATTTTTTAATACGGAGCTTAAGTTGTTGACTTCGCTTTCAACTAGTAGGCCGGCGTAGATAGGAAGGAAGTTCTGGATGGCGTCAGTGGATGCATGGGCGCGGTGAACTACGGCAAAACCGTCTTGTACATAAATATCGGCACCAGTGGCTTTGACGATACTTTCGATAAATTCGGGCGAATTGGTTTCTTCACCGGGGTCGAAACGGAGGTTCTCTAAGAGGGCGATTTTGGTATCGGCGGGGACGTGGAGAGATTCTTGATTGGTAGGGAGAGGGTAGAAGCCGATTTTAGCTTTAGGTAGGAGTTTTTCGAGAACTTTAGTGATTGGAGAGAGGCTGAGCTCAGAATTCGGTTGACCTTCAGGGCGGCCAAGGTGAGAAATCAGAAAAATTTGTTTGGCGCCGTGATCTAGCAAGTATTCAAGGGTAGGCAGACTGGCGCGGATGCGTAGATCATCGGTGATTTCGCCGTTTTTTAATGGCACATTGTAGTCTACGCGGACTAAAATAATTTTATCTTTAATGTCGATATCTTTAATAGTTTTCATATGATCATTATAGCATAATTATGCATGTTGTGATATAATTATTCTATGGCAAAAGCAAAGACATACCAGCAAGTAATTGGCGAAACCGTAGAGCATATGCGCCTAGAAAAAGGTTGGACGCAGGGGGAATTAGCTCAAGCGGTAGGGTCTAGCCAGTCGGCGGTTCACCGGATTGAGAAGGGTGGTCAAAATGTTTCCCTGGAAATGATTAAGAAATTATCTGAGGCTCTAGGCAAGCAAATCCTCTCTATTAATGATTCGGCTTCGCAGAGTTTTCGGATTATTGGCGGGAGAGAATTATCTGGTGAGATTACGGTTAATACCTCCAAAAATGCGGCGGTGGCGCTTTTGTGTGCGGCTTTATTGAATACCGGAAAAACGGTTTTACATCGAACAGCGCGGATTGAGGAAGTCTTTCGAATTATTGAAGTTTTGGAATCTATTGGCGTGAAATGTCGGTGGACAAATCGGCGACGAGACCTAGAAATTATATCACCACGCGAATTGAAGTTAGAAGAAATGGATGTGGAAGCGGCACGTAAAACACGTTCGATCATTATGTTCTTAGGGCCTTTATTGCATCGATATAAAAAATTCCAGATTCCCTACGCTGGAGGATGCTCACTGGGTACACGGACGGTGGAACCACATTTGAAGGCACTAGAGAGTTTTGGCTTGAAGGTAGACGCAGAGAGCAATCCGGGTTTTTATGAGGTAACGGTGGACCAGAAAGTTTTGCATAGTAAAGAGGGGCGATATATTGTGCTGACCGAACGTGGCGACACGGTGACAGAAAATGTTTTGATGGCGGCGGCGATGAGCCCTGGAGAAACTACAATTATTGGCGCTTCGCCAAATTATATGGTGCAGGATGTCTGTTTCTTCTTGGAGAAAATGGGAGTGAAAATTTCGGGAATTGGAACTACTACCCTGAAAGTGCGAGGACGACCACGATTCGATATGGATGTGGATTATAATATTTCGGAAGATCCGATCGAGGCGATGAGCTTTATTGCGGCGGCATTGGTGACGCATTCAGAAATTACTCTTCTAAGGGCGCCGATTGAGTTTTTGGAAATTGAACTCGAGGTACTAAAAAACATGAATGCTAAGTTTGAAATTTCGCCGGAATATGCTTCAGCCAATGGGCGCACTAGACTAGTAAATTTGACAATTAAAAAATCTAAATTGGTGGCGCCAGTAGATAAGATTCATCCGATGCCATTTCCGGGACTAAATATTGATAATTTGCCGTTCTTCTCGGTGATTGCAGCAGTGGCGGAGGGGCGAACGTTGATCCATGACTGGGTGTTTGAAAATCGGGCGGTATATACGACGGAACTCGCGAATTTAAACGTGAAAGTAGAACTATTAGATGCGCATCGGGTATACATCGAGGGGCCAACTAATTGGCGTCCGGCAGAATTAGTAGCGCCACAGGCTTTGAGACCAGCGGTAGTGGTATTAATTGGGATGCTGGCTGCTCCAGGGAAATCGATTTTGCGCAATGTCTATCCGATTAACCGGGGGTATCAGGATTTTGCGGCGAGACTCCGACACCTAGGGGCGAATATTGTGCCGTTGACCGGTATTTAATGCTATAATAATAAAATGAATATGATTTTGGAGGGATTAAACCCGGCGCAGAAAGAGGCGGCGGAATGCTTAGAAGGGCCAGTATTGATATTGGCGGGAGCGGGGTCTGGTAAAACAAAAACTTTGACGCATCGGATTGCAAATTTGATTGCTCACGGAGTGCAACCTTCTGATATTCTTGCAGTGACGTTTACCAATAAAGCGGCAAAAGAAATGCGGGGGAGGTTATGGGCCCTTACATTCTATTCGGGGTCGCGTCCGGCCGGCCCGTCGCCACGGGCGGCCGGCGCTAACTCTCGCGCTGCCGCGCTCCGAAATACCCCGAATTGGAATATAAGTGCCCATGATAATCCACCGCGGTCGTTTATGCCGTATATGGGGACGTTCCACGGGATTGCAGTGAAGATTTTGCGACAAGAAGCGGATGCGGCAGGACTAGACCGGAATTTTGTCATTTATGATATGGATGATCAAATCACGTTGATTCGGCGGATTATTAAAGAGTTGAAACTAACGGACAGTAAGAATTTGAAGCCGAAATCGATTCAGGCGATTATTTCAAGTGAAAAAAATCAAGGTCATGGCCCGGAGGAATACGCGGCGGAGGCTTACTATCCGAACCAGCAAAAAATCGCCAAAGTTTTTGCTAGATATGAAATAGAAAAACAAAAAGCGGGGGCATTGGATTTTGATGATTTATTATTGAAAGAATTAGAACTGTTTCAAAAGCACAAAGAAATTCGAGAAAAATGGCAAAAACGGTTTGAGCATATTCTGATTGATGAGTATCAGGATACCAATATGGTGCAGTATAATATCGTGAAATTATTAGTAAATGAAAAACGGAATATTTGCGTGGTGGGGGATGATTGGCAGTCGATTTATTCGTGGCGAGGAGCGGATTTTACAAATATTTTGAATTTTGAAAAAGATTTTCCGGGAGCGAAGGTGGTAAAACTAGAACAAAATTATCGTTCAACTGGGAATATTTTGACAGCGTCACAGAAAATTATTAATGAAAATAAAACTCGAACCGAAAAAACTTTGTTTACGGAAGCGGAACAAGGCGAGCCGGTGGAAATTGAAAGTTTACGCGATGAGGCAGAAGAAGCGAATTATGTGGCGCTGAAAATTTTGAATTTACAAAGGGAATATGCGGATTATGGAGATTTTGCGGTATTGTATCGGACCAATGCACAATCGTATAATTTTGAAAAAGCTTTCATGAACATGCATATCCCGTATAAGATTGTGGCGGGGTGAGATTTTATGATCGGAAAGAAGTAAAAGACGTATTGGCGATTTTGAAAGTAATTCAAAATCAACGGGATACAGTGTCACTGACAAGGGTGGTAGGGAATGTACTTTCGGGGATCGGGGAAGTGTCTTTAAGAAAATTAATTACGGCGATTGATGCGGTGGAAGGGACAAAACCATTATATGATGCGGATTTGTTGGAGGCACTGTCTGCAACAAAGGCACGGGAGGTTTTGCGACGGTTAGTTAATTTTATGAAGAAAACGCCGACAGATGAAAATCCGGGAGAAACCGTGAAACGAATTGTGGAGTATTTTAATTTCAAGGCTTTGACGGATGATGGGACGCCGGCGACGGAAGAAAGAATGCGGAACTTAGAGGTATTGGGTGCGAATGCTGGCGAGTATGACACGCTGGAAGAGTTTTTGGCGGATGCATCACTGATGTCTTCGGCGGACGAGTCTAGTACGGCGGATGCGGTGACTTTGATGACTCTGCATGCAGCGAAGGGATTGGAATTTCCAGTGGTGTTTATTGTAGGGATGGAAGAAGGATTGTTCCCTAGCTCTAGGTGCGTGGAAGATGCGGCGGATTTAGAGGAAGAAAGACGGCTGGCTTATGTGGGAATGACGCGAGCAATGCGAAGATTGTTTTTGACCTATGCTGGGAGTCGATTTTCGTTTGGGGATCGGAGCTATAATATGCCGTCTAGGTTTTTGACAGAGCTAGGTTATGACCCGTATGGGGCCAATGTAGGTTCGGTGGGGTTTCGTGACCAAGATGGGGACGGCTTTACAGATTTTGACGAGACGGATTTCGATCCATTTCCGGATGATGTGCCGGTATTTGAATGAGTAAATATTGCGAAAAAAGCAAAAGCATGTATAATGGAAGTAGAGATATTACGAAGTAATTAGATAAGCGAGGTAAAATGGCCATACCGGATTTATTGAATAGTGAAACTACTCCAGTAGGGGCATCTTTGAAGGTTTTTGGCGTGTTGTTAGGGGTTACGGTTTTGGCCGGCGCTGCTTTGACTAATTTAAAGGTGAGCGCTGCGGATAGCAGTACCAGTGATTCGGTAACGATTCAAATTAAATCTTCTTGTACGATGTCTGGTGGCGATAGCACTTACAGTGCTAATGTTAACCCAGGGCAGGAAACTAGTGATTTGGGGCCTTCTAATATTCAAGTGGTTTGTAATGACGCTGGTGGGTTTGCTATTTACGCGATTGGGTTTTCTGGCAATAGTTATACGAGCGCGAATCATACTAAATTAATAGGGACTAGCTCTACTATTTCTACGGGAACTTCTGGGGATAATTCCTGGTGGGCTTTTAAAGTGAATCCAGTAACAGGTACCTACCAGCCTAGCATAGTAGGAAGTTATAGCTCTTATAGCGTAGTGCCGGATACTTTCGCTAAAGTGGCTTATCGTGAAGCTTCCACGGATGCGGGCGCTGGGGCTACGGGCTCCGGGCTTCAAGCTTACTACAAGGTAAAAGCTTCACTCTCTCAGGCGCCAGAAGATTATACGGGTAGGGTGAAATATACTTTGGTGCACACGAATAGTGCGCCAGCGCCGTCATTAGCATATATGCAGGATCTTACTTTAGCACAGTGCCAGGCTCAAGCTACCGATGCCCCACTTACCGTTTATGATCGTCGTGATGGTTCGGATTATACCGTGCGTTACATTAATGGCAATTGCTGGATGACTCAGAATCTGAGAATCACTGGTATCATTTCGGCTACAGATTCTAACTTTTCTGGGGCCGATTTCAATACTGCTGCTGGCGGAGATTCGAGAGGCGGTAGCATGACTTATACTGCTGCTCAATCTCACCGGGCGGACAGTACGGATGCAACTGCATCTAGCAGTTTAGGATACACGATAGATCAGCTGGGTGCTTGGTATAATTATTGCGCTGCTTCTGCTGGTCAAGTTTGTAGTCAAACTAAAATGGATGCCACTCAGGACATTTGTCCAGCCAATTGGAATTTACCCACTTATAGTCAAGAGAATGATATTAAGAGCTATGCTTCTTTGTTCTCGCCTATTTACGGTGGACAATACGCCAATGGTACACTCGGTTACGCTACCACGTTCGGTTTCTGGTGGGCTTCTACCGCAAGCGATACTGAAATGCAATACGACCTGGGTTATAACAGTGGAAATTTGAGTGTTTACTACGGTGATAAACGTGCTGGGCATTATATTCGTTGCGTACGTAGTACTTAGAATTTGCCATTTTAGCTCGTGAAGAGTAAAAGTGTGGTATAATAGAAGTACCTGGGTGTGGCGCAGTTGGTAGCGCGCGACTTTTGGGAAGTCGAGGTCGCTGGTTCAAGTCCAGTCACCCAGACCATTTTTTAGGAATTGCGGGGCTTGGCGCAGCCTGGTAGCGCGCACGCATGGGGTGCGTGAGGTCAGGAGTTCAAATCTCCTAGCCCCGACCATGCGAACAAATGAGGGGTAAAAATTATCAGCATCACCGTTGTTTCAGGGTGTGGCGCAGTTGGTAGCGCGCAGCGTTCGGGACGCTGAGGTCGTCGGTTCAAGTCCGATCACCCTGACCACGTTTGACAATCAGCGTTTGTAAGTAATTTATCAAACGGTTCACGAAGCTTGTGGTCGACTATCGACCACTGTTTTTTACCCGATTTTTGGTCTACTTCCACGGCTTCGACAACAATGTTCGGGAAGAAGATTTTTATAATTTCATCGGAAAGACCCATACTGATACTGGTCGTAGAACGCAGAATTACCCCTATATTTTCATAAAGTTCGAGTGCGTTCTGGCTATTATAAAATTTTCTTTTATTACCCCTGATTAGGTGGATGGCTTCAGTGGCTTCATTAGAACACTTTCCCTCTCGTTCTGCCTCGGCCGAAATGGATTTAATATTCTTTATAAGACGTTCTCTGTCTTCCTTTTCGCTTTTTCTAGTTCTAAAGACATTTTTGTCGTCATTTCTAAGAGCTGATAGCTTTTCGACAATGCTGGGGTCTTTTTTTCACATATTTTAGGTATCTAATGTAGCTTGCTTGTCTGCCTAGGTAATTTCTTTCATTTGCGCTTTTTTCGGCTTCGTCAAAAAGCTTATTTACTATCGTGAGCAATTCTTCTGAAGCTATGTAAAAATTATTATCCATTTATTATATTATAGCGTATAACAGAGGTAAAACTAATATATGTTATAAGTTTTCATAGTATGACGCCCCCTCGTATGAGGTATAAAAACCTGTTCCATCTGGGGAGGTGCAGTACATATCGTTTCCCCAATTGTAGTCATAACTGGTTACATTTTGGCAGGAATATTTCTTTGGCATTTCGTCTTCTGGAAGCGTGAAATCTTCAGCGTCAGACCAAACATATTTCGTTGTCCAACTTCCATCGTCTTTGCAATAAGTATGGTAAATTACATCGCCCATTTCTCCGCCATAAGTAGTTTTTTCTCTACCATCGGATATACACTCCGATTTAGACGGATATAATATCCTTTGGCAATAATAGTAAGCATTATCCAATTGATAATTAGTTTCGTTTTTTACATAAGAATATGACTTTGTCCAGGCAAAATAAGGAGCTTTTGTTAGGCAATTATTGTGCGCTTCTTCAACTTTTCTTTTATTATTCATCTCAGGCAAAGTCCTATTGAAAAAATATATGCCACCAAAAAAGACAAGTACTATTAAAACTCCAAATACGCTAGACATAATATCTCTGATTTTTTTCTTAGTTCTTTGCTCTACCATAATTATTTCCCCATTATAATTATACCATTTTGTAGTTCTGGTAATTAGAATTATCGGAAGTTGAAGCTAAATTATTGCAACTTATTTCCGTTTTCGTCGTATGTGTTATACATTAAATCTGCTTCTGATTTCCAAATATCAACATTGTTTCCGCTAATCCAATGAACTGTTAAATTGTCTTTGTCTGAACCTGAAATATAACACACAAATGTAATGGCGTTCTTGTTCTTATCATTTCCATTCCAACGAGCCATTAATATACGGTCACCATCTTTGTCGTAAGCGTCTTCATAAACTCCGAAGTTATAATTTGAAATACTGATTAGGCTTTTGACGGTATTTTTATAATACGAACTCTGTATATAATATTTTGCGTCTTGGCATTCTTGTTCAACTATATCATCTGGCAATCTTGAAGCGGTCTTTTGCTCAGCTTGTTTTTCTTGCGCTTGAGCTTCTTCTTTTGCTTTTGCTTCGGCTTGTGTTTGTGCGTTGGCTTCTTGTTCTGCTTTCTTTGTGTCCTCGGCTTCTTTCCAAGTTTTCCAATCGTTATGTTTCTGCTCTACTAGGGCTTTATCCGCTTCACTTAAATGATAGTGTATGATTATTTCTTTTCTCAGCACATCTTTCTTGAGATAATTATTCTTGAGATAAATCGTGACATTTCGTTTAATCTCACTATTAAAATCATTTATGTTAAAGTTTTCTTTTTCGTATTCACTTTTATAAATAGAATTCTTGGCCTTGTAAGTAAAGTTGTTGCCTTCGATTTTATCTACCCAATACAATTCTACAATATCAAAATTAGAAAAAGTGCCAGAAATGGTCTGCTCATCACAATATATCGTTTTGTTTTTCTCGTCATAATGAGCGTTGCAGTCGAACGTGAATTCGTCGTCGATTGCAATATAATAATCTCTGTTTTCTTCAATGTTTCTTTTAATTGCTTTGCCAATTACTATGCCTGCTATTACAAGAATTAGGGCGCTAGTTACGATAATACTAGCTTTTTTGTGTTGCTTTATAAAAACAACGGTTTTGTTGATAAAGTTTTTACCTTTCGGCTTTTCTTCTTCAATTTTTTGCATTTAGCCTCCTTTGTTAAATTGTCTTCGAGGCTACTAAAGAAAAAGCAGCCACTCGCGGGTTGTTCAGACCTTTCAACTCAAGCATTGTGCCAAGCTGTGCAAGTGACTGCTTGTTCTGCACAATGAGAACTTTACGGTTTTCTTGAGTTGAATTAAAGTCTGAACACTATAATTATATCATTTTTTAACAAAAATTTTAGCCATATTCCTTAATCAATAGATTAGAAAGTTGATATTAAGATTTTTTGTCAGATTTTTTTAAATCAAAAATATAAATGAATTGCTGAGCAATTACCCGTCGAAATTCTTTGTTTTGTTCGTTCCCCTCGCGATTAATGTCTTCCTTTCCGATTATTTCTGAAATTCTATCGAACCTTTCAATTTTCTCGAGTGGTATATTTTTGTATTTTGCATATTTTTTAGATTGCACAATTAAGTTGTATAAATAGCTTGCGTCAAAGTCATTTGCAAACCAAAACTCATAAACTGCAAAGTTATTGTCGAGTAGGTCGCTTCTATGAGTAATACCATCTCCTACTCCAGTCCAACCGTTTAAAAATTGAGAAATGAAATCTACAGCTTTATCGGACGTTTTAACTCTTTTTTTCATATATCTATTTATTTCTTCAGAACTACCAGAAAACATTGAATGATATTTATACAATTCTCTTGAAATATCCCCGTATTCGGCGACTGGAAGTTTATCTTTTTTCATTTTGTCTTGGATTATTCTTGTGATTTCTTCCTTATATTTAGAATAGTCATCTTCATTTAAGGTTCTTTTAGTAACATCACTTTCATCGTGATTTATAAGATGCACACTACGGATAGAATATGTTAGGGCTTGTAGTGAGGTTAAGTTTTTTGCAATTTTTAAATAAGTGGCTAAATTCTTTTTTGACACGATAGGCTCGTTCAATAATGCTTTATTAATTGCATATAGAGCACTTTGGATTTTTATGGAAACTAGATTATTTTTTTCGTAAGACCAATTTTGTTTTTCCAAAAATAATATAAGTTCGGAACATAAATCATATTTGTTTGCTATACGATTAGGATTATCGGTAATCTTTTCTAAAAACCTATCTAACTGATTTGGCGATTGTAAAACTGTCGCAATATCTTGTCCAGTCACCACTGTCTTTTCCGCTACGCTAGTAAATAGACCATCAGCTATATCGTTTTTGCTTATCGAATAGGAAAAATATCTATCAAAATAAGCAACCGAGCTTACTCTTTTCATCATCCTTGCATTCTGATTATTATCTCGAAAATCTGACCGGTTGTAATATTCGGTCTTTATAATTGGAAAAAGATAGCTCGCAAGCTTAATATTTTCCGTATCATTT
>JAILSC010000010.1 GCA_024697865.1 Candidatus Saccharimonadota bacterium | reverse complement strand
TTCTGGACTGATCCTTCAGAACCATCTACGTTCCTATAGATAGCACAAATGCTCATTTCGAGGACCATAAGCTTGGCCGAGCGGCCTAGAGCGTGTCCGAGAAAGAGCATTTGTGCTATAATATGAATATAAACAGGAGATATTTATGGCAGACTTTAACAAAGTTCTCACTCCAGGGGATTATGAAAAAGGCGAACTCAATGTCGTGATCGAAATTCCTACTGGATCCAACCACAAAATTGAATGGGACCGCGAGCACGCTTGCTTTATGCTAGACCGTGTTGAACCAATGGCTTTTGCTAAGCCTTGTAACTACGGGTTCATCCCTCAAACCCTCGACGAAGACGGCGACGAGCTCGATGTTTTGATGATTACCGATCAGCCACTCACTACCGGCATCTGGATGCAAGCTAAAATCCTTGGCGTCATGAAATTTGTTGACGGTGGTGAAGTCGACGACAAAATCATCTGCGTCCCGTTAGACGACCGCAACAATGGTGACAAATATCAAACACTCGAAGATTTGCCAGCTCAAACCTTGAAGCAAATCGAATTTCACTTCAATCATTATAAAGATCTCAAAAAACCTGGCACTACCGAGGTTAAGGCTTTTGAAGGAGTCGAAGAAGCTAAAAAGGTTATTGCCGACGCTATCGAACGTTTTAAATAATTTAGCTTCAGCATAAAAAATCTCCCGCTCTTAAGCGGGAGATTTTCTTTGGTTATTATTGTTCAGCTTCTGTAGCTTCAGTTTCTTGAACGGCTTCAGCGTTCAACTCGTCCGAATTCATATTCTTTAAACTTTCCATAAATTCAATTTGAGCTTTTACATCTTTGGCCGTCAAATCTTTATATTGATCCTCCGTGGCAGTCACGATGATGTACTTACCTTCCACCACGTAATTAGTCATATCTTCGCCGGCATCTTTAATCGCCTCAAAGGCCTGCTTGGCTTTATCAGCATTAGCGAATTCACCGTAAGTCTTCATCCCGGTGATTTGATCACCCGAGTACATGTAGACAATGTGAGTCTTCACTGGATTGTAGGTGCCTTCTGATTCGTCCGTCGTGTCACTTTCAATGGTTAGTACATATTTGGAACCATCTGATACGAAATAGCCATCATTGATTCCGCTACCTCTGGTGGCTAGCACTACCGCCACAATGATAATTACTACTACCACTACCGCAGCACAAACCCCACCAATAATCATGTTTTTGTTATTTTTTCTAGCCTTATCAGCCATAATAAACCTCCTTTTATGTTTAAATTATACCAACGAACTTATAAATCCGCAATAGCAATTCTCACCTGATCAGTTGTATCTCGATCCCGCACCGTTACCGTATCGTTTTCTAAAGTCTCAAAATCTATGACTACACACTTAGGCGTACCGATCTCATCCTGCTTGCGATAGCGTTTACCAATATTACCTGAATCATCCCAAGTGACATTACCATATTTTTTACGCAACGCTTCATAGACTTCTCGCGCCTTGCTAACTAACTCTGGTTTATTCTTCAGTAGTGGCGATACGCAGAAACGATATGGCGCTAAGCCTTCCGGCAATCTCAAAACTACTCGCTTAGAACCCCCTACTTCGTCCTCCTGGTAGGCTGTGGCCATTACCGCCAGGAACAATCTTTCCACACCAATCGACGGTTCGATCACGTGTGGGACATACGTTTCATTAGTCTTCTTGTCTCGATATTCCATATTTTTACCAGACTCGCGTTGGATATTAGATAAATCAAAATCAGTCCGGTAAGCTAATCCCATTAACTCTTCTTCGCCGTTCGGATATTCAAACATCAAATCAATCGTTCGCTTGCTGTAATGTGCGCGATCTTCTGCTGGTACATCTAACTCATGGATTTTATCGGCTGGCAAACCCATCACATTCTCGAGAAAATCATGCTGCAGTGAGCGCATCTTTTCGAAATTTTCTTCCCAAGTTTCTGGCGCCACGAAATATTCGATTTCCATTTGCGAACATTCTCGATCTCGCAAAATAAAATCTCGCGGGCTAATTTCGTTGCGGAAAGCCTTACCTTGTTGTGCGATCCCAAACGGCATATCCGGATAAATTGTATCTACTACATTTTTATAATTAGTGAAAATTCCTTGCGCGGTCTCTGGCCGAAGATATGCTATACCCTTTTCGGCTAATTCTGGGTTTTCTGCCGTATCTTCCGGCAACACTGCTCCTACATGCGTAGTAAACATCATGTTAAATTTGCGAATTGGCCCCCAATTTTCCTTACCACATACCGGACACTTAACGTGCAAATTTAAAAATTCTTCCGTCGTCACTGATTCCGTAATCCCGTCAGCGATTTTATCTGCTCGGAAACGGTTTTTACATTCCTTACATTCTACTAATGGGTCTGCGAAAGTTGCCGTATGCCCCGACGCCACCCAGGTCCGTGGATTCATAATGATCGCTGCGTCCACTCCGTAAATATCGTCTCGGTCTTCCACAAAATACTGCCACCAAGCATTCATGATTTTACGCTTCAACTCTACACCTAGTGGTCCGTAATCCCAAGTCCCGGCCATTCCGCCATAGACTTCAGACCCTTGAAAGATGAACCCCCGCCTTTTACATAAGCTTACAATATCTTCTAATTTTCCCATACCCTTTATTATACCATATATATAATATATGGTGAACCTTCAGGGGTCCACCCCTGTTAATTTTTAGCCATAATTCGAGCCAAATTCAGAACTTTCTCCCAGAGGTCTGCCTCTGTTTTTATTCTTTTCATTTTAGCTAGCTCCACCCCTGTAGCTAACCTCAAAATTTTGATTTCATTTTCACCATAATCACCTTGTTCGTTCCTGGTAAAAGCTTGGTCACCTATACTCCAATCGTATCTTGCCCCGGCTTGCAAAACTTCCCCCTCCGCGTCCCGATACAAATTCACTTCCTCTCCACTTACCCGCAGTAAATTTAATAAAAACCACATTTCAATTAGTGCGACGTTCGTCCCATTATCCAGTTCGGCCAGAACTTGTCGTGTTAACTCAAACCATTCTGGCGAATCCGTATGCTCTGCTGCCTTAGCTACCCTCCTTAAAGCCATCCCCGCCAGAGTCATCCGATCATAATCCTTCAAGATTTCTCCGTAATGTTTTACCATTTGCGCGCTCGTCACAATCCCCAATTCCGAGCGCCCTTGATGAATTTGTACTTTTGAGAGTGTAAACATTTCTACGCCCCCCGCCAATTTAGATTTAGCCTTTCTCACGCTTTTAGCTATCGCCGAAACTTTGCCTTCCGGCGTAATTAAATTCAAAATCCGATCCGCTTCGCCATAATTCGTCCGTCTCAGCACTATGGTCAAGGTTTTTAAATCTTCAGTCACAATACTCCTCCACATACTGTTTAATTTCTAACGGCATCATCGCACTTTTATCTAACACTCCCACCACTCCGTAAGCCTTCAAATCTCGCTCTTCAAAATTTAGTGACGATACCACTACCACGGGAATTTTCGCCGTGTCTTCATACGAAGCTAATTCATTTAGTAAAGTAAACCCGTCCGGCCCATCCAATAAAATATCCAAAAAAATCAAATCCGGCGTTCCCGCCGTATCAATCGCCCGTACCGCCTCGATCGCATTACTAAATATGCGAATTTCGTTTTTTTCGCCACAAGCTTTCGTAATGCAATCGGCCATAATTTCATCGTCGTCTATCACGTAAATCATACGAACAAACTCGCTTGTTTAGACGCAGGCAATTCTACATAAAAACTCGTCCCATCCCGATGCCTCACCGCACCAACTTCCGCATTCATGTAGCGCGAAAACTTCGAAGCAATATATAATCCCAATCCCGACGAGCCTGGCCGCATGGCGATTGAAGTCGGCTTAGCCACAAATCCTCGTTTCATCTCTCGCCATACATCCATCGGCAAAGCCGGACCATAATCTCGAATTACTACTTTGACTTTATCTTTAAAATCCCGCACGATTAGTTCTGCCCTCGTTCCCTCACCCGAATAATGCATTGCGTTCAATAGAAAGTTATATACTACGCTGTATAATAAGTCACGATTCGCGGTCACTAATTTAGACCGATTACTATATTTGATGAACAAATCTCGCCGGTTATAACTAAACAAATAAGCCAGCTCCTTAGTTACTTCGTCGCATACTGCTCGCACCGCCACTGGTTCCATTTCAAACAGTCCGTCTTCTAGGCGCCGAATTTTACTTAGATCATTGACTTGTTTAATTGCGCGCTCCGATACGCTGACCATTTCACTTCGCATCCGTTCACCACTCTGTTCCATCTCTGGCAAATTCAAAGCCAGCTGCCTCAGCACCGCTAAAGGAGCCTTCAATTCATGCGCCGCCACCAAAATCCCGTCTACCTCACTCTCCATACCCCCATTATAACACGAAACTATTCGTTAAAGGTGACTGTGCCTAGCAGCTTATCAAAATCTTCCTGGAATAACACCGAGTCAGTCTGTAAAATTGCAGTCTTGTCTCGGATCTTGAAAGTGACGATAATTCCCGACAGGTCCTTCGTGTCTGGAATTGTTCCAGTATAACGATTCGCTGTAATGTTTCCGTCTTTGCCAATGGTGGTAGAGACCATAGTCAAATTAGAATCTTTTTTATCCATAGCTTTTTGATATTCTTTCGATACTTCGTCAATGCTCTTATCCCGAATGGTAACCCTTAAGGCATTCACCGTTTCTTTACTCACAGCATCTACTTGAATTGGATTAAAATAGGCGTTGAAATCCCCGTCCGAATTCGCCGCCGCTGCCGCTACATAAACACTCCAAGTTTTCGGATATTCAAAGGTTAGTTGCCCGTAATCAATCGGCCCGGAGAAAGTCTTGTACGGATATTTTTCGCGCTCCAAGAAATCTTGCTCCAGCTCCATCGCTTGCTCATCCTTAGCTTCCGCCACTGCTACCGCGACCTTAGTGTCCAAATCCGTCTGTGCCTCTTGATAGTTCATGCTCATCCAAATAAATAGGCCGATAAAAGTCACCGCGATCAAAGAAACCACGATGATTACGATCGTTTTAATCAATCCCGCAATATCTTTCGGCTTCATTGCGACAGGACTCTTCTGTACCATGGGCTGACCTGGCATTCCCGACACCGCAGGCATCCCTGGCGCCCCCATCGGTTGTGCCGGCGCCGCTGGCTGAATCGGCTGCACTGGTTGTGGCCCGCTCATTGGCCGCGGTCCGCCCATCGGCTGCACCGGTGGGATTCCAGCTGTGCCACCCATACCTGGCGCTCTATTCATCCCCGGCATTCCGTTCACATTCATATTATCCATAAGCCTATTATACTGCATATTAATATTTTTTCCAACATGCTATATTGCTTTATTTCTAATCATTTTAGGATTAGCCCACTCAAGGAGTAAGCGTGCACCTAATATAAAAGCTTAATCTACCGCCATAAGCATAACCAAATTGATCGTCATCATGATATCTTATCGTATAGTAACTCGCCCCTGAGGCAGCGCTAGAAGACCACCATTGCCCATTACTAGTGGGAGCGGATAATTCATTCTTGCTATTATATACTCCACCATAAATAGGGGAGAAAAGATCTTTATTGGAAACCTTTTCAGCAAGACTATTAATAGAGCCAGCCGGTTTTGAAGCGTCTTGTATTGGTAAATGCCAATTGGCCGGGCAAATGTCTTGAGTGGCACTTGGAATTGGTTGAACGGAATTATCTAAACAGACCTGCCCAGCAGAAGCCGCGCAAAGGTTATACCATGCCCCCAACTGTTCTGCAGTGTACGGAGCACCTTCCGCACTAGCTGAAGCAGCTATATCATCATCGTCCGCCAAATGAGATATAGGAACTTTAGGCCTATATCCTCCCCCATCTTTGATATCTCCGCCAGCCATAGTGTCAAACGATTCTGCACTAGAAAAGTTAGAGTCCGTAGCAGAAATTTCACCGACGATTCGTAGATTCTGTGTCATCCAACAGGCGCCGCTGATATAACGAACCGTATAATCCGATTCATCTCGACGGTCATAAACCGTCAGCGGAGCATCTGTAGCCTGCGCTTGACACTCAGAAAGAGTTAAATCTTGCATGTAAATCTTAGGTATTACCTCCCATACTGCGTACAAAGTCAGAGTCTGATTAGCCGAAACGATACCGACAGGTATAGTCCCTTCGTCAGTATAAAATTCGCCCATGCAAGTGGTCTGCGGGTTAGAAGCCGAAGCCCCCGAATCCTGCGCGCTACACCAACCGGCAAATCTATAACCAGTAGGTGCAACAATTTCACCAGTAGCAAACGCCGCCAAAGTCTGTTCTTCATAATTAGCTAGACCAGTCTGGCTCTCCATCGTGCCGGTACCACCGTTGGCATTAAACGCAATAGTATAATTACCAGCTACTACGGTATTCGGATGCACCAACACATACTTCACCTTACCGGTATAAGAACCTGCCACCTGGGAAGCTGCCGCCTTCACCTTATAATAAGCCTGAATATTCGAACCGACCGCTTCTTCGCCCCCATCTGTAGCCGAGGTCAATCTAGCTACCTGTGCAAAATCAGCCGGTACCTCATGGTAAGAATCAAAATCATTCATAATCTCTGGCTCGTAAGTCCCCGTCACAGCGTCCACCTTCATTGCCCAATAAGAATTAGCTCCAGCAGAGCTGGCTGTCCCAGTATCGATATTGGCATAAGTCCCGATCATCTTAGTATTATTATCGGTGTAGCTATCATTAGAATAACCTACCGCATACACCGAATAGCCATCACCATCATTACAAATAGTCTTAATATTAGACGGGCCCATAGCATCATCTGCCGTTTCCTGACCTGGCAAAAGGGCAGTCGAGTAAGTATTATCTTCGCCAGACATTGTACAGGCAGAAGACACCCGTACCGTTACGGAGCTACTAGCAGAACCGCCGTCTGCCCGAACCCCAGAATTAGCCAATACTACTCCAGCAGATAAAGTTACACTAAACAGGACCCCAAAAAAAGCTAAAGATAGCCCGACCGAGCCCAATTGATAATTGTTTATTTTTGGCATGACCTTTTACCTTGTTTATGTTTCGTGTATGTGTTGACTATTTACACCCCATATTATACACGCTTTTGTTTATTTTTCAATAGTTATTTGCTAAAATCTTCACTTAAAACTTGAATTTCGTTCTGTAAATCGCTCAAATCTTGCTCAATTTCTTTGGCCAATTTGATAGCTTTTTTATATTTTTCAGTAGCCTCTTCCAATTTAAAATCGTCCGAATAAAACCATTCCACCTCTGTATCTAAAGCCGCTATTTTTTGATTCAAGCTTTTTTTCTCTGCCATTTTATTTCCTTTCTTTTACTTTTTTAATCTCCGCTTCTATCTCATTTTTAAATGTTGTAATTTTTACAACACTACCTGGATTTATTGTTCCTGCCACGATCGCATATCCCTGTTTTAGTACATTTTCCGGATTTAATATTTTCAGCATTTTCTGCTTCTGTTCTAATGTTTTTTGTAGATTCGTACATTCTCTCTGTAATTTTTGCCACATTTGTTGCATTTTATCATTATTGGCAGCTTTAACTCGTCCAATTTCTTGCAGCACCCTTTGACCGGTCTGTTCCATGGTCCGGATCAGTTTGGCTTTTTCCGCCGTTCGATCTCGGGTCAACATCTCCGCTGCGTTTGACGGCGTCGAAGCTCTGATGTCGCACGCCAAATCACAGAGCGATTCATCCACTTCGTGCCCAATGCCACAAATTACCGGAATTTTCGAACTAGCTACTGCTCGCACCAACGCCTCATCGTTAAAGCAAGCCAAATCATCCGCACTTCCACCTCCGCGCAAAATTGCAATCACCTGTACTTCGCTACGTTCATTAAAATATTGCAAAGCTCGCATTATTTGATCTGGCGCGTCTAAACCCTGCACCTGCGTATGTGCCACTTGCACTTTCATTCCGCCCCACCTAGCGTTTAATATTTTAATAAAATCTGCATATCCTGCCGCTTGAGTAGATGAAATCACTCCGATCCGTGTCAAGTCTTCTGGCAATGATCGCTTTTTGGCTGCATCGAATAACCCCTCAGCCGTTAATTTCTTTTTTAGTAGTTCATAGGCTTTTTTTAGCGACCCTTCCCCCACCGGCTGCACTGCCGTTACCGTAAAAGAAAACTTTCCCCACTTAGTTACTTTTGGCACTCCACGCACCATAATCTTCATTCCGTCTTCCAGTGGTTGGCGTAAACTCCATAACGTCATAAAACATCCCACGCTAGATTCTTCGTCTTTCAAATCGAAAAACACCCATTTCCCCTGGTTTACCTTAAAACTTGCCACCTCCCCCACAATTGTCACCGACGAATAAGCATATTCCAAAGTTTGATTAACTACATTTAAAAATTCTGTCGGAGTAATAGCTTCCATTATTTTTTCGCCTTTATAGCCTTATAATATGGCACCGAACCTGAAATCACCGTAAAGACTAAAGTGAACACCCGCGTCATTACTGTCACGATAGTAGCCGTTGGGAAATCTACGCCTAGGGCAATCATTACTCCAGCCATGCCTAGTTCGTAAAGGCCATACGGCACAATTCCGTCAAACACTGACCCGATCGCTTCTCCTACCATAATAAATGGCAATAGTTCCGGTCGTCCCAGAGCACAGGCCACTAGCCAATAAGTACCAATCTCTAGAAAGCTGTATACCAATCCCCATAGTGCCGGTCCCTTCAAAAATTGTCTGTTTTTCTTGGCGATGTTCAAGCTTTGGTGAATATCCGCAAAATAAGCGCTGATTTTTTCATCTCGTATTAAATACTTTTTTCGCCCAAAAGTAAAGGCTCGCGCCGCGCCCCCACTTAATCGCTCCACCAACTTAGCGAAATGACCAATTCGCTTATTGCTGCTGGCAACATAAATTATCAGCCATAGCCCTAGCCCCACTCCCATATTCATCAGAAGAGCTACTGGAATAATCCACATCGCTGCTTCTGGAATAAGTCCTAAAGTCAACAATATAACGATCGCAATCAATGCCTGTAAATAATTAATCACCGTAGTCGTGGCATAGCGAAAAATATACAAGAAACTAGACTGCCCCGCACTCACTCCAAACGGTCTCAACCGATAGGTCAGAAAAGCTAATCCTCCTACCCCACCGGCCGGCACGGCATGGTTGACAAAATTTAGTTCCGTTGAAATACTCATAATTTCTTTGTTACTAAATTTTTGTACGTTCCTCTGGTGCCTTAAGTATGAAAAGAAGATCTGCCCGCAAGCATAATACATAAACAGTTGCTCCGGAATTAGTAACAACAACACTACTAAATTAGTTTCCTGTAGATGATCCCAAGTGTCTATAATATCTGGCCAATTCTGGTAAATCACCCATCCCACTAGTGCTGCCGTCAAAATCAAAAGTAGTGTACGAAAAGAGAACTTCAGGCGTTTTTTCTTCTTAGCCATAAGGAAATTATATCACAAAATAACCCCCGAAGGGGTTATTTGTTAACGTACCTCAACTCGAACTCTTGGTAAAGACTTACCAGAGAAGTGCGTCTTTTTGGTCTTAACAAAAGTGACCACGCCATCTTTAGCCGCATGAATCGTAAAGTTGCGTGACATATAAGTCCCTGGTCCGGCAATCTTTGTCGCACCAGTCTGACGAACCAATACTTCGCCATTCTTGACTTTCTGGCCACCAAAACGCTTCACGCCTAGACGTTGACCAGCATTGTTGTGGATATTCTTGGCGGTACCGCCAGCTTTCACGTGTGACATTTATATCTTCCTTAATATTATTATATCTCTCGCTACAATCTGCCCATCTCGATGATAAATAACGCCCTCTAGCGATTTATTATTAACATTATACCCCAATTTATCCAAAAATGCAAGTATCTCTAATCGCTCATAATGTCCATCTTCACGTAACCAAGCCGGAACCGCTATCACCACAGGGGTATTTTCCTTAATTTGCCCTGCCAAATTCTTCAAAAAGCCCAAAATAATCGCCTGACATTCTTGTTTTTGCTCCTTCAGTTCCATTTCGGTCGGAACTTCAGACATCGGTTTACCCAAATACCCCTCACACGCTACCGCATCAATTCTTTCACTCCATTTATGAGCGGCAGCATCCCCCACTTCTAGCTTAAAATCTGTAAATTTAAAATGTTCGAGATTTTTTTTGCTGTATTTGACCATTCTGTCATTAATGTCGGTCCCGTAAGCTCGGTAACCCATCAAAAGCGCCTCCTGCAGCACTACGCCCGTGCCACAAAACGGATCCAGAATCGTCGCCCCCGGTTTCAAAGGCCCGCACAAATTAATCAAAATCTGCGCCAATTTCGGCGGCAACATCCCTACTTTCGCATCTCGCGCCGGCCGCGCTTGGTCTCGTTTGGCATAGGCTTCAATATCTTGCACACCAATCACTCGATACCAACCCCGATCAGTCTTAATCAGCTCCACTTTTCGTTCATTCTTACCAGATAAACCGTTATGCAAGGAAGTAGCGGTAGACAATGTCGCCTCATGGTTCTCCACCACCCGCACGCTTCGTCCCTGCCGTACTAAAATCTTCTTCAATTTCAAAGCTTCATTTGTTGCCGATTTCTGCGTTGCTTTTTCCGAATAATCTGACACTCCTAGCGTAATCTTCCCCTCCGGTAATTTTCTCAGATATTCTAATGGCTTTGCTTCTAGCTCTACTGCCAGTTTCAAAGTCCCACCAAGACGATCGATATCCAAAGGAAAGTCTAATGCCTCAAGTTCGGCTATTGAAATCTCCGGTTGACGCCCTAATATTGCTAGATATTTCATTCTACTACTGCAAATTTATTTTTGCCGCGCCTCAATACACCGCGCTCTTCAGTCTTGAAATTCTCATCCATAATCTTCTGACCGTTAAACGAAATTGCGCCCGCCTTAATTAATTTACGTGCTTCACTCTTAGATTCAGTCAAATTAAACTTCACTAGCACATCAGCCAAACTTTCATCCTCCATCCAAGGCCCAAAGTTGCCCAAAATTCCTTCAAGAGCTACAACATTACCGTCGGTGTACTCCGCATCTTTCGAAAACAGAAAATTCGTCGCCCACTCCGCATCTTCAGCCGCTTCCTTACCATGCACTACCTCCGTCGCTCCCCGCGCTAACGCCCTCTGGGCAATCCGCTTTTCCGGCGCCTCCGCCTGTTGTCTCATGAGATTATCGATTGTTTCTTTATCGTAAAGAGTATAAATCTTCAGCAAGCTCTCCACCGCTTCGTCTGGCTGATTCAACCAAAATTGATAAAAATCGAAAATCGAAGTATAATTATCGCCACCATTATTGATATTGGTTAGCCAAACCGCATTGCCCTCGCTTTTGCCGAACTTTCTTCCGGTCACTGGGTCAATCACTAACGGCGTAGACCACACGTCAGCTTCGCCACCCTCTAATCGTTTAATTAGATGAATCCCAGAAGTACAGTTGCCGTATTGATCTGCGCCGCATAGCTGCAAAGCTACTCCGTGCTCACGATACAAATGCAAGAAATCATAACCCTGAATCAAGGTGTAAGAAAATTCCGCGTAACTGATCCCTGAACCACCTTCGCCAATTCGATTCTGCACGAATTGTCGATCCAGTAGTTGAGTCATCGAAAAAGCCTTACCTACTTCTCGCAAAAAGTCCAAGTATTTCATTTCACGAAACCAATCATAATTATCCACCATGGTCAGGTTATCCGACTTTACCACCCGTTTGATTTGCTCAGCAATGCACCTCTTATTATGTTCTACTTCATCCAAAGATTTTAATTCTCGCTCACCGTTCTCCTTCGGGTCGCCAATTTGACCCGTAGCTCCACCCACTAGCAAATATGGCTCGTAGCCGTGTCGCACAAAACAAGCACACATCATTAAGGCCGCTAAATTGCCAATCGTCAGGGAATCAGCCGATGGATCTGCTCCCCAATAAAATTTCTTACTTTCCCTTGTATCTAGATCTGCCGGATTTTCGATTGTAGTTTCCGCCACGAATCCCCGGTAAATCAATTCTTCCGATAATTTCATACCTTAATTATATCACACCGCAGCACCCTTGCGCGCCTTATTCGCCCATTCATCCGCCAGCTCATTAAATTCAGTCCCCACATGCCCCCGCACCCAGTTCAATTTCACTGGATACTGGCAATATAATTCATATAGTTCTTTCACCATTTCCAAATTCTTAATCGGTCCAGACTTTTTGGTCCAACCATTAGCCTGCCATCCGGCAGCCCATTTAGTTAACACATTAATCCAGAACTCCGAATCCGTATAGATTTCACAGCCCGCTTCACCGGCATATTTGATTGCCTCAATCAACGCCATTCCTTCCATCCGGATATTAGTTGAGTCAGCCTCCTTGCCTAATGCTACTGGCTTGGCTACACTATCATTTACTTCTAGAACCGCCCAACCCCCTGGCCCTGGATTCGGGCTCGCGCTACCGTCTGTCCATAATATTTTCATACTACTATTATATCTTATTTTATAATTTCGTCGATAATCCCGTATGCTTTTGCCTCTTCCGCACTCATCCAATTATCGCGATCCATATCTTTTTCTACCTGTTTCAAATCTTTACCCGTATTTTTGGCAAAAATCTCCGCCAGTCGCTTCTTTAAGAAAATCCCTTCTTTTAGCATAATTTCCTGATCGGTAATTTTCCCTTCTGTGCCCGAGGACGGTTGATGAATCATGATTCGCGCATTCGGTAGTACGTAACGCTTGCCCTTTGTTCCACAAGAAAGCAGCATCGCACCCATCGAAGCCTGCAGACCAATTCCAATCGTCTCCACATCCGGCTCAATATAATTCATGGTATCAATAATCGCTAACCCATCATATACTGAGCCACCTGGGGAATTAATATATAACTTAATTGGCTTCTTTGGATCCTCATGCGCCAAATACAATAATTGTGCCACCACCAAATTTGCCGTATGAGCATTCACATCTTCACCTAAAAATACGATTCGATCATTTAATAACCTAGAATAAATATCGTAGGCTCGCTCTCCCTTATTGGTTTCTTCTACCACTGTAGGTACCAAATAACTTTTCGCCATTTATTTCTCCTTTACTAATTTTAAATTTTCCCCGCTTAGTTTAAGTACTGGGATATCACCCTTCTTCAAATTTCCAGCAATAATCTCTTCTGATAGTAGCGATTCCACTTTGTCCTCAATCTCTCGTCTAAGTGGCCTGGCCCCATTCTTCGGATCATAGCCATTTTCAATCAAATAGTCTTTGGCCTTGGGATCGATTTTAATGCCAATACCTTTAGTCGCCAGCCGCTTCCTCAAATCATCAATCAAGTTATCGAAAATCTTTTCTACATTTTCCCTAGTCAAAGCATGGAAGACCAAAATATTATCTAACCGGTTAATTAGCTCCGGTCGCATCACTTTCTTTAGAGCTTTCATCGCATAGGATTTATTTTCTTCGTATTCTTCCTCTAAGGCTTTTTTGTCTTTCGCTGTTTTAGCCGAGAATCCTAGTTCACTTTCTCGGTACATATCCGCCGATCCTAAATTAGAAGTCAAAATCACAATCGTGTTATTAAATTTAATCTTATTCCCCTGCCCATCCGTCAGCACGCCGTCTTCCAATACTTGCAGTAACATGTTAAATACGTCTGGGTGCGCCTTTTCGATTTCGTCAAACAGAATCACTGAATAAGGTTTGCGCCGCACTGCCTCGGTTAGTTTACCACCATCATCATAACCAATATACCCTGCTGGTGCCCCCACTAATCGCGATACATTATGCTTTTCACCGAATTCCGACATATCAATCTTTACTAGCGCGTTTTCCCCGCCAAACACTTCCCGAGCGATAATTCGGGCTAGTTCCGTTTTACCTACGCCAGTTGGACCCATAAACAGGAATGAGCCGATTGGTCGCCTAGAATCCGCTACGCCTGAGCGCCCACGCCGAGTCGCTTTCGCCACTGCTTTCACCGCCTCATCCTGACCAATAATTGACTCCTTGATATGATCCTCTAACCCCATCAACATCTTCATTTCCGAACCATGTACTTTAGACACCGGAATTCCAGTCTTTAGAGACACCGCCGTAGCGAGATTCTCTTCCGTCAAAGTCGGCGTTTCGTTTTTTGCGGCCCCAGATCTTTCTAGTTTTTTGATTTCTTTCTTTAATTTTTCTAGTTCCGTCTTGTAATTTGCCGCCTTTTCATAATCTTCCTTTTCGGCTGCTTCTTCGATTTTGCTTTCCAGAGCCGATTTTTCAATTTTCATCTTCTTATATTTGCCACCACCTTTTTTGTCCGCGGCCACCTTAGCAATTGCACTAGCTTCGTCAATGATATCAATTACCTTATCTGGCATAAACCGATCATTAATGTAACGCTGGCTCATCGTGATCGCCGTCTCTAAGAGCTCATCCGGAATCACTACCCCATGATGCTTTTCATAATGATTCTTAATCCCTTTTAAAATCCTTAGAGTTACCGCAGCAGAAGGTTCTTCTACAATTACGGTCTGAAAACGTCGAGAAAGTGCTTTATCTTTTTCGATTGATTTGCGATATTCGTCTAGGGTTGTCGCTCCAATCAGATTAATCGTATTCCGGGCGAGTGCCGGCTTCAAAATATTCGCCGCGTCCATCGTGCCTTCAGCTGAACCTGCGCCAGACAACAAATGGATTTCATCGATAAATAATAATACCGAATCATCGCTCGTTGCTTCGTCTACGATACCCTTGATTCTTTCTTCAAATTCTCCTCGGAATTTTGTCCCTGCGACTACGCTCGACAAGTCCACTTGATAAATCTGTTTGCCGATCAATCCACCTGGCACTTCATTTTTAGCGATTCTTGTGGCTAACCCTTCCACAATCGCCGTTTTACCCACACCTGCTTCGCCGATCAGCACTGGGTTAGACTTAGTCCGGCGCGATAACACTGTAATCACTCTCTCAATTTCATTCTCTCGACCAATTACCGTATCCAGACGTCCTTGCTTGGCTTCATCTGTCAAATTCTTGCCGTAACGACCTAAAAATTTCAACTGTTTTCTATTAAGATACTTAGCTTTTTCGGCCTTGATTTTTTCATCCTTCGTTTGTTCCTCGACCAATTTTTCAATTTCATCCAAGATTTTCTCGTTATCGGCTTTTAGTCCGTGCAAAATCAGCGCCGCCCGTGAATTTGGTTGCGATAGCAGGGAATAAAGTAGATGCTCTGTCCCGATCACCGATAATCCCTGTTCGTTCACGTAATTTTGGGCCATCCTCAACGTCAAAATCACCGCCTCAGATAAAGACATCATTGCCATGTCCGCTCCCGGAACTTCTACCGCTACCTTATTCAAAGCCTTTTCTACTTCTTCTAAAGTTACTCCTTCGTCTCGTACTAACCTTGCCCCCGTCGAAGTATCCATTGCCATAATCCCGAGCAATAAATGTTCCGTCCCCATGTATCCGTTATTATATCGTTTCGCATAGTAATCTGACTTCTGCAAGGCAAATCTTGCATCTTCTGTCAGTTTACTCATTATTTCGTTAAATTCTGCTTGCATACCTCTATTATATAGAATTAGCACTCTTGTGTCAAGAGTGCTAATTCCTTTTTTTTGAAACTATTATTTGCCGCAAACTACATTATTTGCATGCAACCAGCCCTCCACTGAGCCACCATCTAAATATTCACCGGTCGTGGGGGCCACCCGCATCACTCCACCATTTTTGATATAGTCATCAATCGGATCGGTTACCATATATTCCTGGTCTAAAGGCCCAAAATCATGCTCATTAACGTAAGCTACAATTTTTTGCAATAATTCTGGCGCCATAATATATTTTGAAACATTAATCAGATTCGAAGGCGCCTCTTCTGGCGTCGGTTTTTCCACCACGCCTACCAATTTTCCATTTTCGGCCGATAGTACACCGTATTTCTCGACCTTTTCTTTTGGAATTTCTACTCCTAAAATCGCTGAATCAGTCTCGTCCTGAATCGAGTTAATTAGGGATTTAGAGGCCGACTCCCCTTCCGGATTCCAGATAAAGTCATCACCCATAAACACCAGTACTGGTTCATTAATATTATATTCCTCTACAACCATCGCAATTGGTACCGCCGTACCATATTTCCCAGAGGGATCCTGTACTGTATAGTGAATCGTCACATCGTCCGGCAAAGTCTTGGCTAACGCCAATCGGTCTTCCTTACCGCGCTCCTTTAAATATTGGTTCAGAGCCAAATTATCTTTATAGAATTCTTGCACTTGGCAAGGCTCAGCATTGCCAATTACCATATAGATATCTTTTACTCCCGCTGCAATCAATTCTTGCACCGAATAGTCCACCAAGGGACGATTTCCCACCGGCAACATGGATTTTTCAATAATTTTAGTGATTGGTAGTCGCCTAGTCCCCCATCCCGCAACTGGTATAATAGCTTTCGTAATCATAATACCTCCATTCTACATCTCGCGCGCTATTTTTTCAAGCTTGCGAAAATCAATTTTATTAGCCCTAGTTAAAGGCAAATCATCCATAAAAATCACCTTTCTCGGGATTTCGTATGACTTCAAAGTGACTCGTCGCTTACCCAAATTAAATGGCTGTGAAGCATCCGTCACAATCCGTCGTCGTACTTCGTTATTATGACCCACACCTTCCTTCGTTACCACAAAAGCATACGCCGCTAATTTTAGTTTCTCGTCGGGGCCCTTTACTACATAACACTTACTCACCAAATCCGATTTCGCCACTGCTGTTCGCACCACTTCATAATAAACCTTATCTGGTAAATTATTGATGAAGAATGTTGCTCGCCCCACTAACGTAATATACCCCGTCTCCATCACATAAGCCAAGTCTCCCGTCTTCACGAATTTCTTACCTTTGATTACTTTGATTTTTTCTTCATCTAATTCTGGTCGATGATAATAGCGGTTTAAAATATGTTTACCCGTTACATATAACATCCCCGTTTTACCAAACCCTAATTCTTCTCCAGTTTCAACGTCTAATACCATCACGTGTACTCCTGCCGGAACCATTCCTACCGAGTCCGGATTATAAGCCCGGTTTCCTACCGCCGTAGAAATTAGACCTAAAGCCTCACCCACACCGTAACCATTACTGATTTTTACATGTGAAATTCCCCGCGATTTAAAGAACTCCAGTGCCGCCAACGACGCAGATTTCTCTAAGCGCTCCCCGCCCGAAGCAAACATTTTCAATTCCGAAATATCCGTGTCTTCACTCAGTAAGTTTGGCAACGCTTCCAGCAAAGACGGCACCCCAAATACCGTGTTCGGATTCTTGCCAAAATAGTAATCCATATTAGTCTCGTCGATGTCTGGCGTCAAAATCACTTCACCGCCCCCACAAATTGGCGCCAGTGTCGATACTACCATACCATACGGACAATCAAGTTTCACAAAATCCATCCAGGTATGTAATTCCTTGTCCCACATTTTTACGTCCGACGCCACTTTCGAATAAATCGCGTCTGCAATCAAATTCTGGTTCGTAAAGACCATTGGCTTCGGTCCTGAAGTGGAGCCAGAAGTGAAAGAAATTAATGCCTCTTTCTTGGCACCAAAGAAACCTAGCGGCACCCGCCCCTTAAACTTCCTTGCCACCTTCCGTACTGTCTGTTTACCAATCCACATTCCGTCTAGTGCCGACATCTCAATATCTTCTTCTTGGCTTTCATCCACATTTCCTTGCGCAATCATTTCTCCATCGATATTAATTACGTGTTTCAAATTTTTTGCATCGTGTTTAATTTGTTTGATTCGTTTTGGTCCATATTTATAAGTAATCAAGATTTCCGAGCCAAACTCTTCCAGGTAGTGCAAAATCGTATCTCGCGAATTCCGCTCATCAAAATAGCTTACCATCGCACCGATTCGGTTAGCCGCAAAGAAAATCAACACATTTTCATACATTGATCGGCTCGTCGCCACCGTAATAATATCGCCCTTTTTCACTCCCAAATGCAAAAATACTTTGGCTAAAACTTTAATATCATGTTTTAATTCTTTTCTAGTAAAGTCAAACTCTTTCTGATTTACCACCACATCGTTCCAGTGTCGAAAACTAGACAATAGAAATAGTGCGTATACGCTCAAACGCGGAACTAACGGATCGCGCTTCTGGCCCTTTATTTTTAACATATTTTCCTCGCTTTTACTATTTTTATATTATAACATACTACCGCAAAGTAATTAAGGCCGGAGCCCAACTTGCCGGCAAGTCATCCAGCCCCAACAACATCCCCATAGTTGCCGCTAAATTCTTCAAACCCGGGTCCGCTAAATCACTCAGTTGATATTTGTTACGATTTTCAGTATTGTCATAAAACACACACGGCACTCGGTTTAAGGTATGGGCAGTCTTTGGTTTCCCGCTTGCATCTAATAATTCCTCTGCATTACCATGGTCTGCTACTATCACCAAGCACCCGCCCAGTTCATCCACTTTAGAAGCTAAACGCGACAAAGACAAATCAATCGCCTCCATTGCTACAATCGTCGCCTCCATATTTGCCGTATGCCCCACCATATCACCACCAGGGAAATTCATTCGCACGAATTTATATTTATGCAAATTCTCTATTACTGCATCCGTAATTTCTGCACACTTCATCCAGGGTCTCGTCTCGAACGGCTCGGTATAAGAATCAATCTGAATAAACTCTTCGCCTCGCGCCTTATCATAGCTATTCCCATTAAAATAATAAGTGATGTGTCCAAATTTCACCGTCTCACTCACCGCTAATTGAGGGATGTTTTTCGAACCTAAAAATTGGTTCAGAGTGTCCGTAATGCGCACTGGCTCCACCAGCCGATGTTCCGGCACATGGGTATCTGAATTATATTCCGTCATCCCCACAAAATACACGTCATCCGGCGTATAATTTCCTCGATTAAAATACGGAAAGTCCCAATACGTAAAAGCCTGCGCAATTTCAATCGCCCGATCCGCTCGAAAGTCGAAATAAATCAAAACATCGCCCTTGCTTATTTTGCCTATCGGCTGTTCGTGTTCATCTACCACTACAAAAGCTGGTAAATTCTGATCCTGCACGCCAGGCTGGATCCGTCTAAGCATTTGAATTGCCTCGGTCGCCGTAGGGAAATAATAGTTCGCTTCTCCATTCACCATCATATCCCAGCCTCTAGCTACGACGCTCCAGTCATTTTCGTAGCGATCTGCTACCGTGGTCATTCGTCCCCCGCCTGAAGCGATTTTGATATCCGCATCAGCAAATTTACTAGCAAATTCTTCAAATCTTTGAATGTATTTTGGCTCTGACTCAGGCGGCACATCTCGCCCGTCAAAAATCGCATGCACCCGTATTCTCCGCACCCCCTCCTTATAAGCCTGCGCCACCATCTGTTCCAAATGTGAAATATGACTATGTACACCTCCATCCGAGAAAATCCCCGCAAAGTGCAAAGTCGTCGCTGTATTTCCGCCATACCAAGAATCCGCCGCTCTGTCTACTATCATACTTGGTGTACCGCTATCTAATACTCTCGTCATCGCGCCCCGCCAAGCGTCTGACTTAAAAACTTCACCATTATTAAACGCTTCTTCAATGTGGGCGATTCCCTGTTTGATTGCCTGACCTGAGCCAATTACGTTATGTCCTACTTCCGAATTTCCCATTTGCCCAGACAACAAACCCACGGCTTCACCCGAAGCATTTAGCGCTACGCGCAGATAATCTTCAGACACTCTGCCTAACCACGGAGTCCGAGCTTTACTCACAGCGTTCCCTGGTCCATCCGGCGCCAATCCCACTCCGTCAAGCACAGCCAAAACTATCGGCCCATCAAACGATAATTTATCCATAAGCTTATTATATCACACTACAGCGAGAACAAACAAAGCACTACAATGTTTATTATTGCAATACATGCCACTACCCGAATTCCCCACTTAAACCACGTAGCATAGTCTACTTTAGCCAGCGCCAAACCTGCCATTATCGCTCCACAAGTCGGCGTAATCAAATTTACTAGCCCATTTGCCGACACAATTGTCATTGCTGCTACATTAGTACTATAGCCCAAAGTCGAAGCCACTGGCGTAATAATTGGTGTAGACAAGGTAGCTAAGCCCGAAGATGAAGGCACTAGAATTGATAAGACAATATGTAACAGATAATTTAACGGCACAAATGCCATTTCCGGTAGTGATGCTAATCCAGCTGCTGCATTGACTACGATAAAGTTGTCCATCGAAGTTTGCGCCATCAATACTGATACACCTCGTGCTACCGCAATCACTAATACTACACCGATCATATCATCTGCTCCATCAATAAAGGTATCAACAAATCCATGTTCGCCCTGTCGATTAATGATAGCAATAATGATCGATGCAATTAAGAACCATAATGCTGCTTCATAGAACCACCAATTGCCCAATGATGCACCAGTTAACCATCCCGTCCAATCATCAAAAAACGTAATCCCGAAATCACCCCACGGAATAAAGCCAATAATCATAACTATGAACGTTAGACCAAATACAATCAAAGATGCGATTTGCCTACCGGTCAACTTTAGCACATCTGCTTCGGCTCTTAGATATTTAGAATATCTTTTTTCCGCTGCCGCCTGTTCACGTAACGACAAGAACGTAGAACCCTTATCTCGTTGTACCTTTTTGGCATAACGTATTACAAAGAATGCCGCCACTGCTAACGTTGTTAGCCACAGCACCGTAGCAATCAGAATAATTGTACCCTGATTAAAATCGATTCCGGCATCTTTCATCGCTGATACTGCTACACCAGTCGCAAACGGATTGATCGTCGAACCCAATACGCCAGAACCAGCACCTAGGAGAATCGTCGCTACACCTACCAACGGATCCATACCCGCTGCGAACATCGTCGCTGCAATTAATACATAGAATCCTACACTCTCTTCCAAGAATCCATAAGTCGTGCCCATCACTGAGAAAATAAACATCAGCAGCAAAATCAGTATATACTCTTTACCGTGCATCTTCTTGACCAAGATTTTAATCCCAGTCTCTAACGCTTTAGTTTTGGCCATCACAGCTAAGAAACCACCAAGTACCATCACGAAAATACATACATCAATTGCATCTTGAAAGCCCAAGATCGGCGCCATTAATACCTGATATAACTCCGCCCCTACTACACCTGAACCATCCACGATCGCACAGGCGCCTTCACCATTAGCTTCTTCACAAGCCTTCAAAGAATCATACGTCTCAGTCGATTCAGTAGCTTCCGGTACTGCAGTTGCTTCTTCGCTCGCGCTAACAGTTTCATTCTCGACAGCTTCAGTCATTACGGCAACATTCTCAGTTCCAGCAATAACCTCTGGCTCGGTAGCAGTTCCTGATTCAGTGACCCCCGACACTACGGCCGTCCCTTCACCCGGCGTAACATCGTCACCCACTATTGGTGTCACTGACTCATCATCCGATACCGGCAAAGCTTCGTTTTCTACCGCCGGCGCTTCACCTTCCCATTCACCTGGACCTACTTCCACGCTTGGGGCTGCTTCTTCTTCGACCACTGGCGTTACCGCAAATTGGGCCTTTGGCAACACGTGCGACAAAATGCCCAGCAGTATAATCAGAATCATAATGATCGAATACGCTGAGAGCATCGCCCTAGTGCGTTTTTTGCTGCGATTCTTCTTTCTAAACATTTATTTTTCCTCCTCGCGCATTAGTGCCATCGTCATACAATGCGAACCACCTCGCCCGCGCGAAAGTTCTGAGCTTGGCAGTTCAATTACTTTTATTCCATGTTTACGTAAAGTCTCGTTTGTTACATAATTTCGGTCATAAGCCATCACTACACCCGGTCGCACACATAATAAATTGACTCCGTCACTCCATTGCTCACGTTCGGCATCAATTCGTCGACCATTACCACATTTAATCAATTCAACTTTCGATAAATGTAAATATTTTTCTAGAACTTTCGTCAAACTCTGACGAATCTCCACAATTTCAATTTCACCACCCCGTCCAGCGCTAATTTCATATACTGTCGAAATATCCATAATCGCATCTTGTACTGCAAATTTATCTACATCCACCTGCGTCATTACGGTATCTAAATGCATAAATGATCTTTCATCCGGAATATCAATCGCTAATACGTACTTAAAATGATTTGTTTTGTCCTTAAATAATCGTTTAGCGAAATCTGCAATTGCATCTGGCTCGGTTCGTTGCGAAATGCCAATTGCTACTACCTCATTTGACAACACCTGTACATCTCCACCCTCCAAACAATATGGTTCCGAACGCTCATAATACAACTTAGTATCTTTATAAAATGGATGGTATTGAAATACATATTCCATGAAAATCGATTCCCTAGTTCTAGTTACCGACCACATCCGATGCAAAGTCGCACCGCGCCCCACTGTCGCCATCGGATCACGCTGGAAATAAAGATTAGGAATCGGGTCAATGATCATTCGCCCAGTATCTCGCGTCGCATAAAAACCAGAGATGGAACCCAATTTCTTCAGCTCCGAAATATCAACTCCCGCAACACATTTGCGCACCATATCTCTAGTATTTTTAATCCCATTCAAGAAATCATAGCAATGCTTCACTACTTTTGGCGAAGTTACTCCTGCTTCGTTGATAAATCGCTCTAAAAACTTTCTTCGTACTGCTCGCCCACCATTTTCAATTGCTTCTGCTACCAGATCTACCAAGTATACTACTTCCACGCCCTCCATCCTTAAGGCATTCGCATACGCATCATGCTCTTGTTGCGCAATTTTCAAATAGGGAATATCGTCAAACAATAATCTCTCTAAAGTATTCGGTGTCAAATTTAAAAATTCGTCTCCCGGTCGATGCATCAGCACCTTCTTTAGGGGCGCAATCTCACTAAAGTTGCTAATTGAATTTAACATTATTTGTCCTCCTTTTTATTTAGCGCCAAAAACATCACCGCTTTAATTGTATGCATGCGGTTTTCTGCTTGTTCAAATACTAGCGATTTATCCGACTCAAACACTTCGTTGGTTACCTCCATTTCTTCTATGCCAAATACCTTATTTACATCTCGCGCAATTGAAGTATTTAAATCATGAAAAGACGGCAAACAATGTAAGAAAATTGCCGAATCTTTTACCCCGCTCATTAATGCAGTATTAACCTGGTATGGTTTCAACAGTTCAATTCTCTCACCCCATTTTTCTTGAGGTTCGCCTAATGATAACCATACGTCCGTATAAATTACATCCGCTGCGCCTTTTAGCGCCGCGATATCAGGAGTAATCATAATAGTGGAACCATTTTTCTCAGCAATTGGTTTGCACTGATTCACGATTTCATCTGACGGCCTCAGCTCATTTGGTCCGCAAGCGATAAAGTTCACACCCATCTTTGCACTCATTGCCATCAATGAGTTGGCCACATTATTTCGCGTATCTCCTACAAACGCCAAAGTCAAACCTTGTAATTTGCCAAAACGCTCTTCAATTGTCATGAAGTCACCTAACGCTTGCGTCGGATGGCATTCGTCTGTCAAGCCATTCCATACTGGTACATCTGCATATTTTGCTAATTCATTTACTACGTTTTGATCAAATCCCCGATATTCAATTCCATCATATAATCTAGTCAACACTCTTGCTGTGTCAGCAAT
>JAILSC010000012.1 GCA_024697865.1 Candidatus Saccharimonadota bacterium | reverse complement strand
ATAATCGCCAAACAGGCTAAGGGTTCGTTCCGAGATGCCATGTCATTGCTCGATCAAATTTCGACTTTATCTAAGACTGAAATTACTAAGGAAATGGTAATTGAGGCAATGGGATTGCCCGAAGACGAAAAGATCAATGATTTATTGGCGACGTATCTCGAAGGGGATGTTGTAAAAATCACAACGATACTAAAAGATTTATTGTCGTCTGGAGTTAAGCCCACCACTATTGCTGAAGAAATAATTGAATTAATTATTGACGAGCCGCGGCCAGAATTAATGCCTTTGTTAGCTAAATTACCGGAAGTTAAAGAACCGTTCGCCGAAGCAAAACTATTAGTCGCTCTGACGACGCAACTAGAGAGAACTCCTATGTCGCACTCGGGGTCGCGTCGCTCGCTCCCGTCGCCACGGGGCTCGCGCGCTAACTCTCGCGCTGCCGCGCTCCGAAATACCCCGAGTCGCGACACAGAAGTTTCCCCTAGATTGACCTCTGTTGATTTTAATTATCAGACTTTTTTAGAGCGGATTCAGAATTTAAACGAGGTAGTTCATAAGCAATTGCAAAAATGTGAATATGAAGTAAAGGGTAACACCTTGCATTTATATCCAAAAACGAAGATCATCAAAAATATCTTAACCAGTAAGAATAATAAAAACATTTTGACCGATCAGGCCGGAGGATTAAAAATTGAAGTTCACGAGGCTGGCCAGCACCCAGAATCAGCGCAGAAAGATGAGACTTTGAGCAAAATTTCTGATATAATGGGTGGAGAGGTAATTAATGATGGAGGAGACAACCCGTTCTAATAGTGGAGGTAGAATCCCGCCCCAAGATGTGGAGGCGGAAAAATCTTTGCTAGGTGCAATACTTTTATCTGACGACGTGATGGCGGAAATATTGATGTTGCTAAGGCCACTTGATTTTTATGAAAAGAGGCATCAAACGATTTTTCAGGCAATGTCAGATTTATATGACCAACATAAACCAATTGATTTGCGTACTTTGACGGCCGAATTAAAGCGGCAGAAGAAACTGAAAGATGTCGGTGGGGCGCCATATCTAGTAGAATTATCGAACTTTGTACCGGTGGCTTCGCACGCGAAGGCTTATGCCGAGATCGTAGAAAAAGCCTCTACTAGACGAAAATTAATTAAAGCCGGTAATAATATCGCGGAAAAAGCCTACGCTGAAGATGCCAATGTTGACGATTTGGTGGGCGAGGCTGAACGAGAATTATTCGAAGTATCAGACAAAATTGTTAAAAGTGATTATGTGGCTATGGATCAATTGCTGGCCGACGCGATGGAACGGATCGCAGAATTACAGAAAAATAAGGGCGCGTTGCGTGGTCTAAAAACTGGCTTCATCGACTTAGATAAGAAAACCGCCGGATTCCAGAAAGGTGATTTAATTATCATCGGAGCCCGTCCGGCCATGGGTAAAACAACTTTTGCTCAAAACTTAGCTTATAATATTGCCAATATTAATAAGAAGGGCGTGTTGTTTTTCTCGATGGAGATGGCGGCAAATGAAATTGTGGACCGAATGATTTCGGATATTGCTGATGTTGATAACTGGCGAATGCGAACCGGGAATTTGAGCGACGAAGAATTTTCCCGCATTGGTGATGCCTTGGGCGAGATTGATGAACTACCAATCTACATTGATGACACCAGTGCAATGACGATCACAGAACTACGCAATAAGGCTAGGCGAGCAGTACACGACCACGATATTGGTATTGTAATCGTAGATTATTTGCAGTTGATGGCGGGGTCGGATAGATACGCCGGAAACCGAGTACAAGAAGTAACGGAAATCTCACGTGGCTTAAAAATTTTAGCTAGGGAATTGGAGATTCCGGTGATTGCTTTGGCGCAGCTATCACGAAGCGTAACTGGGCGAGATGATCCAAGACCAGTTCTATCAGACCTGCGCGAATCTGGCTCTATCGAGCAGGATGCGGACTTAGTCATGTTCTTGCACCGCATCGATTATTATAAAAAACCAGAGGAAGAAGATACTAATATTACGGAGCTCTTGGTTCGTAAGCACCGCCATGGAGCAATCGGGGTAATTGAACTTTATTTCGACGGCGAAAAGTCACGCTTTATGTCGCTCGACAAGACTCACTAGGCATTTTGGTTTCGTTTATGGTATAATGGGATAGTGAAGAAAATTACAATTTCAAAACTTTTTTTGTACCGACACCGATTTGTAATCGGATATACTGTGTTAGGAATAGTTTTCACAGTTTTATTGTTTACGATGCCGATTGTGGCACAATCAGGCTTGTCGCAAGCCGAAATGGAATCAGCTACTAGCTCTTATTATCTAGGTAAGACGGGCATTCTAAATGGCGATTTAGTAGATTTGCCTTATAGACTGTTGCAGAAGGCTTCCATTATGCTATTGGGGCTGACACCCTTCGCAATCAAACTGCCGAGTATTGTAGTAGGGCTATTGCTCGGGTTCTTACTAATTCTATTACTCAATAGGTGGTTCAAAAACAATGTATCGCTACTAGCTTCTTGCTTGATCATTTTATCAACGCCATTCCTGTTTCTGGCTGGCTCCGGGACGCCGCTAATTATGTTGGTATTCTGGCCAACGTTGCTACTCTGGTTAGGATCAAAAATTCAGGGTGAGAAACGCCCTAAACCACTGTATAGTTTTGTGTTCGCGATTGCGATGTTGGCATCAATCTTCACTCCGTACATGATTTATTTCGCAGCGTTCTGTGTGTTATTCGTACTATACCAACCACATTTGAGATTCGTATTGAAGAAACTACCTAAATTACCACTGGTGTTGGTGTGTTTACTTTTGATTGGCGGATTTACTGTGCTAGGAATTAGTATTTACAACCACCCGGAGACAGTTATGGAACTATTATTTAGCGATGGGTTTCAAATTGGTGATTTCCTAAACAACTTAGCGGCTGGGTTGGCGCCAGTGTTCTCATGGCATAATACAGTAGAAAGCGTCTTTTTATCGCCACTAATTAGTTTACCGATCTTGGCCTTGGCTCTAATTGGCCTATTTTCAACTACTAAAGGATTTTTCGCTTCACGGAATTCAATCGCTACAATCTTATTAATCTTCTGCGTGGTGATTACTGGTTTCAACCCGCAAGCTGTGATCTTCTTTATTTTACCAATTTCTATTCTGGTAGCTCACGGATTGAAATATTTACTAGAGAAGTGGTATGGTTTATTCCCAGAAAACCCTTACGCGAGAATCTCGGCGATTTTGCCACTGACAATTTTATTTGGTATTATGATTATTCCGAGTTTGCTACAATACATTTATGGCTACCGATATAATCCTAATATTGCCAATGAATTTAGTTATAATCTAGAGATAGCCCGTGATAGTTTAACCAACGAAAATCTATACACGACGGAGAATTCCGATTTCTATAAGATTCTGGAAGGATCCACTGATATTACGGTGGTCGACGAAATTAAGGGCGATAAAGTGGCGGTGATGCCGCGACCGGATAAAACACCGAAGGGCTATAAATTAGACAGAATTATTACCTCACCGATGAGGGAAAATTCTGATATAATATATGTATATATAAAATCTGTAGAAGAGTAAGGAGAATAAGATGGGACAAAAGATGGACCAAATGAAGATGATTAATCAGCTACGCAAGGCTCAGAAAGAACTGAAAAATGAAATTGTAGAAGTAGAGGCTGGTGACGGTGCCGTGATCGTACAAATTAACGGCGAGTTAAAAGTAAAGAAGGTAAAACTAAATCCAGAGAAAATCGATTTCGATGATATGCGAGAGTTGGAACGCTGGATTGAAAACTGCATGCGTGATGGCTTCGCTAAAGCCCAAGAAATCGCCACCGACAAGATGAAGCCACTGATGGGCGGGCTAGGCAATCTTGGCCTAGGAATGTAAAATGCTACCTACGGCGCTGACTAACGTAATTGAAGCTTTGGGGCGTTTGCCTGGCGTGGGACCACGCACGGCGGAGCGTTACGCTTACTATTTGTTTCGTTCTAATCCTAAACTGTCGGAAAATATTGCTGACACCCTCTCGGAATTGCATGGCGGAGTAAAATCTTGCCCGGTGACTTTTGCTTTGATCGACGCAGATGAAGAGGTATCGCCTTTCTACAATGATCCCGAGCGAGATAAAACCACCGTATTAGTGGTGGAGGAACCTTTAGATATTTACGCGATTGAACAAACGCATGGATATAAAGGGACTTACCACGTGCTAGGTGGAGCAATTTCGCCGATCGACGGAATTACGCCGGAACAATTACATATTGGTGAGCTGATTAAACGGGTAAATGACGACAACGTTAAAGAAGTGATTATTGCAACCAACCCTTCAGTGGAAGGGGAATCAACTGCACTACTCTTAGAAAAATTGTTGCATGAGCAAAACCCTACCTTGAAATTAACTCGCCTGGCCCGAGGATTACCACTAGGTGTTGATCTGTCTTATGCGGATCAAATCACACTGAGCGCGGCCTTAGAAAATCGAACAGATTTATAAAAATAAACTTGAATTTGAGCAGACTCGTGAGCGTTAGTGAGGCGTCTGCGAAAATCAAGTTTATTTTTTCTACAATTGTTCTAAAGCTCTAAAATCGACCTTAGCGAGTTTAGTCTTAGGAAGTTCGTCGATGAAGCGGATTTCACGAGGGATTTCGTACTTAGCAAGATATTTACGATAGATACCGTTGAGTTCTCTACGAATGACACGTTCGTGAGTTTCAGGTTTGGCAACCACAAAAACTACGACTTTTTCGCCGCGAAGTTTATCCTCATGGCCAACGACGGCGCAACTGCTGATTAGCTCACATCTTAAAGTAACGTCTTCGATGTTGGCGGGGTAGATATTATAGCCATTAGAGACAATCAGACGTTTGAGGCGAGAACGAAAATGAAAAACGCCTTTTTCATCGACATAGCCGATATCACCAGTGCGAAGGTATTTTTTATTGCCGACTTTGATGAAGGCTTGTCTAGTTTCTTCGGGCTTACCGAGATAACCCTTCATCACGGAAAGGCCACGGACTACGATCTCGCCGTCTTCGCCGGCTTTAGCCTCTTTACCGGTTTTAAGGTCAACAACGATTACTTCGTTGTCGGGAATAGGGTAGCCGATACCGTCTGGATCCTTAGCTACTGAGCGCGGAGAAAAGATAAAACCTCCCGAAGCTTCAGTTAGACCATAGCCGTTCTCTAAAATCGCTTTAGAACCGTGAGCTTCAAGAAAATCATTAACCCGCTCTTTAGTAGACATACTAACTACGTCCCCGCCGGAAACCACGCCTTTTAGATGTTTCAATTCGTGCGGACCGAATTTAAGCTTGGTTAAATAGTCAAAAACCGTAGGTACGCCAACCAAAATATTAATTTTGTATTTTTTGAGATATTTTTTGAGTTTTTTAGCGTTAAACTGAGGGATTAAAACTACTCGACAACCAAAATAGAGTGGCATATGGATGCAAACGCCGAGCCCAAAAGCGTGGAAATTAGGCAAAAAAGTCAAAAAAGAATGTTCAGATTTAATCAACTCTGGGACTAAATACTTAGCTCCGACAGCCTGGGCGTTAAAATTGAGATTGGAAAGAATAATACCCTTTGGCTTGCCGGTGGTACCGCCAGAATACATAATAACCGCGGCGTCGTCAGGGTTAACTCGCGCATGAGGATTGCCGATAAAACGGTTGGCCTTATTCAAGAATTTATCCCAAGTAATAATCTGCTGAGACTTATTGATGTGGTTTTTGCGTCCTTTGGTCATTTTGTAAATTGCTCGTACCACCAAATCCATAGAACGAGAAGGAGAAACAACGATTAATTGCTCGACTTCAGTGTTTTTAATGATGTTTTCGACCTTGGGATAGGAAACGTCAATACAAAGCATAATTTTGGAATGAGCCTGATTCAAATAATCCTCAATCTCTTTTTCTGAAGAAAGCGGATGGACCATGTTGGCTACAGCGCCAATTTCATTGACGGCGTAAAGCATGTAGACGCTTTCAGGAGTATTGGGCATACAGACAGTAATATTCTCACCTTTTTCGGCACCGATAGCTTTAAGAGCGGCGGCTACTCGATTAATTTTTTTGACCATTTCCTTGTAGGTGATTTGAGTATCAAAATACTCCAAAGCCACATTATGCGGCCACTTACAGCTGGCTTCATAGATGGCGTCGTAAAGGCCACCATCAAAATACTCCACCTTTTTTAGGGGTTGGTCAAAAATAAATCTGGCTCGTTCGATCCGCTGATCGAGTTTACGCAGAGTATTTCTAATTTTTTTATACATATTCTCAAAAGGCATAAGACCATTTTAACACAGATATGTTATAATTTGGATATGGATAAAAACTTCAAGGTACGAGTAGCAGTTGGAGCGATGTTATTTGCGGTAGCTCTAATGGCGCTTTATACCTTTGATGCAATTCCTTTTAAAATTATTTTCGGGTTGTTTGCTTTTATATCGGCGGTGGAGCTGTTTAGTTTCTTCAAAAAACGCCGAGCGTTCGAAAATGTAATTCTTGCCATCATAGAATTAGCTTTCTTATTTTACGGAACTATCTTTGTGACACAAATTGATGTAGGTCATTTTTGGTACATTATTCTAGGGGTGCCGGGATATGATGTTTTTGCCTATTTGTTTGGCAAATTGTTGGGCGGGAAAATATTTAAAAAATCTCGGCCGTTTCCACGAATATCAAAGAACAAGACTTGGGAGGGAACACTACTAGGACTGACGACGGCTATAGGGTTAGTGGCCTTACTGATGGTGGCGAAAGGCGACTTCGCCACGGATTGGATGTATCTGCTATGTGGCCCATTAGCGTTGTGCGGAGACTTATTCGAGAGTTTCTTGAAACGCAAATTTAAAGTTAAAGATTCCAACGAGATTCTAATTAAAAACCCATGGTTTGCTAAGTTGGAAATGCTGGTTGGTGGCTCGGAAGGACATGGCGGATTTTTAGACCGAATCGATTCAACCGCCTTTGCCGCTTCGATGCTATTGATTATTTCGTGGTTTTTGTAAATTGTTTGAAGCCTTTAATGAAATAATCGGCGCCAGAGAAAATAGTGAGAGCGAGCGCAATGTAGAGAACAATGTTGCCGGCAATCGCCAGTGCGTCGAGGTCAACGATTAGATTGAGGAGAATAATAATCAGAGCCGTCATCTGAAAGGTGGTTTTCCATTTGCCGTAAATCGAGGCGGAAATAGTCACGCCGTTTTTCGCGGCCAGCATGCGCATGCCGTCTACTGCAAAATCCCGCACCAAAATAACAGCGAAAATCCACAGCGGGACAACATTTAGATAAACTAGTACTAGGAAGGCAAGGTTAATTAACATTTTATCCGCCAATGGGTCAAGAAAGGCACCCAGATCGGTGACAATTTTCTGCTTGCGGGCCCATTTGCCGTCAATTAAATCAGTAAGCGCTGCGACAATAAAAACAACTAGAGCCACGATTTTGGCCCAAGCGTCAGGTAAAAGGACAAAAATCGTAAATACGACCGACAATAACATTCGCAAAATAGTTAAAATAGTGGGGCCATTCATACAATCTTCTTTCTGTGCTCCACTTTCCAAGAGCGAATGCCGGCAAATTTAGCAGCCAAAACATCGGTAGACCATTTGTCGCCGAGCATGACAGTTTCATTGGGCTTAGACTCATACTCTACCATGGCTTCGGTGAGCTTGGTGCTAAGAGGCTTCTTCGCCCACCAGACACAGTCGATCTTGAGCGGCTCACAGAATTTCTGCATCATTTTTTTGCGGCCATTATTGGAGATAACTACGACCTTAACTCCTACTTTACGACAATCCTCGATCCAGTCGTATAATTCGTCGGCTGGTTCTTTTTCAGAATGGAGACGCAAGGTGTTGTCTAAATCACATAATAATAATTTAACGCCTTCTTTTTCTAGTAATTCGGGCGTGACATCTTCGAATCGTTCAAACTTTTTATCTGCACAAAAAATATTCATATATTCATTATAGCATAAGCCAAAGCTAAATCATTCTTTTCGGACACGCTCCGGGCCGCTCGGCCAAGTCTTAAGTCCTCAAAGAACGATTTAGCTTCAGCTGTGATATAATAGATTTATGTATAAGATTTTTACGGAGTTTTTGCAAGGGAAAGAAAAAATTTGCGTGATTCAAGCGGAAAATCCAGATGGGGATTCGCTAGGCTCGGCGATTGCGCTAGATTATTTACTAGAAGATAAAGAGGTTTCGCTTTATTGCCCGGTAGATGTACCAAAATATTTACATTATTTTGCAGATTGGTCAAGGGTAAGTAATGAATTTGATTGGAAGGCGGATGGATATATCATTGTAGACACAGCAGCAACGGTACTACTCTCGAAATTATTAGATGATTCAGCGATTAAGAATAGGTTATATACTGCGCCAGTACTAGTGATTGATCACCACGAAACGCCAGATGATTTAGATTTTCCACATGAAGCAATAATCGAGACTCGACCGTCCTGTACTGAGGTCATTTATCGTGCCGCCAAAGATCAGGGGCTAAAAATTAATCAACCCGCGGCTGAAGCGATTTTCCAAGGATTACTATCAGACACTTTGGGACTAACCAGTGCCAATGTGACGGCAGAAACTTTTGAAGTCGCGGCAGATTTAACCCGACTAGGAGCAAATATCTCTGAACTAGAAGACCGGCGGCGAGAATTTATGAAGAAATCGCCGCGGATTCTGGATTACAAGGCAGATTTAATTAAACGAATTGAGTATTCATTAGACGGGGAATTAGCAACCGTACATATTCCGTGGGACGACATCCGAGAATATTCGGACGAGTATAACCCCAATGTGCTGATTTTAGAGGAAATGCGGTTAGTGGAAGGTGTAAAAGTGGCTGTAGCTGTCAAAACCTACCCAGACGGAAAAGTGACTGGTAAAATCCGTTGTGCGACCAATGCGGCAGTAGCCGATAAAATCGCCGGATATTTTGGTGGGGGTGGACATCCTTACGCAGCTGGCTTCAGAACTTACGACACCAGCTACGATGAAGTAGTATCAGAATTAATAAAAATATTACCGGAGGTATTAAATGCAACTATTTAAGAAAAAATTAACTCTAGCCAAAACTCATGACTTTTGCGCCGTTAAAAAACCAAAACTAACCGTAGTTTGCATCCATGGAATTGCGTCAGATTCATCCGCCTATACACATGCCTTGCAGTACCTGGAGGGGACAACTTCATTAAAAGAAGCTCGGTTCGTAGCCTTTGATTTGTTGGGTTCGGGCAAATCTTCGAAAAGCGAAAAATTAGAATATAGTTATAAAGAACAACTCGAAGCCCTCCATAATTCGATCGCAAAACTAAAAGTTCGTACCCCATTGGTATTGGTGGGGCATTCGATGGGCACCTTCATCGTAACCCGCTACGCCAATACTTATAAAAAATCGGTGAAACAATTAATTCTAATTTCGCCACCAACTTATACCGAAGATAATTTAAAAGATCCGGCTTTTGCGGTAGCCATCAAAATGTTCGAGAAAGCTGTCAGCGCTAAAAATTCAAAAATCCTAGAAGAAAAAGCCTTCATTAATTCAATGCGAAAAATCGTGATGAATAAATATAATTACAAAAATCTAGCAGAGCTAAAAACACCAGCGATCATGGTTTACGGGAAATTAGATAAATTCATTGCCGCCTTTAATTATCCGGCACTGTTAAAAACAAATCCAAAATATTTAAGTGCAATCAAGACTGAGGGCGGGCATGGCATTTCTCGCGATAAATATACCAAAATGGTAGGAATACTGGAAGGGATCCTGCATGCTTAAGCTATACAACACGGCCACACGCAAACTAGAAAATTTTAAACCGACCACGGAAGTGGTAAAAATTTATACTTGTGGCCCTACGGTGTATGGCTATCAGCATATTGGAAATTACGCTTCGTATATTTATTGGGACTTATTAATTCGGGCGCTGAGACTGAATGGATACAACGTACGACGAATATTAAATTTCACCGATGTGGGGCACTTAACGTCGGACGAAGATTCTGGTGAGGATAAAATGGAAAAGGGTGCCGCCAGAGAAGGCAAAACTGTCTGGGAGATAGCGGAATTCTATGAAGATGATTTTATGCGAAATTTCCGAGCACTGAAGTTGTCCGAACCAGAGGTGCTGGCTAAGGCTACTGATTACGTGGACGACGACATGCAAGCAGTAAATTTAATGACCGAGCATGGTTTTACTTATGAAACCACTGATGGAGTTTATTACGATACGGCGAAATTTGCGGATTATGCTAAGTTCGCTAGATTAGACTTAGCTGGTTTACAGGCTGGGGCGAGGGTGGGATTCTCCAGTGAAAAGCGTAATGCTTCGGATTTTGCCGTTTGGAAATTTATCCAGCCAGACGAAAAACACGCCATGCGCTGGGATTATTTGGGCCGGCCAGGGTATCCGGGTTGGCATCTGGAATGCTCAACCATTATTCATAAAGAACTAGGCGAGCCGATCGACATCCACACGGGCGGAATTGACCATATCCCGGTGCATCATAGCAACGAAATTGCCGAGACTTATGCTGCATATGGCTGCGAGCTATCTAGATTCTGGCTGCATTGTAATTTTATTACGATTGACGGCGAAAAGGTATCAAAATCGCTAGGCAATATTTATACTTTGGACGATTTAAAAAAACGCGGATTCACGCCGATGGATTTCAAAATGTGGGTGCTGGCTGGACATTATCAAGGTACACGGAATTTTACCTTTGAGTCATTAGAGGCGGCAAAGGCGAGGCGACTACATTGGCGAAATCGAATCGCTTTGCTATACCAAGAAAATGTATGCGCGTCACCCGTTTTGCAATCTATCTTGGAGGCTATAAACAACAACCTCAATTCGCCAGAAGCGTTTGCTTTGATTGATGGATCGGTACTAACGATGGACGACTGGCAAAAAGTCGATGAATTATTCGGCCTATCACTGATTGACGATACTCCGGATATCGATGATGAAACGAAAGAATTAATCGTCCAGCGGGCTGCTGCTAGAGAAGCTAAAGACTGGGCGGAATCGGATAGATTACGAGATTTACTAGCCGAGAAAAATATTGGCGTCAAAGACACGCCTAACGGCTCAGTATGGGAATATCTAAGCTAATAGTACCGAGCGAGGAAGGATCTTTTGTAATCCTGGAAGGTGCCGTTTAATAAAGATTCGCGGATGTTGGCGACAGTTTGAATCACGAAATGCTCGTTATGGATTGAAGCCAAGATTTTGGCGGTGATTTCATCGGTTTTGAAGAGGTGGTGCAGATATGCTTTGTTGTATTTTTTACAACAGTCACAATCACATTCGGGCATGAGCGGGGTAAAATCGTGTTTGAATTTGGCATTTTTAATATTAATACGACCATCTAAAGTGTACAGGGAACCGTTGCGAGCCATGCGAGTGGGGCCGACGCAGTCAAAAGTATCGCAACCGAATTCGGCGCCGACGAATAGATCTAGCGGTTCTTGCCCCATACCAAGAAGGTGACGAGGTTTATTTTCTGGCAAAATGGAATTGACGGTTTTTAGCATTTCGTCCATGCCTTCGGCCGTAAAAACACCACCGATACCAAAGCCATCGACGGCCTTGCTCGCGCAATATTTAGCCGACTCAGCGCGTAGGTCGAGGAAGTTGCCGCCTTGGACCACTGCGAATAAGTATTGCATCGGCTCGACGGGTCCTGCCGGACTTTTCTCTCCCGCAGCTCCACCCTTCGGGTGCTCTGCGGGAGCCCTTCCAAGTCCGTCACCCGTCGATGCCATGCTAGCTAGGCGCTGGTGCTCGGCGACGCAGCGGTCGAGCCAAGCGTGGGTGCGATCCATAGCTTGCTTCATATCTTCGTACTGATCGGATTTAGTAAGCTGATCAAAGGCCATGTGAATATCAGCACCGATTTTCCATTGGTCTTGCATGCTGGATTCGGGCGTCATTTCGAACTTGCGACCATCGATATGAGATTTAAATTTGGCTCCGGATTCAGAAATTTTAACATCAGGTAAAGAGAAGATCTGAAAACCGCCAGAATCGGTAAAAGTGGGGGCATGCCAACTACTGAATTCAGCCAGACCACCTGCCGCTTCAATTAAGTCCGCACCGGGAGCTAGAATCAAATGGTAAGTATTGGCCAGAATTGCCTGACTGCCGAGCTCCCGCATTTGCTCCATAGTCAGAGCCTTGACCGTAGCTCGAGTGGCAGCACCGACAAAAGCCGGAGTTTTGATGTCTCCGTGAGGCGTGTGAATTACACCTACACGAGCTAAACCTGCTGATTTTTCAATATCAAACTTTAACATATCAACATTGAATCTCCATAACTTAAGAAATTATATTTCTCCTCAATTGCGTGTTCATAGGCATTTTTTAAATGCTCCCAGCCAGCAAAAGCGCTAGCCAGCATCAAAACTGTAGACTTAGGTGCGTGGTAATTGGTGATCAAAGCATCAACGATTTTAAATTCAAAACCAGGATAGATAAAAATATCGTCTTCGCCGGAGGTTTTGCCGGTCTGAGCATAATACTCTAGGGTTCGAGCAACGGTAGTACCTAAGGCGATCACTCGTTTGGCGTCCTTAATAGCCGCAATAGTATCCTCTGGAATTCGAAACCATTCAGAATGCATCTGGTGGTCTTCGACTTTGTCACTACGAATAGGCAGGAAAGTGCCGAGACCAACGTGAAGGGTTAAATATTTAATAACTACGCCCTTCTTGCGCAAGCGCTCCAGTAGCTCCTCTGTCATATTGAGAGAGGCAGTAGGAGCGGCGGCAGAGCCCATTTGTTTAGCCCAAACGGTTTGATAACGCTCTTTATCGGATTCGGCCGCTTCGCGGTGTAAATACGGAGGCAAAGGCACTGTGCCGTATTTTTCAGCTAGATCAGCTAGCTCCGCCTCACTCTCGACCTCGGCGATACCATTGCCGAGGATTTTCTTGATAATTATCTTATCGTCACCGATGCTTAAGATGTCGCCATCGTGAAGTTTGCCGCGATACATTACGCGTTGAGGCTCGTCGCCGTGTTTTTCTAGTACTACTAACTCACGCGGGCGGCCGTCGGGAAGCTGGCAGAACAAACGTGACTGCATTACACGAGTATCATTCAGGATCAGAACATCGCCGGGATGTAAAAACTCATCTAGATTGCGATAATACGAATCCTGAATGGCGCCAGTTTCCCGACTTAAAACTAAAAGTCGCGTAGAGCCACGTTCCTCAGGCGGGAATTTAGCGATTCGTTCTTCCGGTAAGTCATAATTATAATCAGATACTAGCATTTTCTAAATCCTTGGCAATTTGTTTACGATAACGATCCTCTTCGGAAAAAATACAACCGCAATATTTCTGCATATATAAGCCCAGCTCACGGGCCTTAGCTTGCCCTTCACGGAAGCCGACCCGAAAATCACGATAAATGAACTCCAACCCCGATTCAGCGGCCAGCTTTTCGCAGACTTTTTTGATTTCGTCGTGTTTCTGATAGGGCGAAACCAGTAAAGTGGTAGTAAATGCTTCATAGCCGTGCTCTAAGGCGTAGCGAACCGTCTCGCCTAGACGCTTAGGATAACAATAGTTCACGCAACGGTTAGCGATATCACCAGCAACCGCCTGACAAAATTTGTCCAAGCCATAATCTTCTTTGACGATTAATTCAACGTCAACCGAAGCAGCATAATCCTTCAAGCAATCACGACGCGTTTTATATTCGATGTAAGGATGAATGTTGGGGTTGTACCAAAAAAGCGTCGGCTCCAGGCCTTC
>JAILSC010000007.1 GCA_024697865.1 Candidatus Saccharimonadota bacterium | reverse complement strand
AACAGCAGATGGAAGTAACATATCAATGTACCATTAAAGCGATACTGATCTAAAAATATTCAAAGAAAGCATCATGTTGCCACTTTCAACCCAAGAAACCTTCAACAAGATGGAGGAAATATACGACCTACGTGGGTCACTGACAAAGAATAAAGAACTAATGCCGGACTTTTTATGGGCGCTAGCAAACGATTACAGATCAACTGGGGTCCAATACGCAGAATTGTCTTTCTCTTCCTTCCTTAATACGGGAGAAGACGGAGCGGAATGGATGCAGATTCTAGAAGATTATCTACCAGATATCGAGGAACAAACAGGGGTAAAACTACGTATTGTCGCTGGCCTTTGGCGCCACTCAGACAAAGAGTGGAGTCTAGACGACGTCGATAGACTCACGTCGGCAGTTGCTAAGAGCCCCTATATCGTCGGGTGTGATTTTATGGGGCACGAGACCAACAAGACTACAGACTTTGAAGACGAGTTGAGAATGCTATCCGAATATTCAATGCAGTCTGACCCTAACTTTACAATTAGAGTCCACGCCGGCGAAAACCCAATCTTCGATTCAAATGTGCGTGATGTTCTTAGAATAATTTATGACGAGCATAAACTAGCGGAAGAGCGTGATGGTGTTAGCTACCCATATCCAAATATCAGAATCGGGCACGGCTTATATGGTGTAGATGACGAGACGTTGGGACTTGCCAAAGAAATTGGTGCAATTATTGAGTTTAATATGAGCTCAAATCTTGCTCTGAATAATGTTGACGGTATCTCAGAAATACCCATAAAGCGTTACCTGGACAAAGATGTCGATGTGGTACTTGGTACCGACGGCCACGGACTCTATTCCACCTTTGGCGAACAAGAAATAATCTTAGCTACAGCGGCTGGTCTTACTGAACGCGATTTTGAAAAGATGAGAATGACCGAACAAAAAATACTTGCCGCAAAGCGCGAAAGAGAAGCCACTCATCCACACATCACCGATATCCCTACCTTATATAAAAGCGCCCAATACTCCACGGAAGATGGTGCACCCAGATGGAATGATGTTATAGCTAACAAGTATAAGCAAGAGGCTATTGAGGCTGAGACACAATTGACAGCCAAAATGAATAGCCTTGGCATTATCGCCGATAAAGACGCTATCGTGGAAGCTATCGACGGTAAAACTCCAATCCTCATAACCGGTGCGTCAAAGGGTAATTGGAAAACCATTTCAGATGAGGACCAAGATAGTATCAGAATAGCAACTCAGGCCCTAGCCAACGTACTCAATCCCGAGACCGCATATTTTGTAACCGGGGGGACAAACTTTGGTGCTGAGAAAACCGTGCATGAAGCAGTGTATCGGCGCAACCAAGAGAGCCAAGACCAATTGGTGTGTTGGGGTACATTGACCATGGATGCCGCTCACGATGGCGCAGCGGGCGTTATGCCAAACACCGTTACTCATGTATCAATTCTGGAGACAAAAGATGGGCGCAAAGTTAAAGGATGGAAAAACTTGCCAGATACGCAGATCGATCTTTTAGGCGAAAATGGAGAAATGATTGCCCTAGGCGGAGGCGATATAGTAAAAAACATGATTCAACGCGCGCATAATCTGGGAGTCAACCTGCATTTAATGAATGGACCAAAAGGAGCCTCCACTTCGAAAAGTCATGCTTTAATTGGCCACGGATATTCTTTTGAAACACCGCAAGAACTAATCAAATCACTATATAGGCGCAACCCACAATTGTTTTTACCTGATTTTTCTCTTGAGCAGCTCGACGCAATCGTTACTGAAGCTGAAAAGGAAATTTCTGCATATCCATATAGCGAACAAGATCGTACCCATGGACAAAGTCGCGATTAAGCTAGCAAAAGCGCCCCCGAAGGGGCGCAATTGCAACAGGCAGAGAAGAGGTTAAGCGGGGTCAACCTCACAGAAAATCCTATTTGATAGTTATTTAGAGCAAGATATAGACCGAGGAACTTTCTTTAATAAGAAAGCGGAATTACTCGGTGAAAAGAAATCACTAACTGAACTTCTAAATGACTTTGGAACAAGTCAAAAGAGTTGGGTTGAATCTGTTTTTAATAAACCAAACCCCCATACTAGAAGAATACCGTAATGATAAAAGAGCGGGCGAAAATAGGCTCGCGACCCCCGCACCGCGAGCCTATTTTCGCCTTTACTTCGAGCTCCGCTCGGCAATAAAAAACGCGCGTGAGCGCGAAATTTCAGAAAAAAGTTCGGTAATGGTGCCCGAGGCAGGACTTGAACCTGTACGCCATTGCTGGCACTAGCACCTGAAGCTAGCGCGTCTACCAATTCCGCCACTCGGGCATGATGCTATTATAGCATATTATATGGTATAATTGAGGTAATTGGAGGTAATATGATCACAATAAATTTTAGCCCGAAAGTGGATCAAGCGAAAACTGCGGAGATCTTAAAAGAGATTGCGCGAGATAAGATGGGGGGTTGGATGGCCTTGCCGCGTAAGTTTGATATGGGAGAATTTGTACGGATTAAAGAAGCGGCGAAGAAAATTCAGGAAGAGAGTGAGTATTTGGTATGCATTGGTATCGGCGGCTCATATTTAGGGCATCGGGCAATTATTGAAGCTTTGCACCCACATTCGGAAACTAAAATTATTTACGCAGGAAATTCTCTTTCTCGGCGAGAGCTAGATAGGGCGTTAGAAAAAGTTGGTGATCATGATTTTTCGATTAATGTGATTTCAAAATCGGGAACGACGCTGGAGCCAGCGATTGCTTTTAATGAATTTAAAAAAAAATTGGTTGAGAAATATGGTGAGTTAGACGCGGTGGACCGGATCTATGCGACGACGGATAAAAAACAAGGGGCTTTGCACGATGAGGCGGTAGCGGCGGGCTACACGATGTTTGTGGTGCCAGATAATATTGGTGGACGATATTCAGTATTGTCGGCGGTGGGACTACTACCGATGGCAGTGGCGGGAATTAATGTCGATAAATTGTTGGAGGGCGCAGCAGAGGCAGTAGAATCAGTAGTGGAACCAGCTTCGAAATATGCTTGGATGCGCTACGAATTGGGCAAAAAAGGTTACGATACGGAAGTGTTTGCTAGTTTTGAACCTTCGACCATGTATTTTAATGAATGGCTGAAACAGCTGTTTGGCGAGTCAGAGGGGAAGGGTAAACAAGGCGTGTTCCCAGCCTCGGTAATTTATTCAACAGACTTGCATTCTTTGGGGCAATTTATGCAAGATGGACGACGGAATTTGTGGGAAACGGTAATTGATTACCCGACGGATGAAACTAATGAAAAGGTGGTGAAAGCCGTAAGAACGGCGCATACGGAAGGTGGGATTTTGGTATTAAGTATTGGTGTGACGTCATTTGATGAAATGGGGTTTGGGGAGCTGATTTATTTCTTTGAATTGTCCTGCGCAATTTCAGCAAAATTATTTGGCGTGAACCCGTTTGACCAGCCAGGGGTAGAGGCATATAAGGCTGAACTTAAGAAGTTATTATAGTACCAGCTTTGCCGTCCAGGGCGGATTTCAAGTGAGAAATGTCGGTGATGATGCCGGCGCCGCCGTGGCGGGCGAATTTAATAGCAGCTTCAACTTTAGGTAGCATAGAGCCGGGTTTGAAATAACCGTACTTAATGAGGTCTTTAACTTCTTTGGTGGTAATCTGATGTACGGGTTTTTGGTCGGGCGAGCCATAATTAAGGTAAACATTAGGCACGGCAGTGACGGAAACGAAAATATCAGCTTTGACAAGCTCGGCGAGTTTTTCGGCAGCGTAATCTTTATCGATTACGGCATCAATACCCTTAATTCTTTTAGTAATTTTAGTACGATAGACGGGAATACCACCACCACCAGCGGCAATAACAACTACGCCGTTATCAACGAGCTCGCGAATGGTGTTTTTCTCGATAATATCAACGGGAAGAGGGCTAGCCACGACACGACGCCAACCCCGGCCAGCGTCTTCTTTGACGGTCCAGTGATTTTGTTTAGCTAATTTTTGAGCCTGTTCCTTAGTATAGAATTGACCAATAGGCTTAGTAGGATTGTTAAAGGCGGGATCGTTTTTATCGACGACGATTTGAGAAACCACCGTGACGACTTTGCGGCGTTTGTTTTGCTTGATGAGTGCGTTATTAATAGCCTGAGTAAGCCAGTAACCGATTTGGCCTTGACTCATAGCTACGGCGGTCTCTAGGGGCATAGCAGGAGCCTGCTTAGTAGCGGCAGATTCTTCGTGGATTAGAATGTTGCCAACCTGAGGACCATTGCCATGGGCAATGATAATATCATATTTGTCAGCGAGTTCGGCGACGATTTCTCCGACTGTGATAGCGACTTTTTTCTGGGCTTCGGCGGTAGTTTCACCGTTTTTTTGTAAGGCATTGCCACCGAGGGCTAAAACTATTCGTTTCTTCATATATTATATATTATACCACTTGTGTTTAAAATTTTTTGAGATATAATAGAAATATAAAAGAAGGGCATCATATGGATTTCTACGGTAAAGATTTCTTGAGAATACTAGATTTCAGCGAAGATGAGTTAAAGTACATGCTAGCAGTGGCACGAAAATTTAAAGAAATGAAACGTGCAGGGCAAAATCATAAATATTTCCCGCAAAAAAACATTGCAATTTTATTTGAAAAAACTTCAACTAGGACCAGATGCTCATTTGAGGTGGCAGGGTATGACCTCGGGATGGGGGTAACATTCCTAGACCCGAGTGGTTCGCAGATGGGACATAAAGAATCGATTGCTGACACAGCAAGAGTGTTG
>JAILSC010000005.1 GCA_024697865.1 Candidatus Saccharimonadota bacterium | reverse complement strand
CAACTGGCTCTAGGCGTGGGCGGATGTGACCGTCGTCTAACTTAGTGACATCTAGAAGATCCTGGAATAACTTACCTAAATGTTTAGAGGCGGCCTGAGCGGCAGTGAGGTAGCCACGAGCACGCTCGTCAATAGAGGCTGTTTGCGGATTAAGGCATAAAGACAGATATCCATCAATAGTGGCCACAGGGGTGCGCATCTCGTGCGAAGCGGTAGAAATGAACTCCGTCTGCTCGCCCTCTTCGGCGAGTTCTTTAGCGATATCACGGAAAGTAATGATGCGATTCTGGTTAAAACCTTGTGGCGGCAGAACGTTAATCGCTACGGGAACAAGTTTATCTGCCTGTTCAGTGGCAAGACAACATTGAAAACGTTCTAACGGTTGGCCAGTTTTCATGGCCTGAAAAAGCGGATTTTCTGCGTCAGAAAGAGCACGGCCCTCTTTAGACTGAACCTTCAAAACTAGTCCATAATCTAGCCCCAGAGCCTTATCAATAGAGCCACAGCCGGTCATAGTGACGGCGGCAGGATTAATAAATTGAACAACCCCAGCCTTATCAGTGATAACTACGCCGTCCTGAATATTTTTCAAAACCATCTCAGCCATGGCAGCTTGATTGCCACGGTTAGTATTATCAGCGCCCACCAGGGGAGTTTTGCGTTTAAACAAATTCATCTATATTTATTTTAACACAAGCATGAAGAAAAATGTCAACTTTCATCATAAAAAAAGCATAAATGGTACTAGCTAAGAAATCGTTTTCGTGATACTATTTATATATGAATAAAGACGTCATTTATATCGAACCAGAAGATGATATCACGGATATCATTGCCAAAATCGAAAAATCCAAAGAAAAAATCGTTGCTCTGGTCCCGCCGAAAAAAGCTGGCGTGTTTCGGAGTATCGTTAACATTAAATTAATCTCGAAAGCCGGAGCGTCAGCCGAAAAGAGCGTGGTACTGGTCACGGTAGATCCATCAATTACCAAATTGGCGGCGGCGACTAAAATTCCGGTAGCTAAGAATCTGCAATCAGCGCCGGTAATCCCAGAGGTAGAAACCGAAGAGCCGTTAAATGAGCACACGATTGAAGACGTGCCCGACACGGAAGAAGAAGCCGAAAAAGCGGCTAGCGAGGAAGCTAACTCAAGCAAATCTACAAGCGCTAAGCATAAAACGTCCGAGGATGGGGAAGAGCCAGAAGAAGAGGACGAGGAGGACGAAGAGGAAGCGGAATCTTTGCCAAAAAAGGACAAGAAAAAGTCAACCAAACCATCAGGGAATAAAGTTCTGGATTGGATTAAGTCGCATAAAAAATTAACGATTGTAATGAGTGTCTTTTTCGTGGGGGTAATTGGATTTTTGATTTGGGCATTTGGATTTGCGCCGGCGGTAGATATCACCGTGGCGATCAAGACTGATTCGAAGAATTTCTCAGAAGGAATCACCTTTACCGACAAATCAACTGACGAAAATGTCAAGGAAGGCAAATTCTACCTAGAACAGAAAAAATTAGAAGAAGTTCAAGAAGTGGAGTTTGAAGCCACCGGAGAGAAAAATCAAGGCAACAAGGCTACAGGCGAGCTGATCATCTCAACAGTATTCAATGCGTCAGGATCCGTACCAGTAAATAGCGGTACCGTCTTTACCATTAATGGCTTGTCTTACGTAGCAAACGAATCGAAGAATCTCATCTGGAACGGCGATGAAGACAACTGTGAGAACTCAAAACGCATCGTCGAAGGCCAAATTCGCTGCCTCATCTCCGGAACAATCAGCGTAACTGCTGCGGAGCCTGGTTCGAAATATAATATTTCTGCTGCTGGTAGCGGCTGGAGCACGGTGGTCCCGGTAAACGTATCTTCCGACAAAGCAATGTCTGGCGGAACAGATGACATTAAGACCGTAGTGCAACAATCTGACATCATCAAGGCTCAAGAACAAATTACTTCAGCCAAAGAAGAAGAAAACAAGAAGAAGCTATACGATTCAATCGGAGATGAGTATTACATCATCGACTCTAGCTTTGACCGAAATACCTCTTCAGTCACATCTACTCCAGCGGCTGATCAAGAGATTAATGGCGGGACCAAGCCAAAATTAACCGCTACTACCACCGCTACGGTATACATAGTAAACAAAGACAAGCTCAAAGAATTTGTCGTAGCTAAAGCTGACCTAGAAGATGATCAAAAAGTCTATGACGTCAAAAATATCTACATCGAAAACTTCAGCAACAACGGAGCTAGCAGTACCGCTAAACTGAAAGCACAATACTACATTGGTCCAAAGATCACCGAAACTGAGGTAGTAGAGAAAGTTAAGGGTAAAGGCCTAGGCGATGCCCAACGTGAAATCCGCGATTTATACGGCGTCTCTAACGTGACGATCGACACTTCTTATCCATGGGTGACCTCTGTACCTAGTGACTCAAATAAGGTAACTGTCAGATTCGAAGTCAAGGATCAGGATGGTAATGAGATTAAAGCCAATAGCGAAGAGAATAAAGACGAAAATAAAAATAACGACGAAAAGAAGTCCGAAGATAATAAAAGCGAAGACAAAAAATAGGTTTTAGATGAAGATTATAGGTTTAGACGTCGGCGAGAAGCGCATTGGTGTGGCTAAGGCGGATTCGAGCACTCGGATTGCGGTGCCAGTAGGGTATATCAACGTAGACGGCTCAGAGTGGCAAGAAATTGCCCGTTTAGCCAATTTACAGGGAACGAACTTCTTTGTCCTGGGACTGCCCAGGAGCAACGAAGGTACGGAGACCCAGCAATCAGTATACGTGCGAAACTTCGCTAAACTACTAGTGCAGAGACTACCAGGAGCGAAAATTCGGTTCCAAGACGAATCTCTGACTTCGGTAATGGCGGAGGAGCGTTTGAAGGCTTCGGGTAAGCCTTACGAGAAGGGCGATATTGATGCTGGAGCTGCAGCGATTATTTTGCAGGATTTTCTAGAGAACCTCTCAAAACCTGCTATAAGCCTATCCTCGAGCGACGCCTCAGGCCTGTCGTCACAGGCTTCGGCGTCTAGTCCTCGTCGTGACTGCGGCTCTTCGGATAAGCTCATAGCAGGTTCTGAAAATCTACAGAATATCGCAAAGAAGCAATCAGAAAAAGTCAAACTTAATACCAAAAAGGCAAAACACAAGATGAAGACAGCGACCAAATGGATGTCAGGTATAGCAATCGTAGTAATTTTAGGCTTAATTGCCACAGGGGTGGCTTTAGTGATTAAAGAACAGCGACACCAAGAATATTTGGCTTGGCTAGCCGAACAAGAAGCTTTGCTCAATGATAATACCTTCACTTTTACAATCCGACCGGGAGAAACAATTTTTGATGTGCGTCAGGGATTAATTGATGCAGGCTATACTGCTTCAGAGGTGGATACTGCTTTAAACGCAGATTATGATTTTAGCTTTTTGAAAGAGCGACCAGAGGGTGCTACCCTAGAAGGGTATCTTTATGGAGAGACTCATGAATTTTACAAAGATAACTCTGCTTCTGAGGTGATCGAAACTTATCTTAGGGGGATGGACCAGGTAATCAAAGACAATAACTTAGAGGCCAGATATGCCGCCCAAGGTCTATCCCTGTACGAAGGGATCACTTTGGCCTCAATTGTTCAGAAAGAGGCTCCGACCGCAGAAATGCCAACCGTAGCCCAAGTATTTTTGTCTAGGTTGGCTTACGGAATCATGCTAGGGAGTGACGTAACGGTATCTTACGCGGTAGATAAGGTAGATCCTAATCGACAGGTATACGCAGATAACGCAGCAGCCTTAACGGTTGATTCGTGTTACAATACACGACTTTACAGGGGTTTACCCTGTGGACCCATCTCCAATCCTGGGCTCTCAGCCCTGTTAGCAGTAGCTAGTCCCAGTGATACCTCTTACCTTTACTTCTTGACAGGAGACGACGGTTTGATGTATTATAGTTATACAGAGGATGAGCATCTTCAGAATACGGCTGCCCATTGCCAATCTCTCTGTAATGTTTCACTATGAGCAAGAAGAAAAAGTTAGATTTAAAGAAGTTTCAGGGGGCGCTTCCGTATGCCGCCGTAGGAGCGGTGACGTTAGGGGTGGTAGCGCTAGGCTCACTAGATAAGCAAAACGCCGATGTTAGCTTGAGCCTGGATACTTTTGCTGCCAACGGCTACGACGTATCCGTAGATCAGATGAGCGAGCTATATGTGGTGGCGGATCTTTCTGATGCCCTGGGGCTAGCCAGCGCTACAGATGTGGCCTCTAACTACGTAGTAACTACTACGATGTATGATTCGGGCCAAACAGCCACCGGCAAATTAGAGAAACCCGCCCTGACTAGCATCGACGCTTCTAGAGGTGTAATTGAGCATACCTTAGAGGAGGGAGAGTCCCTATACACCCTAGCAGACAAATACGGGGTCTCAGTGGATCAGATCCGTTGGTCTAACGGGCTAAAAATTGCCGAAGTACCAGTAGGAACAGTACTGTATATCCCCAGCATGCCAGGAATTGTTTATACAGTTAAATCCGGAGACACCATAGATTCGATCGCTTCTAAATACGGCTCAAGCGCAGCTGAAATCGCCGCCTTAAACGATTTAGAGGTATCTGGGGTAACAGAAGGTCAGAAAATCATCATTCGGGATGGCACGTTGCCAGAGACCGAACGTCCAGAGTATGTAGCTCCAGCAACCTATACGGCTAACACCTATGCTTATACCTATCTCGGCAACACTTCGGAGCGGCAAAATATCACCGTGGTATCTTCCTACTTCACCGGAGCCGGAGGCGGTCAATGTGTGGACTGGGCTCTATATATGCGACCAGATCTAAGACCGTACGCTTACACCCTAGGTAACGCTAACCACTGGGCCTACGGAGCAGCCTCGATTGGTAGATTAGTGGATCGTACCCCTACGGCAGGCTCTATCTTCCAGACCCCTTCGGGCTGGGCCGGACACGTAGGCTACGTGGAGGCGGTGAATGCCGATGGCTCAATCACGGTGACCGAAATGAACTACGGTAGACCATACTTAGTGATTCGCTCGACTATCCCAGCTTCGGCGGTAGGGAATTTTAATTATATTCATTAGAGTCTTTATGATTTATTGGTAAGAGTGAAGGCAACCTCGTGCTTAGCTGTGCGGGGCCAAGCCATCACTTTTTGTGCTCGTTAAGAAGAGTGCGGTACATTTATCGGGTAAAGACTGATTGGGCTAGGAGCTGCGAACGCAGCGGATATACCGTCCACTATATTTGCCGCCCGTGCTAATACCTAGACTACCGGTACTATAGTACATAGAATACTGATTGCCAATAGCGTCATAAGAAGTAGCGGACCACCAAGAACCTTGTGTAGTCACACTGTTTAGTGAACCACTGTAGTATATCCCGCCATAGATAGGAGAGAATGAGGAAGCGTAACTCCTAATACCATTCTGCTGACTATAGGATGGCAAATACCAACCAGCCGGACAAATGTCCTGAGTGGCATCCTGTTTAACGGCCTCTTGACAAACCTCGCCAGCTGAAGCGGCACAATAATTGTACCAGGCACCTAATCGGTCTATAGTATAGCCTAAGCTGCTAGATGCACCCGTATCCGTGCTATCTGCTAGATGAGACTGAGGCTCAGTGGAGGTAGGGCTGCTACCTCTTAAATCTCCACCAGCGGCCGTATTAATGGAAGCCGGACTGGAAAAGTTAGAATCTGTAGCCGAAATAGTGCCGGTAATTCTTAAGTTCTGCGTCATCCAACAATTACCATTGATATAGCGCACGGTGTAGGCAGAATTATCACGCCGGTCATAAACAAGAGCTGAGGCGCTGGTGGCTTGAGACTGGCATTGAGATAAAGTAAAATCTTGTATGGCCGTAGTAGCATATCGTCCGTTCAGAGTAAGGGTGGCATTGCCGGATGGAGTATAAGTGGTGATTTCGGAACCGCTATCAGCAATAGTGCCAGATGTAGCGCTCCAGCTACTGAAGGCATACCTCGCTGCATATTCACCGCCAATATTATAAGAAAGGCCACCATACATCGTCATACTACTGCCA
>JAILSC010000014.1 GCA_024697865.1 Candidatus Saccharimonadota bacterium | reverse complement strand
ATAATTCTTCTAAGGCCTTGGCATCAGATTGTTGATTGGCTTTAGAACGAGTAATAAGATTTAGAAAAGCCGCGGCCTCGTCACTGACGTCGTTGGTGTTAAGATAGCGATCGTGTTTGGCGGCATAGTCCTGGTCAGTATTACAGAGGTGTTTAATGGTGCGGTGAAAGAGTTGTTTAGTTTCGTGATCGGCGATAAGATGGTGATTTTTTAATTTAGCTTTGACGATTTTATTACCTAGAGAATGAAAAGTACGGATTTCGACGTCGGTTTGCTTAACGCGATCTTTCAGTTCAGCGACAACTTTGTTAGTAAACGCGATGACAAGAATATCTTCGGGCGGAATTTGCAGCTGGTCGGTGAGATAATTCAATTTAGCGAGAAGACTGGCGGTTTTGCCAGAGCCAGCAGGGGCAAGGATGAGCTCGGCATCTTCACAGGCAACCACGGCCGCAATCTGCTGAGGATCTAAATTATTGCCTTCGATTTGGTAGAGCCTTTTTTGTTCCCTCTTGATAAATTCCCGATTAAGTTGCTCGCGACAATTAAGATATTTGTATAGTTGGCCGGTGGTCTGACTGTAGTTTTTAAATTGAGAAAATCGCAAAGTGGTAAAAAGTTTCAGTTTTTCAATAATCATTTCGCGTTTGGTGGATGAATTTAAGTGATGTTTTGCGATAAATTCAGCCAAATCGTTGTACGAAACATAGTAATTTTGATAGAGTTGTTGAAGTTCTTTTAAGGGGTAATTTCGCATAGTGCGTGCATTATACCATGATTTGTGGTATAATTAAACTACCCAAGTGTGCACCGGTAGCTCAGTGGATTAGAGCATCTGTCTTCGGAACAGAGGGTCGTAGGTTCGAATCCTATCCGGTGTACCAAAATATTTATGAAAATAGTATTCGAAAAAGTTTTTGAAAGAGATATTGATTTTCTCGTGATTAATAAGTTTGTAAATGACCCAAATTTCAAAGGGTTATTTTTAGACAAGATAAATTTTGATAAAAATTATGAATTAGTTTCCACCGAGCACTCCCTAATGGACGAAAATGGCGAAAGCGACATTACTGTCATTCTCAAAAATGACACTCAAAAGATCGGCCTATTAATCGAAGACAAAATTGATGCAATCGCAATGCCAAATCAGAGAGGTAGATATGACTTGCGCGGAGCAAAAGGTGTTAAAAATGGTGATTATACCGATTTTTTTGTTTTTATTATTGCTCCAGAGGAATACCTGAAAAACAATGCGGAAGCTAAAAAATATGAGAATCAAATTTCTTACGAAGAACTTCTGGATTTTTTTAAGAAAGACTCTTACGCTTCGCAATTATTGTCGCAAGCTATTATGGAAAAGAAAAATGGTTATACGGTTATTGAAGACAAAAATGTCACTGAATTTTGGCAAAGGTATTACCAAAATATTAGAGAAAACTACCCAACATTAAAAATTAATGAAGTCACAGGCCCAAGAGGAGCTAGCGCCGTATGGCCAGAGATGAAAACCCCAGTAAATAAAGTCCACATCATTCACAAATCAGACAGAGGTTTTTTGGATTTAACTTTCCCAAAAATGGGTGCGTATATAAATATTTTTCAAAAATATTTAGGCGAATATCTCTCTTAAGGGATGACCATTGAAAGGACTAATAAATCCGCCGCGGTCAGAATTACTGTCCCAAAGATAGATTTTAAAATGAGTTTTGATGATTATCTTCCAGAAATCAAAGTAGCAATGGACGAAGCTGTACGCCTATGTAACCTTGCAATGAAAATAAATCTAAAAGATATGTATAAAGAAATAGACAACAACTAAAAACATCAAAATTAGTGTTTTACGGATATGATAAGTAATCTTTAGACATCTTGACGAGAGAACAATAAAAAGGACGGATAATTCCCGCCCACCAAATCTGCTTTTAACATAGTTGTAACCTCTTTCACTAGGGTGTACCATTTTTTGACTTTTTGAGAAAATCTGATATAATTATTCAATAGCGTAAATTCAGAGTGAAGGGAGGCAGGCGCTATGTACATTATTGATGAAGTTAGGGCAGATAAATCTGGGCGGATCAACATCGGAATGCTGTTTGACGAGATGCCGAAAAAGGTTCTAGTCTTCTACGACACCGAGAAGGAAGCGCTGTTCTTTAGAGGCGACCCCGAAGACGAATGGGCAACTGCCCAACGAGGAGTGGATGGGAAACGTCGAGTTACGTTGCCGAAATGGATGAGAGACAGATTGGGCACCGAATTCTACGTCACCGACAACTCTAAAAAAGAGCATTTTCTTTTAGTAGAAAAGTTTTTCGATCAATTCATCCCTCAATGACCTTCCCTAATCCAAGTGCCAGAGTAACTCTGGCACTATTTCTATATGATTTTGTTTTTTCAGTGGTATATGTTACACTTATATTAGTAATTAGGAGTTTAATATGGCGACAAAAAACATTAAAAAACCCCTACTGATTGCTCTTATCGTAGCTGGGATTGCAATAATTGGATTAATCATTTTCCTTTTAGTCATACCAAGATACAATATTTCAATTGACGGCGCCGAAATCAAAGAAACAAAAGATAACAACGGCATAAAAGAAGTGGTAGCTACCATGTCGGTTGACTGCAACTCTTCAGAAAAAAACGGTTATTATGTATGTGAATCGCCAAAAATCACCGGTTCATATTCCGGTGGTGATCAGGTTATTATTAATACTGAAGGAGTCAGTGACTTTTCAGCGAACGAAAATAAGATAGGATTCACCGGGAAAGAGACGTCTTATAAGAAAGTAGTGGTGCGAGAAGAAAAAATCTCTGCATCTAGTGATACTTATGAACTAACTTTGAAGAGTAAAGACGATAATAAAGACCTGCTTGTGTATAAACTAGAGTTAACCACTAATCTAACCGACAAAGATGATTCCATGATTAACGCCGAACCAAACAAAGATGCTATTTCTGGCGCACTGAAAACTATCGATACAATAAGTGAAACCTGCATATTAGATGAGGACACTGATCCAAATAATGAAATCGGTAAAGATGGTCAATATTACATTAAGGTAAGCTACATTGATAGCCGCGTAGATAAACAATATTATGGGGAACTCGACGATAATTTCAATTTCGTTACCACTGAAACAAGCTGTACAGAGCGTGGTGCTGACGCCGGCGGTACAGTCGAGGTGTTTCGTACCGTAGAGGATGCCACAAAACGTAAGGAATATCTTGATGGCTTCACTGGAGTACTGAGCGCAGGAAAGTCCAAACTTATTAATACTACACTAGTGAGAGTCTCTCCAAACCTAAAAGCATCTGAGCAGAATGATTTGCTTGAAAAGATTTATCAAGCTCTTTCAAAATAAATCTAAGACCTACTATTGCCATAATTGAGGTAACAATTTTCGCGCGTAACCTTGAGCTAGGCAGGTCTTTCTGACACAAAAAATGGTGGGGGCGAATTGCTCAAGTATTAACATCGTGCAGGCAAAACGATAATTTGATACAATAATGAAAAGAAGGATATAAAAGTAATAAATATGGGCATATATAATAAAAAAGGAAGAATAATAGCTAAAATTATTTATGCCGCAATTGTCATTTTTATATCTATAATACTAACCATTTTCTCAATAGAAGCAATAAAAAATGTTCCAGGGAACAGTTTTTCTACGGAAATGGATTTTATTGCTACAACCTTGCTCGTGTTTGGGTTGTGGTTTATAGCAATAATGTCTTGTATTTGGTTGGTGGGATTTTTGGTCAATCTAAAGAAATCAAGAAAAAATCCATCTAGCGGAAATGCACTGGCAATAGTAGAAAAGAAAAACAAAGATTTAAAAACTATATCAACTCTAAAAAAGGTAGTCATCGGAATCTTAAATGCGGCATGCATATATTTTATTATATTATTCTCAATAATGTTTTGTGTTTTTAGCAGGCTCGGGATGCCCACTGGTGTTTGGTCAGCGCTCGTCTTAGCTAACGTTTTCATTGTTCTTTTGTTCTTGGGGTGTGCTGTGTCTGATTTGGTTACGATGATAAAACTTAAACGTAACCCCTATGATAGAAAAGCGATAGGAACCCGAGAGAAAAATAAAAAAAATTTTAGAATTCTAATTATATCGTATATCTGTTTGTCGGTAGTAATGTATATATGTATATTATTGTTTAATCGTTAGAGTTCAGGAACGAGACCTTCGTTATGTCTAATAACTTAGCTATTTTTATTAAAATAATCAAACCAAATTGTTTAGGGCATTAACAGACGATTTTATAGGGGTGAAAATGTGCTTTATGGCATATTTTTCGTGCAAAATCGATACAAAATAGCATACTAGAACTTCGAAGGTACTTAACAGAAATTTACTACTAAAAAATCGGCCTTTTGCCGATTTATATACCTTTTGGTGGTACTGGGTGGGATTGAACCACCGACCTCGGGCTTATGAGTCCCACGCTCTAACCAGCTGAGCTACAGTACCACTTTTTTAATTATAGCATATTCTGTGCTATAATTAAAGATATGAAATTAAAAAGTGGTTTTACAATATTAGAAATTATCATTGTAGCAGTATTTGCTTCCCTACTTTTAATTCTATTCTTCGTGCAAAAAGCCAATATAGATGCAATGGAACGAGATGAAGACCGTAAAATTGCTATCAACGCAATGTACTATGCCCTAGAAGAAGATTACTATAAAGAACACGGCTATTATCCAGAAACGATCTCAGAAGAAAATCTCAAAGTAATTGACCCGGCGCTTTGGACGGATCCGATGGGCAGCAATTTAGGTGAGGCTGGAAGTTCGTACTCTTATGAACCAGCAAATTGCGAAAACGGTAAATGCAAAGAATACATCTTAAAGGCAGATCTCGAAAAAGAAGACGCTTATATAAAATATAATAGAAACTAAGCAATCAGAATAATACCTTCTCGGCGGCCTGCGCGACCAACGGGGAGCGCGAAGAACGACCGAGCCCCATAACGATGGGCGCGAGGGAGTGTACGCCGAAAGGCATTATTCTGATTGCTTAGTATCCTTTTTCTTAGCTTCGCTAATTAAGTCGATGACGGCTTTAAGATTTTCAGGAGAGATGTCAGAATATTTGAAAGTATAGGTAGTCTCATCACCGACAGTAGCGAGACGAAGAGTACCATAGTGCAAAAAAGTCTGGAGAATGCCATTTTGATGAAAGCTGGCGTCCTCGACGGATACAAGATCAATGGTGTTGATTGATTTAGAGACGGGAGAATTCATGATCATTTGAGTAATACGTTTGTTAGTAACAAAGAGACGGTTCCCCTGATAAATCATAATGGCTACGATGCCACTTAAAAGCGCGGCAGCCAACAAAGTGGCCAAAATAATATAAACAAAATTGCGACCCATCTCATCTAGCATAGACTGACCAATTAAAACTAATAGAAAGGCCAGCAAAATAACAATGATTGAAATAGCAATACCGGCAAGAATAGCTAACAAGCAAATGCGAGCTCGCTTAAAAGCAAATTCGACATATTCACCATCCTCTAATTTGAGCTCAGGAAAATCTTTTTTGCTACGTTCGTGGCGAATTTTAGTGAGTGATTCATCCATTAATCTATTAGTCCTTTCCAGTAATTATATCTTATCTCTAGGGGTTTGTAAATGTCTCTTTCCCTTCTCGGTAACCAGGCGACCACGAGGAGTGCGTGCTAAGAGACCTAATTGCAAAAGATAGGGTTCGTAATAATCTTCGATAGTAGTAGCTTCGTCGCCGGTTAGGGCAGCAATAGTGGTTAGGCCAACAGGACGATCGCCGTAATTGTCGTACATAAGTTTTAGCATGTTGCGATCGGCAGGATCGAGACCAAGTTGATCGATCTCCATTAATTTCAAAGCTTCTACAGCAGTAGGGCGATCAATAATCCCATCGCCATTAACATCGGCGTAGTCGCGAACGCGCTTAAAGAGGCGGTTGGCAATACGCGGCGTAAGACGCGATCTGGTGGCGAGAAGCTCAGTGGCTTCAGGATGAATTTGAGTATTTAAAATATTGGATGTACGAGTGATGATCTGCTCGATTTCGGGCTCTTTGTAATATTCCAGCCGATGGATAATACCAAAACGATCACGCAAAGGACCAGCAAGAGAACCGGTGCGTGTGGTGGCACCGATTACAGTAAATTTAGGCAAGTCTAAACGAACAGAGCGAGCAGCGGGGCCTTTGCCGATAACGATGTCTAGTTTATAGTCTTCCATGGCTGAATAAAGAATTTCTTCAACGGCGCGACGCAAACGATGAATTTCGTCAATGAAGAGGACGTCGCCATCTTTTAAATTAGTGAGAATACTAGCAAGATCACCGGCGCGTTCAATGGCGGGACCAGAGGTAACGCGAAGGTTGGTGCCGAGCTCATGAGCAATGACGCCAGCCATGGTGGTCTTACCTAGCCCGGGAGGGCCATATAACAAAACGTGATCTAGGGTGCTACCGTCGTTGCGTTTTTTGACGGCATCAATAGCGAGCTTAAGATTGTTCTTGAGGTGCTCCTGACCGATATATTCCTGAAAAGTAACCGGACGAAGAGAAATTTCGATTCTCTCTTCTTCCTTATCATTTTCAGCCACAGTCGGCTCTACTAACCTCTCAATTGCCATATCTATATGATACAATAGAGGTATGAAAATTGCAATTTTTTCAGATTGTTACTTGGATTTAACAGGGGGGATAGTAAATTCGCTAACAGCCCAAAAAAAAGCTCTGGAAGACAGAGGCCACACCGTATACATATTTAGCACGGGCTTTAGACGGACCGAAAAAGAACTGACAAAATTAGCTAAAGAACAGATTTACGTGGTGCCGAGTTGTCGGTGGTATTTTAAGGGGCTAACACCGGTATCTAGAAGACCAAAAATAATTGAAAAGTGGCTGCTAAGGAAACATCCGGAGATTAAGGAATTCGATATTTTTTATGTGCATTACGAAAGTGGTTGTTCAATCGCAGGTTTAAGGCTAGCCAAACAACTGAGTGTCCCTTCGGTACAAGTAATGCACGGACGAGAAGATATGGGAGTATCCACGGTAGTCCCGTTTGGATTGAGGACATTGGTGGCTGGCGCTCTAGACTGGTTTCATTCTTGGTATTTGCCTCATCCGGTAAAGGTAGCACGAGATAACTACTTAGCAGATACCGTAGCTAAGGCTAAAATGTGGACATTAATGGTGAATCACGCAAACTATGCCGATATGGTGCTAACGCCATCAGAGCATTTTCGAAAAAAATTGGTACATTACGGAGTAACGCAACCGACCAAAGTGTTACCAAATGGCTATCCGGACGATAAATTCCCGGCCGAAGTAACAGTGAAGAAGCTATCAGGCAAAGAACCCTTGAAGATTATCTGGCATTCACGGGTGCAGGGGGAGAAAAGAATTATGCCATTTTTAGAAGCATTAAGATTAGTCCCGGGCAAATGGCAGATGGACGTATACGGAGGTGGAACGGAGTTTAAGCGCGCCCGAAGATATGCACGACGATTTAGATTACCGGTAAAATTTTATGGTGACACCCCGTTTTACAAGGTGCAAAAAGCCATCACGGAAACAAATTTGGACGTGCTGGTGTCATATAATTATGATACTTTCGGAATGACCTTGATTGAAGCGGAGATTCAAGGAGTGCCAGTGTTTTTCTGCGACCCAGACATGAAAGAGATCGCCCCTCGTGGGGGTTATGTACTAACAAAGGGGCCAGAACCTACGGCAATGGCTGAGGCCTTAAACGACCTCTTGGCTCATCCGGAAAGAATCGAAAAAATGTCTGAAGTAATGATCAAAAATCGGGAAAAGGTGTTAATTTCGAAAAGAATGATAGAATTGGAGAAGATTTTTGCCAAAATGAAGGCTTGATTGATATAATTTGATTATGAGATATTTAGCAGATTTATTGACGGGTGCACGGTTTGTATTAGGATTGTTATTATTGCTATTGGCTTTCGTGGGCGGCGCAGCCGAAAATGCATTTATCATTTTTTTAGTGGCAGAATTGACCGACGCTTTTGACGGCACCTGTGCGCGAAAATGGCCGTTTCCGAAAGGTAAAGAGCCTAAATACCAAAAATATGCTGCTAAATACGATATGGTCGCCGACGTGCTGCTGGCAGCAGCACAAGTGTTGTTCTGTACTTTACAGGTGAATTGGACGGTGGGACTCATAGTAATAATCTTTTACGTAGTGGTGTGCGGAATAATTGAACTAATAGTGTATGGCAAATTATTTGGACATCCGGATGACTGCACAGCTGGTTCTCTAACCCGACGAAACTTTCCTCTGGCTAAAAAAATTATCCTAACTAGACGATATTTATACACAATTTGTTTAGGGGTGATTAGTGCTTTTATCTTATTTGCAACGAGTTGGCCATTAGCCGTAAAGTGGGGACTATTCGCTTTTGGCTGTTTTATCTTTGTGTTTATGTGGTTTTTCCTCAGACAAAGAAGAAAAAATATTTCGCGCGACGCAGTAGAAATTGAGAAAGCGTTATCTAAGCGAAAAGCGCGCAAATAGTAGCATTGATAAAATTATCGGGATTGAAAAGATTTAAGGCGACGATTTTGGCAGCGAGCTCACCGTTCCAAAAAGTAAGTGGTTGATAGCCGGTCTTGGCTAGAGGCACGGCTTTTACTTCCCCGTTTGCCGCGATAAGAATTTGCTCATTATGAAGAGTAATGATTTTAGTGGGGTAGCTTAAGGTGAATTTATGGAGAGCGTCAGCCACTTGAACGAGAGATTGAGAAAGCAGCAATACCTTAGGGTAATAAACAGCACGGAAAACTTTTTGAAGCTGAGGCATGCTGGCGAAGAAAATTATTCGCGGATTCATTAAGGTCGATTCGGGTTGATGTTCGGCAATTAAATCTATAGTGTCGCGAGTGATAAGGGTAGGGCGGACGAGATTTTTAAGAGCATCGTGAACAGCTCCAGCAGTAACAGAATTTTTAGACAAATCACCAAGAACGAGATTGGAATCAGGCGTTGCCATAATGGTGCTCAGTTCTTTGGTGTTAGCAAAAGAACCAGAATCAGTAGAACCAAGATAAATAACGTTGGGGAGCGGGGGGAACTTGGCTTTAAGACTGTCCGGAAGCACTATCGTAGGGGCCTCCACCGGATAGCGATTAGCTAGAAATTCAGCAGTTTTAATCTCGGCACGAAAACTGTTATTGTTGCCGCCGATAATCTTAATGACGCCACGTTTCTGTTCCGGCAAATTCCAGGTGAGATCTGGAGTGGGTTTTTGGTCAATTTTCTGAAAATAATCCATCTAGTCAAAACTCCAGGTCAATTGAAATTGGACAGTGATCTGAACCCATATAAGATTCGTGGATTTCGGCAGACTTGAGATTTGACTTCAGGGATTTCGAAATAAAGAAATAGTCAATGCGCCAACCAACATTGTTTTCCCTAGCATGACCCCAGTGACTCCACCAAGTATAGCGTTGCTCATCTGGATGCAGAGTACGAAAAGTATCGATGAAGCCAGCATTTAACAAATTAGTGATGCCCTGCCTTTCTTCGTCAGTGAAACCGGCGTTACGACGATTAGCCTGGGGACGAGCGAGATCGATCTCTTCGTGGGCAGCGTTAAAGTCGCCACAGACTACTACTGGCTTAATCCTCTCTAAATCCTTCAAATAATTAAGGAAGGCTGGGTCCCATAATTTTTCGCGCAGTCTTAAGCGCTCTAATTCTCTTTTAGAATTAGGCGTGTAGACGTTGACTAGATAAAAGTGGTCAAATTCAGCAGTTAGCACACGACCTTCGGTGCAAGGATCGCCAAATTGATCCTTAAAATCATAATCTGAGGGCAAAGTGTTTCGAATGGAAAGAGGCTTAATTTTAGTAAAAATCGCCGTGCCAGAATAGCCCGGTCGCTCTGCGGAATTCCAGATTTCTTCGTACTCCGGAAAATCTATTTCAGCTTGGCCTTGTTTAGCTTTAGTTTCCTGGATGCATAAAATATCAGGGGCCTCTTGAGCAACGAAATTTTGCAGGGCGCCCTTGTTGATTACTGCGCGAAGGCCGTTAACGTTCCAGGAGTAGATTTTCATTTAATATTTGCCCCTTTCGATGTCGCGTTTTTTAATAGTTTCGCGTTTGTCGTATTTTTTCTTACCTTTACCGACAGCGATAACGAGTTTAATGTAGCGACTGCCACCAAGGAGACGAACTGGAACAATGGTGGAACCGGCAACTTTTTCCCTCTCTAGACTGACGATTTGTTTTTTGGTGGCGAGAAGTTTAATATTGCGAGCAGTATCAGCACCGAGAGTTAAATTGTTAAGCCAGAGTTCACCATCTTTAATAGTGACAAAAGAACCCTTGAGTTGAACATGATGATCGCGAATAGAACGGACCTCGAGACCAGATAATTGCATACCAACAACAAGCTCGTCGCCAAGCGTATAGTCATAGCGCGCACGACGATTGACCGTAACCATATCTCCCGATCTATTCTGTTTCATATATCTATTATAACATTATTTAACTTTGACGTTATTTTCGCCGAGTAAATCTTTTAGTTTGGCGAGAAGATCGTCATTGACCTCGACCCGAAAAGGCATTTTAAGAGGGCGCTTAGTCTCGCCGTCTTTAAGAACTAGAATTACGTCTTGAACACCGAGGTTGAGATCGGCTAGACGACGAATGGCGGCTAGAGTGTCGGTATCATCAGGGTTTTCAATTAGAAGATAGAGTCGCTCTTTGCGGGGATCTTTAGGCGGTTCTTTAATAATACGTCTAGTTTCTAGAGCTTCGATTTGAGCTCCGCCATGAACCTTTTCGGCAGAAGACTTGCGATATTTCCGGCGACCATCAGTAGGCGCGCTTTTAGGAGCTGCTAATTTAGTGTTGGTCGGCTGATAATTCTCTAATACTTCGTCGGAGACTAGCTCGATGGATTCGGCTAAGACTTTAACATCGGAGGTGATGCGACCGTCGCGATCGGTGGCATTAACTTTGCCCTGGACTCTGACGACATTATCTACTACTAACTTGGCACCGTATTCAGCGAAGACGCTAGGAAAGACAATAAATTCAGCTTCACTAGTTTTGTTTTCTAGTTTAACGAAAGCCATTTTATCGCCCTTTTTAGTCAAAATAGTGCGGACATTGGTGATGATCCCGCCAATAGTGATTATCTTATTATCGTACTCAGCCTTAATATATTCCATTGGATGCGTTTGCTCTTCGAAATAAGTATCATATTTATCTAGAGGATGAGCAGAAAGATAAAGACCCATTAAATCACGTTCCCATAATAACAGTTCTTTCTCTTGGTATTGTACCGGGGCGGATTTGATTTCTACTTCTGGGACAGCGCCAGCTTCGCCCATTAGACCAAATAAATCAGTTTGGCCGGAACCAACATCTTTCTGAATTTTGGAACCGTAGGCCTGAATAGCCTCGAGGTTGAATAACAAGTCAGAACGGCTATTACCGAAACGGTCAAAGGCGCCAGTTTTGATGGCAGCTTCCCAAGATTTTTTATTGAACTTGGTAGAATCTACACGTTTAGCAAAATCGCAGACCGATTTAAAGGGACCGTTTTTATCTCTCTCTGGAATAACAATAGTCTCGACTAAAGATTTGCCCATGTTCTTAATGCCCGAGAGTCCGAAGCGGATAGTATTTTCACCGCCAACAATACCGAAATCACCATAAGACTCGTTGATGTCGGGACCAAGAACTTTAAGACCCATTTTTTTACATTCGGAGATTTCAATAGCAAGACGATCGGTCCAACGCATGTCGGCGGTCATAAGTGCGGCCATGAAAGCATCCGGATAATGGGCCTTGAGATAGGCGGTCCAATAAGCGATTAGGGCATAGCACGCGGCGTGAGACTTATTGAAACAATAGTTGGCGAAGTCTAGGAGCTGATTCCAAAAGGTTTCAGCCTGTTCCTTGGTAGCGCCACCAACTTTTTGAGCCCCCTCAATGAACTGCGGTTTAACCTCTTCCATGAGTTTAATTTTCTTCTTCCCTACAGCTTTACGAAGCGTATCGGCCTGACCGCCAGTAAAACCACACCAGGTGCGAGAGATCTGCATGAACTGCTCCTGATAAATCAAAATTCCATAAGTATTACTAAGCGCTTGCTTTAGACCGGGATGAAGATAGGTGATTTCTTCCTGACCGTGCTTACGGCGAATGAAGGAATCGATGAACTGCATCGGTCCTGGACGATAGAGGGCCACCATAGCGATGATATCTTCGAAAGTAGAGGCTTTGAGGTCTCTCAAATAACGTTTCATACCGGCAGATTCCAATTGGAAAACGCCCGTAGTTTCAGCGCGCTGAAGCAATTCATAGGTCTTAGCGTCATCTAATGGTAGGGCGGAGAGGTCAATATCGTCATGATAAACTTTGCGGATCATCCTGAGGGCGTTATTGATCACCGACAAGTTAGAGAGGCCAAGAAAGTCCATTTTGAGCAGGCCGAGCTCTTCAACTTGCCCCATCGGAAATTGAGCGGCAATAGGGCCTTTAGCCGAGACTTCTAACGGCAAGAACTTAACTAAATCGTCAGGGGCGATAATGACACCACAAGCATGCACGCCGTGATTCCTGATGGTGCCTTCTAGACGAGAGGCGAAGTCAATTACTTCCTTTGCTGTAGGATTAGTTTCATATTCTTGTTTTAGATCTGGGACTTCTTTAATAGCATCTTTCAGATGGACGTGATGACCCATGACGGGGTCGGGGACCATTTTAGCGAGCCGATCAGCTTCGGCGTAAGGAACTTCGAGCACACGAGCCACGTCGCGTACGGCGTTTTTGGCCATCATTTTACCGAAGGTGACAATATTAGAAACTCGTTCGACACCGTATTTTTCGGTACAATATTCAATTACTTCGTCGCGACGAGTATCTTGAATATCGGTATCGATATCCGGCATAGAAATACGATCAGGATTCAAGAAACGCTCAAAGAGAAGGTCATATTTGAGGGGGTCTAACTCGGTAATACGCAGAGCATAGGCAAGAATAGAACCAGCAGCGGAACCTCGCCCCGGCCCATAAACGATACGCTGAGATTTACCCCAGTTGATAAAGTCTTGGACGATAAGAAAATAGCCGTTATAGCCCATTTTATCAACGACGGAAAGCTCATAATCGATGCGAGGAAGAATCCGGTGATCATCATCGCGAGTTTGATCTTCTTTTTCTAGAAGCTTGCGGCAATCCTTGACGGAGAGCTTGGTGGCCTCATCTAAACTTTTACCACAATAACGGTGAACAAGTCCCTGGAAGACTAATTTGTCTAGATAGGTTTTTTCGTCTTCGCCTTTAGGCACTGGAAATTTAGGAATAAGAATCCGCCCGAGCTGTAAATCCACGTTACAATGATCGGCGATTTTTTTAGTATTGAGCACGGCCTCAGGACAGGTGTCTTGCCAATGGGCAATGATTTCTCTGGATGGGATGACGTGGAGATCGTAATCTTTCAAAGTCATGCGTTTTTCGTCGGAAAGATTCGAGGCAGTGCCAATACAGAGCAAGACCTCATGAGCATCTTGATCTTCGTGATTGAGATAGTGCGCGTCGCAGGTGACTACGATAGGGAGCCCAAGTTTTTGATAATGGGCCATATGCCAATCGTTGACCTTTTTCTGCTCCGCTGAATGCGTGCTGGATTTGGGATGACCGTGATCCTGCATCTCTAAATAAAAGCGATCTTTGAAAACGTTGCGATACCAATCGATCAACTCCAAAGCCCGCTTGTCATCACCGGCACGGATGGCCTCGGAGATTTCTGATCCCATGCAACCAGATAAACAGATGATGCCTTCGTTGTACTTCTCGAGCTCATCATGGTCGGTGCGGGGCTTATAATATTTGCCGTATTCTTCGGAATTGCTCATAATACGACAAAGGTTTTCGAAACCCTTATTGTTCATGGCGATAAGGGTAATGTGAAATCTTTGCTTATCGTGAGCGGGGTCTTTGTCGGTCATTTTACGGGCAGCAACATAGGCCTCTAGTCCAAGTAGAGGTTTGATTCCCTGGCTATTACATTCCTTATACAGCTCTACTAAGCCGCTCATGGTGCCGTGATCAGTGACAGCAACAGCTTCCATGCCGTCGTCTTTGACAAATTGAACTAGTTCAGGAATTTTAGTCAAGCCATCGAGAAGCGAATAATGAGTGTGGTTGTGCAGGTGCACAAAATCACTTGGCTTCAGCTGAGGCTTAGGCATTTTTAGCGGTCTTTTCTACTTTTTTAGCGCCAGATTTCGCGGCTTTACCCACCTTCTTAGCGCTAGCCTTGGCGGTTTCGCCAACTTTTTTAGCCTCTTTACTAGCGGTTTTTTTGACTTTCTTGGTTTCTTCGGCTACAGTCTGACTAACTTTCTCAGCCTGGTCTTTGGCTTCTTCAATCTTTTCCTCGACTTCGTTCTCGAAATCCTCAATCTCATCTTCTCTTTCTTCGACCTTGGTGGAGATAAATTTGCTGGCAATAGCGCCAACTGCAGCGCCAATGGCAGCTCCTAAGAAAAATTTACCTGCCCCGCTTTTATTTTTTGCTGCTTTTTCCGCCATCTTTGCTCCCTTCCTTGTTATCTTTAATTTTACTCTTTAGTTTGGGATTAACATATTTATCCACAAACATCTCTACCGTCCCACCGATCGAAGTCATACCTTTAACATTGGAAACAATGCCGTTAGCGTTCTTGGCAATATCTTGACTCTCGACTACAACTTTTTCGGCTTCTTTAGTGAGACCAATCAGTTTAATGAAGAGAACAATCCCTACGATTAAGAATACTAGCAAAGTCATGCTAAGTATCGCTACTATTATCCATTCTGCTACGTTCATAATTTCCTCCTTTGTTTTATTGTATCATTTTTTTAATTTCATCACCATAGTCGGTCTCTGCTAAGACATATTCGAGATGAGCCATGAAATAGTTCTTGGGGTCACCGGTGGTGATCCATTTACCTTGACTTTTAGCAACGTAGACGTCTCCGTGCTCGGCAAGCTTAGTAATAGCGTCAACAGTCCAAAGTTCGTTATCGAGACCAGTGTTAGCAGGAATGAGATAATTAAAAACCTCTGGGGTAAGCAGATAGCGGCCATAGCTAGTGAGGTTGCTCGGACTGAGATCTGGAGTTTTAGGTTTTTCGACAATATGACTCAAAGTCCCATTTTCTTTTAAGGCGATCATGCCATATTTATACCAAACGGCCTCTGGCATTTCCTGAGCAGCAATAACGGCTTTAGCTTCGGGGTGTTTTTCATATTCATCAATAAGCTCTTTGACGTCGCTAGAACCCAGAATGAGATCATCGCTGTATAATACTACGAAAGCTTCTTCGCCTTCGACAAAATCTTTAGCCGAAACAATTGGCGAACCATTGCCGTAAGGAAGGTTAGGATCCTGCTCGATAACGGTGATTTTGGGTAAGTTTAAGACTGCCTGTACTGGCTCGAAACGTTCGGATTTACCTTGGCTATCTAAGAGCTTTTTAACGTTATCGGCTTGTCCATGGAAATAGTCATCGTAAATCTCCTTGGCTTTAGTGTTAGGTGTGGCCACGATAACGATTTCTTCGATGCCGGCTTTGGCGCACTCTTCTACACAAAGCTGCATCACGGGCTTGGCGCCAATCGGGATCATGGCCTTAGGGATAGTTTTAGTAATAGGTAAGAACCGACTAGCGAAACCAGCGTCGGTAATAATAGCTTTTTTAATGGCTGACATAATAAGTTCTCCTTGAGATTCTATTATATCATATTATAGTGCCAGAGTCTTGTAAGTCTTGAATTTGATTAAGTAATTTAGAATAATTATCGTCGTCCTCATCCATATCAGCGAGCTGCTCGGAAAGAGTTTTGATTTGATGTTGGTTTAATTCCCTGGTGTATCTAGAGTAAAGTTCAGCTGCTTCCCGTTCCAAATTAGCACCTTCGAGCTCGTGTTCGCGATTAAAAATCAGTTCAAGTTCGGCGAGGCGCGTTTCATCGTCGGGAATTTCAAGAGGGATGTCGATGTCGGTGATACCACCGAAAATTTTAAGGGCAAGGAGACTGTTCTCGAGTTTGGTGAGCCGATCAGACTCAGGGGCCTCAGTTTTAGGCTTTTTTAAATAGCGGCGAGGGGCTTTGGCTAACTTCTGATTTAATCTCTCACCCTTCTCACGGAGGACAGCTACTTCTACGTTTAGCTTGCGGGCGACTTTTTCTTCGTAGCTGGCGCGCTCAACTTCATCTTGGACAAAACTTAATAATTTAAGAGCAATGTCAGAATATTTGCGTTTATCGGGAGCAGAGTTGAGGTTAAGATTTTCTTCGTATTTGGTTAGTAGCCAATCTACGGCTGGGATACGTTTCTCTACGGCTTGTTGCCAAAGCCTAGGATCTTTCTGAATGAGTTCGTCAGGGTCTTTAGCTCCGTGATAATCAGAAATCACCGTAAGATCGATGCCGAGGTCGCCAGCCAGCATGATGGCACGTTCAGTAGCTTTAACGCCAGCTGCATCGCCATCGTAAGCCAAGCGAATATCGCTGGTGAGTTTAGAGAGAGCTTTTAAGTGTTGCTCAGTCATGGCGGTGCCGGAAGTGGCCACTGCCTCTTTTACACCGGCCTGATGAGAAGAAATAACATCCATGTTCCCTTCTACAATTACGACATAGCCGCTGCGACGAATAGATTCCTTAGCTTGATAAAGGCCGAAAATAAATTTAGATTTATTAAATAGTAAAGTTTCTGGAGTATTCAAATATTTAGGCTCGCCTTTGCCAATAACGCGAGCGGTGAACCCAATAACATTGCCAGTGGTATCAATAAAAGGCACGGTCATGCGCCCACGGAAAAGATCGCTCTTGAAACGATTAAGCAAGCCAGCAGTATCTAATTCTTCGGTAGTGAAACCGCGTTTTTGAAGGGCCTCAGTCATGGCTTTACCGGTGTTAGGAGCATAGCCGATTTTGAAATCCTTAACAGTTTTACGGTTGAGATTGCGATCGTAGAAGACGTATTGGCAGACTTTTTTGCTGTGCGACAAACAAGCTTGATAATAGCGAGTGGCGAGATTAAGGGCCTCCCTGGCGCGAGTTTTACGCTCGGCGACCTTTTTATCTCCACCTTGATAACGAGTAAGTTCCACACCAGCCTGAGCGGCGAGCTTTTCTAGGGCTTCTTTGAAGCTAAGACCTTCAACCTCCATGATGAAAGTGAAAATATCACCACCTTTATTGGCGGAAAAGTCGTGCCAAATTCCCTTCTCGGGAGAAACCATGAAGGAAGGAGTTTTGTCCACACCCCAAGGCGAACGGCCTTTAAGATTACGGCCGGCACGCTTGAGCTCTATATATTGACCTACGACATCCTCCACCGCGAGTCGAGATTTAATTTCCTCCTTCGCGTCCTGCATATATTATCATTATAACACAGTGATCTGCTTCATCTAAGCTTGTGCCTTGGAAAAAGCTATTCCGTGCTATAATATAAAATATGGACGGGCAACAATATCTTAATCAAATTTCGAAAGCTAGCAAACCAGTGAAGAAGGTCGGCGGCAAAAAAAGCATTTCAAATATACTATCTTCTAAATTTTTCATCATTGGCGCCGTAGCGATAGGATTACTGATTATAATTATTATCATTGGAGCAATTTTAGGCGGCAATAAAGACAATACTAAAACTTTAAGCTACGATCTAAAACTTCATCTAGATAACACTTCGGAGGTGATCCAAGAATATCAGCAAAATGTAAAATCTTCGATTTTAAGGTCTAATAGCGCTTCATTAAGTGGGGTGCTGGCAAATACTAGCCGAGATTTAACTGATTATCTAGTCAATAAATATAAATTCAAAGATAAGGATATCAGCAAGAAAATAGTCGAAGAAGCGACTTTAGCCAAAGATGAACTAACTAACGAGTTGTTTGAGGCTAAAATTAATGGGATCTTAGACCGGATTTACGCCCATAAAATGGCTTACGAGATTTCGTTGTTAACTGCGGAGGAGGCTAAACTGATAAAGGCTTCACAAGATGACACCCTGACGGAACTTCTAACTACTTCTCATGAAAGCCTGAGTAATTTGTATGACAAATTTAATGATTTCTCGGAAACTAAAAATTAAGGTTTAAAGCCAGAAAGGAGCTACAAATGGCTAAATCCGAAGAAATAGAGAAATTAAAGGAAAAACAGGGGTTGAAGGAGGAATTTATCGAATTCATCAATCGCGGGTCAATGATTGATTTGGCGGTAGGTGTGGCCGTGGGTGGAGCGTTCACGATGATTGTTAATTCCCTAGTTAATGACATCGTAATGCCAATAGTGGGGCTACTACTAGGTGGCGTAGATTTTACTAGCTTAGCGATTAGAATCCCAAACTTCTTTGGCACTGGCGATGAGGCAATAATCGCCTATGGTAACTTCATTCAAAATGTAGTAGAGTTTCTAGTAATTGCCTGGGTAATCTTTATGGTGATTAAGGGGATGAACCGAATCAACCGTCGCCGAGATAAAGCTGCCGCTAAGAAGACGGCGAAGAAGAAATAATATAACTTAGACGAACAAGATCTACCAGTTCTTGCTGGCTGAGTTGGCCAGAAAGAACGATTTCGATACCACCACGCCCGAAGTAGCGGGACTCCATGACGGATTCGTACTTCTCTTTTAAGTTCTCGCTGAGACGAGCGTCACAGCGAACTTCAATAGTGTTTTTATTGACGACGAGAAAAACCCTACCATCTTTAGAAAATAATTGCCGAGACGATTCAGATTTGGACTCATAGGGGCCAAGATCGACTATTTGAGAAAGGTCAAATACCATTTGAGCTCCTCTATACTGCCATTAATATCGTCTAAGGCGCGATGGTTTTCGGGTTTAGTAAACTTTTTGCCCTTAGCATTTTCAAAATAAATTTTCCAGGCGGAAACATCAAGCATGCGATAATGCAAAAGTTCGTTTAACTTAGGCGTCTCGCGTTCGATGAATTTGCGGTCCTGATGGACAGAATTACCGGCGAGATAAACCGTTTTGCCGAAATATTGCTTGATAAATTGGATTAGGTCTTGTTCTACTTTTTTAACTGGCTGGCCAATTGCGTTTTGGTTTTTAAGCGCGTCGCGAGTTTTAGCATTTTGTTCCCAGAAAGGACCAACCATCCGAGATTCAATCAGAGCATCATTTACTTTGATAACGGCCTGATAATCGGCAATTCGATTCAAGTTTATATCTGTAGCAATAGCAGCGACTTCGAGAATTTTGTCTTTCTCGGGGTCGAGACCGGTCATTTCTAGATCAATCCAGAGTAGTGTGGCTTTTTTCATGTTACATTTCCTCCGGAATACTAATATTTAAGATGTTTAAGCCGTGAGTCATAGTATCTAAATATACTTTGACGAGTTTTAGGCGCTCTACTTCCCTCTCGCTGCCTTGAACAGGGCAGTGTTCGTAGAAACGACTAAATTCCTGAGCGAGTTCGTATAAGTAATTGGCGAGTTTGTGGGGAGCGATTTCCTGGACGGCTATCGCCAAGATGTCCTTGTATTCTAGAATCTTCCTCTTCAAATTACGTTCATATGAAGAACTAACATCTACGCCGGGGTCGCGTCGCTCGCGCCCATCGCCATGGGGCTCGCGCGCTAATTCTCGCGCTGCCGCGCTCCGAAATCCCCCTTGCGCAGATGTTAGTTCTTCTCTAGCGGCGTTATCTGCAGAAGCCAAAATCTTCTTAGCGCGGACAGCGGAATATAGTAGGTAGGGGCCGGAGTTGCCAGTCATTTTGACGGATTCTTTAGGGTCGAAGATGATGTTGCCGCCCATCTTATACTTAAGAAAGGCATACTTGGTGGCGGCAAGAGAGATAGTTGCATCGCTAGAATCGTATTCTTGTTTGAGGGCGAATTTAACCATGTCGAGAACATCAACAGCTTTCAAGAAGTTGCCCTTACGGGACGACATTTTGACATTGCCGGGGAGTTTAACTAGGCCATGAGTAAGATGGGTAGTCCGATCTACGAGTTCTGGAGCGTATTGCTCGACCGACTTAAGGACGACTTTCATGTATTCTAGTTGCTCGCTACCGGTGATAACGATGGATTTATCAAAATGATAATCGTCCCATTTAGTGAAAATCAGGCCGACGTCTTTAGTTTCATAAGTAGGCACGCCCTCTTGATTAATGAAAACGCGGGTGTGAAGGCCGTATTTTTCGCCGTTGAAGATAACAGCGCCCTGGGATTCTTCATAGACACCGTTTTTCAATTGCTCTTTGACTTTAGCTAAACCAAGCTCAGCCACAGTGGATTCGGGGTAGAATTTATCAAAAGTGAGATTGATGCTGGCATAGAAATTACGAAAATAATCGTAAGATAATTCCCTGCCCTGCCAGTAAAGATCAGCTAGAGGAGTGCCGTGGATTTTTTCGGCATTAATGCGATAGATTTCTTTGTTTAATCTAGTAATCTCCTGCTTGGCCTCTTCGCTATCTTCGTAGGCGGCAGTACCCTCAACGTAGCATTTGGCGATATCTTCAATGGTGAGTTCATCCGGATTCTTTTGTCTGAGGACATACATGGTTTTGGCGACATGAAGACCAACGTCGCCACCGAAATTAGCGCGAATAACATGAGCGCCAGCGTATTCGTATAATCGGCTAATAGCGTCGCCAACAACGCTGGTGTAAAGATGTCCTACATGCAAAACTTTAAATGGGTTAGGGTCGCTAAATTCACAAATGATGGTCTTATCTTGATACTCATCCGAAGCGATAGCCTTGTCGAAATCGTTGGCTAAATCGTCGATATAGTTATTTAGATGCTCGTCGGACAAAGTGAAATTGAGAAAGCCAGGAGCAGAGACACTGATATCTAAACTGCCGCTAATTTCTTCTGCAATCTCCATAGGAGATTTGTGAAGCTCTTTGGCGAGCTTAAGAGGCGCGTTAGAAGAATAATCGGCGTCGATATTATCAGGAGAAGGAGTGAGTTCGGGATCAAAATCTAGACCGTATAAATTTTGAATAACTTTTTTAAGCTCAACTCTAATTTCTTGCATATATATATTATAGCATAACTTGGCTTTTTAGAGGGGGTTGATGATTTAGCACTTGATATTTATGGCGATTCGTGGTATAATATAGTTATGGTTAGAGACTACTGGGAGTTCTTGAGCGAAGAAAATAAGGCACGGGTGATTTTTGGGGCGGTCCTAGTAGCAGTAGTGCTGATAGTAGCAATTCCCTATTTTGTAACGGTGCTGAATAATCGCCAACCGGAAGAAACCGCAAAGGTCGAGGAATATACTGAAATAGAAACTGAAGAGGCTAAAACCGAAGAGACACAGGTAGAGGCGGAAAATTCAGCGGCGGAAGAAGCAGTGACTGAGGAAACTCATGCGGGCACAAATACCGATGCGGCGGCCACCTACGCAGCCCCTGCGGCAAACTCAAGCTCTACGACTTCAAACCAGCCTGCTCCTCAGGCGGACCCTACCCCAACTCGGACTACGGTGGACGATAGATCGGCTGGCGATGATGGCTATACCCCAAGCGGTATAGACGATCCGGGCGCAGATGAAGAAATGGGCACCGACGGGGTGGATAATAGTGAAAATTAAAAAAGTGTGCTATAATTAAGAAGTTAGCGGGTATCGTATAACGGCTATTATGTATCCTTCCCAAGGATGAGACCAGGGTCCGACTCCCTGTACCCGCACCAGGAAAATAAGCGCGTGTGCTTATTTTTTATTTGTCAGGACGAACTATAAACAAGGAGCACTTACGTTGGGTGGGGTTGTCAAGTCCCTAGGCGGAAGTCTGTTCTAAAGTAGGTAGCGTAATATATTCAGTGATTTTATTCTCTTCCCTCAATTGTTCAAATTGGCTATTGAGCTTAGTGAAGGGAACGCGAATAGAAACAAAGTTGACCTGAGTATCATTTTTATTGATTAATTTAACGAAATAGTAACCGTCGCCATTGATGGAAATAAATTTGCCGCTGGACTCGCCGGGCTCCAATTTCATGGCTTCGGTAGCACGACCGCCGTCTATATTTTTGCTATCTACGAGACCATTGGTCTCCTGGTAATTAATTTTGTCGCCGAGAGCTTCAGCTACAGCCATATAATCGTTATCATTTTCGGCTAAGAGCTTTTCAACTTTATCGGCGATTTGGTTGGCCTCTTGATCGATATTGGTTTCGACCTTAGACTTCAATAGTGAAAGATAAAGCATGCGCTCGTATTCGCTTTTGTTGAGGCCGAAATTGTCTTCGACGATTTTGGTGAAGCTTTCTTCGCTGCGCTCAATCCCGCCAATATTAAGATGGCGCCAGAATTCATTTTCAACTTCTTCGTTAGAAACGGTGATACCTGCTTCTCTGGCAAGTTTGGCGGCATAGGTGTATTTTTCAGCTTCGGTGAGGGCTGATTCTTTGTATTCGGCACGAAGTTGTTCTAGGGATTCCTCGTCGAATTGGCTGCCAGATTGGCGTTCGATAGAAGTCATACTGCTACGATATAGCATGAGATAGTCAGAAAAAGGTACGTTATCAGAGTCGACAACAGCTACGGGGACTGGGACAATTTTAGTGACCCGGAAAAGAAGTTCATCGGTCATATTGAAACGGTAAAGCGCTAGCCAACCGGTGACAACGACTATAGCTATAACCACAATGGCAATTAAAATAGTATTAATTACGACGCGGTGACGGGTCCATTGCAAAGGGTACTTAAACTTGCGGCCCTTAGCGAGGACTTCTTCGCGTCGTTCTTCGACTTTTTCTTGTTCGGTTTTCTTGGTATCTTTCTTCTTTAAAATTCCCATGTTATAATATATTATAGCATATTTGTGTATGAATGTGGCTCGGTAGCTCAATGGATAGAGCAGCTCCGTCCTAAGGAGAAGGTTGCGCGTTCGACTCGCGCCCGGGCTACCATTTTTGTACAAATCATTCCAGAACCGCAACGTGCTTCTGGCGAGCCGAATCTTCGATGCGACTCGCGCCCGGGCTACCATTTTTTGTGCTATAATAAACTTATGGTTAGGAGGGCAAAATACGGGGCAAAGATTGTGGTTGGCTTGGTTTTAATACTGATTGCAATAGCAACGGTATTTTTTGCGCGAGATATTAAAGTATATGATTACGTAGTGGAAACCAACGCTTTCTTTGCACCATTTGAGTTTTATGAAAATCGGGAGATTGTGGGGGTAGATGTAGAAATTATCAACCGTGTGGCAGAAAAACTAGACGCTTCGATAGATATCAAAAATGTAGAATTTGATATGATCATTGATAATGTAGCGAGCGGCATAATTGCAGATGCGGGAGCGGCTGGACTAACTATTACGCCAGCAAGAGCAGAGAAAGTAGATTTTAGTATTCCGTATTATACTTCTGTACAATACGTAGTTTTTGACCCGAACAACACGTTGGAACTGAAACACGGCGAAGTACTAGAGGCTCCGGGTGACGATACAATGGCGTCAGAAAAGGATTATGTGACCTGGAACGCACTGACGGGAAAAATCATCGGGACCCAAATGAATAGTACTGGATATTTGTTTGCTTCGGATGAGGTGAGCGAAGGGGTGTTAGCTAATACCGGCGCCGAAATAAAAGGATTAGAATCGCACCAAATAGCAGCGGATGCGATCGGGGCACATATTATTGACTGCGCGATTGCGGATGAGTTGGCGGCAAAATATATCGTGAATAAAAATCCTGAACTTATGGCATTACCACTATATTACATAGACGATGATGGAGACTATCCCGTAGAAGAATCCTACGCAATCGCAGTAAACAAACAAAGACCGGAACTGCTAGCAGCGTTCAATGAAGTACTAACGGAAATGCTGAAGCCAAAAGACAATGGACAATCCGAAATGGATAAGCTAATATTAAAATATATGGGATTAAGCGAAGAGGCAACAAATGAATGAATTTTGGGACAAAGTAGGTGAATTATTTACTACGCCGCAATATATTGATTCCCTATTACATGGGTTCTTGTTAACCTTACAAATTTCATTCTTTGCAATACTTTTAGGTTTAGTAATTGGAACGATAGTGGCGCTGGTTGATACCTCTAAACACACCAAGTGGACAATTTTGCCAAAGGCAATTTGTAAAGTCTATACTACAGTGATTCGGGGAACCCCGATGGCATTGCAACTATTCATTATGTTTTTCGTGATTTTTGCGATCAGGGGATTTCCGCAAATAATCATCGCTATTCTGGCATTTGGGTTTAATTCGGGGGCATATGTAGCGGAAGTGATTCGGAGCGGAATTCAATCGGTTGACAAAGGTCAAACAGAGGCGGGTATGGCACTGGGGCTTTCTAAAACGACGATCTTTCGACGAATCGTAGCGCCACAGGCGATTAAAAATATTATTCCGGCGCTCGGTAATGAAATTGTGACCGTAATTAAAGAGACGGCGATTGTAAGCATGGTAGGGATGTACGATCTCAATATGGCGGCAAAAGATATCGGCTCGGGACAAAATATGGCAAGCTATATCGTACCCATGTTTGTGGCAGCACTATTCTATCTAGCGACAGTATATCTGATTACTTTTGGAATCCGACGAATTGAAAAACGATTAAGAAAAAGTGAGATGAGGGCCTAAGATGAGTGAGAAGACATTGGAAATTAAGAACCTGAAGAAAGAATTCGGTAAAAATAAAGTATTAAGAGGTATTGATTTTACGCTGACCGATAAAGAACGAGTGGTGATACTGGGGACTTCGGGCAGTGGTAAATCTACATTTTTACGTTGCATTAACCGGATGGAAGAACCAACTGCGGGTGAAATATATTTTGAAGGGACCTTGATCACTGACAAAAATATTCAAAAAATGCGACAAAAAATCGGCATGGTGTTTCAGCATTTTAATTTAATTAATAATTTGACCGTAATGGAAAATTTGACCCTGGCGCCGGTAAAATTAAAATTGATGAGTGCTGAGGCGGCGGAGAAAAGAGCCCGAGGCTTATTGAGACATATTGGACTACTCAACAAAGCGAAGGCGTATCCTGCTTCCCTTTCCGGTGGACAAAAACAACGCATCGCCATTATACGAGCAATGATGATGAATCCAGAAGTGTTATTGTTCGATGAACCAACTTCAGCACTGGACCCAGAATCGATCGGGGATGTATTAAGTTTGATTCGAGAAGTGGCAGACATGGGCATGACGATTATGATCGTGACGCACGAGATGGGCTTTGCCAAAGAAATCGCTTCGAGAGTAGTATTTATTGACGAGGGGCGCATTATTGAGGAAGGCACACCGACTGAATTTTTCAAACATCCCAAGACACCCCGAGTACAGGAATTTTTGAAAAAAGTATTATATTAAAAACAAAAAAATACTTCCCGAAGGAAGTATTTTTTGATTCTTACCGGGTGAACTTTTCGTTTAGGTCACTGTAGTCGTAGAGTTCGTTGGCGTTGAACCAGAGATCGATTTCTTTTTTAGCCTCTTCGGCATTACCGGAAGCGTGAACGAGGTTGGGTACGCCGACGCCTTTAGCATCAGAGTAGCCAAAGCTCATGTGCGAATAATCACCACGAATGGTACCCATTTCAGCGGACTTTGGTTCGGTAGGGCCGACGATCTTGCGAACTAACGGCACCGCTTCGACACCCTCCAGAACCATAGCAATTACTGGACCGGTCATCATATATTCTACATTGTAGCGAAAAGCCTGCTCGCCACGGCGAGTAATCATTTGACCAATATCCTCGTAGTGGGTACGGTAAAGCTTTTCTTCGGGCATGACCATTTTCATGCCAACGATTTTAAGGCCTACGCGTTCGAAACGTTGGATGATTTCGCCAATAATTCCCCGTTGGACGGTATCCGGTTTTAGTACTACTAGGCTACGTTGAATAAAATCTTTTTCTTTTGCCATAATTTCTCCTTTTGCATTATTATAACACAGAAGAGCGGGTCCTGCCGGACTTTTCCTCCCCACGGCTCCACCCTTCGGGTGCTCCGTGGGACCCCTCCCAAGTCCGTCACCTGCTCCCACCGTGATATAATAAGGATATGGATATCTATGATCTGATTAATGATTTTCTGGAGCACTTGGAGATTGAAGCTGGACGGAGCAAGAAGACGCTAGATAATTATAGATTATATTTGGAAAGATTCGTGGAATTGTCCCTTGAAATATTGAACAAAGATACGATGGGGCCGAAAGACATTACAAAAGAATTACTACGTAAATATCGACTGAAACTAAATAGATACGGATCAGAAAATGGGGGCGATGACTTAAAGGTGATTACTCAAACTTATCATTTAATTGCCTTGCGAGGATTTTTGAAATATTTAGCTAGGAGAGATATTAAATCTTTAGATCCTTCCTTAGTAGATCTGCCACATGTAGTGCGGAAGCAAGTTACGTTTTTACACTACGGCGAGGTGGAGGATATGTTGGAACAAATTGATGTATCTACGGAGTCGGGCTTAAGAGATAGGGCCATTATTGAGCTACTATATTCTGGGGGATTGCGAGTTTCTGAGCTGGTGGGGTTGAATCGTGATTCGATTAACCTAGAGCGACGAGAATTTATGGTTCGCGGCAAGGGTTCTAAAGACCGACCAATTTTCATTAGCAAATCAGCAGCTGACAGAGTACAAGATTATTTAGATGCAAGAACTGATTCCCTGCCGGCACTGTTTTTGAACAATTCACGGAATTTACAATCAGTAGATACTTCGGGAAATTATCGACGAATTACAGCCCGAAGCGTAGAGAGAATCGTGGAAAAATATGCCAGACTAGCCGGAATTACCAAAAAAGTAACGCCACACACTCTAAGACATTCATTCGCGACGGATTTGTTAATGAACGGGGCGGACATTAGAGCAGTGCAATCAATGCTAGGACATGCAGATATTTCAACCACTCAAATATATACCCACGTGACGGATGCTCACTTAAAAGAAATCCACGAAAAGTTTCATTCGGAAACTAAGTGATTATTTGTGGACGCAACGGATCCTCATTCTATTAGTTCTAAAATAGCCACCATCCCCGATGCTGCTTGTACCCCAACCGTAATCTGGATTAAACTTAAAATCATCACCTCTGCGTATTAAAGCTCGCTGTAATTTACTGTCGTCATCTAAGGCTAGGTAAGGAGTTTGGGATGTACTCCACCAAGCAGACCCATCGGAACTAGACGAGAGCGAAAATATATTACGATTACCCTTGATATTGTCTAGTTCCGTACCATTTGGCATGCGCCAATTAGCTGGACAAATATCACTGGTGCCAGAATACACCTCAGCTTTAGTACAACCATTATTACTACCTGCAGTGGCAGCACAGAAATTATAATAACCCCATGAACTGCCAACATTGGCTGAAGCTTGAGTGTAAGATTTGTTACTAGTAACGTTTATATTCCAAATTCCGGGATTAGAGAAATTAGACCCTGCAGCTGAGACCTTACCAGAATTAGTATAACCAATATGGAGATCCTGAGTCATCCAGCACTGGTTGTTGGCATAACGAACAGTGTAAGTGCTATGGTCTCGTTTGTCAACAAGCGTCTGATTAGCACTAGAGGCTTCGCTACGACAAGAAGCGACTGAATAATCCTGGATATACCGCTCAATCCAAACCGCATGGAGAGTGGCGGTTCTGCCGGATGGAAACAGAGCGAGGGAGATAAGGCCACCAGAAGAATAAGAGGCGCTAGAGCAAGTAGTAAAATAATTAGTAGGGGTAGTAGTGCACCATTTGTTGAAAATATGACCAGGGCGAGTGGGGTTTTTGCTGGGAATTCTGCAATTACCAGCAATGATAGCAGAATAATAACAGATCTGGGTAGAAGCTATGCCATTAGCGTTGCCGCCATTAAAATTATAAGTGATGGTGTATTTGGGGTCTTCCCAGACGGCTTTTAGACTATAGGTTTTAGTGGTACCAGGATTATTGTTAACTAGAATTTTATTGGCTGAATGTAAGGTGCCAGCACAGCTATCGCCAGAGCTTGAAACAACCCCTTCACACCAACCCTTAAAAATACGGTTAGGTCTAGTAGCCGAAGGCAAGGTAACTTTGCGACCAGTTTGAGATCTAAGAGTGGGGGCACCAGGATAGTTAAGATCATAATTCACCATCACCATGCCAGAGTCTATGGCTTCAATAGCATCTGGATCGTAAAGACGGATAAC
>JAILSC010000003.1 GCA_024697865.1 Candidatus Saccharimonadota bacterium | reverse complement strand
ATTAATACGTCTCGAGCATGGTTGCCATCGGCGATGTCGCTGACAACGCCCATGTCGGCAAGCTCTTCAATAATTGCGGCGGCCCGGCCGTAGCCAATATGCAAACGGCGCTGGAGCAGAGAAGTAGAAATGTGGTCTTTTTCGATCGCAATCGCAGCTGCTTCGCGGAGCATCAGCTTCATGTCTTTTTCGGTGCGCTCGGCGGACTCAATCTTTCGAAATTCATCCACGCTGTCCAGTAAATTTGCCAGCTCGGCAATCGAAACCGTCACAGCCCGATTCTGCCCGTCGATGTTTAAATTAAATGTGTATTCTTCGCTGTCCATTATTGGCCTCCTCTATATAAATAATAGTTCGGTGCGTTAATAAAGTCATCTAGGTATGCTATTCTTCTGCATCGATAATATTATCGAGAGTTCTACCCATACGAGTAATCATGTGGGTTACGAGGGCATTGCCCATGCAGAAGTAGCGCATCCTTTGAGGCATTCCAGTATTAGTCCAATTATCTTCAAAGCCCTGCAAGCGCTCGGCCTCAATCGGAGTAATAAGGCGAAGTTTTTTAGTTTTCCTATCTTCTACTACATGAGTACTTCGATTAAGGGTAGACTCACTAGTGAGCATAGTGCGGCTCGGTTTATCCCATGGGTCCGGGAATGCAATTGGTCCTTCAGAGAATACATATTTATAACCAGCAGCCGAAGTGCGCTCGATTCTTTTAGCTCCTTTAAGATAAGTCCATTTAGGCATTTTCTCATCAGAGATAAAGAAACTATCGTCAACCTTTTTGTTTTCTAGTATCTTTCCTAAAGTGATTGCTTTTTCTTCCATTGGAGTTGCCTTGGTCGTGACTATTTTGCCATCACGCATGATGCCAGCATTGCCGAAATCAAACTTAAAGTCATTAGAGATATTTTCTACATCTTTAGACACTTTGCCTTCACGAATTGCTTCATTAGAACGAATTGGGAAAGTGGAGGCGAAGAAACCATCCCTAAGAAGTATATCTTCCAAACTAGTCTTTTTAGTAGTTTTGTAATGATTAGTGTTCTTATTGTAAGCAAAAATAAAGGTCCTTCTTCTACGCTGAGCCGCTCCATACTCTGCCGCATTTATGACGCGCCACTCAACTACATAACCCAGAGAGTGTAGGCATGAAAGCATAACACCAAAATCTCTACCGCGCTGTTTGGCTGGCGATTTAAGCAATCTATCTACGTTTTCGAACAGGCAAAATGGAGTTTTTTTAGCCTTCAATATTTCATAAATTTGCCACCAAAGTACACCTTTTTTGCCCTGAAGGCCTTTTGAGGATGCTAGGGTGTGAGCAACTGAATAATCTTGGCATGGAAAACCTCCAACAACAAGAGTATGATCTGGAATATTTTTCTTATTAACTTGAGCGACATCTATACCAGTAGTATATTCTCCCGCTAAATCTTTGATGTCGCCAAAATGGGAGACATAACATTCGTGCGCCCACTGCTTAGATGCTCCCGGCTCCCATTGACTAAACCAAACAGTCGACCAGCCACTATTAAGACGCTCTAGTCCTACCCTGAATCCACCGACACCAGCAAACAATTCGCAAACAGTCTTCTTCATATCACCTCTTATTTACTCATAATTATACCAAGAAGCGAAATATCGATCAACCCCAATTAAAGATGACATTTTGTCATTTTTGTAGACTAATGGTATTTAATCGTTTTATAGTGTAAATAGCTAGATATATACTAATGCACGGGAGAAACTAATGATTCAGCTAACCCCTGAAATAAAGGAAGAGAGCTATAGAAGAAAATTATTTAATGTAAAAGCATTCGGTTCTCTGGATAAATCGGGGCTATCTTATGGTTCCATTGAGCGTAGGCTACTAATGAAGGAATTTCCTACCGGCGAAAAAGTGTATATTCAATATCCTGGCAAGGAAACCGTTAGGCAAAATAAACCAAGACCGTGGGATTTTAGGCCAAAATTAATGACAGTCGATGGAGAATGGCTGAAGGATCTTAGTTTTGAAGATATTTGGGATGATCTTTATTCGCTTAAAGACACTAATATTGATATGACATATATAGCAACTATTTTCTTCAGAATCGCGTTTATGCTCGACTCTAAGCTCACCACTAGGAAGCTAAAGTATGAAGATATTGACTCCAATGGAAATATTATTGGAACGGGGGAAATCGAATTTACTTGGTATGAATATAATTTACCTCAAACAATTCTGGATGGAATTCATATCTCTCCATCTATACTACGCGAATGCTCGCTTTTGCCATATCTGGCGTACAATGATTATCTAGCCCAAAACGAGGACTGCAAGTACTATTACCGCGACGTAATTGAAAATGGCGGAAAATGGGATGGTAAAGTTGGTCGGCAGAATACATTACTCACTCATATGTCGGTAATAGCTTTTATCGAAGGCCATTATAAATTTACGGAAATTGTTGCCATGTTCAGGAGAAGTTTCGGGGTGGCTCCACTTGCGCAGAAGTATTGGGAAGCAGTTACAGGAGGAAGGGTAGCAAAATAGCCATCAATACTTTTGCATTCCTCTGTAGATAAATGTATTTTGGCCTGTGGTTAAGTTATTTCAATGAGTACAAATATTTTTTCGGCGCATCAATAAAGTCATCTAAATATTTATCCGAGAAATAATGATCCGCGCCATCCACAATATGCACCTGTGTGTACTTTGCAAACTCATCCCGGTATTTATATGACGGGTCATTGCTGCCAATCAATACATGGTTATTCTGGATTTTTCGCTCCGCTAGACTTTTAAAATCTTCGCAGCCCAAACTCACGGCCGGGTTAATCATCAAAAAAGGGCTAGTTTCCTAGCCCTAAAAACAAATTTTCTAGCAGCAGTCCCAGTCTACAACCGCATTCTCGAACTTGCCCGCGCGCAAATCCTCAAGCGATATAAACGTGAACAAAATCCCCGCATCGCCTATCATGAACTCTTCGTCACTGCTCACAGAGTCGAGTTTAAAGAGGGATTCGGTCATGCCGACCATATTGGCGTTCTGCTCGCGTGGATCAAACTGCGTAAAGTCCTGGTAACCGCCCACGGCGATACCTGGCGTATTCGAATTCAACTGGTAAATCTGGTCCTGCCACTTATCATCGCCCTCAAAGAAGTCCATAATGCTGCCTACGCCAGTAAACTGCTGACCAAAAATCTCACCACAAATCTTGCTTACGACGTCACCAAATCTGTAATCATTCGGCGACATATAGGAAGTAGCTTGCTCGAGCGAAATCTTGCGGCCATTTGGCGCAATGTAATTGCTTAAATCGATATCAGGGAAGTGTGTCTGGTATTCCTGATCGGCAGGATAATACTTCACCGCATAGCGGCATGGATAATCCACTTCAGAATCGGTAAAGATTTCAAGCACGCCCGTCTTTGGCCAATCTGGCAGATCAATATCAGCAAGGTTCAACTGGAAGAGCAGTGCGAGCGGCGCACCGTTGGCATCCTTTGGATACTCTTCACCTACC
>JAILSC010000024.1 GCA_024697865.1 Candidatus Saccharimonadota bacterium | reverse complement strand
TGAATGGGGGTATTCAAATCGTTTGGTTGAACTGGCAATTGATTTTGGAAAAGGAAACTAATGAATATATATATTGGCTCAGATTATCGTGGTTTTGAAAAAAAACGGGTTCTACTAGATTATCTAAGTAATTCAAACTGTACCGTTAATGATATGGGAGCATACGAATACGTAGAAGGTGATGATTTTAATGACCCGGCTATTGCCGTAGCGAAGGCCGTGCGCGAAGATCTAGGCTCTAAGGGAATTTTAATTTGTGATTCAGCCCACGGCGTAACCATACAAGCCAATCGTTTCAAAGGTATTAGAGCAGCACATTGTGACAGTACCGAATCAGCTAAATTAGCAAGAGAACACGACGATGCAAATGTCCTTTGCCTGTCAGCACATTTTATAGATGATACTAAGATGAAGGAAATCGTCAAAGCTTTTATTGAAACTAATTTTACTAATTTAGAGCGCAGAATAAGACGAATCAATCGCCTAGATGAAAGGGAAGACTATGCTTAGGACTGTTTCAATCGTTCCTGCGATATTAACCGACAACAAGATTGATTATCGCACTCAGGTAGAACGTATTAACACCTTTACTCGTAGGGTACAAATTGACGTAACTGATGGGATTTTTGCTCCCGCTTCAACGCTAGATGTAACAAATGTTTGGTGGCCTAAAAATTGGGACGCAGATTTGCACCTAATGGCGGCAAAACCTTCTGAACATTTAGATACGGTTTTGAAGCTTTCGCCATCGCTTTGCATTTTGCACGCTGAGGCAGACGAAGATTTAATCCCGATTTTTGCAACCCTAAAGAATGCTGGAATCAAAACTGGTCTAGCATTGTTGCCTTCAACTTTTCCAGGTGCAGTGGCTCATTATATTAAAGAAGTTGATCATGTGTTAATTTTTGCTGGGCAAATTGGCGTACAAGGCTCACCTGCAGATATGATGCAGATGGAAAAAATCCCCCTCATCCGCAATATGAAGCCTGAAGTAGAAATTGGTTGGGATGGTGGTGTCAATATGGCAAACGTCCGGGCCTTGGCGCATGCCGATCTCGACATTATCAACGTAGGCTCCGCAATCACTAAGGCCGAGAATCCAGCCGTAGTATTTCAGGAGATGGTGGCAGAGATTGATAAAAATGGAGTGGTACTCTAATGGCAAGGATTGTTTCGCTCGGGGCAGCACTTCAAGATGTTTATTTGATTGACCATGATGATCTAACTCCAATTACGATAAGTGGTTCAACCGTACTTGGTAAAGTTACTGTTGGCTCAAAGGTGGATATAGACAAAATTAGCTACAATGTAGGAGGAGGGGGAGTTAACTCTGCAATTACTTTTGCAAGACATGGACATGAAGCAATTTTCCTTGGCAACATTTCACGCGATCCGGCTGGCTCGCTCATAATTAAAACTCTCGACCGGGAGGGAGTAGATAATAGCTATGTTAATTTTTTAGAGCGCAAAGCTACTGGTGTTTCGATAATTTTATTAGATACAAAAACTGGCGAAAGAACAATACTGACTCATCGCGGAGCTTCAGAACAATTTGGAAATTTTTCGGAAGACAACCTTGATTTGATTCAACCAGACTGGTTATACGTAACGACTCTTCGTGGGGATTTGGATACTTTGACAAGATTTTTCAAAAAAGCTCAGTCGATCGGGACTAAAATTATGTTTAATCCTGGCGTAAAAGAATTAGAACAGCCCGAAAAAATACTGAAATTGTTAAAATATGTCGATATTTTAAATGTCAACAAACTTGAGGCCGCCAGATTAGTCCCTGGGACCGTACTAGTGGAACTATTTTATCACCTAAACGGCTACGTTCGTACGGTGCTAATCACAGACGGAGCAATGGGTGGAATCGCTGGCAACGGCGAAGAAGTTTTTCGCTTTGGAATTTACGAAGACACAAAAGTAAAAGATTCTACTGGCGCAGGGGATGCTTTTGGTTCGGGCTTTCTAGCACACATTACTACTGGTCACTCATTCAAACAGTCACTAATTTTTGCGTCTGCAAATTCAACCTCCGTGGTTTCAAAAATCGGTGCCAGCAAAGGTATTCTAACCGGAACAGAGGATCTGCATCCAATGCCAATACAGAAAATTTAAAAGGAGATATATGTTACCATCAGGAACTGATTTATTAAAAAAATTATCTATTGCCGATCTCGAAAGAGCAAATGCCTATGCTAAAGATTTGAGCATGGGATTGCAAATCGTACGGTCATTCCCGCAAGGTGTAACCATTTTTGGTTCAGCGAGGTTGCCACAAGATGATAAATATTGCCAAATGGCCTACAAATTAGGTGGCCTGCTTGCGGAAAATGGCCATGCAGTTATTACTGGTGGTGGCCCAGGCATTATGGAGGCAGCTAGTCACGGAGCCTACGAAATTGGCGGCCGAACTATCGGCCTCAATATAACCTTAAAACATGAACAGCACCCTAATCCATATTTGACAGATTGTTTGACTTTTGAATATTTTTTCGCTCGCAAAGTCGCTCTTGCCATGGCGGCTAAAGTATTTGTATTTTTCCCAGGCGGTTTTGGCACGATGGATGAGCTTTCGGAAATTTTATGCTTGATGCAAGAGACTAAGATGCCTAAAATGCCCGTCTTTTTAATTGGCAAAGCCTACTGGCGAAATTTTGATAGAATCATCAAGAAAATGGTCGAAATGAAATTAATTAACATCAATGATACCAAAATTTTTAAAATCACGAATGACGTCAATGAAGTAGTAAAAGCCGCAAATAAAATTGGCCATCCAAAAATTTCCGAAAATTATTATGACGGTTTCCGTCAGGCTAATTCAATAATCCAAGCCTAGAGTTGGTTTCGGCGATGCGGATAAGCTCGTTGTATTTAGCTATACGCTCTGAGCGTGACAAAGAGCCGGTTTTGATTTGTCCTGCGCCAAGACCGACAGCAAGATGTGCAATTGAGACATCTTCGGTTTCGCCAGAGCGGTGCGACATCACGGTGCGATAGCCAGCATTTTTAGCCATCAATACAGCACCGATAGTTTCGGACAAAGTACCGATTTGGTTAGGTTTAATCAAGATAGCATTTGCTACATGCTCTTCAATTCCTTTGGCGAGAAGTTCGGTGTTAGTCACAAACAAATCATCTCCCACCAGTTGAATCCGACTACCAAGGCGCTCCGTCATAGTCTTCCAGTTTGCCCAATCGTTTTCAGCAAGACCATCCTCGATTGAAACGACTGGATAGTTATCAATAATCCAAGTATACCAGTTAATGAGGTCGTCTGCAGTTTTCCAATCGCCATTTGTTTTTAAGATATAATGACTGCCATCATAAAATTCACTAGCCGCAATGTCCATAGCAATTTTAATATCTCTGCCTAGTTGGTAGCCGGCGCGCTCGGTAGCGAGCTTGATACATTCGAGAGGTTCATTATTGCCTTCACGAACTTTAGGAGCATAGCCACCTTCGTCACCGACAGTAATTGGGTAACCGCGTTCTTTCAAAACTTTACCTAGAGCATGAAAAACTTCGGAACCCATCCTAATAGCATCGGCGATATTGCCTGCACCACTTGGGATAATCATATATTCTTGAAAATCGGTTGCCCAATCAGCATGTTCGCCGCCATTCATCACGTTCATCATCGGCATTGGGATAGACATTTCGTTGGTAGTACCAGCAAGCTCGGCAATGTATTGGTAAAAAGGCAATCTTGCAGCTTTAGCGTTGGCCTTAGCGTTGGCTAGCGAGACCGCAAGCATAGCGTTGGCACCGAGGCTAGATTTATCGTTAGTCCCGTCAAGTTCGAGCATGATTTGATCAACGGTTCTTTGGTTGGAAGTATTACCGACCAAAACGTCGCGAATTTTTGAATTGACGTTCCAGACCGCTTTCAAAACTCCTTTGCCGCCAAACCTAGTTTTATCCCCATCACGAAGTTCTAAGGCTTCTCCCGAACCAGTAGAAGCTCCCGACGGCACAATAGCTCGGCCAAAGCCACCGTTTTCTAAGTAAACTTCAGCTTCCACAGTTGGGTTTCCTCTAGAATCCAAAACCTGTCTAGCTTTAATATTAGAAATCATAAAATCATTATCCATAAGCTTATTATATATTAATTTTAAAATATATGTTAAAATAAACATAAGAATAAAAAAATAGAGGAGTTTTTATGAATAATAACCCCGAGGGAACACCAAACCCTCTTAACCCAGGTTCAACGCCGAGCATGATGCCGCTAGACGCAAATCCGTCTGAACCAATTCAGCCTATCAATCCAGTCCAGCCAGTTCGACCAGTCGAGCCGATTCGACCGATCGCTCGACCAGCCGAGCCGATTCGACCAGCCGAGCCGATTCGACCAACCGAGCCGATTCGACCGATTGTTCGACCAACCGAGCCAACTAAGCCAGTCGACCAAGTACAATTAGATAAATCAATTCAGTCAACTGAACCAACCCAAATGAATCTAGCCACCGAGCCAACTCACTCCGATCCGTCATTTGATTCATCAGTTAAA
>JAILSC010000026.1 GCA_024697865.1 Candidatus Saccharimonadota bacterium | reverse complement strand
AGACGGAGCAGCAGTCACTTTTCGAACAGAAACAGGCCGCGTTCCAAAGATTTAAGGATTTACAGGAACGAACCAATATAGCTCATGATGTTATGCAATCTGCTTGGGATGAACGCACCCGTGCTAGGGAGCATATGAATCGCGAGTTCGAGGCAAGGCAGTCTGCCTACTCTCATCGTGATTCTGTTTGGAATGAATACGGTCGCATTCGTGATTATAATAATTCCAGAATCGAATCGCTGAAGTACGAAGCCGACGCTGAACATCGTGCTATGCAAGATTGTTTCGAGCAAGCCAGTAACGCGTATCAGTATGGCAATAAGTCTGAGGCTCCCTACTATTCTCAGCAAGGGCACGAGCATAAGGATCGTCGCGACGCACTGAATGCCGAGATTTCAGAACTTGCTCGTGAGGTTAAACAGGCCAAGGCAAACGCTAAGGCTTCGGCTCCGAGAGTTAGTTCTTACGCATTCGACTCCGCAAAGTCTACTTTCGAGTCAGCTAAGGCACACCATGAATCAGCGCAAGCAGAATTCAAGAGACTGAAAGCTCAACGCGATTCCGCAAAAGCTGAGTTTGATCGTCTTCAAGCCCAGTTTAAGCAAGCGCAGGCGGCTTTCAACCACAAGCTTGAAGAAGTCAAGTCGGAACGTGCAGCCAAAAAACAACAGACTATAGACAAGGTTAACATGGCACTTGTTCATGAAAAAGGCGGCACATCCTATCTCGGTTCAATTTTTGGACAAGATGCAAAAATAAAGCCACGAAATGATGGTAGTGGTAAAACGGATATATATTTCGGTGGCTCGAATATAGCTGGAGATGGCTATGGACACGGGCACGCTGTAATTGATCGAGAAGGAAACGTGATTTATCTCCGCGATTCCGGACGGGATCATGAAGAATATCTTATTGATGATAGATTTTCCTTTGATCGCACCCACAATATTTAGTCTTATCGCGTCAACCAAATACTGGTTTAGGCCGGCTGATGCCGGCCTTTTTTATGATATAATTTTTATATGATTAATTTTAGAAACGAAGCTGAATTGTCCGAAATACTTAAAGAGTTCGACGCGCCAAAGCTAGTATATAAGGGAAAATACAACGCTGGGCCAGACGAGGAGCTGTACTTTTTTGAGACTGAGGACGGCGACAAATATGGCATTTGGTCGCGAGATTATATGTCTGAGCTAAAATATGAAACAAATGGATTAAAAAATAATTATGATATTAAAATTAAGAAATGGATAATGACTAAAGACGGAGACGAAACTGCTTATTATCGTGGAGATTATTTTGCACTATTTAAGATGTAATTTGATGGTGACTATATGTATTTATCAGAATCAGAACGAAAAAAATAATAGCTGTGTATGATTGCATTAAATGGGATAAAGAGATTCAGAATCTCTGCTTTGGCGCGATTGCAAATGTAGTCGAAAACCAATAACTTCCCTGTGGAAATCTTAAGATAGAAACGGTCGTCCAGGCGGCCGTTTTAAGGTGTTTCTATGGTATAATTATACTAAGGTTATTAATAACTAATTTGCGGCAAAAATATGGATAATTACACCAATAAAAAAGAACTTAGCGAGGAAGATATTAAGAATCGCTACATCACGCCGGCATTAAATAGCGCCGGATGGAACAACGACGAGTTTCGCATGGAGCTTAAAGTCAAAACACAATTTACTGATGGAAAGATTAGCCTAAGTGGCAATCGTGCCCATCGTGAAAAACCAAAATTTGCCGATTACGTTCTCTATACTGAGACGAATTATCCAATTGCCGTAGTAGAAGCAAAAGACAACAACCACACCGCAATTTATGGCCTACAACAGGCTATGGATTACGCCGTAAAACTAGACATCCCATTCGCCTACAGCTCGAATGGTGATTATTTTGTTGAACACGATTTTCTTACCGGGCGAGAACGTGATATTCCACTAGTAGCCTTTCCTAAAAAGCAAGAACTTTTAACTCGTCTTGCGCGAGCGAAGAGCGAAATGTCCAGTGTTAAATATTTTTCTCCAGATCAAGGAATAATTAATCAACCATATTATTCTGGCCAAAATACAAATACGCCACGCTACTATCAACGTATTGCGATTAACCGCACGATCAATGCTGTAGCAAATGGCCAAAACCGCATCCTACTTGTAATGGCAACTGGTACAGGTAAAACTTACACTGCATTTCAAATCATTTACCGCTTACTGAAAAGCGGCATGAAACGTAAGATTCTTTATCTCGCAGATCGCAACATCCTTGTCGACCAATCTATCGAACAAGACTTCAAACCACTCGAAAGATCCATCCATAAGATTAACTTCCGCAAGGACACACGCGAGACAGTAGGTGCCTATGATGTTTATTTCTCGTTATATCAACAGCTCGCTGATCGTGACAATGACGGTCTAAATGACGAAGAAGATTACGACGAAGACGGAGATGGCGTAATCGAAAATGGCGACGTTTCGAGCCGTCTCGAGCAGCTATTCTCTCGCGATTTCTTTGATCTCGTTATTGTGGATGAGTGCCATCGCGGCAGCGCAAAAGAAGCAAGCAACTGGCATAAGATCCTAGAATACTTTAACGGCGCAACACAAATTGGTATGACGGCCACACCAAAAGAAACGAACGACGTTTCGAACATCAGCTACTTTGGCGAACCGGTCTATACATATAGCCTCAAAGAAGGCATTGAGGATGGTTTCTTGGCGCCTTTCCACGTTATTGAAGAAACTACCAACATCACTGACGGTTGGCGCCCTGTAGCCGGCCAATTGGACGAAAATGGCAACGAAATTCCAGATCGTATCTACACTAATTCCGATTTTGATACAAGTATCGTACTTCGCGATCGTACTCGTGAAGTAGCCGCAAAGATTACTGATTATCTCAAATCAACCGACCATATGCAAAAGACGATCGTATTCTGCCCTACTGAAGACGCCGCTGATAGAATGCGAAAAGAACTCATTAACTTCAATAGCGACATGGTTCAAGAAAACCCAGACTATATCGTGCGTATTACTGGTGGCGACAAATTCGGCAAAGACAAACTGGATTACTTCATTTCCGTAAGCGAGAAATATCCAGTAATCGCAACCACATCAAAGCTATTATCTACCGGTGTAGACTGCAAGATGGTAAAGCTGATCGTACTAGACGAAGTAATCGGTTCTATGGCGGAATTTAAACAGATTATTGGCCGCGGTACACGTTTGCGTGTTAACGAAGGTAAGACACATTTTGCAGTTATGGACTTCCGCGGAAATACTAAACAATTTGCCGATCCAAAATGGGATGGTCCAGTCGAAGTCAGCCCTGGCTATGTGCCTGGTAATGGCGGCACTACAAAACCTGCGTCAACTGGTGGTGTAATTACGTTTGTCGATGATGAAACGCCAATTGTAGATTCTGACGGCTGTAAGGTTCAAGTCGTAAACGAAGAAGTAAAAATCTATGATTTCGAAAGCGGTAAGCTAATTCGCACCGAAAGTCTTTCTGATTATATTAAGCGCACGTTTACTGAAATGTTCCCAACAATAGAAGATTTTAATGATATTTGGCTAGGCCATGCGTCAAGAAATGTAGCCGAGCACGATATTGCCGCAAAAGGCATCGACCTAGAAGCGCTCAAGAACGAGACAAATTCCGAAGATGTAGACGATTACGATCTCATTCGCGAGTTAGTATACAATTTGCCAGCTAAATCGCGCCACGAGCGCGCTAAGGCGGTCAGAGAGGGTAATTTCCTCGATAGATATCCAGACGAATTCCAAAAAACTATCATTAACCTACTTCTAGACAAATACGTAGAGTTCGGTCTAGACGAAATCGAAAAGACATCCGTACTAAAGCTCGAAGAATTCGAACAGTACGGAAGTCCTGTCAGAATTGCAGAACGATTTGGCGGTACAGAGGCTTACGACAGAATGACAAAAGATTTAATCAAAGAATTATATAAGTAATTTCAGAAAGGACAACCTATGGCAAGCATATCAACATTCGTAAAATCACTACGCGACATCATGCGAAACGACTCAGGCGTTAATGGCGATGCGCAGCGTATTGAGCAAATTACGTGGATGCTTTTCTTAAAGGTTTATTCTGAAAAAGAAAAAGAATGGAAATTCGAAGATCCTAACTGGACTTCAATTATTCCAGAAGAATGCCAGTGGGATAACTGGGCGCATGATGATTTCACTGGCAAAGCCATTACTGGCGATAAGCTACTAGACTTCGTAAATAATACTTTATTCCCAACACTCAGAAAACTAGAAATAAACGACAGCACACCAATCAAGAAATCCATCGTCAAAACAACATTCGAGGATGCCAACAACTATATGAAAGATGGCGCTCTTCTCCGCCAAGTTCTTAATGTTATCGACGGAATTGACCTAGGTGATTATCAGCAATCACATGCATTTGGCGAAATCTATGAATCGATCCTCCGCGAACTTCAAAGCGCAGGCTCTTCCGGCGAATTCTACACGCCGCGCGCCGTAACAGAATTCATGGCTGAAATGATAGATCCGCAAGTTGGCGAAAAAATGGCAGACTTTGCCTGTGGCACCGGCGGTTTCTTGACGAGCTGGATCCATCAGCTTGAAAAGAAAGTTAAAAGCACTGCAGACCGCGAAGCGCTTGGTAATTCTATCTATGGCATCGAGAAGAAACAATTCCCATACATGCTCTGTATTACCAACATGCTTCTTCATGGCGTAGATGTACCGAAGATTTACCATGATAACTCACTTACTAAAAATGTGCTCGATTACACCGAAAAAGATAAGTTTGATGTAATTCTCATGAATCCACCATACGGCGGCAACGAGAAAGCGGATATTAAAAAACATTTCCCGACAGATATCGCATCAAGCGATACTGCAGACTTATTTATGGCGGTAATTATGTATCGCCTAAAGAAGAATGGCCGCGCAGCCGTAGTTCTTCCAGACGGTTTCTTATTTGGTGGCGATAACGCAAAATTAGCACTTAAAAAGAAACTTATTAGCGAGTTTAATCTACATACAATAATCCGCTTACCAGGTAGCGTTTTTGCACCATACACATCGATCGCAACAAACCTGCTATTCTTTGACAATACTGGTCCGACTAAAGAAACCTGGTTCTACCGCATGGATATGCCAGCCGGATATAAACATTTTAGTAAAACAAAGCCAATTGAATCTAAGCATTTTGACAAAGTAAGAAAATGGATGAAAGCAAAAAAGCGTGTTACATCAAAAGAAGATTTTGAAAATCCAAATTTCGATTTATGGAACGACGTACGTCACGATAAGGTTAAGCAAGATGACGAAACGATTCAACTCAGGATGACCGTAGAGGAAATTATCAAGTCAAACTATAATTTAGATCAATGTGGTTTTCCACAAGAAGAAAAAGAAATCCTAAGCCCAGAAGAAACGATTACGAATTTCATCGCAAAACGCGAAGCACTAGAAAAAGAAATCGACGCAAAACTAGAAGAATTAAAGCAACTATTGGAGATAAAATAATGTCTAATATTTGCGATGATCTACGTGCGGCAATTCTACAAGCCGCAATGCAGGGAAAACTCACAGAACAATTGCCGGCAGATGGCAATACGGCAGACTATTTGCAACAGGTCGAAAAGAAGAAAAAAAAGCTAATTGATAAAAAAATAATTAAGAAACGTACAACAAAATCAGCAGCAACAAAGAATATAGACTTAGAGACGCCTCCAAGCTGGACGGTAACAGCGCTATCAAATTTCTGCGTAGATATTTTTTCTGGAAAATCGCCCAAATATAGTAAGACAGAAAATAATTTTCGCATTTTAGGACAAAAGAATAATCAAGAGTATGGTGTAGATTTAACAGGACTCAAATATTCCACTGCTACCTTTTGGGAGACGATCGATGAATGGCAATTTTTACAAAAAAATGATGTTTTATTAAACACGCTAGGTGGTGGGACGGTCGGACGTTCTGGTATATTTGACTTATGTGATAACAACACCTACGCTACTGATGGACACTTATTCGTTTTTCGAACGACAAATTCCTATTCGGCAAAATACTTACTTTTCTTTTTAAGAATGATGAGAAATGAGATTGAAAAAAATGCAGCCGGATCAACTAATCAAACGTTTTTAAAACTATCTGAAGTTATAAACTGGCACATACCTACACCTCCTTTAGCCGAGCAAAAACGCATCGTAGAAAAAGTTGACGAGCTCATGGCTCGCGTCGCTGATTTAGAACAATCAGCTGACGCTCTCGTGTCGCTGAAGAAGGCTTTTCCTGATGATATTAGAGCTTCTTTATTGCAATATGCCATGCAGGGCAAACTTACTAAGCAACTGCCAGAAGACGGCAATGCAGGAGATTTGCTAAAAAAAATCAAAGCCGAAAAAGAAAAGTTAATCGCCGAAGGCAAAATCAAGAAGCAAAAACCACTCGCACCAATAACCGACGACGAGATTCCGTTTAACATTCCGGAGAATTGGAAATGGGTGAGACTTGGTGATTTGACTGCTTTGGTCAGTGACGGTACTCATAAGACGCCTAAATACGTAGATAATGGAGTACCATTCTTGTCTGTGCAAAATATATCAAAAGGTTATTTTGATTTCACAAAGATAAAATATATCACAGAAAAAGAACACGCCGAACTCATAAAAAGGATAAAACCGACGATAGACGATATATTATTTTGTCGAATTGGTACACTTGGAAAAGCATTAAAGAATACTCTGGATTATGAATTTAGCATTTTCGTTAGTTTGGGAGTTGTAAGATTAATAGATGTCAGGTTGGTTGATTATGTAATAGAAGTTATAAATTCGCCAGTTGGTTTTAAATGGATACAAGAAAACAAGGTTGGTGGAGGCACGCATACCTACAAAATTAATCTTTCCGATTTGCCAAATATGTTAATTCCGCTTCCACCGCTCTCAGAACAAAAGCGCATCTCGGAGCGCTTAGATGCCCTCATGCAAAACATTAATGTGGTGGGGGATTTAATCGCGAGCGAATAAATAAGCATAATCATTATAAAATATTTTTTATTTTTGTCAATTTTTTGTGATATAATTAAAATAACAACAAGCAATATAGTTAATGAAAGGAGATTAGTATGCCAGAGAAAAATAAAAACGAAATCCTTAGAGGTAAATCGTTTTGCGATACTTTATCTATACTCGTGCCATCTTTCATAAAAGCGTACAATATGTCTCAGGGAAGTTCGTTTATAGACAACAATATACCAAGAAGAATGCAATTATCGTCGTTGGTTTTTCAGTTGATATTTCAAGACCCAGGCGTGGCAGAAAGTTTATTTAACGAGTTTTTTGCTAATGAAGAAATAAGAAATTTTTTTGGCTATGAAGCCAGTGAGACTCTGAAATTAGAACAAGCGGCAACGATTTCTGAAATGTGTCTAATTGACAATAGCGGGAGTGGGGGGTCTCAACAACCGATTAATATTATTTCCAGCATTTTGTTGACGGCAATTGATTTGTCTGTACTTGAGTGTGGGAAAATGATTGAATCAGATATCGTATCTAATATCCCTAAGGCCTTCGAGCGTTTTAAAACGTATATCCGTGGAGAGTCTGTGCTGGAAGAGCATTTAATTGGAATTTCAGGGTTTCCAGTTGAAAATGGAGTGAAAATTGGCCTTGGAGAGTTGAGCGCTAAATCATTAAACGATTTTCAATCGTCATACTTTTTTGGCCATGGTAAAAATGTGTTTTTAGCGCTTCAAATACCGTTTGAACGAAAGATAATTTTTACTGGAACTTCTAAAGAAATGGAGCAATTTTTCAAATCTCAAACTTTGCCTGCTACCTTTTTTAATAGAGAAAAAATAAACGAAGTAATTAGGAATATTAGGCTGTCTTTAATCCTTTCTCTTTCTAGTGATGAGAAGGCCTTCTCGGCATTTGTGGATGACTGCTACGTTATTACCTCTTCTGGCGGGATGATAGGTTTCGTTTGGTCTAACAATAATCAGCCTAGAAAAAATTCAGATATAAAATTAACTAAAAAGGATGTTAGCAAGATATCGATAAAATATTTAACAGTGTCCAGTACAGATGTTTCGAGCGTAAAAGTTGCGATTAATCGGCTTTTGAGTGCTGTCTGTTCTAGAGATAATCCAGACGATGCGTTAATAGATGCTGTTATGTGTTGGGAAAACATAGTGGGCTCAGATCACGAGGTTACATTCAAGGTTTGCTCATCTATAGCGAAAATACTATCCAAGAAGCAAGATGACAGAGTTCGCATGCTCAAAGAGCTAAAAGATATTTACAGATTGAGAAGTAAATTGATACATGGCAACAGTGAATATGAAACAGATTTGGGGCAAATTAATTCTGCTATAATTTATGCTATTAAATTAATGAATGTTGTGCTGGATGATGGCGAAATGATGAAGAGTGATGACAGAAGCCGGTATATATTGTTAGAGAATTAGATGTTTGGATTTTCAATCATTAATTGCGGCAACTCTCGCAGGGTTGTCGTATTTTAGCTTGGTCCGAACTTTTTCTCAACTAATACAAATTATAAACGTTTTGAGATGCCAATACGAAATGCTATAATATAGGCATTAATCGCGGCCAGCACACCCTTTATTAGCCGCAGAAATGGAGCATTTATGGATATACTTAAGATGTCCGCACAACAACAAGAGAAGTATTTAGTTGAGAAAATCTTTGAGGTTCTCAAAGAATACAGCCGCGCCATGTCACGTGCTGAAATCAAAGAGGCTTTATCTGATCGTAATGACAGTATTGCTAAATTTATAAAATATGAGAGAGTTAGCAAACAAACTCAAAATTCATATCATCCATTTCTCTTTAAATTTAATTTCGCTATAAAAAATTTGATTATTGCCGGACTCGTTGAAAACAACGGCAAAATCGCACTCACTGAAAAAGGTATTAATTTGAATTTAGCAAATTTTGACGTCGAAAAAGACGTTTACAGCATCAGTGACCAATATTGGAAAGACAAACACAAAGAGTATCAAGCTGAAAAGAAACAAGAAGAGACTGGCGATACAACCAAACTTGAAGAATCTTCTGCACAAGAAATTTATAACGAAAACCTTAAAGTGAAACTCTTGGATGCCATAGCTAAAATGTCTCCCGGTAAATTTGAAGCATTTTCGCGTGCACTACTAAAAGAAATGGGCGTCAATTTTACAGGAAAAGGCGTTAACATTAGCAATGATGGCGGAATCGATGGTTTTGGCTACCATCGCGACTCTAATGATTTTAGAACTACACGCGTAGTGATCCAATGCAAAAGATATAATACCAATGACGTTTCTTCGCCAGAAATTGATCGTTTCCTTGGCGCAATGAACAAAAACCAGGCCGACTATGGTATTTTTATCACTAACAGTAGGTTCACTGTATCTGCTAGAAAAGCGGCAGTAGAAGGATCCCCAATCACGTTAATCGACGGCGACGAATTAGTCAGGCTCATCATCAAATATGAATTATTTCTAGAGCCAGTTCAGACCTACGAACTCAATGATTTCTATAAAAATGAAGAAAACGAAGCTTAGTTGCACAAAAAACGCCCTTCTGGAGGCGCTAAACAAAAATGGTGATCCGGGTGGGACTCGAACCCACGACACCAAGCTTAAGAGGCTCGTGCTCTAACCAGCTGAGCTACCGGACCAACCAGATACAGGAACGGAAGACCTTCAGTCTACCGGACCAGTCACTTAATTATATCACAAAACTTTACTTTTGAAAAGACTAGCAGCCTAAATAGCTGCTAGCTTTTTCTTCGCGTCAAATGCCAATGGTCGCCATATTCGCATTTATACACCGTAAGTCCAGAAACTCCGTGGTCGTATTCCGCCACCCGGGCAGCCATTTCAGCTTCTTCCCTTGTGCTGTAACAAATTTTCTGCTCTTCCCCCACCCAACATTTTTCTGGTTCGTAAACTCTATTTTGCATATTCAACTGCTCGGGTCTCTCGAATCACATTCACTTTGATTACGCCCGGGTAGCTCATCGTCGCCTCAATTTTATTAGCAATGTCTCGTGCTAATTTCAAAGCCGAAAGATCATCAATTTGCTTTGGCTCTACAATCACTCGCACCTCACGTCCAGCCGAAATCGCATAGGCCTTATCAATCCCCGGGAACGAAGTAGCAATATTTTCTAGATCTTTCATGCGTTCTGCAAAATTCTCTGCCGAGATATTTCTTGCCCCCGGACGAGCCGCACTCATTGCGTCACAGATCTTCACGATGATTGCTTCCGGTGTAGTCGGCTCAATATCATCATGATGCGCTGCAATTGCGTGCACTACTTCATCTGGCATCCCATATTTCTTAGCTAATTCTGCTCCGATATCCGCATGCTTGCCTTCAATTTTGTGCGTTACGGCCTTGCCCATATCATGCATCAAAGCCGCTGTCTTAGCAATTCGCTTATCTGCACCAATTTCTTCCGCAATCATTCCTGCCACATGTGCCATTTCAATCGAATGTAGCAATACATTTTGGCCATACGAAGTCCTAAATTTAAGTTCACCTAGCAAATGTACTAGCTCGCGGGGGATCCCCACAATGCCGACTTCTCGCACTGCATCTTCACCAGCACGGACTACCTCTTTCTCAATTTCTCGCTCTGCTTTGGCTACCGCATCTTCAATCGAAGAAGGATTAATCCGTCCGTCTTTCATCAATCGCTCAAGTGCATATCTTGCCACTTGTCGCCGAATCGGGTCAAAGGATGACAGCACCACCATTCCTGGTGTATCATCTACCATTACGTCTACGCCCGTGGCTCGTTGCAAGGCCTGAATATTCCGCCCTTCCTTACCGATAATTCGCCCCTTCATATCATCATCCGGTAATTTCAAAGCCGTTACCGTACGATCTGCCGTTACTTCAGACGACATTCGCTCCATTGCCGTCAGCAACATCGCTTGCGCGGCTTCATCTACATCGTGTTTGATTTCTCGTTGTTCTTTCGACACTAAATCTACCAAATCTTGTCTAATGTCGTGCTCAGTCATCTTCATCAATTTATCCCGAGCGTCTGCCTTTGAAAGTCCCGCAATCTTCTCTAATTTTTCGTGTTGCTTAGTACGAATTGCTTTGACTTCATTCTTCAATTCTTCAATTTCGCGAGCTTCTTTATTTAATTTCTCTGACTTTTTCTCCAGCTGATCCAATTTAGAATCTAAAGTCGTTTCTCTTTCAGCTAAACGATTTTCGGTTTTCTTCCATTCTTTACGTCGTTCGTTTTCTTCTTTTTGATTCTTCTCAGTCACTGCAGCAGCTTCTTTTTTCGCCGACAAAACAATGTCTTGAGCCTCTCTTTTGGCTTTGCGTACCAAATCATCAGCTTTGTCCTTACCTCCGTTCTCTTTGTTTTTGTTGTACGCAAAAATCCCGCCAGCCCCAGCAGCCACACCTGCCACGGCGGCAATAATCGGAATAATTATTTCCATATTACCCTTTCTAATTGTTTTTGTTGGTATTTTCCTCTATACCAACGGGTTAACAAATAACAATCAATTTAATTAATTTCCCTTTCTATTATATCATATTTCCTTTGATTCAAACATCTTTATGCTTGCATTTTGTATTTATCTATCATAAACTAGAATTAAGTTATGGGACATTTGGAAGAAATGCTCCTGAAACATGGAGTAATCTACAAATCACCAGACGGCCAGACTTCTTATATTGAAGGCAGCCTAGTTTCCAATTCCCTTGTAGTCAGAAATTCCGCCGGTTGGGTCACTCACCGCATTGAACGCGCCGCCAACGGCGTTGATTTAATTGTTCGCAACATCAGCACCGGTCTAGTTGAAATGCGTATGTCTATCTAAACAATCCGCGTTTTTTTGAATTTTTGAATTCTTCCAATAATTCTTTTTGCTTCTTACTTAAATTCTTTGGTGTTTCTACTATAACAGTCACAATATGTGGCCCTCTATCACCGTCCGCCCTAAACGGCACTCCGTGCCCAGAAAGCTTGAATGGCGTCCCTGACTGTGTTCCTGCTGGCACTTTCATAGTAATTAATCCGTCCACTGTCTCTACTTCAATCTCGCAACCTAACGCCGCATCCACCATACTTATTTTTTCTTCCGACAGGATAATTGCTCCCTCTCTCGTCAAGTGCTTATGCGACTTCACTCGTACTCGGATATACAGATCCCCTGGTTCTGCATCTTTAGTTGGCGCAGGTCCGCCCTTACCTCGTAGTCTAATGCTCATGCCGTCGTCAATCCCCGCCGGGATTTTCACTTTCAGATCACTTCCCTCTACTGTCACTTTTTTCGTCGTGCCAAAAATCGCTTCCTCAAAAGTCAGAGTGACTGAAGTCTGGTAGTCTGCACCTCTTCTAGCTCTGCGAGTTCCTGGCCCGCCAAAGCCAAAGATGCTACCCAAAATATCATCAAAGGCTCCTCCACCACCAAAGTCAAAGTTAAACGTCTGTCCGTTGAAGTTAAACGCGCCGCCACTGAATGGATTACCTGCTGCTCCCCCACCAAATGGATTCCCTGCTCCGCCTACACCCGCGTGGCCAAATTGATCATACCGAGCTCGCTTTTGTTTGTCCGAAAGCACGTCATGCGCTTCGTTGATTTCTTTAAACTTAGCCTCAGCTTCCTTATCCCCCGGATTTTTATCCGGATGGTATTTTACTGCCAGCTTTCGGTAAGCTTTCTTAATTTCATCATCCGATGCCGATTTCGACACCCCTAAAATTTCGTAATAATCTCGTTTTCCTGCCATAGTAATACCTATTATAGCTCATTGGCACTCTAAACGCAAGACTGCTAAACCCCCCTAAGCTAATTTAGATTTATGCATCACGCACGCACCTAATATAACCTCCGTAGTATTTATAACCACCAGCAGACGTCAAAGTCCCCTGTTGATGCATCATGACGTACTGATATCCATCGGTATTATATGTGGTAGCAGCCCACCACTCACCCCTACCAGTAGCATTGTTAAGTGTACCATCAATATAAAACCCACCATAGACAGGTAAAAACGAGGCGGCATAACTTGCTAAACCACTTTGTTGACTATTAGATGGTAAATGCCAATTGGCAGGACAAATATCCTGAGTGGCAGTTGTTTGAGCTTGGCTACAAACCTGCCCAGCCGAAGCAGCACAAAAGTTATACCATGCTCCTAGCTGTTTCAATTCATACTGATTATTCGATGCTGATATATCCGTACTATCTGCTTGATGAGATTGAGCAGCGGTATAAGTGCCACTGTTATTTCTCAAATCTCCACCAGCAGCAGTGTTAAAGTTAGCGCCAGAAAAGTTAGAATCTGTAGCTGAAATAGTACCAGTGATACGAAGATTCTGAGTCATCCAACAGGCATTTCTAATATAGCGGACAAGATATTCTGAGTGATCGCGCTTATCATAAACAACAATTGGACTATCAGAAGCTAAAGCTTGGCATTGGGAAACTGTCAAATCTTGCATCGGAATCCTTTGGTAAGCGGGGGCACTAATAACCCAAGGATCGGTAGCAGTACCAGAACCAGATCTAATTTTCGTTCCAGGCTTAAGGGAAATCGTAGGTCTTACGCCATAAGTACCATTCATGCCAGCCGAATTGAGAGACCCAGTTGTATCCAGTACATACATATTATTTCCCCCATTAGTAGCACGACGATTTGGAGAAAGTGACCAAAAAATAGATCCAGAATTTAAATAAGATTTTGCATGGTTGACAGAACCATAACCCCCACCAGATCCCGCAAAACTCATTTCGTCAGTAGTTATAAGAGCAACAGGTTTTTTTAGCTGTTTATTTCCGACCGTAGCTGAATTAGTCGTATAATTGTCTACAATTTCACGATTCACAGAAGTTGACCCATTACTATAAATTGAGCAAGTCAAAGAAGGAGACTGAGCGGTGGTAGAATTGCGAGTTCTACTCCCAAAATTATATTGTGTATAACCAGAAGTTGAAGTCCCATATGGCTGAGAAATGCTAGTTTCTTCTGACTGAATAACATTAGAGGTATCATAAACAGTACGATCATTACAGTACCCAGCACTTGGCTCTAAAATACTATTATAATCAACTAAATTAATATCATACCAAGTACCCTCAATATAAGTCTTCATTATAGAATCAGTATAATTATTTGAAAAGTTACTATTGGTACTGAAAAGTTTTCCTGCCTGAGTGCTACTAGTGGTGCTATCATAACCCTTGTTGTAGGTATACCCCACTCGCACAATACGCCTATTTAAAGCGGCCGACGAAGCATTATATTGTATTGTCGTCGTTTGCGCATTCGTAGTGGAATTAGCACAAGTATTTCCAGTCCACTTGCCATTGTAAATCATCTTCACTCCACCTGAGCCAGTCGTTCGTATAATGCGCCAACAGGTGTCCGAAGTTGTCTTTGTCCCATCCGCATCTAAAATAATGTAATTTGGATAAGTTATTGCTGAACCATCACTGCCATAACTACTTGGGTTGTTCTCTAAAACTCCACGATAATAATAGATTGTATAATCATTAGAAGTGTCGCTTGATGTACCGAACACACTAGAATTATACTCATAAACACCAGAGTTAGAGGTATCTTGCGCTCTGTTCGCCGAAGTAGGCACGGTAATAGCAGTCTGAAGATTTTGAGCAGTCTGTTTACCTTTACTCATGCTAGCAACAGTATTGTATAAGCTAATTCCATCTTCCTCCCACATTGCATAAATAGTATAGGTGTTGCTACCAGAAGTAAGGTTCAACGGGAAGGATAAGTCTGTCCCACCCCCATCAGGATTATAGGTAGTGCCAGAGCAAGTGCCATCGCTGGTAGCGATAGAACACCAGCCTTTAAAGGTATAACCATCACGTTCGGGCGCTGCATTATCTAATGTCACAGTAGAAGTACTTTGATCTGCATTACCCGTCTGTGGATTAGGACTAGGCATATTAGTTACCGTATCACTCCCAGCGTTAGCATTGTAAGTAATAGAATAAGGAGTAGGATTGCCTACCACAGCAAAGGTAAAGCTACTAGTATAAACTCCCATCTGAGCAGTATCGTCTATTCTAGCTCCTACAGCTACATCATAAGTAGTGCCAGAAACACTAGTAGGAGAGGTTGTGCTATCTAAAGTCTGAGCAGTATTGATAGGAGCTGGAAAGAAAAACCCTGTATTGCTCGTGGTATTATCTACAACACTAATACCGTTGAAGTATTGGCTAGGCTTATAGCCCCACTTGTTGTTGTACTGGGTGTTAGATTCATTAGAAAAGGTATCTGCATTGATGGCTGTACCATTAGCCAAAGGATTAATAGTATAGGTAGTGTTAGTCCCGCCGTCTGTAAAGGCCAGCGGTGCAGCGACAACAGTCAAAACATAACCTGCCGCATGGTTAGAGACAACTTTAGCCGTTGTATTAGAACTAGCCACAAATTTACCCTCTACGGTAGGAGAAATATTAATGGTGGGATCTTCTGTACCAGAAACTATAGTAAGGCTGATGGAGGAAGAGGTGGCAAAAACAACATTAGTCAAAAACGACAAACCAGCAAACAAAGCCGACACAGCCAACACCGCCCCAAACCCCAACCAATTCGCAGCTCGAGACAGTTTCATGTTTTTTATATGGCCTTCCAAAAACCCATTTACAATTCTTATGCTTACTATTTTAACCAATTTCTCGTAAAAAATCAAGGATTATTTTCCTGGATTTGTAGTGATTAACCCTTCTTCAGTCTCACTTGCAATAATCTGAATATGTACGTGGTTAGATCCCGCAAAGAACAATCCTTGTCCTACCGGGAAGTTAGATAACCGCCGCTTTTCTTCTTCAGTTAATTTAAATACATCCGCCAGTACATCCACCGCCGACACCGACTGCTTCAACAGCAGTTGCATCGACGAGTTCCCTACAATCGCCCGCCCCATTTTAGAGCCCATAAAATCTTCCACGTCCTGCGTGATGGTCGTTAAACCTAAATAATACTTCCTCGCCCGCTTTGCCAACGAGAACAAGAAGTTTGCCGAGTCCTCATGTTGCATCAACTGCCAAGCCTCATCTACGATCAGTAGTCGCTTTTTCTGTTCTGCTCGCACAATATTCCAAATGTGGCTCAACACAATATACATTGCCACTGGCCTTAGTTCGTCCTCAAGATCTCGAATATTAAATACCACCATCTGATTATTAATGTCGATATTAGATTGCTGCGAGAAGATCCCCGCAAACGTCCCCGTGGTGTATTTGCGCAATCTTTGTGCTAACTGCGGCCCCGAACCTCCCATATGGAGCAAAGTATCATACAAATTCGCAATTGTGGGTGGCGTAGATTGATGCGTTAACGGATCCGAAGTAATCCCTGCCCTAGCATAAGTGTCAATCAAAGCTTGGTCTAAATCCGCTTCTTCCGCCGCCGTCAAAGCCGGCACTACCTGCCCTGATGCCGTCGTCTGGTTTCCGCCCAACATCAAACGGAATAAACCGTGTAAAGTCACTAAATTCGCCCTCAAGGCATCGTCCGCGTCTTCTGAATCCACTACTTTTGGCAAATCAAACGGATTAATTCGCACGTCCGAATTTAGCGACAATCGAATATAAGATCCACCTACCGCATCACACAACTTCTGATATTCGTTTTCCGGATCAATAATCAAAATCTCCGCTCCCACCATCATACTCCTTAAAGCTTCCAATTTCACCGTAAACGATTTACCTGCACCCGACTTTGCGAACACCACCATATTAGCATTTTCTAGTGAGAACCGATCGAATATGACTAATCCATTATTGTGCATATTGATTCCATACAAAATACCTTTGTCCTGAGTCAAATCTGCCGACGTGAATGGGAAGGAGGTCGAAATTGCTCCCGTGTTCATATTTCGCCGAATCTGCAACTGATCCATACATTGTGGTGTCACCGAATTTAATCCCTGCTCTTGCTGAGTGTTTGCTACTTTCGAAAAAATCATCTGCTGCCCGAAAATCGTTTCCACCTTCTGTTGGATAAACTTCATTTCGTCCAAAGAATCCGCCCACAACGTAATATACAAACCAAACCGGAAAAACTTCTCCGCTCCTACCTGCAATTGATCACGCAATTCTTCCGTATCAGCCAAAGCTGCTTCTAGCTCCGGATCACGTACCTTACCCTTTTCAATATTCAAATTCATTGAAGCTTCCAGCTGAGTAGCCTTCGTCTTCAAATTTTTCATCACCACAGCCGACTCTACCGGATAAATATACATCGACACATCTACTACTTCGTCAATATTGATAATTGGTGATAACCATCCAGTATAGAGCGACCTCGGATAACCATATATGTATAAAGTTCGACCATATTTGTTACCTAATCTAAAATAATCCGAATGAATCTCAATTGCCGATGGGCTAATCAAATCCCTTAGAGTATTGGTTCCCTGTTCAAAAGCCCGCTGAATTTCCGCGTTTTCCATTGCTTCATTCTGGGCGGCAATCTCCGCTGCTGTCAATTTCTTCTTAGCCATTTACCTGTCCTCCGTTATTTACCATTCCATTCTGTCCGTTTTGCGGCTCACCTTTCTTTACATACATTGTCGCCAACTTGGAAAAATCTACCAAAGGTTCTCTTACTGCCGTGTCTGGGTTATTAAAGTTATAATAAAGCTCCGCCAATTCTCGCGTGTTCAATCTTACTGAATGTATCCCAATTTGGAATAATCCCGACATCACTGAATCTACTCGGTTGGTAATTTCGGTCATCGCTTTATCATAAGTTGCTCGATCAATCCTTGTAATATCCGTAGTTTTTCCTCTCGAAAAAGTCTTAAAGAAATTCTTCGTCGCCTGCAAATCTTTTTCTGCCTCCGCCGACGTATAATACGGAATTACGATAAAGAATGACTTATCCATAATATTTGCTTCTTGCGATAAAATATCGATAAAGTTGATGTAATCGTCCATTAATACGCCTAAAAGCATATTGTCATTATTTCGCCGAATTTCCGTTAGCCGCTCTAGATAAGGTCCAATATCTACCCGTTGACTTCGGACTAAAATCTGGGTCGTAAATTTCAAAGAATTCAAGAAATTCTGGTATGAATATTCCACCCCTTCTCGCTCCATATCGCTCATCAAATCAAAGTTAATTGATTTACAAGCCACTACCGCTCTGAAGGAACCATCCTTCATAATCACCACGTTATCGCGTAGCTCTGAGATCAGCAAAGTCGCCTGTGTAGAAGTAGGATTATCCTTACTTTTAACTGGCATCTGTGCCTGCTGTACCGCCATCGCTCCCATACTTGCAGCATTCGGGTTCTGCATCATTTGAGGATTTTGTCCCACCTGTTGCCCTGCCGCCATCTGCTGTCCCGGCATCATCTGAACTGGTGCCTGCCCTGGCATTTGCTGAGTCGGCATTTGCTGAACCGGCGCCTGCTGTGGCGCTTGTTGCGGCATGATCATTTGTGGTTGATTATTTTGTTGTGGATTCATAACTTAATGTAGCGAGATAAATACTTCGCCTTCTTCCCTTTCTTTGATTCGATTAGCTTCTTTAGCAATCGTTGCCACCGAGTAATCAGCATTATTAGCTAATTCTATTATACTAGGATTCGCTGATTTTGTCTCTGCTTTTTCTTCTTTATTCTGTTCGATCTGATTATTTTTTTCCACCGGTTTAGTTGCTTGTTGCGGTTCAGGTCGAACCTCCGCTGCCACCGGCTCTGCTACGATACTCTCATTCTTGGCAATTTCTTTCTTCATTTCTTCAATTACTTCTGCATGTCGCTCGTTAGCGTCCTGCTGAATCGCGTTCGTTAAGTTCGCCGTATTGCCCGCCTCAAACATGTCATGTGCCCCCTCAGCTTCCGCCGCCAATTCTGAGTTCACATGGTTCATTGCTCCACCCTTAATGGCATACCCCTCCGTATCTACGATGTCTGCCAAAAAAGATAGCCGGTGAGTAGCCTCTTCGCCAGTAATATCTCGTACTCTATCGTCTTCTACGATTTTCGGTGCCGTAATTTTAATTGTGGATTCTTTTTGTCCTGGAGTCCATACCCGATTCCGCGGCTTTAAATAATAAGATGCTACCGCCGCTAGATACGTTTCCATCGGTTGATCTTTTTTGATCGGCAAAGCCAGCGCTGCAAACAAAAGCACCGGTGGCAAAGGTATAATCGCCAGTAGCGGGAAAATCTGGAATAATCCCACGGCAATCGCAATCAAAACTCCCGCAATCAAAAGATACACGAACTGCCGAAAACTAAACGGCCCGAGTAATTTATCGTCCGCCTCAACATCCTGAGGCACTTTATATTGCGCCATACATGACCATTATAACATAATTGTTTTATCATATCTTAAAAAACCGCCGGGGCCAAACCCCAGCGGTTATATTTCAATATTTAATTAATGCGGTAAGATCTATAGCCCTAATAAAATTCGCTTGTATTTCTCACTTTCTCTTCGGCTGTATTTCTCCCTGTGCCTCTCTATCGAAAGAGCCCTGCATTTTTTATTTTCAATTTCGTCGTTTATGGTGCTCCTCATTTCTTGCATCCAATCCCCAGCCCTAGATACATTATCGATAGACGTATAGACACATCCAGTTCTATCGTGAATAGTTTTTACTCCCTTCTCTCTTTTGGAGCCTTCTATCTTTCCATAAAGAACCTTTAAACCATCCGACTCGTACGTTTTGCCAATATATTTATTCCAATCATTGCAAAGCTTCATCACCTCACTAAGCAAAGATATTCTATCGTATACCAAACAAAGTATATCTACCCAATCAGCATCAAACATCAAGCCTTCGCCCTGATAAGAGGGTCTAAAAACTATTTTTCCTTGATATTTTAGATACAGATTTTGCACTTTGCCTGCACCACTCACTATTATCTTAAACCCATACCCAGAAAAATACCACTCAAAACATTCCTTATCATCTACTCCTGGAGTAGAACTTGTTTCACTCCAAACCGTATAAAATCCTGCCTCTTTCGCTATTTTCGTTGCCTTCCTTTGAATCAACTCACCGCTAAGCTTCATAATAACAACCTCCTACTAATCTGCCAGAATTTACGCCCACTAATTCTCTGCTTAAAATTATACCAAAAATCTCCATTTTTGTCAAAAATATGGTATTACTTATTTAGCCTTCTGTTTAATCCGAACAGAATTGCATAATCAAGCTTTCGAATTCTTCTTTCAAGCTATCACAGTCGAGATATCTACCCGCGGCTCGTTCCGCATCACAATAATCCAAGAAATTTTGTAAAATACTATCAAAACCAGCTTTCTCTTTATTCGCCATACAAAGATCCATCAATTCCTGTGCAAAACTTTCTCCGTCATTCTGGCTATTTATATACATATTATCCACCTCACTTAAATAGCCGGTCATAGAATCATTCGTATATAAATTATTTCTCACACCTCTTGAAATTTTTAGCATATCGCCTTTTTGTTCATAAGGGTCTACGCCTAGAGGAGAATCCTTCCCCCATTTTTTATTAAACACCTCTACTAGTTCCTTCCACTTTTCAACTGTTCCTACTTTCTGGTTGTCCGCCGTATTCGGCGTCTGCCTCGCCATCATCATCGTCATCTTATGCGCTGCCGGAAAGATAAACTTTTCTTTCACACAGGCCATCAGCTCATCATAGGTTGGCTCTCTACCGCTCACCTTAATCGGCTTGCCTTTATCATTCCTTATGATGTTACCATCCGCATCCACTTCATATCCACTGATTGGTTCACCATTAACATTTTGATATCCTCTGATCAATTCCTCTGGGAACAAGCTTGGCCATTTGTCTGGATTCATTAAGTCCGCAAACATCCCGATCGCATCTGCATCTTGCGTGTTAAACGCACCCGGTTTTGTTGCCTTATTCAAACTATCCAAATAAGCTAAATATTCTTGGGCATAATTTTTAATATAACCCTTCTTAATCATCTCAGACACCATCGGACTAAAGGCCGCATTTTTCTCCTTGAAGCTAGAAAGCGAACGCCCAATAGTAGTCCGGAAGGAATTCAGACCTACATGTTCAGGTACGCCATCTTTACCTGGAGTTACGCCCGCCAAAATGCCGTAAAGGTTATTAATCGGATCACAAATCGGCGCATCAAAGTTAGATAATAATTCTTTGATTGCCGACCTATCAGTTTCGAAAATTCTTGTTACGAATCGATCGCCATCATACCAATCATAATATTTTCGTCCCTGTTCATCAATTCTATCCCATAACACTAACTGCTCCGGGTGATACTGTAGCAAATAGCCTCTATATTTTTCACCTGGCAGAACATTTCCTTCTCTATCGGTTGCATACCCATTATCGTCTACACAATACCCTACTACCATATTCCTAAACTCTCTTTTGGCATGCGGATACTTATTAGCAAGAATTTGCACGTCTCTCCGCTGGTTACTTTCTACTGCCGCCGCTCTAGCAATGATTTTACCTAGTACTCGCGTCTGGCCAGCATCGCCTAATCCACCAGCCGAAGAAGTTATATAATGCCTATATTTGCTAAATATATCACTTTTATCGTTTGGATCATATCCTTCAAAAGCATCTAGATACGAGCTAACCATAAATTTGAAATCTGATTCACTATCGTTTTCCGCCGTCATCTCAGCTCGGCTATATTCCAAGAAATTCTTTGCACCTATATCTGCTCGCCTGTATTCAGCATCTGTTCTACGCAAAGCCTCCAATGCGGCTTCGTCTTTCGCTTCTCTAGCTTTTGTTACTCTCTCTCGGATCTTTTCATCTACGAAGTAGTCCGAATAGTTGCCCAGGACGTGTGCCGTATCCATCGTCACCGTTTCGCTAGCCAATTTCGTGTTCGACAAATCTTTCGCCACCTTAGTGTACTTATTTGGCGTCAAATTACCCTTGGTGCCCTGAGCCTTAGTCCCATCATATCCAGCCCCAATCACTTTCTGCGCATAAATATTGGCATCATACTTACGCAATTGTTGAATTGAGGCAGTATGTTGTTCTTCCAGCTCTCGCTTATTATCCATATATCTTCGTAAATGGCTAAACGGCGTCGTTCCGTATTGCAAATATTTCGCATTCGTATGCGCCTTTCGTGTTCCGGCCCATGTTCTCGCTCCTGCCACTGGTTTGCTGCCCAATTCGCGCATCTTCGAGTTGATCGTGCCAAGGAAGGTTCCGCTCATCTGCATCAATTTCCAAGAGAAGAATAGTGGGAATATCTGCACTGCCACCCCCAACAATAGGCCAAATCCGTTCTGCGCACTCATAATAATCGCAAACCCTGCCAAGCTCGATGCGCCAAACAGCAATGAAAACGCCGGATAAAACACCAGCATCTGCGTCAATAATTTTCGCCATTTCGTAAATAAGTTCTCTGTATTTGGCAGCATATAAGCTACTACCGCTAATGGAGCAATCATGATTAACAGTGCTACCACCGCTTGACGTAGAGCAATCGTGATTAGTCCCGTCACTACTGCCACAATCGCCCCTAGAAGCAGCGGGATCAACATCCAAATTGTCCCTGTTTCGAAGGCTATCACCGCCCCACCGATCGTCAAGGCCGTACCCCCAGCCATCGCGCTATACATCTCCGCATTAGCCACCGCCATCTCTTGCGAGTTCATCCCCGAGTTTGCTGGCACCGCTGAGCTAGCCACTGAATCAAACAATCCTCTGACGCTCTCCCCTAGAATATTTGACACGTCCACCGCCAATGAACAAATCAAGAACGATAAGTTCATTAATACCGCCACCACAATCAATTTTGGCAACGCTTTCTTAATTCCGTAATTCGAGATTCCCACCCCAGTAATTTGCGAATAAATCACCACTAAGAGGAAGATAATAAAGACAATATTCGCAAACCCCCGACAATACTTCCAAATCTCATAAATCGGTGATCCATCCTGCTGTACCACTGGGTCTATCACTAGAAAATCTTTAATCAGTCCATACAGAAAATCCACCCCTTGTGCAATTGCTCCCGTCGTCGGACACACTAACCAACCAATTGCTCCCAGACTATTTTTACAGTCATCACCTGTTGAAACCGCCGTACCGGTATTTGTCCCAGTAGTAGCCCCCGCATTATTCCCAGTATTATCGCCTGTCGTATTTTCCGTAGTTGTGGTTGTAGTCGTGTTTTCTGCTGGATCCGCATAAACTGACTCTCCCAGCATCAACGTACCACCCAATGAGCCCAGAGTGGCCATCATCGCCAAAAAGATCCCAAAAACAACCCCCCTCAGTCTCATTTTCGACTTCTTTTTCACGATCATCATTACTCTTTTCGCCTCCCTTTTCAAGGCTTCAACTAATTATAGCACACATAAGCTTTTTTGTCAATGACAAACTCCCTTTATTCCCCTTATGTCAAAAATATGCCATAACTAGTATACTGCTCTTTTCTTTCTTTTATATGGTATTTTTCTTCATTCCGTGGTATGATAAAGAAAATAAACTATTGATCATGAAAACTTTATCCCAAAAAATCCTTATTATCTGCGCTATTATCCTCGGGGCTTCTTTTGTCTCTAATTTTTCCACTCCCGAAAATGTTTCTGCCGCTGCTTGTGATACCAGTTTCCTTGGTCTTGTTTCTTGGGATTGTAACACTAATTTCAACAATCCATCTTCCACTCCGACCGAATCAGATATCACTAACGGCATCTGGATCATCGTGACTAATATAATTACCGACATCACCGTCATTGCTGCCTACCTAGTACTCGGCTATGTTATCTATGGCGGTTATCTCTATACCATGTCTGGCGGCGATCCTGGCAAAGTAGCTAGCGGCAAGAAAACTTTGACTCATGCCTTCGCTGGCCTTGCTATCGTCATGGGGGCAACAATAATTATGAACACTATCCGTATCGCACTTAGCGCTAACTTTTCGGCAAACTGTGCCACTTCTGATTGTGTCGCCAACCCTGGGCTCATGGTAACTAGCGTCATTCAATGGGTTGTTGGTGTCATCGGTTTCGTTGCTGCTATCTTTGTCGTTTATGGTGGTATTACCTATATTATTTCTAGTGGTGATCCCGGCAAGGTCAAAAAGGCCAAAGATATTATTCTTTACGCCGTCATTGGCTTGGTCATCGTAGCTCTCGCCGAAATCATCACTGCTTTCGTTTCTAACACCATCAATAATGCTAGTAAAAGCGCATACATTAATCAAACCACTATTTCAAAGGAGGTCCATGAAATCAACCATCTCTAAAATTATCACTCTAGCTGTCGTCGCTCTTTTTGGCATCGTAGCGTTCAACTCTAATTCAGTTTTTGCTGACAGCATCTGCGACAATCCCGGCGTCTCTGCCGAAGTCAAAGCCGCTTCCGGTTGTGGTAGTGGTACTTCTGAACAGCTCCCCTCTGTCGTTCAAAACATTCTCTATGTCGTCATCGGCATCAGCAGTATCATCGCGGTTATTTTCATCATCATCGGTGGCGTCAATTACATGACTTCTTCCGGTGACGCTGGCAAAGTCAAAAAAGCTAAAGACACCATCCTTTACGCCGTTATCGGCCTTATTGTCTGTGCCCTAGCCTTCGCTATCGTCAATTTTGCTGTAGGTACTATTCTCGGTCAAAAATAACATTCAATATTGCATTTTTTAAAAAATAGTTATACAATAATACTAAATTAATTATAAAGGATCAAAATGAAAGATATCATCACAAAATTTGCTATCGGCGAAGATGTAAAAAAGGTCGGCGACGGTAGTGATACTCTATGGGAGAACATCCAAACTATCATTAACGCCGTTATCGGTATTCTCGGCTTAGTCTGTGTTATCATCATGATCACCGGCGGTGTTCAGTATATGACTTCTTCCGGTGATGCTGGTAGAGTTAAGAAGGCTAAAGAGACCATTCTTTACGGTCTTATCGGCTTAATCATCTGTGTACTTGCCTTTGCTATC
>JAILSC010000021.1 GCA_024697865.1 Candidatus Saccharimonadota bacterium | reverse complement strand
TACCTGCCACCAATATGGCTTCAAATATCTAAACAGTTTAAACATATACTATATCTATTATAGCACTATTCTATTTACAGGAGCCGTTTTTAAGGTCTGCTACCATCCCACGAGATTTCAAATAATGTTCCAGTGAATCATATTGTCCGTTATTATATTTGCCCGTAGCAATTTCGGTGGCCGGCCCCACCCCTACGTAGCGATAGTGCCAGGTTTCAAACAGTCCCGTAGAGCCATTGGCGTCCACATTTAAAGGCTCGCTCATTGAACCTCCGGCCCAAGCCTCCGGGAATCTGTCGATAAAACCATACTTATACGAATTTGCCTTTAGCCACTGCCAATCCGGATGCGAATCGTAAGTGCTAGTATCTAGCGATACACCATAAACCGGGTCCACTAAATCGCAAGTTAGCCCCGTATGGTGATCACTCGTACCCGTAGCCGCACATAGTCTACCGCAATTCGTCCCTACGGCCCTAAAACAAGATAGGGTTTCTAAAGTATGTCCGGGATTGTCTGCCTCGTAAGCTTTAACCATTTCATTAATTTTTTCGGCCGCTTCGGCATCGAGAAGATTATCTCCGTTACTAGTATTATGTTCATTGATTCCGTAATTTGCCGACAGGCTAATTAGTTCCCCTCGCCGGGCCGCGATAAATTCGTCTTCTACTGTAAAATTCGGGTTAATTAGCATCAAGGCACCGAATTTAATCGTGCAGTTATTGGATGGGGCGTTAGTAAAAGGCTCTGTATTCTCCTCTACTGGCTCTTCTTCTTGAGGCTCTTCCGTCTGGGGTTCTTCCGCCTTAGCTTCTTCCGGCAGTCCATTGGTATTTTGCCAGCCAAACAAGTGTCCAAGCCTATCGCCAAAACTTGGCTCTGCTGTGTATACGTCTGCGCTTACGCTTACAGTATAGTTTTGTTCGCCAACTGTAATTTTTAAGGTCCCTGTCTGTCCGTCCATAGTTAGCTCAGCTTTAGGCTCTGCTTCGGCCCAGCCAATTCCGATCAGGCCTTGATCGGCGTGAATTGCTACTTTGCCTGTCCACCAACTATCATAGTAGCCCACTAAAACTCCCGCTTTCACAAAAACCTGCTCCGTCAATAAGCTTTGCGCCGTTTCTACCATAGTTAAACTATCGCTAAATGACAAATCTCGGCTCGGCTCCCCCATTACCATGGCAGTAATGATGTGGTCGTCGGTAAAATAGCCGGTCGCTAGACAATATCCTGACGCATCTCCGATAAACCCAGTTTTAATCCCCGCAATATTACTTACACCCAGTAATCGGTTAGAGTTTTCAATCGTTCCGGCTACAGGTAGATTATATTCTTTAGTGTCTACAATTTCAGCTAAAACTGGATTTTCTAAAACTTTTGCCCCGATTTGGGCCAAATCTGCTGCTGTACTAGTGGTACTAGCGTCAAATCCACTAGCATCTATTCCAATCGTAGTATCATTTAGTCCCCAATCACTCAACATTTTGCTAGCGTAAGTTTGATATTCATCCAACGAACCGAACGCCCATTCGGCTAAAGTATCTGCCATATTATTAGCTGAAGCTAAAAACACCGCCATCAAAGCGTCATATTCGCTGATTTCTTCACCTACTGTCACCGCTACATTGGTCCCGTTATTATTAAGATACCACAAATATTTATTATAATCATTTTCTGTGATTGTAATTGTTTCGCCGGGCGTACCCTTCTCGAAAGGTTTTGCTTGCATGACGGCTAGCCCTAGAATCATCTTCGCCGTGCTAGCTGTCGGCTGAGTTGTTAGTTCGGAATGATTAGCTACTTCTCCGTCTACGGCCACAGCATAACTGCCAGCGCTTACCTTGAATTGGTCTTTTAAGCTAACCAATTCTGGTAATTCATAAGTTTGGGTTAGCGCTAATTCTGCCTTTTGATTAATCAAACCGATGACTAGCCAAGTAATGAATCCCACCACTACTACTCCCAGAACAGCAGCGGTGATCAAGAGTGGCTTACGTCGTCGGCGTTTGATTTGCATTTAATTTCTTCCCTTTCTTTTTTGCGAAATGCATTTTTGCATAAATGATTGGGCCCATCAAGATGTAAATATAATACGAGAAGAACCTCCAAACCAACATCGCCCAGAATACGTAGCCCGCCGTCAAGGCTGAGAATACGATAAAGAAAGTGCCTTCTGCGGCTCCAGCGTTACCTGGCGTCGGAATAAAATATACTGCGCTAGTTACTGCCACTGTCGTGACGAAACACGGCAAGAAATCTACTTCTCCACCAAACGCCGTTAATACGAAAAACGGAATCATCGCGATTAAAGAATTGAACCCAATTGATAATAAAATCGTTTTCGCAAACAGACCTTTAGTTTTTAAAATTTTTCGTACGCTTTTAGCATATTCGTCTACTTCGTATTCAGTCTTCTCAATGGCCTTTTTTTCGTCTTTGACAATGTGGATTTTTGCCAACCCCTTGACGATGATAGTGATTAATTCTTTTGCGCCCTTAGGTAAGAATGTCGCAATCATGATTAGCACTGGCCAAAACGCATAGAATAATAGACCAAAACAGGCCGTTCCAATCAGGGCGGCATTGTTAATCGACAAACTGCCGAATAAGAAACACAGAGCCGCAATAATCAAAAATCCAATTTGCCCAGATACCATACCCATAATCGGAATGGTGGTAGCTAAGCCGTTCGGCAGTCTACCGTTTTTGTGCATATAGTAAATCTGGAATGGTTGTCCGCCGATAGCCGCCGGCGTAATGTTGTCATAATATTTACCCAGCAAAACTGTGCGTCTAGCCACGTTACGGGCGTGCTTGCGATCGAAATCCTTTCGGTGTGACATTTCTCGCATCATCACTACATATTTATGGATTTCGCAGGTAATTGCCGCAATAAAACAAAGTGCTGCTGGGATCAGTAGCCACCAATTGATGTGTACTTCTGAGAGCTCCGCCGCGTTTTCGGAGTTACCGAACTCTGCGGCCGCAGTGGCGGCAATCACAATTATATTGATCAAAATAAAAAAGACCACTAATACTGGCTTAGACGAGATTTTGCGAATCGCCGAGCCAGTTTTAGTGTTCGAAGGCTTATCGATTTCAGCCATCGTTACCTTTAGCCGCCTTTAGATTAGGATATTCTTCCGCGATAACCCGAATACAACCAGCGATTGGGATAGCGATGATGGCTCCTAGCAGCCCAAACATATACATACCGATTGTAATAGCGCAGAGAATAATCAATGGCTGTAAGTTCAATGCGTCGCCCTGAATCTTTGGCGCGATCAGATTGTTTTCAAATTGCGCGTAGACAATGTAAATAATTGCGAACACTAAAGCAGCGAAAGGATTCGAGAAGAACAACAGCACTGTAACTAGCGTCCCGCCGATGAATTGACCAAACATTGGAATCATATAGAAGATCATGGTGATCATCCCCATCGGTATTGCCAAGCTGGGCGAGAATTGCAAAATCAGCGACAAGATAAAGACGATAATCATTGTGGCACAGCCATCTAGCACCGCTACTAACATCTGGCGAGAGACATAGATCGATACTACATCGGCCATGCGTCGGATTAATCTTTGGACGGCGTTTACCGTCTTGCGGCTTTCCTTCTTGGCTCCAAGGTTCTTCCAGGTAGTTTCGAGCATGGTTGGACCTTCCAACAAGATTAACAACGTCAGGACTAAGACCAGTACTATCTTCATTACAATATCCGCAACACTACTTACACTGGAGAGTAGATTATTGCCCAGTATACCTAGCAGGCTCTTGGATATACCGTCCATGCTATTAGAGATTTGCTCCTCTAGGTTGTCGATTCCAATACTTTTGCCAAAGTTATTTACTCCTTCCCACCCGCCGAAAGTAGTTTCAAATGTTTCTGGGAAATTAGTAATAAATTTAGAGGTCTCGTTGACTACTACTGGTCCTACTATGGAAATAATTGAGCCAATCACTAATACTACGATTAGGTAGGCGAACACCACGGACAAAGTTTGGTGTTTTTTGTCCTTACCAAACATCTTAGCGAAGAGGTTATTGACTTTGCGTACCAGCGGCCTTAGTGCCAAGGCCAGGAAAATAGAAATCCCGATAATAATCAGGCCAGTCATTGCTTTTTCAATAATGAAAATCAACAATACTATCCCCAGTGGTACTAGCCAGAATTTAATAAATGTATTTAAATCTGTACCAATTTTCTTAGTCATAGACCTCCTATCTGGATTAATTATATCATAAATGTTATAATTAGTTAAAGGATTTTATGAAAAAAATTTTGATGCATACCTGTTGTGCGCCATGCAGCGTATATTGTATTGATTCTCTTAGGTCTGAAGGCCTGGAGCCGACGCTTTTTTGGTACAACCCCAACATTCATCCTTACATCGAATATAAAACGCGTCGTGATTGCTTGAATGATTATGCTGCTTCGGTTGACGTTGAATTAATCGTCAAAGAAGATTACGGCTTGGACAAATTTTGTCAGGCGGTTGCTGGTGATATCGCCAACCGTTGCGTGAACTATTGTTATCCTAAGCGTCTGGGCGAGGCAGTCCGCTACGCCTTAGAGCACGGCTATGAAGCGTTTACTACTACCTTGCTAGTTTCGCCCTACCAAAAACACGACGAAATTAAAAAAGTTTGCGAAAAGCTGGCCGCTGAGTCCGGGTTGGAATTTGTTTATCGTGATTTCCGGGTTGGCTTCCGCGAAGGGCAAGCTAAAGCTCGTGAACTAGGTTTGTATATGCAAAAATATTGCGGCTGTATTTTTTCCGAAGAGGATCGTTATCGTAAACAAATTGCCAAGGATTTAGAAAATGCTAGTATCTGATTATAATTATGACTTACCGGAAGAACGAATCGCTAAATTCCCGCCTGAGGAACG
>JAILSC010000013.1 GCA_024697865.1 Candidatus Saccharimonadota bacterium | reverse complement strand
AATTATAACATATTTATTGTATAATATTTTGTATGAACAGTTTTTCTGTAGAAATAAAAAAATGCGAAAATGACTATAATGATACTTATGACATAAAGAAAGGTTCAGCGCCAATTATCTTAACATCTGCACATGGTATTGGGCAGAAAAAACGTAGAGGATTATTTAAACTAGCAGAGCCATATACTAGGGGCATAGCTAAATATGTCGGCAAGAATTCGGATTGTTATTATTTGGTTAAAAATGAAGATACCGGTATTGATCCAAATAAACAGAATAATGATGAATTCAAGTTGATTTTATGCAATTTAATTGAAAAAAATCATATAAAAATCATGATAGACTTACATGGCGCAAAAAAAGAACGTGATTTTGATGTAGAGATCGGAACTTTGAATGGTAAGACGGCTAGCGAAGGAACAATCAATACTTTGACTGAATACCTAAAGAAAAATGGTATAAAAAATATCATTCTGAATGACCCTTTTAAGGGTGGCGATATTACTAAGTCGGTTTTTGATGAGACCGGGATTGAATGTATTCAACTCGAAATTAATAATGATTATAGAAATATTCGTAAAATAAAAAATATGAGAAAGATTTGTAAAGCGTTAATGATGTTTGTTAAAGAATCAAAATGTTGAGTTTTTCCAGTTTTGGTTTTGAAATACAAATCTTTATGGAAAATGGTACATAAAAATCAGGTTGGTTTAAAAATTCAAGATGCCGATTTTTAAATTTATATCTGTAATTATAGCATAATTTAACAGCAAGAAAAAGCGGGGCCTTTTGGTCCCGCTAAATGAATGGCACCCTACTTGTGATTAAAGATGACTTTGTCTGCCCCCGAAAAAAGGCATACTTTTGTCCTAAAATCTTTCCCCCATACAAGATATGAAATTGGTGTATTTTGCCTCCCGTGATATTTTCCGCTAACTACAACGATGTCGTCGAGCGGACGGAACGCTTTGAGGGTTGAAGCGATTTCTCGTTTGACTATATAATGGACGGGTATGCCCCTTATACAGTATATAGATGAGTCTTGCGCAGATAGATCCGATATTTCTGATGGTTGGGGTGGAAAGCTGCAAATATTCCCATTAGCATCATCATAGATGAAAATAGTTTCATCCGTTAAATTGACGAAGTCGTTGGACAATCTAGTGTTCTCGTAATCCTTCCCCATGAAACTTCCTCCTTAAAACTAGGGTGCTATTCAATTATCAAGGTGCCAATTGATAAATTATACCATATTCTTATTGAAATGTGAAGAGCCCACGGCTTGTTTGAACATTGTGGCGGTTGTGATAAACTGGATGTATAGTGAAGAATCAGAAGCAAAAAGGACATTTACTTGGGTGGTTAGGTTTGCTGGTTTTGATAGTTGTAGGGCTAAGTATATTTTTGAACCGAGAATGGTTGTATGATTTTTATCGAGGAACGATTTATCGACCCACTGACGAAATGATCAGAATTCGAAGCGATTTGGCTTTGACGGATAGAGGCGAGTTCCTTTTTAACGCTTCGCAGCCAGAATTAAATGAGGCCGCAGAATTCAATAGTTATTGTCGGAATGGAGCATCAGAGGTTGCAGTCCTGGGATGTTATATCGGGAATAGCATTCATGTCTATAATATTACGGACAAAAGATTGGCTGGAATTCGAGAATTGACTTCGGCTCATGAACTGTTGCATGCAAATTGGGCAAGAATGAGTCAAGAAGAAAGAATAGCTTTAGTGGAGCCGTTAACACGAGTGTTTGAGGCGAACCAAGATTTGCTAAAGGACGAACTAAATACTTATGAGACTGATCAGAAACAGGAAGAATTATATGTACGAGCAGGGACGGAGATAGCGGATTTGCCAGAAGCCTTAGAAAAACATTACTCGGAAATCTTTAAGGACCAAGATAAAATAGTGAAATTTTATAATAACTACATTGGTGTGTTTAAGACCTTAGCAACGGAAATGGAAGGATTGAAGACGGAAATGGAAGCGATTAGCACGGAAATTGAAAGCAAAATAGCAATATATGATCAAAAATCGAAGGAATTGGATGCGGCTGTAGATGATTTTAATAGCTGTGCAAGGATGATAAATTGCTTTGGGACCGAATATGAATTTAACGCTCGACGAACAGAACTAATGACGGAACAGACAGTTTTACAGACTATGTATGACGAAATTAATGCCTTAGTCGAAACTTATAACGAAAAAGTGAAAATTTATAATTCTGACGTCACAGAAACTGAAAAATTAAATACGATCATCAACTCTAGTGCCAAGCCGCGAGCGATAGAATAGGGATACAGGGGGCGATATCTGATATAATGGGGGTATGAAGTTGAAGGTGCGCAGATTGTCGGTGGTGGGGGTAATTTTGGCATTGGTGGTGATATGGCTAGCGGTGAATCCCGCGAGTTATGACGCAGTATACGAAGCTTCTGGTAATGACGGGACGGATTATGTGGCGGAAGCAGTAAGCAAGCCGAATGCTGATGTGCCGCTAGCAACAGAGGTATTAGGAAAATTGGAGGCGAAGGGGCGAGCGCCGAAGACCGGTTACACGCGGGAGGAATTTTATAACGGTTGGCCCACTATTGATGGTTGTTCGCTGAGACAGAGGATTATCAAGCGGGAGTTTGGTGATTTGGCGGTGTTAGACGGCTGTAGGGTAGTAGCAGGAGAATATGAGGAACCCTACACGGGTGAGCATCGAAAATTCAACACAAAAGAAGAGGTGTCCAAGCTACAAATAGACCACGTAGTGGCGCTGTCGGATGCGTGGCAGAAAGGGGCTCAAAATTTAGATAAGTCTGTGCGTTACCAAATTGCTACAGATCCTTTGAATCTATTAGCAGTGGATGGGTCAGCAAACCAACAAAAATCTGATGGTGATGCGGCGACATGGCTACCGCCAAATAAAAGATTTCGCTGCCAATATATAGCCAGGCAAATATCGGTGAAATATAAATATGGATTGTGGGTAACGGAAGCAGAAAGGGAGGCGATGGCGAAAGTTTTACAAAATTGCCCACAAGAACCAGCAATTGGTGTATAATAGCAATATGAAAAAATGGCTGTGGGGGATTTCAACTTTGGCAGTAGTCCTGATTATCGGGGCGTTCTTACTGGGAAAATTCGCCTTTCCGCAGAAGGAAGCGATTTTACCTTTGCCGGAATTATCTGAGGGCCAAAGAGGAGAATTAGGAATTGATAAAAACGTGAATGAGTCGACCATCGACCAGTATTTAAACCGAGAAGATGCAGTCTATCGAGACCTCCGAATGTTAAAAGACCCGGGTTATTATGAAGCGATTGGGGGCGATTCGTATCTATCAGGATTTGTACGGGGATTTGAAATGGTGCCGTTTCCATATCTAGTAAACGTCTCTGGATTGCCGGAAGCTGTGGGGGCGACTTATCAAGGAAAAACCTTATTTAGTTATGATGGGGTTAATTATAACCCAAATTATCAAGAATCAATGACGGTCCTAGAAGGGTTATTTCCAAAAGATAAGACGATTTTCTTGATGTGTGGCGGGGGCGGTTATTCGGGTATGATGAAGAAGATGTTAGTGGCTTTAGGTTGGAATGCAGACAAGATCTATGTGACGGGCGGCCATTGGTATTATGAAGGTGAAAATAATATAGAAGTGAAGCGAACCTTGCCGGATGGCACAGTAGTATACGATTTTTACAAAGTACCGATGCACGAAATTAACTTTGAAGAACTGACGGAGATCTGAGCTTTAAATGAGTGCAGAAAAAAGAAAACAGTTGGGGGTTTTGGGGTTAATTATTGCTTTAGTGGCAGTGTTGTTTGGCGGAGTGCTGTTTGTGGGAGCGGCTAGTGGGTGGTTTGATCATGCGGAGGTAACTTTGAGTTCGGAGTATATTTGCGGGGAGGCTTGTGATGGGGAACTAATGACGCTGGATGCATCTGGGTATGAAGAGTTGATAGCTGCTAAAAAGTCGTTCATTGTATTTGTGGACCAGGGAGGCTGCACTACGGCAGATCGATTGAGAGGATTTATGCAAGATTATGCAAAAGAGAAAGGTATAAAAGTATACCGAATGATGTTTGAGCAAGTAAAGGATTCGTCTTTACGTGAAAATGTGCACTACTATCCATCAGTGGCGGTGATCTCAAAAGGCAAAGTGGTTGGGGCGCTCCAGGCGGATAGCGACGAAGATGCTGGGGCCTATAATGATTATGATATCTTTAAGGAATGGATCGAAGAGTATTTGAAAGTTTGACGTGAAAACTGAGCGAGAAAAATATTAAAGAAAACTGAAAAACGTCTTGACAACGCTTAAACGCTTATGTAAAATAAGAAGTATCAACAGGTTATACAATAGGAAGGAAAGATAAAAATGAAGGAAACGGGCTTGCGAAGCAAGACGTGTGTGGTGCCGGTAGCGGTAGCCGCTGGTTTTGGCATGGCCGGAATGGGGCTAGTGGCGGACGGGGTCGTGACAGCAGATACGACACCGATAACGGATACTGTTGTTGCGACAGTAGTACCGAGCTGTACTTTTAGTAGTACGACGGACGATGAGACTTATTCTGGGTCGGCAGCAAACGGTAGTGAGGTAAATAATTTTAACGACGGGGGCGTGCATGAGTTTTTCCTATTCTGTAATAATAGCGGCGGCTATACTGTGAGTGCGACACCGCATGATCTGACCACTACTGGAGCGATAGAAGATGTAATTGCCTATACGGATAATTATGCAGCAAGCGGCAATAATGGGCTCTGGACGGCGGAAATTGCATCAAGTGCATCCGGCGTGACGGTAACAAGCCCAGTGCCAGTGGGCGGGGGAACTATCATATCGTCTAATACTCAATCTTCTGCCGATATGTCGTTTACGGCGACTTATAAGGCTTATGTAGGCTTGAATACTCCAGCTGGGACATACTCGGGAACGATTGTATACACTCTAGCTGCAGCGGGGACGTCGTCGAATAGTGGTGATAATGGTGGTAATAACGGTGGTGGTGATAATGGCGGCGGGTCTAATTCCGGCAATGAAGAGCCGAATAATAACGGTGGCGGTGGCGACTCGGGTAATTCTGGATCGGGCACAGATACTAATAATAACGCATCACCAGCTTCGAATAATACCTATAATACTTATAATACCTACAATACGACGAACTATTCCGGTGGAGGTGGCACTGGCACTATGAGCACGCCAGTTGCGACGATCGGAGGTTCAGGTGGTACGACGGGTGATACAACAGGTGGAAGTGGAGATGATAAGAGTAATTCGGAAACAAGTAGTGGTTATGAGCAACCGTTGGGTGTAACGACGAACGCTTCGTCAGTAGAAGAAGAGTCGGGGCCGGATTGGACACCGATTATCGTGACAGGCGTAGTGTTAGCGGCGGCTGGAGTAGCAGCCTTTGCACTAGCAAAAGACAATAAGGACAAAGAAGAGCAGGAAGAAAAGTAAACCCATAAAAACTAGGTGACTTGTCACCTAGTTTTTTATTGACAGTAGCCTATTGGCGATAGTGGAAAAATTGGGCGGGAAAATTTTAAAAAAGCTGAAAAACCTCTTGACAAGGCCTAAAAGCTTATGTAAAATAGAAGATGTTAAAAGGTCATATTTTTAACATAAATATAAGCTAATTCTGCTTAGCAGAAGGAGAAAAATTATGAAAAAATCATTAATCGCAGGTGCAGGTGCAACCGCTTTTGCTTTTGCAGCTTTGCCATTTGCTGGGGCATTTGCCGTTACTGGCACAACGGTGACCGATACCGTAGAAGTAACGATTAATTCATCTTGCTTGATCACCACGACTCAAGCTGCAAATACTTACTCTGACACGATGACCAACGGCTCACTTAAGAGTGATTTTGGCTCAACTTCTATGACTATCAATTGTAACGATGCTGGTGGTTGGCACGTAACGGCGGTTGGTAGTGGCGCAGATGCATCTGATAAGACTGCTATGAATGCAACTGGCACTGGTACGGACATCGCCACTGGTGTAGCTACTTCTGGTGACACCTCTAACTGGGCCATGAAGGTAACTGGTACCGGGGCTTCTGGTTTCACTAGTTTCGCTGCCGTTCCATCTAGCGCTACAGATGTAGCTACTGGTTCTGGTTCTGCATCCGGTGCTACGCTTTCGACTATGTATCAGGTGTTCATCAGTGCTACCCAGCAAGCTGATACCTACACTGGTCAGGTAACCTACACTTTGGCTCACCCTGCTTCCTAATTTGAGCTAAAGCGTTCGGGTGTGGCTCCTTACTAGGAGCCGCATTCGTAAAAGACAAGCTGTGGGCCGATTATAGATTCTGGATTTGATCTACATTGAGCTTGTAAAAGATATTAAATTAAGTGGAGGTGAAATGTCAGAATCTAAAAGTAAAAAACAACAGTATCTGTACATTGGGATTATAGTTTGTATAGTGGTCGCGGTGGCGGCTATTTTGTGTTTATTATTTACTAGCAAAGAGACCAAGATTTCCGATAACGGAAAGGTTCACTCAATAGATATTCTAAATTGTCAAGCGACTGGGCCGGAGGGCGCTTTCTTTGTAGCGGAAAATGCAGTAGATAATAAACACGAGATAAAGGTAACTTTCCAAAACGAAAAGCCTACTAAAATATCATATACTCTGACGGGTGATCAGAGCACAGCTGGGGCGACAGATCAAACAATTGCTACGCTCCACGCCAAATATAATATATATATGGGTCAATATGGCCTAGATCCAGAAACTCTAGAACCGATTTTCTCTAACGTAGATGAAGCCTTTAAAATTAGTTTAATTACCGATGTGGACAAAATCAGCTCGGCGACTGGGGCACTGTTCTTCTTGGATGCTAATGAAGCGACTAAATTGAAAAATTATGCCAGCGAAGATTTAGAGAAGATATACGAAGCTAGAGGATTTTCGTGTGAGTTTAGTAAATAATAAGAGATAAAGGAGGAAAATGGGCAAAATTCAAAAAATTTTAACAATTGCGGTGGTAGCGGTTTGTTCCGTGATGGGGGGAGTAAAGGCGATGGCTGAAGACGTAAAATCTACCTTGATGGTTTCACCACCAGACCAAGAGATTATTTTGACGCCAGGAGAAGTATATGAAGGATCGCTTAAAGTGTCTAATCCCAATGATGCTACGACGGATTTGAAATATTCGGTTTCAGTAGGGGCATTCAGCCAGAAGCAGAGTGATGGTAGCAAGGATGATTATGGAACTGTAGACACCGAGACTAAGACAGCTTACAACCAGATGATGGATTGGATTGAACTAGGCAAGGAGAGTGGAACGGTGGCGCCAAATACTACCGATAATATCCCATTTAAGATCGTAGTCCCAAGCGATGCGCCGGCTGGCGGGCAATACGCTACGATTCTAGTACGAGATGACTCGAAACTTGGCAATACTAGTGGTAATGTAACAATTAATAGCTTGACGCAGATTGCCTCGATTATCTACGCAGAGGTAGCGGGCGAAACGCACGAAGAGGGGGCAATTTTAGAGAATAATGTGCCGTCGTTCCTTTTGGATAATAAGCTAGGAACGACCTCAATGGTGCAAAATAACGGTAACGTACATACCGATGCGACATATGTATTGCAGGTATGGCCACTATTTAGCGACGAAGAAATTTGCACTAACGAAGAGAACCCTACTACTAGCCTGATTATGCCAGAAACTAGCAAATATTATGTGGAAAATTGTAATTTGCCATCAATGGGGATTTTCCGAGCCAAGCAGACGGTGAAGATCTTTGGAGAAACTTCGATTGTAGAGAAGACGATTATTGTCTGTCCGATCTGGATGCTGTTCTTAATCTTCTTCATCATTGCAGCAATAATTATTTGGGTGATGATGCGAGTGCAGGGCCGGAAAAAATCAACAAGGTCGGAAAAATCCGAAAAAAGTGAAAAAAAGTCTTGATTTTATAAAAATTGTTTGATATAATGGGGGGAGTTTAAGCAAGTCGCTAGTTGCGACCTCTACAAAAAAGAAAAAGGAAAGCGAGGAATCTTTGAGGTCGCTTTGTGGCTTCGAATGATTCTTGAAGACTCTCCCGTTTAACAATTAGAACGATTAGAAAGATTTTAAGACGGAACAGTAATCGAATATCGATTGCTAGTTAAGTCAATGCATAAAAAGGTAATTAAGGGCACTGATAGTGGATGCCTTGACAATCAATACCGATGAAGGCCGTAGAAGTCTGCGATAAGCCTCGGGGATCTGACAACGAGAAATGATCCGGGGATTGCCGAATGGGGAAACCTAA
>JAILSC010000020.1 GCA_024697865.1 Candidatus Saccharimonadota bacterium | reverse complement strand
CCATTACCCTACCAACTATCTAATCGTACGCAGGCCAGTCCCAAACCGCAAAAGCTTTAATCCGAAGATCACATGCGGTATTAGCTACTCTTTCGAGTAGTTATCCCTCAGTTTGGGGTCCGTTCCCACGCGTTACTCAGCCGTCCGCCGCTCGTCAGCAGCTTCACTGTGCTCTCGAATTCAACTACTTGCTCAATGGCCAAGTGCGTCAAGAACACGGTGAAGCCCTGTTACCGCTCGACTTGCATGTATTAGGCACGCCGCCAGCATTCATCCTGAGCCAGGATCAAACTCTCCATTAAAGTAATGTTAAATTTGAAAAACTCAACATAATTAAAAACTGACGATGATTAATTGCACAACTAAATTGTTAAACTATTTCTAAGACTGGTAAAAATATGTACTCGCAGCTTTAGACTGTTCCCATTTTATCAAAAACTATAAATGCTGTCAACACTTTTTTAGGACTTTTTTGATGTTTTTTGACGTTGAGGCCAAAAAAGCCAAATTAGTGCGACTATTCCAGAGGCAAAAATAGCACCCAACCACCATGGAAACTCAACTGAATCATTTTGGTCCATAGTTGCTTCCCCAGTGTTGGGAGTGGTAATATTAGTGGTCTTTATATTCTGGCTTCCGGGACCGAAAGAGGGTTCAGTTTGAGGGCTATTTTTCGAATGAGGACTACTGGCCAATTTTGACTCGGGATTTTGAACCGGGCCTGACTCCAGGGTTGGCTCCGTCGTGGCTGGGATGGAAGTAACTATTTCCTTTTTAGTCTCGACTGGAAGATAGCGAAATTGTCCCTGAGCATTATAGACTATTTGGCACTCCATCCCTGGCTGGTAGACTTCGGAATTAAGACATTGAGCAGCGTAATTGGCCTGTCCTAGAACAGAAGACGGATAGTTGGCTACCCAGAAGTGAAGGGGGCTACCAGAGGTATTTTGGCTGATGTCTTGATCCTTGGCCGTGATGGTGATTTCTTCATCTGCCGGCCACCAATTCGATTCCAGTCCAGTATCGTGACCATCAAAAATCACATGCATACCAGGGGCGCTTTCTTGATTCCGGAGGTGCCGAAGGTAGGATATACTCTGATCATATTCCGGATCAAGCCAGACAATGTAAGATTCTACCACTGGATAGTGGTTCTCGGTGCCAAACATTTGCCGTTCTATGGCGTCCTCATCGTGAAAAACTACGCGGATAGATTCTTCGCTAGGGTTGATAGCCGTAATCACGAAGGTCTGCTCGTTAAAAACTCGGGTAGCTTCGTAAATACCATTTCTTCCCCTCCACTCGTCCTGTAAGCCCCACCAACATTCTGTCCACTCTTCGTTAGTTTTGCCGCCGCAACGCTCGCTGACCTCCTCCCTTAAGATAGGGGTGAAATCGAGTAATTCCCTGACCGTCCAGAACTCATCAGCTGAATCTGGGGCTATAGCGGAGGTCAAATTAAGGTTGATATTAGACGATGCCATTAATACGGCCAGCGCCAAGACCGATAGGCTTTTGATCGGATTGTGTACCATATAATACTCCCATGATTAATAACAGGGGGAATATAGATACGGACAAGGACAAAGTCAACCCCTCACTTAGGGTGAGGGGTGACTTGAGCGTTTTGACCTCTGAGAAAACGAATTACTTCTCAGTGGTTTTTGCAGTTGGCTTAGCTTGAGGCTCAGCTTTTTCGGGTTTTTGTTCGGGGTCTTCTTCAGGCAAAACGATGCCGAGAGAAGCCACTGTATCGCCCTCACTCATCTTCATGATGCGAACTCCTTGAGTAGCGCGGCCGAGAGTCGGGATTTCTTTCATCGCGACGCGGATGGCCTGACCTTTAGTGGACATCATGATGACTTCTTTAGCTAGTGGATCCAGGGTGTGAACAGCGACAATAGGACCAGTTTTATCAGTGACGGCAGCAACTTTAATACCGACACCACCACGCTTATGGGGTGGGAAGTTAGAAACTAGGGTAGCTTTACCATAACCATTGGCTGAGACGACAATCAATTTCTGGTTAGGATCGGTAATGACGTCCATACCGACGATTTCATCCTTCGGACGGAGACGCATACCCCTGACCCCCATAGCGGCGCGGCCCATAACGCGGACTTCCTTTTCGTTAAAGCGAGTGGCCTGGCCGGCAGAGGTAGAGATTACGATATCGTTCTCCCCGGCGGTCTCTTTGACCCACTTGAGTTCATCACCCTCGGCGAGCTTAATAGCGATTAAGCCGTTAGAGCGGACATTAAAGAAATCTTTAATCGCAGATTTTTTGATCGTTCCCTTCTTGGTGGCCATAAAGAGGTAGCCGTCGGCCTTGGTATCACCCTGTTTAATGATGGCGGTGATCTTTTCCTCTGGATGCATGTTCAAGAGATTAACGGCGGCAGTACCCTTGGCAGCTAGAGAAGCCTGTGGGACTTCGTAAGCTTTCAGGCGGAAGAGACGCCCCTGATTAGTAAAGAAGAGGAGGAAGTCATGTGAATTGGCGGTCAGAATCTGAGCGATCACGTCCTCTTCCTTGGTAGTCATGCCACGCTTACCTTTACCACCCCGGTTCTGCTTGCGGAAATCGGTCTGGGGAACGCGCTTCATGTAATTCTCGGAAGTAAGCAAGATGACGCTTTCTTCTTCAGGGATTAGCTCTTCTTCAGAGAACTTACCGGCTTCGTGGTTGATGATCTTAGAGCGGCGCTCGTCACCGTACTTAGCTTTGAGAGCGATTAGTTCTTCCTTGATTACTCTTAAGATCTCGTTTTCGTCGGCGAGGATGGCTTCTAATTTCTTAATTAACTCATGGAGCTGCTTCAATTCTTCTTCAATCTTATCTCTTTCGAGCCCCTGGAGACGGCGAAGCTGCATCTGTAAGATGGCGTTAGCTTGGATCTCGGAGAGACCGAAGCGAGTCATTAACTGTTTATCGGCGTCATCGTAAGAGGCGCGAATCACCTTAATCACTTCATCGATATTATCAAGAGCGATTTTCAACCCCTCAAGGATGTGGGCGCGTTCCTTGGCTTTACGGAGGTCGTACTCAGTGCGACGACGTACCACCTTCTGGCGATGCTTAATAAATTCACCTAGTATTTCCTTAAGGCCTAAGATGCGCGGTTGAACCCCATCTACGAGGGCAAGCATATTGTAATGGAAAGAGGTCTGGAGGCCAGTCATCTTATACAACTGATTTAAGATCTTCTTGGGGAAAGCGTCTTTTTTAAGTTCGACGACGATGCGAATCTTACCTCTGGCGGATTCGTCACGCGCATCAGCGATGTGGGTGATTTTCTTGGCCATAGCGAGATCACGAACCTTTTCGATAAAGCCTTCCTTGCTCATACCGTAAGGCACCTCGGTAATTACGATATTAAAACGACCTTTGGCGCGTTCTTCGATTTCGGTCACAGCACGAATAGTAACTGAGCCTTTCCCAGTGGCGTAAGCTTGACGCATCGGAGCACCACCGAAGACTTCGGCCCCAGTTGGAAAATCTGGACCTTTAACGTGTTTCATTAAGCCATCTAGAGAGATTTCAGGGTCCTCAATCTGAGCGACAGTAGCATCCACTAATTCCCCAAGGTTATGAGGTGGAATATTGGTAGCCATACCTACGGCAATACCCATTTGGCCGTTCAGAAGGATGTTCGGGAGAGCTGAGGGGAGGACCACTGGTTCTTGCTCGGTACCATCGAAGTTATCACGGAAATCTACGGTGTCCTTCTCGATGTCGGTAAGGAGTTCGGCCCCGACTTTATCCATGCGGGCCTCGGTGTAACGATAGGCAGCGGGTTCATCCCCGTCCATCGAACCAAAGTTACCTTGACCTTCGATCAGGGTGTAGCGCATCTTCCAAGGCTGAGCGAGGTTGACCATCGCCATGTAAATCGAAGAATCGCCGTGCGGATGGTATTTACCCATGACGTCACCGACGATACGGGCGGACTTAACGGTGGCATGAGGAGCCTTCCAGCCGTTTTTATTCATAGTGTAGAGAATACGTCGATTTACGGGTTTAAGACCATCACGAACGTCAGGAAGAGCACGGTCAATAATTACGGACATGGAGTACTTAAGGAAGTATTCCTCCATGGTGTTCTCAACACCACGGCGCTCAATTCCCTCAGGGATGATTTCAATATTTTCTGATTTGTCTTGATTTTCTTCCATATTTCCTCCTTAAAAGTCTAGATCATCTAAGTCCACACTGGCGGCCCCAGCCTGGATGAAGTTCTTACGGAGGTCGACCTGGTCTCCCATTAACTTCGTAAATACAGCGTCTGCCTTCTCGGCATCATCGATATGTACCTGAACAAGGATGCGGTTCTCGGGATCCATGGTGGTTTCCCAAAGCTGTTTAGCATCCATTTCACCAAGACCCTTAAAACGCTGCTGAGCAGTGTAGCCTGCTTGCTTGAAGCGTTCTTGGGATTCATCAATTTTGGTGCCGTTTTTCTTGCGTTCGGCGATTTTCTCGTTCAGTTTATTCTCTAGAGCAACTTCGTCGTAAAGGTAGTCGATCTTGCGAGTATTACCGGTACCCTTAATCAAGCCAAATAGGGGTGGTTTAGCTAGATAAACGTGACCCTCCTCAATTACCTGAGGCATATAGCGGAAGAAGAAAGTCATCAGTAGTGTAGCGATGTGGAGACCGTCGACGTCAGCATCAGTCATGAAAATAATCTTATCATAACGGAGACCGTCAATATTAAACTGGTCGCCAATGCCCACGCCTAGCCCCTTGATCAAAGAGACAAGCTCTTGGTTAGCGAGCATTTTATCTAGTCTAGCACGCTCGGTGTTCAACACCTTACCACGCAAAGGCAAGATGGCTTGAATCTGAGGGTTACGACCTTCCTTGGCGGAACCGGCAGCAGAGTTACCCTCAACGATGAAGAGTTCACAATCGTCTCGGTTGCGACTAGAGCAATCGGCTAATTTACTAGGGAGGTTGAGCCCCTCAAAGGCGCCTTTACGGATGACGTTATCGCGGGCAGCCCGAGCAGCCTTACGGGCACGGGCAGCGAGGGTGGCTTTACCGATAATCTTCTTAGCAATAGCTGGATTTTCCTCTAAGTAATAGCCGAAATATTCGGTCATAATTTTGTCGACGTAGCCACGAACCTCTGGATTGCCGAGCTTATTCTTGGTCTGGCCTTCGAACTGAGGATCTGGAAGTTTAACCAGGATTACAGCGGTAAGGCCTTCTTTAATATCATCACCGGTGAGGTTGTCTTCCTTTTCTTTTAGAAGGTTGTTACGACGAGCGTAATCATTAACCGTCCGAGTAAGACCAGCCCGAAAACCAACTACGTGCATGCCGCCGTCAGGAGTGAGCACGTTGTTAGCGAAAGGCTTCATCGTCTCAGCATAGGAATCATTATATTGAAGAGCAATCTCTATGCCCGTATCTTTAACCTGTTTATCAACGTAGAAGATATCATCAGAGAGAAGCTCTTTCCCGTTATTGAGGCGCTTGACGTAGCTCTTGATGCCGCCTTCAAAATAGAAAGATTCGTGTTCACCGGTGCGCTCATCGGCGACAGCGATTAATACGCCCTTGGTAAGGTAGGCTTGGTGACGGGCGTAATTGGAGACCCACTTATAATCGAAAGTGGTAGTTTCTTTAAAGATAGAGGGGTCAGGATAAAAAGTAATAGAGGTACCAGACTCGCGGGGCGTGCCCTTGGTGACTTGTAGTTCCATGGTGGGCTTGCCGAGGTCAAATTCGATATGATGAGTTTTACCGTCTCTGTAAACCTCAGCCTCCATGTGGGTAGAAAGGGCGTTAACAACAGATGAGCCTACGCCGTGAAGACCGGAGGAGACTTTATAACCACCGTCGCCGAACTTACCCCCGGCGTGAAGCACGGTCAGAACGGTTTCTAGAGTGGATTTTTTAGTTTTAGGATGGATATCTACAGGGATACCGCGCCCGTTATCGTTGACCCTTATACCACCGTCTTTCAGGATAGTGATATTTACCTTGTTAGCATAACCCGCGATAGCTTCATCGATGGAGTTGTCGGCAATTTCCTTGATTAAGTGATGGAGGCCATCGTAACCAGTGGAACCGATATACATCCCAGGACGCAAGCGAACAGGCTCCAACCCTTCGAGCACCCGAATTTCGGACGAATCATAATCATTTGCTTTGTCAGCCATTTGTTACCTCTTCTTTAATATTCTTTCCCTATTATACACCTTAGGAGTGAAAAAAGCAATATATTTATGATTGTTTCTGAGCTAGCCAGGCATCCAAAAATCCGCTCTGAGAGGCCTGAGAGGCCGTCTGTGGTGTGTTTGGGGCTGGAGATGTGTCCGTAAGCGGTTTAGGAGCAGAAGAGGCTTCTGTGGGCTCCTGAGCGGGATTTTCGGTTGGTTGCGCGGTTGGCCGATTAGCCTGCTTGGCTTTTTCGGCGGCAGACCAGCGATCGTTGATTTCCTTTTCAACCTCAGCGCGAGTTTTAGCATATTTGGTAGCAGAATAGACTTTTAAGGTCTCCATCAGCTCGTTATTAGGTTCGCCCATTGGCGGTGGAAGTAGTATAGTGAAGGGGCTAGAGGGCATGCCAAACATCATAATCTTAGCGACGGCTTGGTGATTGGCGGTTTTAGTGAGATCTTCAGCGGTAAAGGTAGGAGTGAAGGCTTTTACCATAAGATCAGCATCGGTCACGCCTACGCGACCACAGATGATACTGCCGACGTTACCGAGCAGTGCTTCCCTGATTTTATCGGTGAGCTGAGTCATAAACTGGTTGGCCACAATCAGGTTGAGACGATATTTACGGGCCTCGGAGAGGATGGATTCAAAACTATCTGTAGCGAAGTTCTGGAACTCGTCAACGTAAAGGCAGAAATCTTGGCGCTGATCCTCGGGGATGTTCTGCCGGCTCATGGCGGCTTGCTGGAACTTCATCACGAAGATCATACCAAGGAGGTTAGAGTTGATATCGCCGAGTTTACCCTTAGAAAGATTAACGAGGAAGATTTTTTTGTTGTCCATAATTTCGCGGATATTAAAGCCGGATTTGACCTGACCGAGGGTGTTTCGCATAATGGTATTAGCAATGAATGGGCCCCATTTGCTAGAGAACCAAGTAACGACTTCGCCGGCGTCATTACTCTTTCGTGATTCTGGATATTCCCTAGTCCAGTAGTCGTAGACAGCTTTATCGGTGACATATTTAAGCTTGGATTTAACAAATTCGGGGTCGGTGAAACATTGGGGGATGTCGATAAAAGTAGCACCGTGAGGGTCCGACATCAAGAGGAGGGCGGCATTTCGGAACATATGCTGACCGCGCGGGCCAAAGAAGCCTTGATTGTTGGGGTCAAAGAGAGATTGCAGCATACTGATTCCCTCTTGAACGATGAAATCTTTTTGATCTTCAGAGGTGAATTCGAACATGTTCATTCCTACGGGGTGTTCAATATCGGAAGGGTCGAAATAGATGACATCATCGATACGTTCCTCTGGGACCCGCTTCAAAATAGCTTCCACGGCATCCCCGTGCGGATCAATAAAGGCAAAACCACGCCCATCGCACATGTCCTGAAAGGCGATATTCTCGAGGAAGACGGATTTACCCATACCAGTTTGACCAATGACATACATATGGCGACGACGGTCATCGTCGTCGAGGTAGATAGCTTTTTTGACTCCCCTAAATTCATTGGTCCCCAAGAGAACCCCTTCAGTAGCTAGTTTAGCTGGTCCGTCAACTTGCTTAGTGAGCTGCCGCTCGACACTAGAATTAGGAATGGCGTTCTGTTCTGGCAAATGATAGATAGAAGCCAACTCGACGCTGTTTAGGATGCTACTACGATTGCGCACTGGGAAGAAACGGAAAGTGAAATCTACGGCGAGTTTCTTGGGGTCTTTCATAGTGTTGACTCTGAAGCCATTAAGCTCGGGGGCATTGAATTGAGCAAAGGCGCTGACCACTCCCCCTGTTAGAGCTTCTGAACGATGGGCGGAGGCGGAGCTAGCTACGACCCTAATTAAAGTCTCATAAGCAGGGTAGCGCATTTTATTGGCAATGGCGGTGATTTCGTCTTGTTTGATATTGGTAATTACTTCTTGCTCATTCTTTTCACTCGCCCCTGGGGCTTCCCAAGGAGCCCGTAAGACGTCCATGGCGAACCCACCGAGGCTAGCCCCGACAGTCTTATCTTTTTTGCCTTTTTGGATATTCTCCATGTGTTCCTTACCACTAGTTGACCAATTTTTGTGTGCAGGACGGAAAAGAATTTGTACAGCAACACCTTCATTTTTTTGCACATTAGAGAGGGCATTCAGGATGGCCATTTGAGCGTCACGTTTAGTATCCTCGTAGGTAGCAATCGGCAAATAGGAGTCTCGGTTGAGGCTAAGTTCGGCCCCAGCCACCGCATTAAGACCTCCGCCACCCCTGAAAATATTCTCTTCACGCCTTTCCTCCAATCTAGCGGTAGGATACGCAGATTGAACGGCCTGCTTAACAGTTTCTACCAGAATAGACGGAACTACGGCGTAGTAATGGATAAAACCATCTTTAGCGATGATCTCAAAAGAGAAATAACGCTGACCATAAACTTTAGTTTTTACCCCTTTAGTGATAGTGGAGGACAAAATAGAGTACATGGTCTGAGCCTTAGAGACGGCCTCAGTAGTAATGTCTCGTTCGTCGCGACTGCCACCTTCAATGTCATCGGTGGGAGGTGGTAGATGAATTAGGAGTGGAGTCATCTTAAGGCCACGTTCGTATTTCTTGGCTTTTCTGAGTTTACCGATGTGCGCGCCAGAAACAATAGCAGCTAACAGAATAACTGAGACTAACATGATCAAGGCTGCCACCCAAACCTCCATTAGTGGACCCCCTCCCTGGTGGAAGTATCGTTGTAAAAATTACAGAAACAGATATGGTGACTCATGCAGCCTCCTTGCCTTGGAATTCAGCCTTAGCTTGATCGATAAAATCCACAAAAGAAGCAATATCACCATCGGCAGCTAGTTGCCTTTCCCTGTCCTGAAGAGCGTCGACGGTTTTAGTACTTAAACGTTCCCCTGACATGGCATGACGTCGACTGAAGCTACCAGCAATAGGCTTTTGACCGACAGAAGTGTCAGAAGAAGTTTCGTTTCGATCGCCAACAGCGGGCTCCGCCTCGTATCCTGGAGGCATTAGAGGAACTATCTGACCCAATTCCGGAGTGGAATTTGGTTGTTCAGAGAGTATGCCTGGCTTAAGGGTCTCACGAGAGGCGTCCGGCGAAGCTATAGCCGTACTACCTATAGCCTGAGGGTTGCGACGAACAGACTGGTGGTCAAATAAGGCCTCGTCAAACTCCGATTTGGGACGATCGGCCTCACTGGTGTCCGGATTCTTCTTTACCTCCTGATAATCCATATGCTTATTGTATCACATCCTAGATTCTTTTGTAAACCAAAAATTCAGCCAAACACAAGAAAATAACCGTAAGAGCGACAGTCCAGAGGTCGATAGCCCCGAAAGAACGGGCCATTAAGAGCATAATCGGACCAAAAGCTAGAATAGCAGCGTAAAGATAATCTTTGTTTTTAAGTTCTTTACGTTTAAAAGCCAACCGGACAAAAGCTTGGAGCAATAACGTGACGGCACAAAAAAACACTAAATATAGTGTTGTAAAAAATAACAAAACACCTAAAGGACCGATTTCGGTCGGAGAGGTGATAATCAGCATTAAGGTTAAAGCTGCGAGTCCTATAATGCCCAAGACGAGAATAATGCGGTTATGCTTCATATTCTCATTATATCATACATCTGGTTGATTGCCCCCAAGTTTTTTGTTCTCTGTTCCCTCCTAATGACTAGGAGGAGGCGGGGGGCTATCCGGTGCTTGTGATCTTTACTATTGGCCAGAGCCCTGATCCGCCTTTCCTTTTGACCGCTTCACACTGGGTGAAGCACGATCCTTGTCAGCCTTTTCCCTTCACTCTTGTTTATGTTAATCTAAAGTACTAATGAAGGATTTGACTTCCGCGCTCTACGCTTTTTCAGAATCCCCAGAGACATGGATTCCGTTTAGCGGAGCTCTAGGTAACTCCTAGGTGTAATTTATGGCTAGAAATTACCTTTTCGCCCGCTAAGGTTACGTTTTGAACTTTTTCATCTTGTTAATTTGCCTTTATTTTTCGTTTTTGTTTGAGCTATCACAGCTGATTTGATATTAGCATAAAAATTATAAAAAAGCAATAGATTTATTCAACTTTTTCGGTGTAATTATTACAACATAAGCCCTATTTCTTCCCTGTTCTAATTTGTTGTTCATTTTGTTGTGTTTTTTACAACGATACGGGAATTTAGACCTAGTTTTAGCCGTCCATTAATTAGTGTCGACTTGAGGCTTGTATTCTTTTATCAGTTATGGTAAAATTAACAACAGTTGGGGCTGACAAAGCTTAGACGGGATATTAACAGTCGTGAGGCGTGCCGATTAGATACCGTAAGTATTCAATAAGTGCTAAAAACACGCAAACCGCGCATGTAGCTTACATGCCGGCTTATGCCTAAATATTAGGCTGGTTTTGGTCTAAGGTTCCGTAGGATCAAAATTATCATATTACGGAAATAAGGTTATCAAAATGGCGAGTGATAATTCGAAAATTAGCCATGGCACTAGCAAGTTTCGTTTTCTGCCGCTACTATTTTATGCCAAGACAAAACAGAAAACTACGCACGTAGAATCATGACCCAGTGATGTTTCGGACCCGGAGGCAGTATCCGGCAGCTCCACCATTCTTTTTAAAAATCCTGCCATTTTGGCAGTTTTTTTGTGACTATTTTTAGTGCCAAATATAAAAGAAGACCGGTAACTGCGAGGAAAACCGGTCTTCTGTGTAGAGTGTGGAGTTATTTTGGCTAAATTTTTATTTTTGGCTTTTGCATAATTTTTTTATTCAAAAGCTACCCCTATTATATCGTCTAAAAATGCTAATGTCAATACTTTTTTGAACAATTTTTTGTATTTTTTTGCTGAGTTTTCCACAAGCAATTTAGTGTCCTTTCGGCAACCATTTTAATAAAAAGTCGAACCAAGATTCGTGCGCGCCGCGGACATTTTTTTGGTGTTGCAGAGTTTGCTAATTTTGGCACGAAAATTTAGTTATTTTGTGTGGGTGGGGGGTTGTAAAAAAATATGGACAATGGTAGGAAAATGGCATGATAAGCAAAATACATTCAGCAACGCCTTACGGCTTTGAAGGAAAGCTGGTTGAAGTCGAGGGCGACATGAATAAAGGACTCCCAGCTTTCAACATTGTGGGTATGGCTAATAAAACTATTAACGAAGCGCGAGAGCGGGTACGCAGCGCTATTATAAATTCTGGTTTTTCGTTCCCCAGTCGAAAGGTGACAATCAACTTGGCTCCAGCGGAATTTCCTAAGGACGGAACATATCTAGACTTACCGATTGCACTATCGGTGCTAGTGCTATCTGGCCAACTACTGAAAAGCGATACGTATGGGAGAATATTCGTAGGAGAGCTGTCGCTAAACGGTGAGGTGAAGCCAGTGCGCGGAGTTATTAATATCCTAGAGGTGGCTAAGCGAGCCGGATATTCAGAGATCTTCGTACCAGTGAAAAATCTACCCCAGGCGGCACTAGTCTCCGACCTGACCGTTTATGGAGTAGAAACCCTACAGGAGCTGTTTCTAGCCCTAAAAAGCCAAATCACTTTACCACAAGCGAAAAACAGCCTAAAAGCGCTAGGAGCGGCCGAAAATGCAGCAGGAGCGACGATTTTAGATCATATACGTGGTCAGAAGCTGGCCAAGCGAGCTATGACGATTGCAATTGCGGGGCATCACAATATTCTAATATCGGGACCACCAGGAGCAGGTAAGACCTTACTGGCCAAAGCGGCAGCAAATCTACTGCCAGATTTGACCCCTGATGAAATGGTTGATATTACCAAACTATACTCAATTGCGGGATTTGCTACCGAGGACGCCATAAATAAAAGACCATTCAGAAGTCCGCACCACACGGCTTCGGCCACCTCAATTATCGGGGGAGCTAACGGGCCAGGGGAAATTTCTTTGGCTCATAAGGGGGTCTTGTTTTTAGACGAAATCCCCGAATTTCCCCGCTCGGTATTGGAGTCTTTGAGGCAACCATTAGAAGATAAACGGATAGTAATCTCGAGAGCTAACCAAAAGACGATGTATCCGGCGGATTTCATGCTGATAGCCACGATGAACCCCTGCCCATGTGGTTATCTAGGAGATCCAACGCACGAGTGTAAATGTACTGAAACTCAAATCCAGAACTATCAGAAGAGGCTGTCGGGGCCCTTATTCGACCGGATCGATATGAGCATTATGGTAGAAAAGGTGGACAATGCGGATTTGCTTAAGACAATTCCGAAAAATGACGACGAACATAGTGTTGTAAAAAATAACATAACTGAGGCAATTGCCCGACAAAGAGCTCGTTACGAACAAGACGGCAAATTCAATAGTTCCCTATCTTCATTTGAAGTCTCGCAGAAACTGAAAATGGAACCGGCGGCAAAGAAATTACTAGCATCCGCTTCAAAGCAGCTAAATCTATCGGCTAGATCGTATTTTAAAACCATCAAGGTTGCTCAGACGATTGCAGACCTAGATGACTCAGGAGAAATCTTAAATAAACATTTAGCTGAAGCGTTGACTTTTAGAAGACGATGATGTATAATGATGACAGGTTAATTCAAGAGAAGAAAGGACTATCATCAAACAGAAATCACGGACTAAGTTAAACGAGCAAATTCGTTATCCTGAGGTCCGCGTAATCGGTTCTAATGGCGAACAGCTAGGCATCATGTCTAGCCGTGATGCTCAACTTCTCGCGAAAGAGCAGGGAGTGGATTTGGTGGAAATTGCCGCCAATGCTAACCCACCGGTCGTGAAAGTCATCGATTGGGGTAAATTCCAATACCAAAAGATGAAGGAAGAGGCCAGAAATCGTAAAAAAGCTCGGGAAAAACAATCCGAGTTAAAACAGATGAAAATTGGCCTAAAAATTTCCGATAACGACCTTAACATTAAAGTCCGAAAAATGCGAGGTTTCCTCGATTCTGGCGACCGAGTAAAGATCATGATCATCTTTAGAGGGCGCGAAATGGCCCACAAAGAGATCGGAAATGAACTTTTAGATAAGGTTGTTTCCCTACTCGGCGAAGACGTCGTGATGGAAGGCAAACCCAACATGAGTGGACGCAACTTGTCAGTGCAGGTACGAAAAAAGTAATTTCCTACTTTTCTTAGGCCGACTGATCGTACTTTGAATAATAATTTTAACGAAAGGAAATATTATGCCGAAAATGAAGACGCATAAAGGTACCGCTAAGCGGATCAAAGTGACCGGCTCGGGCAAATTAGTACGAGAACGGGCATTCGGGAATCACATTCTCGCTAAAAAATCTAAAGCCAGAAAGCGCAACATCAAAACTGCTGCGGGGGTAAATGGCAAAATCAAGAAAAACGTTAAACGGGCTTTAGGAGTATAAGATGAGAGTAAAAAGAGGTGTAGCGGCTCACGCCAAGCACAAGAAGATGCTAAATAAAACCAAGGGGATGCAACATTATCGTCGCCGGAGTTATCGGTTAGGCAAACAAGGTGTAATCAAAGCTTTGTCCTACAGCTACCGAGATCGCCGAAATCGTAAGCGAGATATGCGAGCACTTTGGATTACTAGAATTAACAATGCTTCTAGAGAACTCGGCCTTTCCTACTCGCAATTAATTGCCGGGATGAAGGCTAAAAATATTAACCTAGATCGCAAGATGTTGGCTGATCTCGCCGTAAACAATCCAGAAGCGTTCAAGCAAATCGTAAATACGGTAAAGGAGAAATAAGATGGCAATTTGTGAAATTACTGGCAAAGGTAAAATGTATGGTCACAACGTGTCCTTCTCCCAACGAAAGACGCGCAAGGTATTTAAACCAAATGTCTCTAAGAGGACTTTGATCATCAACGGGCAAAAGGTTAAATGCAACGTTTCGACTTCAGCCCTAAGGACTTTGAAGAAGAAAGGCCTGATTGAATCACCTAGAGACCGTGCGGCCAAGAAGAACAAATAAGATTCTGATTCAAAAAACCACCCGTTAAGGGCGGTTTTTTGATATGAGCCATCTGTAAGCCGGGTTCTGTACCCGTGCAAGCACGGGCGACAATCATCTATCTTGGCGTTACATTGCTATAACGCTCTAGCGGTAAACGTGCATCCTCGAGCTAAGGTGACCTAGCACTCCTTGCAACAGGTAGGGTTTGCCTCCGCGCTGTATCGCTACCGCGCGCTGTGAGCTCTTACCTCACTCTTTTCACCCTTACCTAACACGAAGTTAGGCGGTATTGTTTCTGTGGTACTTTCCCTATCCTTACGGACGGTCGCTGTTAGCGACTACCATGCTCTATGTTGCCCGGACTTTCCTCTTATATAAAGCGATTGTCTTTCAGGCTCAGGGTAATTATATCATTTTGTTAGCATTTTATCAATGGCAGCGTTAGCCTCAGAGTCAGCAAGCATGTTTTGAGAGCGAGGAACATGAGTGAAAGAAACTGCCTCAAATTGCCCCAACTGCTCTTGAATATCGCGATAAACAGGGGCGATATCCTGATTTTTGACAGAGAATATGCCGTTTAACTGATTGACAACCATTAAACTATCGGAAATGAACCGAACTGTCTTATAGTCCAACTCAATGGCCCGCTCAATACCTTTTTTCATGGCATAATATTCGGCCATACGAGAAGTGGCGAAACCAATAAATTCCCCGCCCCGTTCGATAATATGATTATTGTCGTAGATACAGTAGCCAATACCAGCAGGACCAGGATTACCACGGGAGGCTCCGTCGACATTTATAGTAATACCGTTAGCAGCGCCACGAGCAGAGACATGCTCAGGGGTAACTTTGCCACTTTCGATCTCGAGAACCGAGGTAGTAGTTTCGCTAAGGCGGATACGAGCGGCGGTAAAGTCTTTAATAAATTTATAGGCCGTATAACGATCATGGGGGCGAGGTTTAATTTCACCCTCAATGCTGAGCTCATAAATTATATACAAATTACTGAGTTGGCTAGCTCCTTCGGGGGCGAGAAAAGTAATCACGTCTTTGAGTTTGATAGAACTGGCAATTAATCCAGTATAATCAGTGAGCGAGCGGGCCATAGCCTCTTCAGGTTGTTCGCCAAATTTAATTTTACCGGTGGGAAGTTCCCAAAAAACCGGGGCTTCAGATCGACCTCGGCTACGTCTAAAAACTAGAACCCCCTCTTCGTTTTTAATAATACCAACTGTACGAATTCTTTGCTTCATTTAACCCACCACTTATCTTTCAAGGGCCCCATTGGCCTGTTTTCCCCGTAATATATACAAGGTGGGTAAAATCTTATGCTTTGCACCCACGGGTACAAGGCCACGAAATCCCTATAACATGATTATTCAGGAAAATCATGCTGCCAATGGGGTTAATTCCATTATATCACACTAGCTACCAACTATCCAATAGAAGAAGTTGACGATGCCGTTCATGCCGTTGATCATAAAACTAGAAAAGAATTGACCGAAGAGCAAAATGAGTGCATAGACAATAATAATGCCGTAGCGTTCAATACTTGCTAATATCGGACGGAAACCATCTGGGGCAATAGCGTAAAGAATACGAGAACCGTCTAGCGGTGGAATGGGGATCAGATTAAAGATCATGAAGCCAAGATTGATGAAAATAATCTCCTGAAAGATGAAAAAGGTTAGTTCTCCGCCAGCCCCATAGATAGCCCCAGTAAAGTGACCGATCAAGAAAAAGACAAAAGCTAAGAGGAAATTTGTAAGCGGGCCCGCCAGAGCGACCAGAGCCATGCCCCATTCGCGCCACTTGAGATTATAGTAATTGACCGGGACTGGCTTGGCGCCACCAAATACAGGGGCCTGCAATATATATAATATGACTGGCACTAAAATAGACATGAAGGGGTCAATATGTTTGATTGGGTTAAGAGTGAGGCGACCAGCGTCTTTAGCGGTGCGATCCCCTAGCCAATAGGCGACCGCGCCATGAGCCAATTCATGCAAAATCACCGACCCCACCACGATAACTAAGACTATTATTATATACCCGAAATTCATTAATTCAGCACTACCACTTCTTTCGTGACTGGAAGACTGTCGAGATTTTTAACTTTGAGCTTCTTTTCGGTGCGAGCAGTTAATTTAAGATCAGTGACCATAGCATCGACATTGCCCATGGCAATGATTAGTTTAGGTTCGATTTCGCGAATAGCGCGAACAGAGGAAGTACAGAGAATGTCGGCAACGATGTCGTCTAGGTTTTCTTCGATACCGCCAATGATACCGGTATGAACACCGCCTATTTCTATATCGTAAATTGTTTTATCACCCTCGGTAGCAATACCACGGACACTAACATCACCGATTTCGAATTCCCCAGGCCCAGTGATTTTACCAACGGCTAGGCCGGCATCGATAGAGGCGTCAGCAATATTGAACTTAATAGTAGTCTGTTTTGTGCTAACGATGATTTCGTCTTGATTTTTGCTTTCTAGTTCAAACATATTCCTCCTAATCTTTAATTATGTTTTCTGGGTCAATGATTTCTAAAATTTCCATCTCTAGGATCTCGGTGATAAAGCGGTCTTTGACATTCCTACGATAAACGAAATCGTCCGTAGGCATAATCACGTAATTGATAGGTTTACCCAACTTCTTCTCTACTACTTCGGCCCAACGGGTAAGTTTTTTGGTCTTGTCGTTACCAATAATGAGAAGATCGATGCCGTCTTGACCAGGCAAACGATTGGTGACGACGAGGCCTTTTAAGTAATGTTTGACTGGGCGGGTGTAATCCTCCCAAGTGCTAACCTTAGCTTCTTGGCCACGCGATGAACTAACTTTTTTAGAGAAGATTTCAGTCAATGGGCGAGTGAAGGGGTGTTTGCTGTTGGCTGAATAATAGATTTTATTGTCGTAGGTTTCACTTTTAATGATACCGATACTTTCTAGATTATTGAGCTCGCGGCGGACAGAGTTGATCTGCTCTTCGATGACCCTAGTCATTTCGCGAACATAAAAACTTTTAGCGGGGTTTTCGAAGAATAATTGCAAGAGTTTAGCCCTAGTTTTGGAACCAAACAATTTTTCGGTAGGGGTGTTTGCAATTTTACTCATCTTGTATATATTTTAGCACAAATGAGTAAACTTTGTCGAGTGGCAGCCAGATTATTTTATCGTTGCGCTTAAACCAAGTGAGCTGACGTTTAGCCAAATGCCAATCTTCATAAAAACATTGTTCTTTAGCTTGCTCTAGAGATAATTCCCCCTGTAAATACTTATGCGCATACTCATAGATATCGCTTTTCATGGCCTGGTTATCCCAGCCATACTCTGCAGCCAATTGTTTGGTCTCGGTATACAGTTCAGGAATGAACATTTGGTCAATTCTCTGTTTTAATCTGAGGCGAAGCTCATCGGCAGACCATTTGACGCCAATCAGTAAGTAATTCCCCTTAATCTCCTTCCGGTCTGAACAAGTTTTTTGAGCATAATCGCCAATCTTAGCACCAGTAGGTCCTTTAAATTGGTAATCATAGATCAAAGCATCAATATAGAGCCCCGTGCCGCCAGTGATAATGGGGATGTGACCGCGAGCTCTAATCTCTTTAATTTTCTGTTCGGCATATTCTTTCCAGTCAGCCACCGTAAAACGTTCACCAGGTTTAATCAGATCTATACCCCAGTGCGGGATCCCCTGTTGTTCTTCTTTGGTAGGCTTGGCAGTACCAATGTCCATACCTTGATAAATAGCTCGAGAATCAGCAGAAATGATTTCGCCGTTTATAGCCCTGGCGATATCAATAGAGACTCCGGTTTTACCTGAGCCGGTGGGGCCTAGAATTACTATAACAGGCGCTAAATCCTCACCCTCAAGAGCCGCCTCGCTTCGCTCACGAGGCTCTTTCGGATGAGTATTTAGCATCATCATGATAATCTCTTTAGGTAGTCTGCCAATTCAGGCAATTTGACTTTTTCTTCCTTGTCGCGGAGACGAACAGAAACTATTCCTTCTTCGGCGTCCTTCGGGCCAACAATCAACACGCAAGGGATTTTCATGGCGGTAGCGCGCTTAATCTTGCGACCGAGCGAATCGGCGGAGTCATCTACGCTGTAGCGGAGTTTATTCTCGGGAATAGGATCCTCCAAAACCACTCCGTCTAGAACTGTGGCGATCTTTTGGACATAGTCCGTTATCTGATCATTGACAGTGAGAATGCGCACGTTCTCTGGAGCACACCACATTGGTAGCCAACCAGCGGTATGTTCTAGATAGATGCTCATAAAACGCTCGATTGAACCAACCAAGGCACAGTGGATCATGATTGGAGTCTTTTTAGAGCCGTCAACATCGGTGTATTCTAGCTTAAACCTGGCAGGTAAAGCGTAGTCTAGCTGCACGGTGGCCAATTGCCATTCACGCCCAAGAGCATCCACGGCCATAAAGTCCATCTTGGGACCATACATAGCAGCTTCACCTACCCCAATAAAGTAGTCCATCTCAAACTTATCGGCCATGGCCTGAATCGCTGATTCAGCCTTAGCCCACATCTCCGGAGTGCCGATATAACCGTCCTTATCATCACGGAAGGAGAGACGGAGTTTTAATTTCATATCAATCTTAGCATAGAGATCTTTAGCAGACTCAATCAATTCGCCGAAGATGTCGCCAACTTGTTCCTCGGTACAGAAAACATGAGAATCATCCTGAGTAATAGCACGAACTCTGGAGAGGCCGCCTAATTCACCCTTACGTTCATCGCGATAAACCATAGTGGTCTCTAGATATTTAATCGGTAAGTCCTTGTAGGAACGCGGGCTGCTAGCATAAATCTGGGAGTGATGCGGGCAGGAGACCGGCTTCAAGGCGAGATGATCCCCGGACTCTTGAGAAACAAATTGCAACATTTCAGGGAATTTTTCATAGTGGCCAGAAGTTTTGTAGAGTTCAATATTGGCAATATGTGAAATGCAGACCTTCTGATAGCCTCGGTCCACGCGATACCCTTGAGCAAAATCATTAAGCAAGTCGCGCAGAATAGTTCCCCGAGGAGTAAACAAAGGTAAACCAGAGCCAACCAACTCCGAGAAACAGAATAAATCCAGCTCCTTCCCTAGTTTGCGATGATCGCGCTTCTTAGCCTCCTCTTGCTGCTGAAGGTAAGCTGCTAGTTCCTCTTCAGTAGAAAAAGCGAGTCCGTAAATGCGAGTAAGCATAGGTTGCTTTTCGTCGCCACGCCAATAAGCCCCGGCCACGCGCACTAGTTTGAAGGTGCCTATATCTTTAGTGCTATCGATATGCGGACCCTTACAAAGATCGGTAAAAACATCGCCTAAATCATAGAAGGTAATCTCGTCATCATCGGGGAGCTCGGTGATGAGTTCAGTTTTGTAATCCTGTTGGTTAGTCTTGGCCCACTCCAAAGCTTCAGCCTTAGTAGTGGTGCGCTTAGTCATTTTTAAATCGCGCTTGATGATTTCGCGCATTTTTTTCTCTATTTTAGGCAAGTCAGCGTCGCTAATCTTGGTCTTACCAAAATCAATATCATAGTAAAAGCCGTTATCAATAGCGGGGCCGATACCGAGCTTAACATCCGGATATAGTTCTTTGACCGCAGCCGCTAGGACATGACTTAAAGTGTGACGCATTGGTTCTAGATTGTTCATTTTTACTCCCATTTATTCTTCTTATTATACCATATTAGAGCGCAATTATCTCTTAGATTTATACTTGGGCTTTTTCAGACTGCCACGAATGCGTAATATTTTGCAGGTGTTTCTAATAGTAGTATTGAAGCTATCATAAATTTTGAGATTGCGTCCAAAAATATCTCTAAGAATTGGTTTGATATCATTAAATTGCGAACAAGCTAAAATAATTTCTCCAGGGTGAATATTTTTCTTAATTAGGTTATTTTCTAAGGTGTCACGAATCTCCTGCTCGGTGAGTTCGCCGTCATCAATCTCAGCGGGCCACTCATCAAGGGCAAGAGTAAGAGATTTGCGGCGGATTTGGAAGATAAAATTACGATAATTGATGGTACGAGTTACAGCCTTAGTGGTAAGGATGAGCACATCGCGCTTGACAAAAGTATCTGGCGACTGGAGGTTGAGTCCGATAAACTTTTGTTCTTTATATTTGCGCTTAAAATATTTAAGGCTCGTGATAGTGAGTAAGTGATTAGCTAGAATGATGAGATCAACCTTACCAATATATGGGCGGAGAGCGTTCTGAGCAACTTTGCGGGCATTCCTGGGACTAGTTAGGAGCTGCTTAGCATTACGCCAATCGATCACCCGAATGACTTCTATGATTGGCACCTCTTCTTCTAGTTGGTCAGCGAAAAATTCACCACCATATCCCCCGTCAAACACCACAACTTTTAACATTGCAAAAATCCTTTCCCCTCCGCTTGAGAAAATTTTATCACGAGCTGAGCCGACAAGATTTTCGTTTTGAGCAAAAACGGAACAAATGTCGCAAAACTTAATATCTTGGCATAAAAACCAGACCAAAAACCGCCAGGGTCGGCGGCTTAAGGCGCATCAATGACTAGTTTATTTTAATTTGACGGCAGTGCCGTAAGCTAAAATCTCAGAGGCACTAGGAGCTACGGTAGAAGAACCGTAACGGAAACAAATAATCGCATCAGCGCCCTTAGCCTCAGCTTCTTTGACCAAACGTTCTATAGCGGTTTTGCGAGCTTTGTTCACCATATCTGTATAGCCCTTGATTTCACCACCGACAATATTCTTAAGCCCGGCGACCACATCGCTACCGATGTGCTTGGACTGAACCACTTGCCCTTGAACAAGCCCTAAGGTTTCTTTGATTTCTTTGCCTGGAATGATATCGCTTGTAGTAATAAGCATTTCGAACTCCTTATAACTTATAAAAATATTATAGCATATTCTATCAGGAATTAAATAAAGAGCCCTTGGCTCTTTCTTTAATTCCTGGTGGGTGATGAGGGGCTCGAACCCCCGACCTTCTCGGTGTAAACGAGACGCTCTAGCCAACTGAGCTAATCACCCACTCACACTATTATATCATAGATGTTAGATTTTGACCAGCTCATAATCACGAGAACCAAGACCGAGAGCTTCGGCGTAGGGGAGAATAGCCCGGCCTTCACGAGAATCGATGCGCTCCTTCAATTCAGCGGCGCCAGGATCTGCAGAGGCCCAAATCATATCAATGAAGGCTTGGTCATTAGCTACCGGATCTAATGAGGCAACAATGCCAAGGTCGGCCATGACTGGGTCGCCTTGGTTTTTATCGCAATCACAATCTACGGAAAGCGCATTCATCACTGTAATATAAACAATGAGCTTACCCTGGGCTTGAAGATAGTCGGCCACAGCAGTGGCGGCTTCAGCCATGGATTCGATGAAATCAATCTGTTGATGCTTAGAGACCCAACAAAGCTTAGGGCTTTTAGTTTTACCACAAGAGTGGATATAGGCTTTACCATTGCGAGAAGCAATGCCGATAGACTGATTCTTTAAATTGGCGCCAAATCCGCCCATAGCGTGTCCTTTGCCATGAGCTAAATTAACGAAAGAGTCATAATTTTCGAAATTCTGGCCGACTAAATCGTACTTAAGGTGTTTACCTTTGGAAAAAGGGATCTTGAATTCCCCGTCAGCGTCCATAATATCGACTTCGGCGAAAGAAGTGAAGCCGTGATCAGCGGCAACCTTGAGGTGGTCTTTAGCAGTGTTGCGTTCTCCGGGATAAGCGGTGTTACATTCCAGAATAGTACCGTTCAAATTTTTAACAAAGGGACCGATTAAGTCAGCCTTAAGATAGCCTTTGGCTCCGGCCTCGCCAGTAGAAACTTTGACGCCTACCTTCCCTGGTAATTTTACTCCGAGAGCATCGTAGACTTTTTGTAGGCCCACAGAAGTAATATCTTTAGTAAAATAAACTTTGGGCTTGGCCATAAATGCCTCCTTCGTTATGTTTTAACAATTTTTTTAGTGACATCGAATTTTTCCATATAACGCCCGAGCATCAAGCGAGTCTGAGAATAAAAAGCAGCTACGGACTGATAAAGAATCGAGGTAACTGGCATCAAAATCCATTGGATAATCATGAGTAAGTTTTTGCCTTTACGATACTTGGCGGGACGCTTGGGTAAAATTTTGAATGAGACCAAAATTGAAACAATTAAACCAATCGAGGCGAAAGTTTCGACAATACCCACAATACTAGGAATATTGTAGGCGACCATTTCATGCGAGGAAAGATTCATAATCATCGGCACCCAACCGCCAAAGGCCACGATGGGGGCCAAAATAGCTAAAGTGATGTGGCCGTCTAACAGGCGCCAGAATTTAGGAAAGAGCTGCCAAAAAGGCATGATGCGATTTTCTTTACGAGTAAACAACCGAGTTCCGACATAGGCTACGTCTGAAGCGCCATAATACCAACGACGAACCTGGACGAACTGAGCCTTAACTGTTTTCCAAAAAGTTTCATCGATTACGGCGTCCTGATAAATCGGGATCCGGATTGGCAGAACAGAATAATCACCATGAAAGAAGAAGAGGCTGCGCCAATATTGGTGACCGTCCTCTACAATAGTGTGTTTACTCCAGAAATTCATCGCTTCTAAGGCCTGAAGTGGCTGGGAATGACTGGCAAAATTGCGTAAAGCGTGAGGACGCATAGTAGTAATAACATTGAAGAAAGAGTTGGATACAGCAATAACTCGAGAAGGGGCAGGGGCATCCCAAATATTGTTCATGAATAAAGATACCGGTTGATAACTGAGGCGTTGACGATTAGGGTGAACAATAAATTCATAGGCGACGGAATCTAGGTATTTGGGGGCCATATGGTTGTCGCTATCCAGAGAGGTAACGATGATATTCTCGACGGGGAGTTTCTGAGTCTTGACATGTTTAGCGACAGCTTGACCAGCGTAGACAAGGTTAGGACCTTTGCCGACGACCTCATTCGGAAGATTAGCTGGATGCTCTACTAAAAGAAAATCTCTAAAAACGCCCCGATAATGCTTTTCTAGCTGATGGGCGGTCTGGCTCATAGCTTCCCCTCCCCTTTGCTCATAGGCTAAAGCAAAGATAATGCGATCATTCGGGAAAGTGGTGTTTTTGACAGCCTCTACAGACGGACCAAGGACTTCAATTCCTTCGTCGTAAGCAGTCATAATCACGACATGGTAAACTTCGGACGGTTTAGGATATTCGTGCTCCATTACGGCCATCATTTTGAGATTATCAAGATGCGCAGAAAAATGATAACTAGTGTTTTGTTCGTCTCGTAGACGCTCATAAGAAGTATGAGGATGTTCTAAGTCGGCCAAACGCTTAGCCCAATCTACTCGCCCAGCTCGTTTAATTACCTTGTAACCCTGAACAGTACGATAAGCTACAGCGATAGCTTTAACCAGAGTAGCGGCGATTAAAGCAAATAAATAAATTGAACCAATTACAGGATCTAGCCAAGACAAAAGAAAGAGCAAAATGATAGCACCATAAGAAATCGCACCAGGGGCGATTTCAAGAAAACGATAAAAAGGTTTGCGTTTACCCTGAGGAATTTCAAGGTCTTGACTATACATTTATCCCTCTCCAAGGGCACGAATTAAAACTAGGAATGTGCCGAGAATTAACATAGTAGTGGTTAGAAGGAAAAATTTAGCCATACCGCTACCGCGTTTATGAAAAATTCGGATAGTAAGCAAGTTATGAAAAACGCCGAAAATCAAAGCTAAAAGTGGGTAAGCCAACATATCCATCCAAGTACCATCTCGATACCCGCCAATATCACCATAACCGATTTTAACTACTGAGGCGTTTGGGTTAAGGCTAATTATGGCGAACACGATCAAGGCAATTGCAAGTAATAAATTGAAGATCATTAAAATCAAAACGCCGCGTTCGGTATGACAAATTCTAGCGAAATCCTCTCTGAAACTTTGCATTTATTTTTCTTTTGGAACCTTCCCGGTTAAGGCATCGGTGATTTTATTAACATACTGGACAAACATAACATCGCCCACGATACCAATAATACCTGTTAGAATCAACATCCAGCCAACAAGCGTGACTACTGCGCCGCTATAGAAAGTGACAAACACGCCGAGAACTAACATCATTAAAGCCAAGATAAGTGTGTACCTCCAGGCCGGAATGGAAGCGGCGTGAAGCTTGATGGAGGTGTTAATTCGGGTTAGAGACTCGTAAATCATCCAGATGCCAATAACGATACGGAAGACGTTGATAATCTCTTCGCCGATCAAAAGCAGAGCGGCACCGATCAAGAGTGAAATTACGCCAGCAAGCAGATTGTTGTTGAAAAAATCGTTTTGGCCCTTGACCACAAAATAGTTAATTACTTGATAAGCTCCTTTAATAATTAAGAAAGCGCCAACTACATAGGCGATAACTCTAATTATGGTGTCTGGCCAAGCAATTAATAAAATACCAAGGATAACAGTAATTAAGGACTCAAGAAATGCCGTCCAGGCGTTTTTTTTGAGTTCGCCACCAACTTTGTCGATGGGCTGCTTAATAATTTCTGCTTTTGCCATATAGATATTCTCCTTTTATTATATGGAGCCGATGGCAGGGCTCGAACCTGTGACCTGCTCGTTACGAATGAGCTGCTCTACCAACTGAGCTACATCGGCATACTATAATTATTATATCATAAGTCGCAATCCGTGATAAGTTTTTCGAACTAATGCTTTTTGCGGGAAGTAGTCTGATTGGGGGCTGGCCTAAGAGCGTGACGAAGTTTTTGTCGGGCGTGAGGGGTAATAATCTTATTGAACCAGGTTTGTTTAGGGGTCTGATTTTTAGAAGTAAGAATCTCTACTACATCACCGTGTTCTAATTTTTTACCCAAATTAGACATCTTACCGTTAATTTTTACGCCCACTACGTGATCGCCGATTTCGGAGTGAAGCTTGTAAGCGAAATCGAGTGGCAGAGCGCCTTTAGGCAAATCAATGATATCGCCCTTGGGGGTGTAGACGAAAATTTTATCGGCGAAAAGATTGAGTTTGAGTTTTTTGAGATCCACCTTCTTCCCTTCGCGAAGCTTAGCGGCGGTCATTTGCAGTTCCGTAATCCAGAGCAGGTTAGTCGGCAGATGTTCTATCTTGCCTTTTTTGTAACTTTCAGTTAATTTCTGCTCGTTATAGTAGAAGCTGGCGGCTAGCCCGCGTTCGGCGTATTCGTGCATTTCGTTAGTCCGAATTTGAAATTCTACGATATGCTTGTCTTTAGTGATAACGGTGGTGTGAAGAGATTGATAACCGTTTTGTTTCGGCATAGCAATATAATCTTTAATGCGACCATCCATCGGGGTATAGAGAGAGTGAATAATGCCTAAAACCAAATAACAAGTAGTGACATCCTCTACGATAATACGTAAAGCCATCAAGTCGTAGATTTCTCCCATATTTTGATGGTGTTTAGCTAGTTTTTTATGAAGAGAATAAACAGATTTAACGCGACCCGAAAGTTTATATTTGATCTTTTCCTTTCTTAGGGCCCGTCTGATTTCTTCTTCGGTTTTGGCTAGGGACTTTTCGGCGGATTTATTGTATTTTTTAATCAATTGCTCTAATTCGTCGAAACGCTTAGGATCGACATATTTAAAGGCCAGGTCAGCCATCTCAACCCTAAGCAGCCCCATGTTGAGACGGTCGGCTAGCGGCGCGAAAACTTCCAAAGTTTCTTTGGCGATTTTCTTTTGCTTGTCCGGAGGGAGGGCCGAAAGCGTGCGCAGATTGTGCAGACGATCGGCTAATTTAATAATTAAAACCCGGATGTCATCGCCTAAAGCAATCATTAAGCGCAGGAAATTATCGCGGGTGGCTGGCAGATAAGTATCAATATCCCGCATGCCGTTGCGAGCAGTAGAAAGTTTGGTAACACCATCAACTAAAAAGGCAACGGATTCACCAAATTCTTGTTTAATGTCATCCAGAGTAAGATCGGTATCTTCTATAGTGTCATGAAGAATGCCGGCGATGATAGTATCTTCGTCCATACCCCATTCTTCTAGAATTTTCTTGACGGCTAGAGGATGAACAATATAGGGTTCACCAGTCTTGCGCAACTGACCTTCATGGGCTTTTTTAGCCATTTCTACAGCGCGCTTGATGCGATCATCTTTAGAATTGGATGACTTAGTGGTCATACAACCATTATAACACTTTTAGAGTCTAGATGGCAGAGAGTTCTTTTTTGTGTCGGCGGTGTTTCTTAATGATCAAGACAATAGTGGTGATAAGGGCAGCCAAAGTGAGGAGAACTAAGACCATAAACCAAACCGGACAGATAACAATGTTGTTTTCCTGGACGGATACTTCCCCGTTGAAGCGGATAGTCTGGGAAACTTTGACTACACCGATGGCTGGAAGATTGCTGACTTCACGCTCAGAGTGGTAAGTAGTCTCTGGCATAATAACCTCGGAATAATGGCCATCATTCTCGGCAGTAGGCAAAATAACTTGACCGGTAAATACGTCGGTGACGGTGATGGTGTAGTTAGCGTAATCGTGAACGTTGCCGGTGTTCTCGATTTCAGCGCTAAGAATGACTGGTGTAGTAGTGGCAAAAGAAGGCACGTTGTTTTGCAAAATTTTACCCTGATGAATAGTCTCGCCGGCTACTTTAGCGTAGATAACACTGGCCATTTCTAGCACGCTCTGGACAGACAAGCCACCACCATCTTCGCCAGAATTATCAGCTGTAACCGTAAGGGCGGCATATTGACCTCCAGCTGGAGCGCCTTCCGGAACGTTGATAGTGAACTCGACTTGGCGAGATTCGTTAGGCTTCAAAGTACCAGTAGGTTCAGCAATCGTAATCCATTTGGTCATCATAGAACGATTATATTCGGTAGCTAAATCTACATTGTATTCGCTGCCAATAACGCTGAAGGGATTAACTGAAACTTTATACGAAAAATCTTCAGTGGCATCCGAAGGATTAACTACGGTAATAGATCCGGTATAAGTCTGCCCTGCCTTTAGCTCGATGTCCTGATTCATCGGGGTGAGCGTAAACATACGTTCTTCCATTTTTGTTCCTCCACTTGTTTTATCTTATTATAGCAAACAATTATTCGATTGACAAAATTTTACCGGTGCCCGACTCCAATTTAAGCAAACGCTGATTAGACGAACCACGGAAGCGGAGGCTCAAATCACGCTTTTCTAGGATGAAAGGGCCATCAATTAGGGCATCGAGAGACTTTAGAAATTCCCAAGGTTCCTGCCCGTATTCCTTAATGACTTCGTGAGTGAAACCAGTGAAGCTCCAGACGTTCCAACCTAATTCTTTTCGACACCAATCAGCGATTTCTTTGCAGGCTTTGGCTTGAACAAAGGGCTCACCACCACAGAAAGTGAGACCATCTTGTCCCTTGAAAGTCTTTAATTCTGCTTTGATGTCGTCGATTTTGACTAGTTGGCCGGCGTCGTAGTCCCAAGTCTCAGGATTTTGGCAACCTTTGCAGTGGTTGGGACAACCCTGAGTCCAGAGGATAGCCCGAAGACCATCCCCGTTAACGATATTGTCGCGCTCTAAGGGGCCCGAAAGTCGGATGTAGCCATCCGGAGTTTCGACCTGTTTAGGTAAATTATTCAAAAGGTAATCGTGAAGATTAAATCCTTGACTCATTACTTCCCTTTCGCTTCAGCATAAACTTTTTCGAACGGAAGATCGCCCTCTAGGCGGCCGCAGTGCGGACAACGATTGCCGGTGATTACCCCAGAGAAGCCACAGACAGGATCACGGTCTACTGGGTGGTTAACCGAACCATAACCGATGCCTTCGTCGTGCATTTTGCGAATAACAGATTCAAAGGCGGCGATGTTTTGAGAAGGATCGCCATCTAGCTCGATATAGGTAATGTGGCCGGCATTACAGAGATTGTGATATGGTCCCTCAATTTCGATTTTTTCAAAAGCAGAGATTGGGTAGTAAACCGGTACGTGGAAGGAGTTAGTATAGAATTCACGGTCGGTGACGCCCGGGATAATACCATATTCTCTCCTATCGATCTTAGTAAAGCGACCGGCGATACCTTCAGCGGGAGTAGCTAGCAGGCTAAAGTTAAGCTTGTATTTCTTGGAATATCCATCACAGCGTTCACGCATATGAGTGATAATATCTAAGCCTAGTTCACGAGAGTCTTCGTCTTCACCGTGGTGTTTACCAGTCATGGCAACCAGAGTTTCCGCTAGGCCGATGAAGCCGATAGAAAGAGTGCCGTGCTTAATTACGCTACGCAAAGTATCATTGGGACCGAGTTTTTCAGAGCCAAACCAGTTGCCTTGACCCATCAAGAACGGGAAGTTACGGACGTGTTGGTTGGCCTGGAATTCAAAGCGCTCGAGGAGTTCATCTTTGACCAGATCCATTTTTTCATCTAGTTCTTTATAAAAGCCGTTCCAGTCTGCTTCCTTTCTTTCCCCGGTGCAGATGCCGTGATGAATACCAATACGAACGAGGTTAATGGTGGTGAATGATAGATTGCCACGACCGGTAACAATACCGTCTGACTCTGGGAAGATTGAAGCAAAGACGCGAGTACGGCAACCCATGGTGGCGATTTCGGTACGGTAATCGCCCTGCTTGTAGTACTTAAGGTTGTAAGGAGCATCGATGAAACAGAAGTTCGGGAAGAGACGCTTGCTGGAGACTTCCATTGAACGCTTGAAGAGGTCGTAGTTGGGATCTTCTGGATTATAGTTAACGCCTTCTTTGACCTTGAAAATACTGATTGGGAAAATAGGCGTTTCGCCCTTGCCCAGACCGTTGTCTGTAGCCTCCAAAAGATATTTAGAAACTAGGCGGCCAGATGGAGTGGTGTCGGTACCGAAGTTAATACTAGTAAATGGAACTTGAGCCCCGGCACGTGAATGCATGGTGTTGAGGTTATGAATGAAGCCTTCCATAGCTTGGAGGGTTTCACGCTCAGCATCTTCATTGCTGGCCTCGATGACTTCTTTGGGCCATTTAGCGCGTTTTAATTTAGCGTCGTCACCAAAGCAAATATCATCTTTAACTTTAAGATCCAATTTCTTGTTAGCGAATTTGTTGTATTTTTCAAGATTACGCTTTAAGGCTTTTCGGAAAGATTTATCCACGCCAGGAGCCATAGCATAGTCAAAGTTAGGAATAGACTGACCACCGTGCTGCTCGTTCTGATTGGCCTGAAGGAGAATGGCCGCAAGTGCGGCATAGGAGCCAATGGAATTAGGGGTACGAAGGTGACCATGTCCGGTGTTAAAACCGCCGTTTTCGAAGAGAGTGAACGGATCGGACTGGCAGCAAGTCAGAGTACCAGTAGCGTAAAAATCTAGGTCGTGAATGTGAATGTCACCATTATCGTGAGCGGCAGCAATATCAGGACGGAGGAGTAAAGTCTTAGCGAAAACTTTGGAACCTTCGGCGCCGAATTGAAGCATTTTACCCATAGCGGAGTCGCCGTCGACGTTAGCATTAGAACGTTTAACGTCAGAATCTTCGGAGGCATCAGCGTGGCTAATAGTACGATAAATCATCATCAAGTCGGATTTGGCATCACGTACTCGAGAACGTTCCTGACGGTAACGAATGTAAGCGCGGGCAGTTTTCTTGAAGCTGGATTCCATTAAAATTTCCTCGACGAGGTCTTGAATCTGCTCTACATTAGGAGTACGAGCGGTGATTTTCTCGTCAGCGCGTTTGATAACTTTGTCGGTCAAAGTTTTAGCGCGATCAGCTTTAAACTCGCCAGTAGCGAGGCCGGCCTTAGCAATAGCTTCGGTGATTTTGTCAGGATTAAATTTGGTGATTTTGCCGTCCCTTTTGACGATGCGCTTGAACATTTTGTATTACCTCCTTTTGTTCAAATTTTTATGTATGACGCTATATTTGGTGTCTGTTATCTAGTATATAACACTAAATATGGAATTGCAAGACTTTTTATGCTTTTTATTTCAAAAATCCATTGATAATGTGGGATTCGGCTTGAGCCTGAGTCAGTCCAAGGGTCATGAGCTTGGTGATTTGATCAGAAGCTAGCTTGCCAATGGCGGCTTCATGGATGAGTTCGGCGTCTTTAATTTCGGCGTTTAAGGCCGGAAGAGCAAAAACTTTAGCTTGGTCCATAATAATAGCATCACAGGCGGAGTGGCCGCGAGATTTGGCGGTAGCGGTAATGGTGGATTTGAAGGTTTGGGTTGAATAGTCCTGGGCGATGGAGCGGGATTCAAGATCGGCGGTAGAGTCTTTCCCTTTCAATTGAATATCGTAGCTACTTTCGGCGATTTGGCGGCCGTGAGTCATTAAACGTTCTTTGACGGTAAGTTTGGCGTTCTGTTCTAGTTTAGCGACAGTATTTCTAATAGTAGAGTCGACGCCTTTGATTTGTTCGAGCTCAAGGTGAGCGATGGCGCCCGCCTTTAAATGTACCTCAGTGGTAGGATTAAGGATTTTACCACCGCGGCCTTGACCAAAGCCATAGTGCTTCTCGATGTAGGTGATATTAGCGCCTTTGCCGACGTCGAAACGATGAATTCCGTCATGAACTGAGTCAACGCCGCCACAATTATAGATACCGCAGCCGGCAATGATGACGACTTCAGCGTTTTCGCCAATATGAAAATCATTATAGACTGTTTCTTTGTGGCCCGTGACGCTGATAGCTACGGGGATATGGACCGTTTCGTGTTTGGTGTCAGGTGCGATATAAACATCTAAACCTTGGCCATCTGATTTAGGTACAATATTAATATTCTCGGTAGAGTGACGACTGATGGACTTGCCGTTGACACGGAAATTATAGGCACTCTCTGGTGCTACTAGCTGAGATAATGTTTCTTGAGTCGTGTCCGACCCTCCAGTAATTACTTCGCAAAAGATTTGAGTTTCTTCCTTAGACAATTTCATGGTTTTGCCTCCTTGATCTCTGAAATGATTTGGGCGGGGGCACCTTTTTTAGCGATGCTGCCGTTTTCAAGAATGATAATTTCGTCGGCGATTTTTAGGATTTTTTCTTGGTGAGAAATAATGACAAGGGATTTATCTGGATACTCGCAGCGAATTTTTTGGAAGAGTTTGGTTAAATCTTGAAAACTCCAGAGATCAATACCGGCTTCGGGTTCGTCAAAAATCAGCAACTTGGCGTCTTTACGGGCGAGAATAGAGGCAATTTCAATGCGTTTTAATTCCCCGCCAGAGAGTTTGGTGTTGATTTCGCGTTTCAAATAATCGTCGGGATTAAGACCAACTTGTTCAAGAACTTGACCGGCTTCTACCGGAGAAAACAACTCCCCATTAGCGATATTTAGTAGTTCATAGACGGTCAGACCTTGGAATTTAACGGGTTGTTGAAAAGAAAAACTAATGCCTTTTTTAGCGCGAGCAGTGATATCGTCTTTGGTGATATCGCCACCACCAAAAATGATTTGGCCGCTAGTGGGAGTCTTGATGCCCATGATAATCTGGGCGAGGGTGGATTTGCCACTCCCATTTGGACCGGTAATTACGGTAAGGGTGCCCGGTTCAATTCGCAGCGAAACCTGATCCAGGATTTTCTGCTTGGACTGCTTGATTTCGTAACTGATGTTTTTTAACTCTAACACTGGGCTAATTATATCATATCCGCTTTTTACTGGGGAGAATGTTATAATTAAACCACAGAGTGCTCTAGGGGAGGGGGTAAAATTGAGCAAGTTGTTTAGAATTGTTGGATACTTCGAGCAAGATGATGGCCTGGGCCAAATTTTCGTCGGTGAAGTCGTAATGGGGGAACTGCCGATTTTCTGGGGACGCTGTGAAGAACTAGGAGACGGTGACACCATGAAAGCTGGCGCCACTAGCTATCTGGCAGGAGGATTCTCGAATAGGCATGGCATAGAATTTTATTTCTATAAAATGTACGATAACCCACCGCAGGATATGCTGCTCTGCATGATAGAGAATTTGAAGGACGGCCAAGGTGTGTGGGCGACACGAGAAAAATCTGGCGGGAATTTCGTTGAACGAAATTTGGCCGAAGTCAAAGTGGAAGAGTTGCCCTATTCTAGCGACTTAGAACAGCAAATTTACTCCACTTTCAGCAGTTGCCCGGCACTAGCCGGCTTCCCAGAAATGCTGGCTGAAGCAGCCAAAACCCGCAAGAAGTAGCCAACCAAATTAAGGCTCGGATTTGATCCGGGCCTTAAATTTATATGTAGAAGATGTTATAATAAGACTAATGGCTAAGAAACTAAGTTTCAAGCAAAATTATCGCGATTACCTGGAGGATAAAGTGAAATTGAAGCTTTACCAAAAGGCAGGAATCGCGTTCTTGATTGTGGTGATTGCGGGGATGGTAGGGTGGATATACGAGTTTATCTTTACTTTTATAAATGAGGGTGATGGAATCTGGTATATGAAGGGCGGAAATCTTTTACCCTGGATAAATATTTATGCGATTGGGGCGATTCTGGTGACCTCATTAGCTTATAAGTTTCGGCGCTATCCCTGGGCGGTATTCGTAATTTCATTTTTCGTGACTGGCGCCCTAGAGCTGGCAGCCGGCTGGTTAGTTTATACTATCGGTGATGGAACTAGGTATTGGGATTATAACGGAGAGCCGTGGAACTTTGGCAATATTGGCGGGTTTGTGTGTCTTGCAAGCGCAACAGTGTTCGCGATTGGCTGTTTAGCCTTAGCCTATATAGTGATGCCGTTTGGTGTTTTTCTGGCAAGAAAAATGAGCAAGCGTGGCTTTCTGATATTAACGATCTCGTTATTTGCGGTGATAATGTTAGACGAAGTGACTAATTTGACCCTGAAAAACTTAGATTTGCCGACAGCGATGGACTTTTATCAGTCACTGGGGTGGAAGTATAGATAATTGTATTCGTTTCTTTAGCGTTCTCTATTGACTAAACCTTCTTTGGTCTTAATTATTATTTCCTTTAATAAATTTTTGTCGTCGACATCTTCAATTAAATACATTGGTTTACCCTTGGGGTAGGGGATTTCTTCAGACATTTGATAGTCTTTGGTTTCGGGGACGATTTTGACCAAGAGACGATCATCATAGATGCCACCAAATAAAGCTCCGTCTAGGTACAATAAAAATTCGCCCATCATGGGGCGACAGGTAATGCCTGGTAGTTCAGATAATTGTTCTAGGATGTAGTCTCTGTATTCTTTGGTGCTAGACATCAAACTCCTTTATTTAATTATGGCACGAGATAGCAAGGCGTAGGTATATGAAATACAAATAAGTTAATAACTAGTCTGCGTTGTATTTTGTTTGGCTTTATGTTCATCCTGAAATAGTTTTAATGCGAAAAGTTTTTCTTCTTTATCATCAATAATATCCATACGTAATGAGCCGTCAATTATTTGTTGCTTGACAAGGCGAACTTCAATTGGCGTGGTTGTGCTAATTAAATAAAGATACTCCGTGCCTTCATGATTTAAAACCTGAAAACAGTAGAATTCTTTACCATTATCAAGAGTGACTATTTCGTTAATTGTGATTTTATTCATGTTTTATTCCTCCATATTTTGATTATTGTTAGGTTGTTGGTTGCTAGTTGATGGTGTTCCTATAGGGGGTTTGATGGCGTAGTTCTCCATAGTCTCATCTAATGCTGGCTTATGAGCATAATCCCCATCTGGTAATTGGACATCATTCTTGAGTAGGATATTACTACTCTTAACAGTTCTACCTTCAGTGTCTCGTAATTCGGTACCGTGGGCGTTATTGTTTGGCATTGTG
>JAILSC010000017.1 GCA_024697865.1 Candidatus Saccharimonadota bacterium | reverse complement strand
TGCGCTCTACCAACTGAGCTATCGCGGCAATAAAACTATTTTATCATACTAATTATCTAATGCAAGTGAATGTAATAGAATAAACCTACGCTACTCGCCGGAATCGTTCGCGCCATAAATTGCCCATCCACATTCCAGTTATAATCAGTCACGTCAATTGAGCCATCCGAATTCACATTCTCTACCCAAAAAACGTGACCATACACACCATAAGAAGTCCAACCAAACGAATCCACTGACGGCGTTCTGTCAGCCACATATCCATCCCGTTCAGCCTTCCATTTCCAGTCATACGCATTCCCATACGCTAAGTAGATTCCGTATCGTTCATAAGCCTTCCAGCCTACATAACTTACACATTCACACATCAATCCACCAATTTTAATGCTGCCAATATAAGTAGTATATCTATCCCAATCGCGTGGACATTCATAACCAAATTCCCCACCCGTCTTTTCCAGACCAAGATCATAGATATAACTACTATAAGTATCTACCCCATCATAAGAATATCCACTCAATTCAGGGTGGGCATCCTTATAAGCTCTCTCAGCCGCTCGCTGCGCCTCACGCGCCGCTAGAACTTGTGCCTCATAGGCCTTTGCATCATTTTCATATTTCTCCACTAAAGCCTGCTGCTCAGCCTTTTTCGTTTCTAAATCTTTTTCTGCTTGCTGTTGTTCCTCAAGTAATTCTTCTACTTTCTGTTTATCAGCCTCTAATTTTTCTTTCGCCTCTCGAATGTTAACCGCTACCGCACTGATTTGTTGCTTCGCTACTTCGGCTCGCGTCGCCTTCTCGGCCAAATCCGAAATCGAACTCGAACCCGCTAAAATTTCAATCGGCTCCACATCACTTTCAAAATGCATATTAATCAAAAGTTCCGCTAAAGCGTCTTGTTCCGAATCTAATTTTTTCTGAGTTTCCTTAATTTGTTGTTCTAAATCTTGTATCTGGGCCTTTGTATCAGCAATCTCGCGCCGCACCGCCGCAATATCAATATTCAAATCTGCCACTTTTGCCTGATAAAAACTAGCACTTGAGTTTGCTGCAAAAGCCGCCGCATTTGCAGCTCTCTCGCTTTCCACCGCCGCCATACATTCATCCGATTTCCGACAAGCCGCCGAAATCCCTTTTACGGATATCCCATTCGCCACACTTCCTATTATGACTATACCAATTACGAAAAACGCCAAAATACCCGACAAAATCCTTTGTCTTGCTCCTATTTTTCTTTTTACTTTTGGCGTTTGAGTGTTCATAAAGCTAAACCTCCAAGTATAGACTAACATAAAAATACTATAAAATCAATAGCTTAAGCTTTATTCAAATATTTCGAAACTGCTAATCTCGCCGAAACTCTACCGATAATAATTCCCGCTAGAATAAATAACAAATATACTAAAATTAATCGATCGGAACCTAAGATTTCATTAATCGAATCTACATTAATACCATACCCCGCTAACTTTGGTGACAAGAATTTAAAACCAAAACAAGAAACTGTCGCAGCAACTAACCCCGCGATTACCCCGCAAATTTCCGCTTCTACTAAGAATGGCCCTCGGATAAAACTCTTATCCGCCCCGACTAGTTTCATCATATATATTTCTTCTCGTCGCGAGAAAATCGCCATCCGAATTGTACTGAAAATAATCAAGACTGAAATCACTAAGAACACCGCCGCCAAAATTATTCCGCCCGTTCTTGCAATTCTCGCCCAAGAAGTAATCGTTGTGATTTGGGCTTGATTTACATCATAAGTCGGCGCTTTTTCCTCATCAAGATACTTCTTAAACAAACTATTCGTATCTACTAATTCACGAATACTATCCAAATTATCTACGTCATGAACCTTAATCCTCATCGTCGATTGCATTTTACTAATCATCAATTTTTCCATTTCTTCATCCAAAATATTCAAAATATCATCGCTACCTGCATTATCTTCCAAAAACTTTTCGTATTCTACTTCTGAAGTTGAAGTTTCTACAGTTTTAATATTCGGATCTTTTTCTATCTCCGCCGTTAAATCCGCCAAAGTCTCTTCCGATGTCCCCGGTTTAAAATAAATCGTAATATCAATCTTATCTTTCATCATTTCAGCCGTGTTTGTCAAAATTACACTTGCTACCACCGTCACAAACAAAATAATCAAAGTAATCGCCATCACAATTGTCGCCGCCGAAGAGAGCCAAATATTTCGTCCAAAACCCTTCGTGCCATATTTCATAATTCTCGCTTTTTCGCGAATTACATGACGATTCCGCGTCTTCTGCATCGTACGAAGACTACTTTTAGAAACCTTCTTGAGTTTCTTTTCCTTCTCACCCTTATTTTCTTTTTCCGTCATTGTATCACCCTTTTTCTTTGTTTTAATGCATGTCCAGGCGTCTGAACATTTCGTCTCGGCATCTTCGGCAATGGCGTTTCGTCAAGCTTATAAATACCGTTATTTTTCTGATCGTCAACAATTTTCCCATCTTTTAAGGTTACCACCCTTTTT
>JAILSC010000006.1 GCA_024697865.1 Candidatus Saccharimonadota bacterium | reverse complement strand
AGAGCATTGTTAACGATTATTTGGAGCGAGCCAAACAAGCCAAAATCAATCTTACTTTCGGTTCGTCTGAGCCTACGCAGATGGGGGAGGCTCGACGTCTCGCTCAGATCGTCTATAGTTTCATCGACGTTAATTTCATGCGCGAGATTCTCGACAACTTAATTGACAACGCCCTTAAATACACTCCGGCGGGCGGATCGGTCTACGTTAACGTGCGCGGTGATGGTGATAGGGTTTTAATCAATGTTACGGATACAGGTATGGGTATTTCCGCTGAAGACCTCGGTCACATTTTTCAAAAATTCTACCGTGCAGATAATTCCGACACCCGCACCATTGGCGGTACTGGGCTGGGCCTTTATTTAGTTAAACAACGCACCGAAGCCATGGGTGGTCGTGTCTGGGCTGAATCAGCCTTCGGCGAGGGTTCCACCTTCTTTGTTTCCTTGCCACGTCTGACTCAAGATGAATATGAAAAGCGCATGATTGCCGTGCGTAATCAACAAATGGTCGAGCAGGCCGCTCAGCAGGCGGTACCGGCACCGGCTCCGGTGCCACAGCAGCCAACTCCAGCACCGCAACCGGCTCCCGTGCCGCAGCAATCAGCGCCAGTGGTTCCCGCGCCTCAACCGGCACCGCAACCTACGCCACCTTCGCAACCGCCAGTGCAACCTGTTCCGCAGCCAGTAGCGCCCCAGCCAACACCACAACCGGCTCCAGCACAGCAACCCGTTCCCCAACCAACACCACAACCAGCACCATCACAAATTGATATCAACCTAAAGGAGGTCCAAAAATGAGTAAAATAATGGTAGTAGAAGATGACGCATCCCTACGTGAAATTTATAGCATCCGTATCACTGCTGAAGGCTACGAAGTAGTTTCAGCTGGCGACGGCGAGGAAGCTTTGGCTATGGCCGTACGCGAAAAGCCTGACCTTATTCTTTCCGATGTGATGATGCCGAAAATTTCCGGTTTTGATATGCTAGATATTTTACGCTCTACTCCTGAGACCGCCAAAATCAAAGTAGTGATGATGACCGCTCTTTCCGCCGACGATCAACGCGCTCGTGGTGAACGCCTCGGTGCTGATCGCTATTTAGTCAAATCTCAAGTTGGCATTGAAGATGTGATTAATACCATCCATGAAGTCTTAGGAGATAAACCGGCCCAAGCTCCAGCCGCAGTTGCTCCGGCACCAGCGTCAGCTACTCCGGCCCCGACCGTCCCTACTCCAGCTGCTCCAACCCCAACTGCCTCCGCGCCAGTTGTTCCAGCCCCAGGTCTAAATGTGGACCTCGCCGCGTCGACCCCTCAAGCTGAATCTCAACCACAGGTAACCAATGGACAATCCACAGCCAATCCGGCTCAATAAATTTTTAGCTGAACGCCTTGGCGTTTCCCGACGCGAAGCTGATGACTTAATCGCTGCTGGCAAGGTCACCGTAAACGGTCAAACAGCGGTGCTAGGTACTAAAATTGACGACAAGTCAAAAATATGCTGTAACAATAAAGCTGTTTCGCACGAGTCTGAACGTATTTATTTAGCCCTTAATAAGCCGGTCGGTTATGTTTGTTCGCGCCATGCTCAGGGGTCAGCCCCTACTTTGTATGAGTTGCTTCCGGCTAAGTATCGCAAGCTCAAAACTGTTGGCCGCTTAGATAAAGACAGTTCTGGCTTAATTCTGCTGACCAACGACGGTGATTTTGCTTTCAGATTAACTCATCCTAAATTTAAAAAAGAAAAAATCTATGAAGTCGAACTCGACCGTCCCTTAGCTCCCCTTCACCAACAAATGATCTCCGATTTCGGTGTTGAGATCGGCGACGGCATCAGTAAATTCACGGTGATTAGAGAGGCGACGCAAGCTTCTTACGTAGTGATTCTGACTGAGGGCCGTAACCGTCAAATTCGTCGCACTTTTGCCGCTCTGGGCTACCAAGTCACCAAGCTTCATCGTACCCAGTTTGGCAAATACCAACTCGGCACTCTCAAGTCTGGAAAGTATGATATAATTGAACCATGAGCAGTATTTTGGCCTTAGATATTGGTACTGAATTTGTTAAAGCAGTTCTAGCTCGGCCTGCCAAAAAAGGCAATCTGGAAATTTTGGGTATCGGTAAGGCTCGCCAAGTAGAAGGCAATATGCACGCTGGTGCCGTAGCTGATATTCCCGCCGTGGTCTCTGTTTGCGAGGACGCTCTTTCCCAGGCTGAAGAACAAGCTGGCGAACGAGCTAATCTTACCGTGGTAGGTATTGCCGGCGAGCTGATTAAGGGCAATACTACTACCGTCAATTACTCCCGTAAAAATCCGAATAAGCCAATCACTGATGCCGAAATGGAACAAATCATTAAAAAGGTTCAGCAAAAATCCGGCGAAGTCGCCAAGAAAACTGTTGCCCTTGAGACGGGCAACGATAATGTCGAAGTTCGCTTAATAAACTCTGCTATTGTTTCTTTGACTATCGACGGCTACAAAATTAGCAATCCTATCGGTTTCAAAGGTTCGGACATCGTCATTCAGTTTTATACCGCCTTTGCTCCTCTAATTCATGTCGCGGCTATTGAGAAAGTCTGCGCCGAACTCAATCTAGATTTGCTAACCGTAGCTGTAGAGCCCTTTGCTGTTTGTCGAGCTTGCCTTGGCGATGATCTAGAGTCTAGCTTTTCTGGTATCGTCGTGGACATCGGTGGTGGCACTACTGATATTGCCGTGGTAGAAGACGGTGGAGTGGAAGGCACTAAGATGTTTGGCATTGGCGGCAAGAGCTTTACTCATCAAATCGCCGAGTCTCTTGGCGTGGATTTCGAAACTGCTGAAAATTATAAACTAGATTATGATACTGGTGAGCTGGATGATCGTATTAAAGCCAAGGTTGAAACCGCTATTTCTCGTAATCTTTCTGTCTGGCTAACTGGGGTAGAGGTCGCTCTAGAAGAATTCGAAAACATCGGCAGTTTACCACGCAACGTTATGCTTTGTGGTGGTGGCGCTAGTCTGTCTCTCTTGCAGGAGACTTTGGCTATTTCGGATTGGTACGAAGGATTACCTTTCTCTCGCCGTCCGTTGATTCATTTGATCGAAGTAGCCGATTTGCCGAATCTAGTCATCAAAGACGATTTAAACACAGTCTTAGATCATTCTTACGCCACTGCACTTGGTCTACTGCGCGTCGGCGTAGACACCCTAGCCGGTGCTCCTCCAGAGAACAAGCTCCGCGCCAAAATTGCCAAAATCCTCCAAAACTAAAATCCCGCTAAACCAGCGGGACTTTTTTATTCGATTACCGCCTTGATTCTACGCACGCCCGCCGAAGAAGACTCTTCTTTTTTGATCTTAAATTTACCAATTATTCCAGTACGTTCTACGTGCGGGCCGCCACATACTTCGCGTGACACAGGTTTTTCAAAATCACCAATTGTATAAACGGTTAATCTATCTGGATATTTCTCCCAGAACTGACCGTGAGCGTGCAATTCATTTTTGGCGTAGTCCTTATCGTATTCACCATGTACTACTGGCAAATCCGCTTCAATCCATTCATTCACCTGCCTCTCTACCGCTTCTTTTTCTTCAGGGGTCATCTTGTGGTCAAGATTAAAATCAAAGCGCATGCGGTCTGCGGTGATGTTCGAGCCTTTCTGAACGATGTCAGGAGAGACTAACTTCTGCAAAGCCGCCAATAATAGATGCGTAGCGGTGTGATATTTTACCGTCTGTTCACCGTGGTCTTCTAGGCCACCTTTGAACATTCCCTTAGAGGCTGTCTGCGATCTTTCTCGCTGTTCTCTTAGCGCCGCCTCGAATTCTTGCAGATAATCCTTAGTTAGTTCAATTCCCTCTCTATAACATTCTTCCACTGATAGCTCCAGCGGAAAACCATAAGTGTCCTGTAGTTTAAATAAATCATCTCCCGAAAGCTGTTGTTTAGCTATCTTTTTTAGCTCTCTCAAGCCACGATTCAAGGTCTTTCTAAAGACCTTTTCCTCAGTCGAAAGCACCTCTAGAGCTGATTCTCGATGGGTTAAAATCGAATCTGGCAACTCTTCGTATTCAGCGGCTACAATCGGCACAATCTCAGTTAAGAAATTATCGGAAATTCCTAGATCTAGGGCTCTTAAAATCGCCCTTCTTAGCAGTCTGCGCATTGCGTAGCCCTGAGTCTTATTAGACGGCACTAGCCCTTGGGCTGCCAATAGATATGCGCCTCTGATATGATCTGCGATCACTCGCATTTCATCGGTGTTATTCTCATATTTTTTGCCGGACATTTCCTCTAGTTTATCGATGATCGGCTTCATTAAAGAGATCTTAAACACATCAAACGACCCAATTGCTGCTGCTGCAATTCGCTCCAGTCCTCCACCGAAATCAACATTCTTTTTCTCTAGTTCTTCAAACGAACCGTCTTCTAGTCGGCGGTATTGCATAAACACTTGGTTGCCGATCTCCATAAATCTGGCCCCATCTGAAGCTGGATGGGCCTTCCCGTATTTAGCCTCATCTTGCAAATCTGCCCCAAAGTCGTAAAATACTTCACTATCCGGTCCACAGGGGTCACCGATTGGAGTAGTTTCACAGCCGCCACCTCGGCTCCACCAGTTTTCATGGTCATCGTAGAAGAAGATCCGCTCTCCCGGTTGGATTCCTCGCTCGTCGCCTACTTTGGCAGCGCCGATTTCGGCAATTTTGGCCTCTATCCCCGCCTCTTTAAAGACTTTCTGCCAAATTTCTGCCGCCTCGGTATCTTTGGGGATTCCATACTTTTCATTACCAATAAAACAGGTAACGTAGATTTTCTCTGGATCCAGCCCTACTACTTTTGTCAAAAATTCAAAGAAATTTCGGATTTGTTCTTCCTTAAAGTAATCGCCTAGAGACCAGTTGCCCAACATTTCAAATACCGTAGTGTGGCGTGGATCGCCCACGTCTTCGATATCCTGCAAGCGCATTGAAGGCTGCGAATCGCATAACCTTGTTCCTTTAGGATGAGGCTCCCCTAATAGATACGGCAATAAAGGCTGCATGCCTGATCCCGTGAACAGAGTCGTCGGGTCGCCTTCTAGTACCAATGGCGCCGGAGCAATCACTTCGTGTCCGTGAGCCTGTTGAAATTCTAAAAACTTTTTTCTGATCTCATTTGCATCCATTTCTCTATTATATCAGATTTTACTTGTAATTTTGGAAAATTATGCTAGAATAACCTTAAGAATAATAAAAGGATAAACTATGGCTCAAGCAAAAAGAAAAACCGCCACTAGGACTAAAAAACAACAAGCCAAACGGCAAACTGGTAGCCGTGCCAATACCCGCACGCGCAAAAAACAGCAGGGTATTACCCAGCAGGAGCGAATGCATATCTACATCGTAACTGCTATGGCGATGATTGCCGGAATCTTGCTCTGTGCTAATGCCGCAATCATGATTGCCTAGATGATTATTCCGCCGCCTAAGCAAATTTCTCCATCGTAGAGCACGGCGCTCTGTCCGCTTGCAGGGCGTTTAATTTCCTTTTCAAATCTTAATTTCTCGCCGTCAAAAGTCGCTGGAATTAGCGGCGCCCGATGACGTAAGCGCACTGAAATAGAAGAGTGTTTATCCCGCTCGGGGTCGCGTCCGGCCGGCCCGTCGCCACGGGCGGCCGGCGCTAGTTCTCGCGCTGCCGCGCTCCGAAATCCCCCGAGTCGGAATAAACACTCTTTCAATTGCAATTCTTTGGTCCACAATTGGTCGCTATTCAAGTTTTTTGATACATACACGATATTATTTTTAATATCTTTTTTTACGACATAATACGGCATTCCGTCGTTGACCTCGCCAGTTACTCCTGAAAGATACAATCCGTGCCTTTGGCCAATCGTGTAGAAAATCACTCCTTCATGGTAACCAAGCACTCTTTCGCTTTCCATTTCCCGAATTTCGCCCGGTTCGGTCTCGATATATTCCTTCAAGAAATCCTTCATTCCCACTTCACCTACGAAACAAACTCCCATCGATTCCTTTTTATAGGCATTATGCAGACCATGCTTTTCGGCTAGTTTTTTAACTTCTGGCTTTTTCATTTCTCCAATTGGGAAAAGCGTATGAGCCAAAGCCTCTTCGCTGATCCGATAAAGAAAATAAGTCTGATCCTTATTCTCATCTACAGCCCGCATTAATTGACCGTCTTTTACTCTGGCGTAATGCCCAGTAGCGATAAAATCCGCTCCTGCCGCCATCGCTTTTTCGTAGAACAACTTAAACTTGATTTCTTGGTTACACATAATGTCCGGGTTTGGTGTGTTGCCTTTGCGAAATTCAGTCAACATGTACTCTACGACTTTTTCTTTATATTCTTGTTCAAAATCCCATACTTCAAAATCGATCCCCAACTTTACGGCTACTCGCTTAGCATCGGCCAGGTCTTCCGCCCACGGGCATTTCATTCCCGGTAAATCCTCGGACCAGTTTTTCATATATACGCCTACGACTTCATAGCCTTGCTCCACTAAAAGCAATGCCGCCACTGACGAATCTACTCCTCCGCTCATCCCTACGTATACGGTCTTAGCCATCGATCCGGTCCTTTTCTGACTTTATTACTTCATTAATGATTCTGGCGGCGGTATGTATTTGGTCGACATCGTTTAATTCGCCCAGCGATAAGCGTAAAGACCCTGCAATTTTGGATTCAGGTAATCCAATTGCGGATAGTACATGCGAACGTACTCCCTTGCTAGCCGCGCAAGCCGCGCCCGTTGCCACGTAGACCTCTTTAGCTTCTAACAAAAACACCAATCTTTCCGCATCTAGTCCGTCATAGCATAGGACTACGAAATTATCGAGCGCATGTTTGCGATTGATTAGTTCATAATCCGCTAATTCGGATAATAAGATTTGGCGCATCTCTTTGTATTTAGCTCGATTACTCTTCAGGTGCTTTTTAGCTTCATCTATCGCTACTGCAAATCCAATCACTCCTGGGACATTTTCTGTGCCGGAGCGCAGGCCCTTCTCCTGTCCGCCGCCAGCTACTAAGGGATGTAATCTAGCATCGTGTGACACATACAATGCGCCTACGCCCTTTGGCCCGTAGACTTTAGCTGCGTTCAAAGTCAAAAGATCTACCCCGAGCCTGGCTACATTAATATCTAGTAAATTCAACGCTTGCGAAGCGTCCGAATGCAATAGCAATTGTTTTTTTATTCCTCGCTTCATTCGGTCTAATTTTGTTTCTCGGATGATTTCGGCCACTTCCGCCAAAGGCTGAATTGTCCCCAGTTCATTGTTAGCTAATGATATTGAAATCATCTCTGTTTCGTCGGTGATTTTTTCGCGTAAGTCTTTTAAATCAACTAGTCCGCTAGGTAACACTTTAATTGACTCCCCACCTAACGACTCAGCTACGCGTCTGACTGAATCATGTTCCGTTTCTAGGTATAAAATTCCGCCTTCAGCTGCCGTGAAAGCTAGATTGTTCGCTTCTGTCGCCCCAGCGGTGATTACGATGTCCGATGCTTTGGCCCCGATCGCATGCGCGATCGCGCCTTTAGTTGTTTCATACTCAGCAGCTACTTTTTTTGCCGGCAGATACGGACTAGATGGATTGAAAAATTCCGCCGCGAAATACGGCTTCATTGCGGTTAGTACTTTATCTGCAACCGGCGTCGCTGCTGCGTGGTCTAGATATATCATGATATATACTATACCATAAAAATGCTAAACAGTAAAACTCTATTTCTTGATTTTTGCAGAGATTATATTATAATAAAATTATGTTGATAGATACTCATTGCCACTTGCATGATCGAGAATTTTTTACGGCTGAGCAAGCTGAAGCTATGCTCGGCGCTGCACATCGGTGCGGTGTAGATAAAATCATCTGTATCGGCACTACGCACGCAGATTCTTTAGCGGCTCAAACTTTTGCTGCTGACCACGAAAATGTCTACTGGACTTACGGGGTCCACCCCGGACACGCAGGCGATCCTGCGGCAAAACCAGCTGATTCATCGTCTTGCGTAGCTATCGGTGAAGTCGGCTTAGATTATCATTACGAGGGCTATAACCGCACCGCCCAGATTAAATTATTTGAAAACATGCTGCAGCTAGCAGTAGACCATGATTTGCCACTTTCTTTCCACGTTCGCGAGGCTTTTGACGATTTTTTCCCGGTGGTAGCTAATTTCCCCACCGCCAGAGGTGTAGTCCACTCTTTTACTGATAACAAAAAGAAATTAAGAAGAATCTTAAACGAAACTAATTTTTGTGTGGGAGTTAATGGCTTAGCCACTTATTCCACTTTGCCCTTGCCGCCGCTAGAGAGGATTCTGCTAGAAACCGATGCTCCCTTTCTAGCGCCAGTTCCCTATAGGGGCGAGATCAACCAGCCAGCTTATATTACCGATATCGCCAAATGGCTAGCCGATCAGCTAGCCATTAGCCCGGACCAGGTGGCCCAAATTACTACTAAAAACGCGACTACTTTGTTTCAGCTTTAAACTTATAAGTCTCGCCGTCGGCGGTTAAAGTCAAAGTCTTGGAGCCTTGGTCTAGGGAGTATTCGTATTCGTTCTCTAAATCATACAACCAGTCTGTCTCTACTTTTAGTTTCCCGTCTTCTAGAGCCCAAATAAAGTCATAATCATTGGTGTGGTTGTTGGTGGTCAAAGTTCCTTTGCCGACCTCTGTAAAGTCCCAAATCACGCCATCTTCACCTTCCAATACCCAGTCGCCCGCCGTTACCAGATAATCTCCGTCTGCCGCCTGGGCAGATCTCATCATATTTAGTACCAGCATCACTGCGCCTGTAGCCAGCACAATCAAGCCAATAATTAATATACCAAACGAGATGATCTTTTTCTTTTTCTCTGGATTTTGTGGTTTGGCAGTTTTGGTGTTGGCCTTTGATGTAACTTTTGAACTATCCATGACTCTATTTTAGCAATAGAGTTTTGTTTTGACAAGGTCCAGATACGAATGGGCTGCCTGGCGGAAGTTGTTTAGTTCTTCGCCTTCAATTTTTTCATAGCTTCCCTGTCCGGCGCGTTTGTAAACCCCATTCGGGCGTACTTCATAGCGCACCGTCATATCTTGCAGCGCCCCGAAATCATCCGTCCAACTCTCGTGCCAAATCCAAACGTTTTTCTTAGCTGTAAAAAATTCTCGGCTATGCCCTTCGGGAATCGGTCCGAACAGAGTCCGCCCCAAGGCCGATTCGGCATTGATTAAATCCTCGTAGGTCGGTCTATTTGAGTAAATTGGTTTTTCTAAGCTGTTCTTGCGGAAAATGAACGACATTTTTCGATCTCCTCCCCAATTTGGCTTAATTCTTGATATATGTCGAAAGTCTCTGCCGTAGCTTCAAAACTATACGCCTCTTTGCGCGCAAAAGACGGTATCTGATATACAGACTTTAGATCACTACGTTCCATATGTTTTTATTATATCACTAATTATGGTAAAAGTCAAGGAAAAGCCCCCGTACGAGACGGGGGCTGAAGGTAGTGATCGGATGAGTTAGGGTAGATCTAGAGACCAATACGCTGTAAAACCTCTTCAATCTTGTCCCTAAGTGCATCACCTTTCAGGTTGCTGTATGGAAGGTTCGGTTCCAAATATGAATGATCCGGGTCCGTGCAACCACTGACTAGGTATCGATGGTGGCGGGGGATATCGTTTAGAAAGGCCCAAGTCGTGTAGCTGCAATCGACTGGCTCATCAGTCTGATAAAAGCTGGCCCCGTTATCGAGAAGACATCCCCTTAGTCGCACCATCCACCTTTTGCCGTCATATTTGAACGTAATGATTGCCGAATAATGCTCAGGCAATAAGTCTCCGTTTGGCGGTTGGAGTTTATAATGGATCCGGGCGTCATCATTCCCGTCGACGAACAAAGCAAACAATACTAATTCGCCGAAGATCAGGGAGAAATCGCCTATCCTATTCCAACGCAATTCGTTGATGGCGTCCTTCTTCATGCAATTAGCGGCCGATCGGCCATAAAAGTAGACTCGTTCGGTCACCCTCAAGAGATACGCCAGAGCTTTTTCGCGCTTTCGTCTGTGGTAATTGTCGTATATGGCATCTATCACCAAAAGCAGAACAATAACTAAGACAATCACGATGCCGATTATAATGAGGATATCACTCATAACCATCATCACCCTTCTTCTAATGTGCCTGATTTATAATAAAACTACAAGTTTCCCCCTGTAGTCTAAACAAAAATTAAAACCACCTATATTAATTATAGCATATTCTAGGCTAAAATTCAAGCACGAGCTTCGCGTTTACGCTTAATCGGGTCTAGTTGGCGTTTGCGTAATCTTAGTGACTGAGGCGTTACCTCTAATAGTTCATCGTCTAGTAGAAAGTCCAAACATTGCTCTAGGGATAGTTGCGTATAAGGGGTCAATTGAATTGCTCCATCAGAGGCGTGCGTTCGCATATTGGTCAACTGTTTTTCACGACAAACATTAATGTCTAGGTCATCCTTTTTATTAGATAAGCCCACAATCATTCCCTGGTATACATCTACCTGGGGTGGAATGTAGAGCACGCCACGGGCTTGCGCTGAATCGAGGGCGTAGGCGGTAGATTTGCCCGCTTCTGAGGCAATCAAAGCTCCGTTTCGTTCTGGTTTATATTTTCCTTCGGTTGGTCGATAACCAGAAGGAATTGACGACATAATCACAGTACCCTTGGTGGCGGTCAGTAAATTGTTCCTTAAACCAATCAGGGCTGCGGTTGAAATTTCGTAGACAAACCGAGTCGCTCCAGAGGTGGTGATTTCCTGGGTTTTGAGCTCAGCCTTGCGGATACCTAATTCCTGTGAAACCGCCCCCACAAATTCTGGCTCTACCTCAATTGTTAAATCTTCGATCGGCTCGCATTTTACCCCATTCATCTCTCGGTAGACTACCTCTGGACGACCAGCTTCTAGTTCGTAACCTTCTCGGCGCATCGTTTCGATTAGTACGCTAAGGTGTAGCTCGCCTCGCCCAGACACTTTATAACCTAGTCCGTCAGGTTGGATTTTGAGGGCAATATTGGTCTCTAACTCTCGTTCTAATCGCTCCGCGATTTGACGGGAAGTAGTGAATTCCCCTTCTCGTCCCTTCAGAGGTGAAGTGTTCGGCCCAATATAGATAGATAAAGTCGGCTCCTCCAGTTTAATCCCGGGCAAAGCCTCAGGATCGTTGCCGGTAGCGATTGTGTCACCGATATTTGCCTCAGCCACTCCAGTGACCGCTACAATATCTCCCGCAATTGCCTCGGCTACCTCTTCTTTCCCCAGTCCCTTATAAATAAACAAATTATCGATTTTACTATTTTTGGCACTTCCATCGTGTAGAATCTTTACACTTTGACCTTTTTTCAATTTACCACTGAAGATTTTACCAATGGCGTATTTGCCCAAATAGTTATCTGCCGCTAGTGCTGCCACCAGTAACTGTGCCGACTCGGAGTCAGAATTTACTTCAGGCGCTGGGATATCATTGATGATTGCCTCGAAAATCACCTTGAAATTATCGTCTAGATCGGTGGTTTTACCGGCTCGGCCCTCTCGCGCGATAGCGTAATAAACCGGGTAAAACAGCTGTGACTCATCGGTGGCTAACTCTAAGAATAGACTTTCGATTTCGGATAGCACTTCAGGAATTCTAGCCGCAGGCTTATCAATTTTATTGATTACTACGACTGGCTTTAGACCCATACTTAGCGCCTTAGACAAGACAAACTTCGTCTGCGGCATTGGCCCTTCTTGCGCATCGACAATCAAAAGTACTCCGTCGGCCATGTTCAGGGTCCGTTCTACTTCTCCCGAGAAATCCGCGTGTCCTGGCGTATCGATGATATTGATCTTGTATCCGTTATAGTGTACGCAAGTCTGTTTGGCTGTAATCGTAATCCCACGTTCGTGTTCCTGGTCCATCGAATCCATAATTAAGGTCTGGTTCATTTCCGCTTGGTTATCCCGGAAAGTATGTGATTGCTTCAAAAGCCCGTCTACCAGGGTGGTTTTTCCGTGGTCTACGTGGGCGATAATTGCTACATTACGAATTAAGTCTTTATTTAAAGTCATGAACGCTATTATAATATAATTCTTCCCAAAAAACAAGACTTGCGCTGCGAGCCATAAGCGTGATAAAATGGAGTCATAAATAAGGCCATCGGTTATGCATCATAGAATTAAGCTTAAATCAAACCAATCTGATCTTACTGGGTCGGCTTTTGGTGTTTTTGGACTATTGGCCGGCTTCACCATCTTGGCGGGAGCCTTAACTATGGCCGCCCCAGTTAACGCTGACGACAATGACTTGGTAGATTCTTTTGATATCCGGGTACTCACCGCCTGTACTATGACCACCGCTAATACCCCTGGCAATACCTACTCTACTTCCATGATGCCAGGCGCCAGCACCGTGCTTGGTGATACCAGCATTAAAACTGTTTGTAATGATAGTAATGGTTATTCTATCTATACCGTGGGCTTTTCGGGTGATTCTTATACCGGCAACAACAACAAGCTTATTGGTAGTACTGGCAATATCAATACTGGCACTTCTGGCTCTAGTTCTTACTGGGCCATGAAGGTCATCGCCGATGGTTCGTCCTATGTGCCGACCATCGTTAATGGATTCGATTCGTCTTCTTTCCACGAAGTCCCGGCTAGCTTCACTCAGGCGGTTAAACTAACCAGCGCTACTGATGCTGGCACTGGTGCTACTGGTTCCAACGTCAAAGCCAGTTATAAAATCAGCCTTTCTTCCACCCAAGTTGCCGATACCTATACTGGGAAGGTAAAGTATGTACTGGTACATCCTAACAGCTTTGCTCCTGGTACTTACTCCATCGCCTACAATGCCAATGGCGGTAGTGGGACGATGACGGGAGAATCTGGTCTTTATAACTACGATCCACATACTTTAAAGACTAGTACCTTTACTGCTCCTTCTGGCTATGTATTAGCTGGTTGGTGTACTACCAATACCAGCCAGAATGCCTGTACAGATGGTGATTTCTATGCTGATGAAGGAACTATAGAGCCTAGTACCATAGCTGCTAATACGACCCTTAATCTTTATGCTATTTGGGGAGAAATTCCTAAAACCTACATGCAAGATTTAACCGCTTCTCAGTGCCAGGCTCAAGCTACCGATGCTCCACTTACTGTTTATGATCGTCGTGATGGTTCGGATTACACTGTACGTTACATTGATGGTAATTGTTGGATGACACAGAATCTAAGAATTACTGGTACTATTTCTGCAACAGATTCCAACTTCTCTAGCCCATCCTCCTTTAATACTGCAGCTGGTGGGGATCTTCGAGGAGGTAGTGCCACTTACACTGCCGCCCAATCCCACTTAGCAGATAGTACTGATGTTTCCGCTTCAGCCAGTGCTACTGGTGGTCCATACACTATAGAACAGCTAGGTGCTTGGTATAACTATTGTGCCGCCTCCGCTGGCCAAGTTTGTAGCCAAACTCAAATGGACGCCACCCAAGATATCTGCCCGGCTGGTTGGCGCTTACCAACTAACAGCGAACAAAGCGGTATTACTAGCTATGCTTCTGCTTATAATCCTATTTATGGCGGGTACTACGACAGTAGTTCCCTCTACAATGCTACCACGAGCGGCTACTGGTGGTCATCTACAGCAAACAATGCTAACACTCAGTACCGCTTATACTACGACGGTGGTAGTCTGGTTACCAGCACCAGTAATAAGAGGCGCGGGTACTATATTAGGTGTATACTTAATTCTTCTTAAGTTCAGCCCTACTGACCTCCACCCGAGAAATGCGCCTCGCCCTGGGGGCGAGGCGCGAAAACGACGCGCTCGGCCAGTACTACTTGCGTTACTACAACGGGAATCTGTCTACCAACGATTTTACCTATACCAAGCGTGACGGGTTCTTTATCCGCTGCGTACGTAGTACTTAGAATAGAGAGGGTCTCTTCCCAATGATTAATACAGCTCGCGGCAAAACCACATTGAAAAAAAGAGATCTAATTCATGCTAGCCTTGTCGCTGTGAGTGTTCTGCCGCATCAAACAGAGCGAGACTAAAACTGTTTTTCACCCTATCACTCTTCAACGAACTGCGAATTATACAGTTCTGCGTAGAACCCCTCGGCCTTCAATAGCTGAGTATGTGTGCCTTGTTCTACTACCGCCCCATCTCGCATCACCAAAATCAAATCTGAATTCCGAATCGTAGATAATCGATGGGCAATTACGAACGAAGTTCGTCCGTGGGTTAGTTTCTCGAATGAATCCTGGATTAACTGCTCCGTCCGGGTATCCACATTAGAAGTGGCTTCGTCCAAGATCATCATCGGTGGGTTTGCTACCATCGCCCGAGCAATCGTAATTAGTTGCTTTTCTCCCGCCGAGATATTGTCCGAATCTTCGCTAATCATTGAGTGATAGGTTCGTGGCAAAGCTTCGATCACGTGGTGAACATTGCTCATTCGTGCCGCTCGTTTTATTTCTTCCAGGCTCGCCTGCTGATTCCCGTAGCGCAAATTATCTTCTACTGTACCAGAGAACAACCAGGTGTCCTGCAAAACCATGCCGAATAATTTCCGCACGTCGGAACGCTTCATCTCGGTAGTCGGGACGCCGTCAATCGTAATGTAGCCCGAAGTCGGGTCGTAAAATCGCATCAGTAAATTAATCAGCGTAGTCTTCCCTGCACCCGTTGGCCCGACAATTGCTACTTTCATGCCCGGTGTAACCTTCACTGAGAAATCCCGAATTACTGGCTTGTCCGGCAGATAGCTGAAATCTACATGATGGAACTCCACCGCTCCTTTAACTTTATCAATTTCTTGAGCCGGGGAATAATCCGGTGCTTCTTCCGGCTCGTTCAAGAAGTTAAAAATCCGCTCACTTGAGGCTAGCAGGCCTTGAATCGTAGCTGTAGTGGCGGCGATTTCCGTGATTGGTCGGTTAAACCGCGATACATATTGAATGAAGGCCTGCAAAGCGCCAATAGTTAGCTGCCCATTAATCGTAAACACCCCACCTAGCACCGTAATAGTCACGTAGCCTAAATTAGTGAAAATATGTGTCACCGGCATCGACAACTGTGATAAGAATTGCGCCTTGCGGGTGATATTAGTTAGTTTTTGGTTAGTTTGGTTAAAATCGCTAAACGAAGCTCGTTCGTGAGAATTGGCTTTAATAATTAACTGTCCCGCATAATCTTCCTCGATACTATTATTTAATATACCTAGAGTGTTTTGTCGTTCTAGGAAATATTTTTGCGCGTGGTTCATAATTCTCCCTACTACCACTACGGATAAAGGTATCACCACGAACGCTACTAAAGATAGCGGTACACTGATTGAAAGCATAATTACCATTGTTCCTATTAGTGTTGAGAGGCTCAAGGAAATATCGGTAATTTCTTGTGACAGAGATGTAGCAATCACGTCGACATCATTAGTCATCAGCGATAAAGTATCTCCGTATTGGTGCCGGTCAAAATATGAAATCGGTAGTCGTGATATCTTATCGATAATCTTTTCGCGCATATCCCTGGTGTATTTAGCTGCTATGATAGTCAAAATATAGGCCTGGGCGTAATTTAGTGTTGCCGCCCCTACTAATAGCCCGGCTACTAGCCCCACTAATTGCAAAATTGCGTCAAAATCAATTTCCGGGTAAGTGTTTACTGCGATATTTGTCATATCACCCAGAATCTTCGGGATAAAGATGCTCAGCGTGGCCGATCCTACCGCCAGTACGATCGCCAGAATCACCCAGCCTCGATATTTTTTAATCGAGCTAAGGAATTGTTTAAACGCCTTCCAAGCCTGGCCTTTCTTTTTTTGGGTATTCTTACGCATCAGCCAACCTCATTTCTTTTTCGAACTCTTTGTCGGATAGCTGGGATTTTACAATCGAGCGATAAACCGCACATTTCTTTAGTAGTTCCAGATGCTTACCCTTGCCCACCATTTTACCGCTGTCTAGTACTACGATTTGATCGGCATTTTTAATGGTGCTCACTCTTTGTGCTACGATCATCACTATCGTGTCGTTCGTTAAGGGTTTCAAGGCGGCGCGTAATTTCGTGTCTGTCTTCATGTCTAGAGCCGAGAATGAATCGTCGAAGATAAAAATATCTGGGTTCTTGCAAACTGCCCGGGCGATTGATAATCTCTGTTTCTGCCCACCGGAGACATTATTGCCGCCTTGTGCAATGTGGGCTGCATATCCGCCTGGTAACTTCTGAATAAAATCATCCGCTTGAGCTATTTTGGCTGCGGCTTTGACTTCCGCATCCGTCGCATTGGGCGCTCCGAATTTAATATTCGCTTTTACTGTCCCGGCGAACAATACGCCCTTTTGCGGAACTAGCCCGATTCGCTGCATTAAATCATTTTGCGCGTACTCTTTAATATCAATACCGTTAACTAAAATCTCTCCGCTTGTAGCTTCGTAGAATCTCGGGACCAAATTAATCAAAGTTGATTTACCCGATCCAGTCGAACCGATAAAGGCAATCGATTCTCCCGCCTGAGCGACAAAAGAAATATTGTCTAGGACCTTTTCCTCTGCCCCGGGATAGCGAAAATCTACGTCCTTGAATTCAATTGAAGCTTGCTTGGTCGGTATACCCTGAGTTTCCGTCTGCCAACAAATTTTGGATTTGATATTCATTATTTCGTTAATCCGCCCAGCACAAACATTAGCTCTCGGTAGCATCACAAACAAAATCGATAGCATCAAGAATGACATCATCACAAAACTCACATACTGTGCAAAGGCCGACATATCCCCTAGATAGGAGAAATCTTTCGTTAGCAGCGAAATTCCTACCCAAGAACAGAGCAAGGTTGTCCCGTTAAAGATAATATTAACCATCGGTCCCATTAATTTTAGGATTTTGTCTAAAAAGATATTTAGCTTAGTGATTTCATCATTGGTCTTAGCGAACTTATCTTTTTCCAGTCGTTCATTATCGAACGCCCGAATTACGCGTAGCCCCGTCAAATTTTCCCGGGTTAATAAAGTAATTTTATCTACTAATTTTTGAAAAATCTTGAATTTCGGCATGGTGAAGCCTAAAATCAAACTTGCCGCTAGTAAAATTGCCACAATCCCTACCGCAATAATCCAGCTCATATCCGGCGCTGTTCGGATTGCCATGACTAACGCAAAAATACAGAACATCGGGGCTAGTAGCATCACCGACAGCATCATCATAATGGCCTGCTGTACCTGGTTAATGTCATCCGTCGTTCGGTTAATTAGCGAGGCGGTGCTGTACTCCTTGGTATCGGCTAAATTTAAACTTAATACTTTCTGGTATAAATTTGCCCTGATGTCGCGAGAAAAATTCGCCCCCACTCTAGCCGAAAAATAACTAGAAACTAGTGCACAACCCGCCGCCACCACGGCAATACCTAGCATGATTAGTCCTTGCTGCCAAATATAACCCGTATCTTCTTTCACGATACCGTTATTGATAATATCCGCCATTAAGGCTGGAATTTGCAAAGTAGCAAATACCTGTCCGCCTGTAGCGAGCAATAATACCCCTACCTGCCACCAATATGGCTTCAAATATCTAAACAGTTTAAAC
>JAILSC010000002.1 GCA_024697865.1 Candidatus Saccharimonadota bacterium | reverse complement strand
CTAGGTTATTTATTTTTGGAGAAAATGTATGTATAAACAAATTGCAGAAAATAAACGACGCACGGTGTATGTTATCATTGGTTTCGTGATTTTGATTGGCGCGATTGCGGCGGTTTTTGCTTATTTTTATAATGATCCATGGATCGCGGTATGGACGACGGTGGCAGCGATTGTCTATGCGGTAATTCAATATTTCTTGTCGGCTAAATTAGCTATGTCTATGACGGGAGCAAAAGAAATCGAGAAAAAAGATAACCCTAGATTTTATAATATCGTGGAAAACTTGTCGATTACCACGGGGCTACCGATGCCGAAAGTGTATATTATCGAGGACAAGGCGCCAAATGCTTTTGCTACGGGTCGGGATCCGAAACATGCAGCAGTGGCAGCAACAACTGGGTTACTTGATATTATGAATGATAAGGAATTGACGGCAGTAATGGCGCATGAAATGTCGCATGTAAAAAATTATGACATTCGGGTTTCAATGATTGTGTTCGGGTTGGTGTGTATAATCGGGCTGATTTCGGATTTAGCCTTTCGAATGATGTTTTATGGAGACCGACGGCGCAATGATGAGGGCAGTCCAGTAGGATACGTTTTGATTATTGCGGTGGCGATATTATCGCCAATTATTGCAGCGATTGCTCAAATGGCGGTAAGTCGGCAGCGAGAATATTTGGCCGACGCCTCGGCAGTAAACATCACACGTTACCCAGAAGGAATGATCGACGCTTTAAAGAAATTGCAATCACATTCACAACCGATGAGGTGCCAGAATGTAGCAGCGGAAGCGATGTGGATTAACGAGCCGCTAAAGAAAGGCTTTTTCAGCAATTTACTAAGTTCGCACCCGCCAATTGAAAAAAGAATAGAAAGACTAGAACATGGTAAAAAAACCTTCTAAAAGAAAAACTCAAAAAAGTAAGCGGATAAACCCACACAAATCTTTTAAGCGGTCTTACCGGGAAGATTATAAGCGAGAAACGCAAGTTCCGGGTGTGATGGCACATATTTTTAAATCTTTTGGTATGATCTTCAAGAACTGGAAATTGTTTTTACCGCTTTTGATAATCGTAGTAGTACTAAATGCTCTACTCGTTGGCATTATGGATCAAGACAATTACGCTCAGTATCAAGAAGTTTTGGATGAAACTAGTTTGCAAGTGGCAGGGGGCGATATCGGTAATGTGGCAAAGGCAGGACTTTTGTTGATTTCTACGGTATCTACTGGCGGGTTGTCTGGTGAATCTTCGGAAGCTGCGACGGTGTTTGGGGTATTAATCTTCTTAATTATATGGTTAGTGACGATTTTCTTACTCAGGCATATTTTAGCTGGACATAAAGTCAAGTTGAGAGATGGATTATATAATGCAATGACGCCGCTAATTTCAACGTTCTTGGTATTGATAGTGGCGCTGATTCAATGTATTCCAATTTTTCTATTAATTATAGTGTATTCGGCGGCTGTCCAAACGGAATTTTTAGCGACGCCGTTTTATGCTCTAGTATTCTTTATCTTTGCAATGCTAATGATTATTTTATCGGCGTATTTGCTATCGTCGTCTTTAATCGCGTTAGTGGCGGTTTCGGCTCCAGGACTTTATCCTTTGAGGGCCTTGCGCACGGCTTCGGATTTGATGATGGGGCGAAGGGTAAAATTTATTTTGCGTTTGTTGGCACTGGTTATTATGCTGGCGATTCTGTGGATGTTGATTATGTTGCCGCTAATATTGTTCGACATGTGGATGAAACAATTTGAGTGGGCGGCGGGAATTCCGTTCATACCAATTTGCCTCACGACAATGACTTGCTTTACAGGCATGTATGTGACAGTATATTTATATATGTATTATCGTTGGATGCTAGACGCTTAGATGTGATAAAATAGATATATGACGAAAGCGGAGGCGGAAAAGCGAATCCTTAAATTACGCGAGTTAATCAACGATTATCGATATCATTATCATGTATTAGATGAATCAACAATGAGCGAAGCGGCGGCAGACTCTTTGAAGCATGAATTGGCTTTATTGGAGGCGGAATTTCCGGAATTAATTACGCCGGATTCGCCAACGCAGCGAGTGGCAGGTAAGCCTTTAGATAAATTCTCGAAAGTTCGGCACGAAAAGCGGATGATTAGTCTAGCCGATGTGTTTTCGGAAGAAGAAATTAGCGACTGGATTACTAGAAATGAAAAATTAATCCCGGGCAGTAAGATTTTAGAATTTTTCACAGATATCAAAATGGACGGTTTAGCTTGTTCTTTGAAGTATCGGGATGGGATATTCGTACAAGCGGTGACTAGAGGTGATGGATTGGTGGGCGAAGATGTAACTTTGAATGTTAAAACTATTGAAAATGTACCTTTACATTTAAATAAGCAGGGTATTTATTCAGAGATAGAGGTGCGGGGGGAAATTGTTATATTCAAAGAAGATTTTGAAAAGCTGAACGAAGCGCAGCGGCGAAAAGGTGAACCTGAATTTGCTAATCCGCGGAACTTGGCGGCAGGGTCGATTCGGCAACTGGATCCAAGAGTGGCAGCTAGTCGGCCACTTAAATTTGTAGCCTATGATTTAGTGACGCCAGAAACTAAAACTTGGCAGGAAGCTTACGCGAGGCTAAGAGAGCTAGGATTCCAAACTTCGGGTAAGGACAAGGTGTTTAAAAACACAGAAATGCGACAGTTGTTTCATTATATAGAGGAGCTGGATGAATATCGGAAGCATTTGAAATTCAATACAGATGGAATGGTGATTAAGATCAACGATCGAGCAGTTTACGATTCATTGGGGATTGTTGGTAAAACGCCGCGAGGGGCGGTGGCTTATAAATTCCCAGCAGAGGAATCGACTACGGTGGTGAAAGACATTGTGATTTCAATTGGACGGACGGGTGCGGCAACGCCAGTAGCAATTTTGGATCCGGTGACGGTGGCCGGAACGACGGTGCGGCATGCTTCTTTACATAATGCAGACGAAATCGCTAGACTAGACGTACGAATTGGCGATACGGTGATTATTTATAAAGCAGGAGATATCATTCCGCAGGTAAAAGAAGTGCTTTCGACTTTAAGACCGGAAGGAGCAAAGCCGTTTAATTATGAGCAAGCCCTAAAGCAACAATATCCGGATTTGGAGTTTGAACGGCCGAATGGGGAGGTAGTGTATCGCGTGAAGGGAGAGTCGAGTGATTTTATTTTGAAACGAGCGATTGAATATTATGCTTCGAAATCAGCCCTGAATATTGAAGGGTTGGGCGAAAAGAACGTGGTGGCATTAGTGGATGCAGGGCTAGTGAAATCGATTGCGGATTTGTATAGATTAAAGGCGCCGGAAGTGGCGAGACTAGAAAGGTTTGGTGATTTGTCGGCGCGAAATTTGATTATGGCAATTGATGAATCGAGAAAGCCTGCGCTGGCAAAATTTATTACGGCCTTAGGTATTCGGCATGTAGGGGCGCAGACGGCAGTGAGTTTAGCCAGGGAATTTAAATCGTTGGACGCTTTAGTGGAAGCTAGTGAAGAGCAATTGATGAATGTATCAGATATCGGTAAAGTGGTGGCGGAATCAATTTTGGCGTGGTTTAGCGATGAGGATAATTTGCAGCTACTGACTGATTTGAAAGAATTAGGTGTAGAGGTACAGAATGAGGCGAATGTAACATTGCCGCTAACTGGCAAATCTTACATTGTGACGGGGACCCTGGAAGCGATGGGGCGAGAAGCGGCGGAGGATAGATTGCGAGCCTTGGGTGCGACGGTAACTTCGTCGGTAACAAAAAACACAACGGCTTTGATTGTAGGGGTTAAGCCGGGCAAATCTAAGACTGACAAAGCGGAGCAATTGGGAATTCCCCAAATTTCGGAAGAAGAATTTTTAGAGTTGATTAATTGATAATTATTTGGTATAATTATGCTGTTGGTCTCGTAGTATAACGGTTAGTACATCGGGTTTTCATCCCGACAACGCGGGTTCGACTCCCGCCGAGATCACCATTTCGCAATCAGAGCCAGAACCAGGCTCTTTTTTGTTGTTAATAACGGAGAAGAGTGGGCTTAAATCGTCCGTTCCAAAAATTTTGTCTTTAATATCGAAGTGTAGACCATTCGGAAACAGCATTTTTTGGAACGCCTGTCTCGTCTCGAGGTCAGCGTCTTTCCAGAGCTTGGCCGGCTTTGTCATAAAATTGCATACGTAATCTATTGTGGCTTCATTTAGGCCTTGGTTCCGTTCCAATTTATCAATTTCTCGTCGCAGGTCTTGACGCTTCTGCTCTAATGCTTCGCTATACCTGTTCTTGTCGTCAATTGTAATCTTACCGTCTAACATAGCGTCTACCGCTTCTATTAGTTTCTTATCGATATCCGATATTGCCTCGCGGTGCCGTGCTAGCTCGCGCGTCGTATCACCAAGCTTTTTGGCCGCTGTACGCTTCACTATTTCCTTAAATAGCTTAATAGTACCCTCATTAGGCGTTATTTCTTCTAGGAAGTCCACAAATAGTTGGTGCATTTCCTCGATCGGTACCGAGCTATGGCCTTTTGTAGTGCAGTGATAGCGCGGCGACCTCTTGCCAGATGAGCTTCGTGGCGCGCTAGATCTTATCAGCGTTCCACATTTTGAACAAATCAATAACTTGCGAAGTGGATATAGTTCGCTGTTGCTCGGCACTAGCGGAGCACGTTTACCACTTAGGATCCTTTGATTTTTGTTGTAAGTATCAATATCGATAAGACCGTCAAAGTCCTTAATCTTGGTCGGTTTGCCGTCTAGTAGGTTCTTAGACGTGTTATATCCGGCGTAAACCGACTGACGCAGAACACCAAGCATAGTATTTAGCGTAATAGGTTTACCGTTCTTGCCATTTACGCCCATCTTATGTGCTAGGTTTACTAGCTCCATAGGCGCTATATCGCCCTCGGAGAAACGATTCAGCAGGAATTGGATATTCTTGCCAATATCGTTCGTCTCGTCGATCTCCAGCGTGTTATGGTGCTTTTTCTTGCCGTCGTTAGTATATTCGCCGGTTACGATCGGCTTTAGCTTCAGCCCGAGCGGTGCCTGCGATAGCCACCAGCCATAACTTGCAAGAAGCGCCATATCGTCCTTAACGGTCTTCGATTTAATATCGTTGTCCAATTGGTGGACGGATAAGGCGATATTCAACATAAAGCGTCCGGTCGGCGATTCGTCGATTACTTCTTGCGTAGAGCGTAACGTGACGCCGCATTTGGCTAGGATAAAGCCAATGTCGTTGAAGAATGACGTCATGTCGCGAGAAATGCGTGATACGTTATAAACGACAACGTGATCTATGCGCCCT
>JAILSC010000022.1 GCA_024697865.1 Candidatus Saccharimonadota bacterium | reverse complement strand
TGAGGCTGTCTTTGAATATTTTTAGATCAGAATCGCTTAAATCTGACATTGATATGTTACGGCCATCTGCTGTTGCATATTGGCTGGCGTCGATCCCCATTTTTTCTAATTTGGAGATTGGATATGTAGCGTTGTGATTCCTGCCTATATTAATAAGGTCATCTGGTTTTAGGGCCCCGGCTAAATGAGTGTGCAGATCGGTGGAGGGGCGAAATTCAGTTAGCTTTTCTCTTGAAAACGGCACATCGTTTTCTTTGCCTTGTGCCAAAAGTCTTGTTTCAAAGGCGGTGAGTTTATTCATGCTTATGACGGCCCCGGTAGATTTGCTAACATCTACAAAAATAGTATCATTTAGTGATAGACGGTATATGTCTGGGTTTTCGGTTTCTGCTATGGACGAGATACGACGTAAACTTGATAAAATTGATCGTCTGATGTGGTCGTTAGGGGCTTCGCAATCGAAATCGTAGGTAATTCCTTCTTCTGCCTGCTCAAATATTACTTTGAGAGCTTGATTGTAGTCAAGGAACGATTCGGCTAAATGTTCCGTGTCCTGCTCGTGCGAAAGGTCATTTGAAAGGTTTTGATTGTCAATATTGGGTTCGTTCGATGCTGGCAAGATGTCATCGTTTAAGATGTCGTCGTTTCGGGCGGCTTGGTCCATAATGCTCACTTGGTCGTCAGGAGTAAAACTGCTCCATCCTAGGTAGTCGTTTTCTTCGTCTTTCTGGGTATTATTTTGTGGCCTTAGTTCGAATTGCATTATATCCTCCTTGATTTTTTAATAATATCATATTTCGTGTATAATAGATATAGATAATATAAGGAGGAAATCATGGAGGATCTAAAACAACAAGAGCCAAATTCTGCAGCGGACCAGTGGGCGAATATGGAGCCAGAGCAGATTTTTATTGATTTAAAAACCCCAGAGTACACTGATAAGTTTAAAGAAAAGGGTGAAATTTGGCAACAAAGCAAGAAAGTTAACGCCGTTCATGTTGCCGAAGACAAACTTAAAGCTGGTGAGTATGCAGAACTAGGGGTGCATTGGGGCGAGGCAACATTTAAAGGTAGCGACGGCAATGATAAGCCGTATGAAGGGTGGCTGATAGATACTTATGTAATGAAGGGCGAAGGGGATAATAGGCAATCGGTTTTTGAAACAACACGGCGCCTGAAGCCGGGCGAATGGATTGTGACTAATCCAAAGTTATATGAGTCAGATGTAGACAATAATTATGCTATGTCCGATGAGGAGTTTCAAAAAATCTATCATGCAACCGAAAAGCCTGGGATCTACGAATCATCAGGTAAGCTAGTCCGTATGTTCCAAAATGACTCGGGTAAATCGGTGGAGTTCGATGGTCCGTGGGGACGAGAAAGTGGTGACGAAGAGTGTTATTTTGCTACTCCGTATAATCCAGAGGAACCTGATGAAATCCCGGAAAAACGATATGCAATCAGCGCGAACGACGTAAAACTCACTTATAAAAAGTTACAAACACCAGATAAATAAGCAGTGCTTTCAGTTTCTGGTATCGCTATTGGCAACAATAGCAGCTATGTTTGATATCTTCAGGAAATTGGCGGGCTGATGCGGGGGCAGCCCGCCAATTTCCTAATCTACTTCCATGTTTTCATGTTTCCGTGGGTACCGGTCATGAGCTGATTTAATAACCAGACGCGCTCATACTTTTTATTTTTCAGGTTTTTGAGCTAAAATAGGTTCTAGCGACATCATAAAGTCGCGCCATCTCCGGACCCCTTATTTTTTCAGTTCTATTTCAACTCCACAAATTATAATTTATATTATAAAATAAGGACAAGGAGAATCAAATGGATAACGAAAATAATTTTAACTACAATACTAAATCCGATCCCGCAAAGGGAAAAATAATCTTATTCGTAATCGGCACCTTACTGGGCGCAGTAATCGCCAGCGCAGCTTTTTTGATCTGCGTTAACACATTGGGCGCCAACAATAACAATAGCGCCCAGTCGTCGCAGCAAATGCCTGGTGGCACTCCACCCGAAATGCCAAGCGGAAACAGCCAAAGCGGTAGCGAAAACAGCCAAAGCACTCCGCCTGAAAAACCCAGCGATAGCAATTCGCAAACTAATAATTAGGAGGTCATAGTGAAAAATCACCCAGCAATAATTAACACGACCATAATCGCTGTCCTAGCAATAACTCTAGGCATCTTGTGGTTCTTTATTATTAGTGCCATGATTAGTAGCGATAATGCCACAAACGACAACATGTCAACGATGAACAATAATTCGTCTACGACCTATTCCGCCGTCAAGGAAATCACCACGGACGAAAACATCGACGGCGGTGAATTTGTCTCAACTAATAGCGACGAAAACGCAATCTTAGCTTCCGGTAATATCACTGCCACCTTAGCTAACATCACCGTCACCAAAACTGGTGATTCCGACGGCGGCGATAACACTAGTTTTTATGGCACTAACTCCGCCATTCTCGCTAAAGACGGCGCCAATCTCACCATCAAAAACGCCAACATTACTACCGACGCCACCGGCGCCAACGCTGTATTTAGCTACGGCGGCTCTGCCACTACTGACAATTCTAATTCCGATGGGACTACAGTTAATATTTCCGACTCTACCATTACCACCAACAAAGATAACTCCGGCGGCATCATGACTACTGGTGGTGGCATTATGAATGCCAAGAACCTCACCATCACCACTGCCGGTACCTCCAGCGCTGCCATCCGGTCAGACCGTGGCGGTGGCACCGTTACCGTTGATCAAGGCACTTACAAAACCACCGGTAAAGGCTCACCCGCCATCTATTCTACGGCCAACATCACCGTAAAGAATGCTACCCTCATCGCCACCGCCTCCGAAGGCGCCATCATTGAAGGCAAAAACAGCATTACTCTAGAGAACGTTAACCTCACCGACACCAACAACGCTCTTAACGGCCAATCCACCACTTACAAAAACATTTTCCTTTATCAATCGATGAGTGGCGACGCCGCTTCTGGTGAAGCAGTATTTACCGCCAAAGATTCCATCATTACCACCAACCAAGGCGATAGCTTCTACGTCACCAACACTACCGCCGAAATCAATCTTGAGAACAATCAAATCATCAATAATGATGCTTCCGGTAATTTCCTCCGTATCCAGAGGGATTCCTGGGGTGCTTCCGGCAGCAACGGCGGTACGGTTGCTCTAAACCTAGCCAACCAAACAGTTAGCGGCAATATTGTTGTAGACTCAATTTCCAAGCTAACTATGATCTTAACCAACGGCTCCAACTATCAAGGCGTCATCAACGGCGAAAACGCTGGCGAAGTTGATCTAGCGCTAGACGCATCCAGCTCCATCACTTTAACCGGTGATACCTACATCAATTCACTCACTAACACCGACGCTACTAACAGCAACATCAATCTAAACGGTTACAAACTCTACATTAATGACGTAGAACTATAATATTCTATTTTTAGTGCCCATTAAATAAAACACTTTATGTTGATGAGGGTAATCGGCCCCTCTGTGAGGCTTATCTTCGATTGTAAATCTTTCAATCTCAACATTCTCTAACGAGTTTTTAAACACCGAAAGACGCTCCTGAGAAACAGGAGAGTCGTCTTCAAGGTCAGCAAACACTAGTATTCCCCCAGTTTTAACTAGATCTATGACTTTCTGTACAATTTGAGCCTGAATCTCACTTGGGAGAAAATGCAATACAAAAGTAAATAAGACAATATCATATTGAACATTAGACTGAAAATCCTGAATTGTGGAAACCTTAGCTAAAACTTCCACTCTTTCCTTATGGGCTAATTCTCGCACACACTCTATCATTATAGCTTTTTTATCTAGGGCAGTAACTTTTGCCCCTAATTTAGCAAGCCCTATGCTATTAAACCCCTCCCCACAGCCCAAATCAAGAACTGTCAGTTCGTCAAACTTAGATAATCTAGAATATAATTTGTCATTAATCCATTTATCCATATCATTATTATGAATAAAAAGCCCCCCTTTCGTCAAGGGGGCTAAATTTAGAGCAACCTTTAATGTTCTCAATTTGGCGATAATAACTTTCTTTCTCGCCAAAGAACACATCCTCAATTTCCTCTGGAAAACGTAAACCAATTATAACTATGGCTACTGAAACCAAACTGAAAATTTAGTGAGTTTATCGCTTTCGCAATTAATCTTCCACCCGTTCTGTTCGCAAACTGCCTTGGCAATCGCCAGGCCCAACCCCGAACCTTCCCGCGTTTTATCCGTCTGATAAAATCGGTCAAAAATCTTTTCCTGGTCTTTCTTGGCTACTGCCACCCCGTCGTTAGCAATTTCAATCTTGTCATTTTCTAGCACCACCGATATTTTTTTCTCGCCATACTTAGTAGCATTATCTAGCAAAATATCTACTACCTGCAAAATATCTTGTTTTGGCAAAAGATATTCTTTTTTGCCCTTACATCGCAAATTGATTTTTTCGCTAAATTTAGGCTGAAACGCCTCCACTCGTTCTTTTAACTCGGTACCAAGATCTATTTTCTCCGTCACTTTTTCGCCCGTCTTCCCAGCATCCATTTTCGCTAATTGCAATAAATCTAGCACCAACTTATTTGCTCGCGTAACTTCTGTTTCAACGTTATCTTTCCACTTCTGATTACTGCGGCTTACCTCCATTGCTTCCATATTTGCCTGGATCACTGCCAGTGGCGTCTTCAATTCGTGCGAGGCATTAGCAATAAATAATCGCTGTTTATTATAAGCCTCCTCTACCGGCGCCACCATTTTTTCCGACCAATAATACACAATTACAAATACGATAATTTCAATCGCTACGCCCACGCTCAGCAAAGTAAATACCAGCCGCACATCACCTTCTTCACGATCATTTTTAATATGGTTCATTAATTCTTGACTATTCCAGTCAGTTGCTACAATTGGCTCGCCACTTCCCATATTAATAATCACCGAATCCACCTGCGGTTCCGGCGCCGGTCGCAATGCCGATGAGAAAAACATCACGCTACCGCCCGCCAGAAGCAACACCGCGGTAGTCGCTACCATCGTAATAATTATAATTTTATTGCGTAACTTATTGAACATTTTAACTCACTAATTTATAACCTAGGCTTCGTACTGTCACGATCTTCGCCTGGCTTTTCACCTTTTTTAATAGTTTCCGGATTCGAGACATATACGATTCCACATAATTATCTTCCCCTAAGCCTTCCTCACCCCAAATCTTAGCCAACAAATGTTCTTTACTAACTAATTTTTCCGGCGCACTCATTAGCTCCGTCATAATTTCCCCTTCCTTCGCCGTCAGCTGTTCGCCGTTTAAAGTCATGTTGGCTTTGTCTAGCACCAAATTGCTGTAAGTCAGCTCATTATTTTTAATCTCGCTCGGCCGCCTTAAAATCGCTTTAATCCTCGCCACTAGCTCCGCCGTCTTAAATGGCTTCGCCAAATAATCGTCCGCACCTTTATCTAGGTGTTGAATTTTAGACTCCACCTCACATAAGGCCGAAAGCATAATTACCGGCGTCTGCACCTTTTTCTCTCGCATTCTTTTCAGAATATCCGTTCCCGAAAGTTTCGGTAGCATAATGTCTAGAACCACACAATCATAAATTTCTTTCAAAGCCATATCCAGCCCCTCTTCACCATCATGCGCTAAGTCCGTCGTAATCCCCTGCTTTTCCAAATTATGTTTAACTGCATCCGCTAAGAACTTTTCATCTTCTACGTATAATACTCTCATTTTTAATTCTCCTATCGTTATGTTCTTATCATAACTTTTCAAACTAAAACGAAACTGAAAATCCTTCCAAGGCTACTTTTACCGCCCCACGGTCTTTTTTAATTAATTCTAATCTGGCTTTAATTTCTTTTTCACCAATTTCAATCGCTCTCGAAAGTGCCGGGTCTTTACGTTTTACACTGAAGAACTCTTGCCAAACGGCAAATTCTTTTTCCGTCCTAATAATATTAGCTGTATAACGTGGATAAGCATCCAGCGATTTGTCGCCCATTACTTTTACTAACCACTGCCAGTTTTCTACTAGCCACTGCCAAGTTAATTCCTTCGCTTTGGAATTTCTGAACAGTCGCACAAACAAGAAAATTTGGTCCTGCAATTTGATTATTTTATTTTCACCTAGCAAACTCACTAACTCGCGCACGTTTTTCTCGTCGCGCGACAAAGTCATCGCCACCCTAAGGTCCGCCTTGATCTCCGGATCGGCCTGCCGTTGATAAGCCTTCAGATATTCTGCCAAAATTTCTGGCTCAAGATAAATCTTTGCATCCAAAATCGCATCCCGAATTTCCGGATCCAATTTCGTATAATCTTGGTCATACATTTCTGCTAGCTGTTTTAGGTTTTTAGTTGTCTCCGCATAAAAATCTAAGCCCAGCAATATAGCTCTTAAACGTAGAATATTTTCATCGTCGCCTTCCCGCGTAGTTAAACCAATTTCCGTGAGCTTTGGCGCCACCAACTTTCCTACGAACTTTTTAAAATTAGCTTCTTCCTCGGATTCTGGCTCAAAGAATATTTTAAGTTGCGCGATAATCACCGCTACAATTTCCCATACCGCCGCGCTTGATTCGTTTTTAAATTTCATTGCTAGCGGCAACAAATCCGCACTCTTCGCTAAATCTGTTCGCGCCAAAAGCGAGCGATCGATCAGCAGTCGCAATTTTTCTTCTAACCCCAACGAATCAAAATCTGCCAATCGTTTATCAAATTCATTTTCATTTAGATTTAGCACATAGTGTCCGCTCATATCTTCCGTTATTTCTGGCAACGGCCAACTAGAATCTGGCATCTCACTAGAATCTAATAAAAATCGTTTCTGCATGTAATCTCTGAAACCTTCCTCGCCAGTAATTACTGGATATCCCGGCCGGTCAATAAACGCGTGCATTAATTTACCCGTATCAAATTCTGCGTATTTGCTTAGGCACGCCCACAAATCATCTCCCGCCGTATTCTGATATTGATACTTTTCAAAATAATCCGCTACGCCTTTGCAAAAACTCTCCCAACCCATCAACCGGATCAACATTAACATTAGTCTTGCGCCTTTAGAATAGACAATTGCCCCATCAAACAAAGTCGCGATTTCCGCCGGATCGTGTACTTCCTGGTGTACCGACTGCACATCCGTATAAGCATCCCGCATCAAAGCCGCAAAACAATCACCGGTAAAGAATCCTTCAAAAATCTTAAATTCTGGATAGGCATGATCCACTGCGTAATACTCCATCACGCTAGCAAAAGATTCATTCAGCCACAAATCATCCCACCACGCCATTGTCACTAAATCACCAAACCACTGATGCGATAATTCATGCGCTACCGTCAGAGCCACACCTTTTTTAGTGCCTATAGTTGCCGTCTTACCAGCTAGTAGCATTGATTCTCGGTAGGTCACCAACCCCCAGTTTTCCATCGCCCCCGCCTCGAAATCCGGCAAAGCTACTTGCACACATTTCGCCAAAGGATACGGCACACCAAAATTATCATCATAAAATTCCAAACTCTTCGCCGCTATTTCATTGGCAAAATCTACGCTATCCACGTCCTGAGCCAAAGAACAGTAAGTAGTAATTTCTGTTCCATGCGCATTCTTTACCGTCTTGCCGTGAAAATGCCCAATCACCCACGCCAATAAATAAGTAGACATTCGCGGTGTTGGCTCACCCATCGGCACGTTTGTCAAAATTAAATCGTCCGACCCTTCCGGCAACGTAATCGAAACTTCAAACACTGCCTTGGCTGCCGGCTCATCAATACACGGAAACGCTTCCCTAGCATAATGACTTTCAAACTGCGTCGCTGCAATCGTTTCCGTCCGGCCTTCATACTCATATGTTGACAAATACGCCCCCTGCATATTTTCGTTGAGCTTACCTTCGTATTCAATTTTAATTACATTATCACCGACGCCAGTTTCAATCATCAATAAATCATCTGCGCACTTGTATTCTGTATTTTTTTCGTTTACCACTACGTTTAAGATTTTTAAATCCACGCAGTGAAACTTTATCGCCTCAGTTTTGCTTTCACCAGTAACTACGACTTTACCTTTAATTGATTTTTGCTCTTTATCAATATATAAATCCAATACGTATTTCTCTGGTGTAAAATACTCCAGCAATCTCTCCACGTTTCCTCCTTTTATTTGTGTAATTTTGCAACTTCAGGCAGTTTTGCACCCTTCAAAATCGGCTCTAATTCTTTCTCCTCCAAAGTTTCTTGGGTCAGTAAAGCCTCCGCCAATTTATCTAGTACTGCTTTATTAGCCTTTAACACTGCTTCCGCTCGCGTGGCTGCCTCATCCGACAACTTCTTAATCTCGGCGTCAATTAATTCCGCTGTTTTCTCCGAATATGGTTTACCCGTGGTGATTGTGTAATAACCCGTAGCTTCCGACGGGAAGACTAAGTTTCGCGTGCCGTCGCCCATCCCTTCTTCAACAATCATCGATTTAGCTAGTTGTGCTACATGGGCAAGGTCTGAAGAGGCCCCCGTAGTGATAGCGTCTCTGCCGAAAATCAACTTCTCCGCTACTCTACCGCCCATCGCCCGAGCCAGAATATCTTTCAACTCATACACGCTCTTATAGCTCCGGTCTTCCGGTGGCAAGAACCAAGTTACTCCGCCAGTCCGCCCGCGCGGGATAATCGTTACTTTATGCACCGGGTCACTGTCCGGCAACACTGCTCCTACCACTGCGTGCCCGGCTTCGTGATAGGCTGTAATCTTACGTTCTTTCTCGTTCATTACCTTAGATTTTCGCTCCGGCCCAATCGCTACTCGCTCAAATGCTTCAGTCAAATCTTTATTCGAAATTGATTTATGCCCTTCTCTTGCGGCCGTAATTGCCGCTTCATTAGCAATGTTCGCAAGATCCGCACCACTCGATCCCGCCGTCTTCTTAGCCATCGCTTCCAGATCCACATCCGCCTCTACTGGTTTGCCCTTAAAATGTACTTTCAAAATTTCTAAACGATCTTTGCGTTCCGGCAAAGTCACGTTTACGTGCCGGTCAAATCGCCCTGGCCTAAGCAACGCTTTATCCAACATGTCTACTCGATTGGTTGCCGCCATTACAATCACGCCTGAGTCATTATCAAATCCATCCATTTCCACTAAAATCTGATTCAAAGTCTGCTCGTCTTCGCGTCCAGCTCCGCCCCTAGCATCACGTTTGTGTGCCACGGCATCGATTTCGTCAATAAAGATAATCGATGGCGAATTCTTTTTAGCTTTAGAGAACAAATCTCGCACCCTAGAAGCACCTACGCCTACAAACATTTCGGCAAATTCTGATCCGGAGATTGAGAAAAACGGCACATTAGCTTCGCCAGCTACAGCTCGCGCCATCAAAGTTTTACCCGTCCCCGGCTCACCAGCCAGTAATACTCCGCGTGGAATCTTGGCTCCTAATTTCTCATACTTTTTCGGGTTCTTTAAGAAATCTACTACTTCCGTTAAATCCTGCTTAGCTGCTTCGTTTCCGGCCACATCTTTAAACGAGACTTTCTTTTTGTCTGGACCATAAAGTCTAGCCTTAGACTTACCAAATCCAAACGATTGGTTATTAGCCGTATTCGCCTGGCGCATCATCCAGCTGAAGAAAATAATAATGGCCAAAATTGGCAGAACCGTCAACGCTACATCTAGCACTATTCCCCAAACATTCACATCCTCCTTATATTCAATCGTCGGATACTGGCTCTCGCAATTTTTCAAACTATCACCATCCATTCCCTCACAGTGGTTCATTAATCCTTGGTCATACAAAGTACCCGAATTATCTTTACGGGAAGTCTCAGTGGCCTTGTCTTCTCCCTTTAAAGTGATCTCTAGAGTATCTCCAATAACTGTAATCTTGGCGATATTGCCGTTGGGATCGTTAGCCCTAGTCACCACATCCGAAATCGGAACTTCCGTTTTCTGCGCTCCGCCATTATTACCCTGCATCATGATAGCAATCGCCATCGCCACCCAACATATCATTACGAGAGTAAATAGAATGCTTCGCATCTTATTGGACTTGTTGTTTTTTTCTTTGTTTGGACCTGGCCGCCCCTTGGTATTATTGGCCATATTTTCTGCCACATTTCCTCCTATCTTTATATATCTATTTTATCATATTCAAGGTGTTTCAGTAAAAAAATAGCCCAGACTATCAGGCTTAAAATCAAATATTAATTTGGTCTGGACGTTATGACTTAACTCGAACATTTATTGTCCAGATGAACTTATTATGGAATAGCTACAACTTATGTATTGTCAAAGCAAATCGCAAGACGGAAGAAGCACTTGGGTTTATGTTCCAAGCCATTGCTTATTTATGCCAGTCTAGTGAGAATATTGAAAAATTGATTTACCGAGTTGTCAATAGTTATTGCAACAAGAATTGGATAAAACTATAGAGATACAATGGTATAATATAGGTATGAGTTTTAATTCCGATACACCCATTTCTTCCGCAAAAGAAAATAAATTTAGCGGCAGATATAGCTATGCAAAAAGTATAGCTAAGGCTATTAAGTCATTACAAAATGACCGGTCATTCGTCGTTGCACTATATTCAAAATGGGGATATGGCAAAACTTCGGTTATGAATATGGTTAAACAACAACTAAAAAAAAGTAAAGTCGGTAAGAATATTTTTTGTATTGATTTAGTACCTTGGAATTTCGTTAGTAGTGGAGAGGTTGCACGCTATTTGTTTTACGAACTAGCGGAAGATTGCAACAATCATAAAATAAAAAAATTTCTTCGGAAAAAGAAAGAATATATTAAGCCAACGATTAATAGTATATCGGGAATTGCACAATTTATTCCTGGATTTGGCTCGGCGCTTGGTTCGACGCTTAAAACCTCGACTGAGTTTATCTCTGCCATAGGCATTAAATCCTATCAAAAAATTAAATCGGAACTAGAAAAAGACATTAAAAAAACTGGCAAAAAAGTAGTAGTTTTTATTGACGACATAGACAGACTGGACGCTGAAGGTGTATTGGATACTTTTAAATTAATAAAATCCGTTGCTAACATTAAAGGCGTAGTTTTCTTTCTGGCGTTTGATTACGAAGTTGTTACAGCAATGTTAGATAATCTGCATACAACCGAGAGGGGTAAGGACTTTATTGATAAAATCGTTCAAATACCATTAGAACTACCTCATATAGACCGCATAGAACTTGATGACTTATTCATTAGTGGGCTAAATAATATATTAGCACACAACCATACGGAAACGCCCGATGAGGATAACAGTAAAGTTTCATTCGGGTTGTTTTACGAAGATGTTAAAAAATATATTGATACGCCAAGGTCTATTTCTAGAATTTTAAATGCGTTGGAGTTTGTCATACCTTTGCTTGAAGGAGAAGTGAACACCCTTGACCTTATATGTCTTGAGATGATAAGGGTTTTTAAACCTAAGTTATATAATACGATAAGAGATAATAAGG
>JAILSC010000018.1 GCA_024697865.1 Candidatus Saccharimonadota bacterium | reverse complement strand
AGGCTACCTACTAAAACTTCACTTCTGGAGCTTTTTCAATCTTAGCTTTCTCAGCGTCATTCACTTCAAAGTATTCACGCGTTTTGAAATGCCCCACCATATTATTAATAATATTGACTGGAAAAGTCTTAATTCGAGTATTCAAATCCTTAGCCCCTGCGTTATAGAATCGGCGAGCCGCCTGGATCTTGTCTTCGGTATCTTGCAATTGAGTCTGCAAAGTTTGAAAATTCTCATTAGCTTTGAGCTCCGGATAAGCTTCAGCGATGGCGAAAATTTTTGAAAGTGCGCTCTCCATCGCGCCTTCAGCTTCAGCTGCCTGTTTGACTGTCTTAGCGCCCATCGTGGCCGCCCGTGCCTCAGTTACCATCTTGAAGGTGTCTTTTTCGTGCTTGGCATAGCCTTTTACAGTTTCTACCACATTCGGGATCAAATCCGCTCGGTATTTCATCTGCACCGTGATGTCAGACCAAGCTTCGTTTACTCGCTCATTCAATTTTACCAATCCATTATAAATCCCCGCAAAAATCGCGATCAGCAGTACAACCGCCACTACGATTACAATCGCTATAATTCCACCTGTGGACATATTAACTCCTTTTTAATTATATTTCCATTATAACAAAATCTACCAAAATTTCAAAATCTGTGCTATAATATAAATACTGTGCGAGCGTAGCTCAGTTGTTTAGAGCGCTTCCTTGCCAAGGAAGAGGTCGAGAGTTAGAGTCTCTTCGCTCGCACCACGTTATAGTCCTCCAGTAGGGCTTTTTTCGTTGGCTAACTCTCGGACCTTGCGGTACGAGAGTTAGAGTCTCTTCGCTCGCACCATTTTTGTATCAAAAAAAATGGAGGCGCCATATCATCGTAGAAAGCGAGCGAAAAGAAAACAGAGTTTTCTTTTCCGAGCTGACGCCCGATGAAAGACCCTTCATTTTTCACAAAAAATGGAGGCGCCTACCGGAATTGAACCGGTGTACGCGGTTTTGCAGACCGCTGCGTAACCACTCCGCCAAAGCGCCACCTACTTAATTATATCATAGTTGCATCAAAACGATACCAATTACCACCAGTACCGTCGCAATTAAATGAATCAATACTATCTTTCGGTTTAGTTTTTCCCGCCCGAAATCCGGCCAAATTAACGTCAATACTATCCCCATAAAGAAGATTACGATCGGTTCTACCGAGTCTGACGCCGCCGACGCCAACGCCACCGCCGGAGCCGATACCAAAGCCGCCCGGTAGGCAAAACTCTTAATAATCCCCACCACCATACTCACGCTCAACGGCACTAATACCTTATTCTTACTTTTTTGCTTTACATGACGATAGCGCATTCGCCATTTCGGTAAACAAAGCATAATCAGAAGATCAGCCAATCCTGTCCCCAAAATGGCGATCGCAATTTCTTCTACCAAAAAATGTACGTCAAAATTATCTGCATTAACATTTACGAAAACTAAATTCCCAATCACCGCTAATAAAACGTATAAAAACGCTAAAAACACTGCATGCAGTTTAACTTTTCGGCTGCGTTTCCGGGAAGTCATTACAATCATGATTGGTGCAATCAAAATAATTACAATCGCAATTAGCTGAATCGGCGTAATAGTATCTCCCAAAAATAGCCATCCCAAGATAAGGTACAAAATCGGCGCCAATTGAATAAAAATCCCAAGGTTGGTCGAATCTTCAATCCCCAACGCAATGTAATAAGGAATTTCCGCAATACTCAGCAGTACACCAGAAAGCAATAATAATCCTATCACTGAAGGCTCAAAATCCGTGAAGCTAAATCCTACGGCTATTAAAATAATAATCGCGACAATAGTTTTACCCCAAGCCGAAAACATTTTTTGCGACGCTACTTCGCGTCCTTTGTAATAGACATCCGAAATATAATTATCTGTAAAAATTCGGAAGACATCAAAGAGCACCGCAACGGCGACGAATATTAACCAGCTCATGCTTAAATTTTAACTAAAATTTTGAATTTTTTCAAGTCTTATGTTATAATGATAGACACAAGCAATAAGGTCAACATGAAAAAATCAATCATTAGCTTATCAACTTTAGGATTAGTTAGCCTTATAACCGGAAGTTCTGCTTCTGCTCTCACTTATCAAGAAGGCGTCGGAGTCGACTTTACCATTCAAAACACTATTACTATTTCTCTGTCCTCACCTAATCTCGTGATCGATGACCTAACCCCTGGCACCGCAGTAGATAGCAACATCGTAACAGTTAATGTGCAAAGTAATAACCCTCGTGGCTATACTTTAAATAGCACAGTAGGCAATAGCACATACGCCAATCGCAATCTCGCCCACGCCTCATCAGGTTCTGCCTCTCCCTTCTCCAGTATCGACTATGGTACCACTGTCTCTACTTTAAATGGCTTAAGTCCTAATCAATGGGGCTATTCTTTTTCCCTAGATGATGGGACTACCTGGATTAATTCTAATAAGACAGGCAATGTTAATGATACTGGCTATTCTGGTTTGCCTCTCTATACCGATGGAGAGTATATTACCACCTTGAAAGAATCTGGTTCTACTACTCCAACTGGGGGCGACAATGTCAAATTCAAGATCGCCGCTAAAGCCTCCGCCGCTCAAACTTCCGGGGATTATCAAAACATTATTAATTTCGTAGCGATTGGCGCGCCAGCCCCAGACTATATACAAGATCTTACTCTCGCGCAATGTCAAGCAAAAGCCTCCAGCGCCCCACTTACCGTGATAGACCGCCGTGATGGCTCTGATTATACCGTTCGTTACATCAATCACAATTGTTGGATGAATCAGAATCTTAGAATCACTGGCACCATCTCGGCTACAGATTCTAACTTCGAAGGAGCTGATTTCAATACCAAAGTAAACGATTTGGCTTCTGGTAATTCTTATACTGAAGCCAGATCACATCTTCCTACTGACGCAGAAATTTCCGCCTCTGGTTTGACTGCCAAACAGCTAGGTGCCTGGTACAATTACTGCGCCGCCTCGGCTGGAGAAGTTTGTAGTCAAACGCAGATGGACGCAACTCAAGATATTTGTCCGGCCGGCTGGAGTTTACCAACCACGAATCAGCAAAGCAGCATCATCAGCTATAACTCTTGGTTCTTACCTATCGCTAGTGGATGGTATCGTGATGGCTCACTCTATCAAGCCGCCACCTATGGACGCTGGTGGTCCGCTACTGCGCGCGATGCCGATGCCCAGCACCATTTATACTATTTCGGCAGCCTAAATCTCTCCAGCATAAACAAGAATTACGGACTAACTATTCGCTGCGTCCGCAGTACCTAATTATTCTGGTGTTTTGAGCAGTGGCTCTTTCACTTGCGCTAATCCTGCCCCCTTCTCGATCAGCGCCTTAATCTGGGCCGCACTTTGCTCTGCCATCTCCGGCGTGTATTTTTCTTTTTCCCGCATTAAATCTCCATAAAACCCGGTCCCCTTGGCCGCCCGCCAAAACAACTCCCCACAGTTTACATCATCATGATACCACGGCTTCTTTGATAGATTAAAATGTAGCAACTTCGCACCAGTCACTTTTTCTCCCTCTGGCTGACAATTCCATTCTTTATCTAAGTGTTTAATTTTCCCTTTCAATATCACATTTAGATAATCCTGATCTGGCGCCACTAAGTCTGCATCTTCTTTAATCAAATCCGTCATTTTCGTGATATAGTGCAACTTCCGCATCTTTTTAAGATCCATTAAAATCACGCCGGAATTAATGTAATCTCTGTGTGGCACATCTAGCGCTTTTTCCACGTAATCAATAAATTCCGGCACTGCCGCCACCTTTGGGTCTGGCCGCGCAGCAATTGCGTTTTCGCCTAAATCAATATCAAATAGTTCTCCAATATCCCCAGTCAAAATCGTATCTGAATCAATATAAATTCCCTTATCGTACTGCAAGAACATCCGCGCAATAAAAGCTCGGTAATAATATACCGGCCGAGCAAAGAAATCTCCCGAACCACTGCGTTTAGCACAGTACCGCATAATTACCTGCAAATACAAATTAAACTTCATTTTATGAAATTCGATTGCGCAGTTTTTAGTTACCATATTCCTCAGTCGAATTCGATTCTTTAAGCTCAACTTATCATACATAATAATCACCCGATAGCTTCGCTCCGGATTAGCGTGTTGCATCAACGAGTGGATACATGGCGCTGCATATTTAGCGTAATCGTCCGTAATTGTCAAAAAAACCGGCACTACTTTAGTTTTCTTTAATAATTTCACCCCTGTGTTAAATATACTCATTTTTTCTTGTACTCAAAATAATTATATGTATTTTTCTTGCTCCATTTTACCATAGAATCATAAGCTTTTCTAGCTAACATAGCCCGATTTTCGTCCTCGCTCTTCTTAGGATCTGGCCAAAACGGTCCATCCACATAAGCCGTCATCCGTGGCAAATCACCCTTTTTCTTGTTCTTTCGCCGCTGGTAGGTAGTAGTCATCGTAAACACTGGTAAATTGTTTCGCACGGCATACTTAAACGATCTATCTCCCGCCGGGAACTTCCGGATCCCCGTATAATACGGCCACACATGGGCCTCTGGATAAATCACCAGGCACTTTTTCTGCTTCACCAAGCGCGTGTCCACAGCCTCATTCATCGCTTTTTTCTCTTCAGGATTTGTACCTAATGGAACTCCACCGATCAAAGGCAAAAACTTACCAATCCCCGGAATTTTCAAATTCACCGGACTAATCACCGTATAAATTTTCCGGTCCGCCGCTAAGGCCGGCCCAAACACATCATGAAACGGGTTCGTGTGATTAGCATACATCACGTATCCCTTACCTTTAGCCTCTTTCAGTTTTTCCCGACCATGAATCTTTAGCTGCCAATAACATCGTTCATACCATTGCCCAAACACCCAGAAAAATCGAAATAAAATTTTAGCGTACAATTTTACGAATATATTTTTCGGAATATACTCGTAGCCTTCCGGCAAAGTTACTTTTTCTTTTCGTTCTTGCTCCTCAGTCTTGATCGGATCGTCTTCCTCCGATTCATAATAAAATACCCGTTCGGATTTCGGGATATCTTTTTGGAACAATTCGGCTTTTGCCATTACAGATTTACCTCCAACTCTTTATATTTATCCAGTATATCATCATATTCAGTTATTTTCAAAACCTGATGAATCTTTTCCACTTCAAATGGCTTCACCTTTTGCACTCTGAAATATGGGAAAAATTTAAAATTATTACTAAAATGATGCAAAACCGTATCCTCCTTGGGTCGTTCTCCCTGCTCATTAAACTTCCGTGGCATTAATTTTCGCTTTTTAATCGCCTTATTCAACGCCGCCTGATCCGGTAACATCATCTTTCGCCGCATACACAACGCCACCGCCCGCGCAAACATTTTTGTCTTCCGGCATTCCGCTAGATTAAACAGCATCACCCCGGAATTCATATAAGTCTGCCTAAATAGCCCATGGTAATGATAAAAATATTTTCCGTAAATATCTAGCACTCCAGCCGCTTCCACCCCTGTCATATCCACATCATAAAACTCAGTTAAATCTCCCCGACACACTACATCGTAGTCTAAATATAAAATTCGTTCACATTTTTTTAGCTCCGGGACTTTGTCCATATACAACCTCAACATTGCACACGGAGTGAAATATGTGCCCATGTTTTTCTGGGGTAAATTGTCTGTAAAAACAGTGGTCGCATCAATCAATTCCACGAAATTTTCCCGATTAACTGTTTTTACTAAACTATCTAAAAATTTTGCCGTTTTGGTCGCAAACGGCTTCACCCCCTGATAATTAATTGTCATAATATAGAAATGCAACTCACCCTGATTATACTTCAAAATTGACAAAATAGACACCAAAATCCCCCGAGAAATCCCCTCATCTCCACAGTACAGAATGTTCATACTTAGATTATACCACTCTTGCTTTTTTTCATCAAGTGTGTTATAATTAAGATGTGGTTTTTGTGTCCCCTCAAGAAAGGAATAAAAGTCAAAGCAAAAACCACGGTACATTTCGTCCGCTGCAGAAGAAAGGATAGACTATGCAGCAACAATTTGAGCAGCTTAAACGTGACAAGAGTATTCTGATCGAAGACGGAACGCCAGTGATTTGGCCCAAGTGGGACAAACCCGGCGAGATCACTCCCTCGAAGTTCATCGGGAAGTTCGGCCGACAGAAGGTCTATTACGCCAACAGTCGGGGAATTTCCTACGTTCACCAGGGGAAGTTGTACCTCACCCCCTACACGAAAGAATCCCTCGACATCATCCGCGACAGCGGGTTTAAGCTCCGAGAGGGGCTCCACATTCCATTCTGCCAGGGCGATCAGCCCGTCGGCGAATATAAGGAAAAGTGGGAAAGCCTCGTCGCCGCCGCCAAGAAGACCCCCGGGTCTACTAAGAAGACGGGCGACGTGACCGAACTTAGGTCACCCAAGTTAGTTGTTGCCACTGCTTAGTGTTCCTTCCTCCTAAGCAGTGCAACATCCTCCGTCGGCGAGCGGAGGAAAAATGGTCGCCGCCGCATGCTGGGCTTGACCCCGTGCGGCGCCGGCCTTCCCCCCCCCTGGCTTTTAGCCAGGGGCTTTTCTTTATTGCCTGTTTTATGATATAATTAAACAGTGCCCGAGTGGCGGAATTGGTATACGCGTTCGACTTAAAATCGAATGGAGCAATCCATATGGGTTCAAGTCCCATCTCGGGCACCAGATCAAAGTCAAGGAAAAGCGGGGCTTTTAAAAAGCCCCGCATCTTATTTGCTATTTATTTTAACTGTAGTTCACCCATTCAGTGGAACTAGAGACCGCGAACAGCATCATCATCGTCGCGGCCGAAATCGCCCCCAGTACCGCAAAAGAAACCAATGCGACTTTCGCCACTTTTTTACCCATTTTGGATCCCCTTTCTTTCGATTGAAAAAGTACTTAAAATAAACAGCTGCCCCTATTATCTCATATTTAAGCTAAAAAGTCAATCGCCGCCTCTGCTGCCGTAGCCCCGTCAGCCGCTGCTGTTATTAGCTGCCTAATTGTTTTCGTCCGACAATCTCCTGCCGCGAATAACCCCGGAGTTGAGGTTTTGCAATCTTCTTTAGCTACGATGTATCCATTAGCATCCAAATCTACTAAATTTTTGAAAACTGCCGTCGTGGGTATTCGGCCAATCGCCACAAAAATTGCCTCTGCTTGCTCTGGGATCGGGTCGTCATGATGAATATGTAGGACTTCAGAAGCTATTCCCTCAAGATATTTAATTTCATGTTTAGCCGTATTACCACTGCCGATCACTACTACTGGTTTTCCCTTATAAAAAGCTCCATCGCAAGTTGCACAGTAAGAAATCGGTCTCTCCCCTGCCTCTTCGGTTTGTTTTTTACTCAGTTTTCGCGGCTCCGTGCCTGTAGCAATAATCACCGCTTTAGCCGAGTAATCGCCATCATCTGTTTTTATCGACCATAGTTGGCGAATCTCGTCCGCCGCATCTTCTGTCGTAGCATACTCTGGTTTTCTTGTTATTTCTAATACCTCTTCGTACTCAATCTTCACACCTAATTCGATAGCCTGGTTGTATATTTTATTCATCAAATCCGGACCGGACACACCATAATCACCTGGCCAATTTTCAATGACGGAAGTATTTATGATTTGACCACCATGCATTTTGCCTTCCAGTATCAATACTGTTTTTCCAGCCCTACTAGCATAGATTCCGGCCGTCATTCCGGCTATTCCGGCCCCAATGATAATTATATCGTACATAATTTTTCCAATTTTCTGAGAGGTAAAACCCCAACTTCGCGTGCCACCTCTTCTCCTTCCTTTAGTACCACTACGCACGGAATATTCATTACCTTAAATTTCTCTGCTAATTCCTCTTCCTCATCAATGTTAATTTGCCGAACCTTAATCTCAGGATGCGCCTTTTTGAATTCTGACACCACTGGAGTCATCATTTTACATGGGCCGCACCAATCTGCATAGAAATCCAATAACTCAATCATAAAATCTCCTTTATTTTAGTTTCCATTTCCTCCGGAGTATCAGTCGGACCGAATCGTCCAATCACTTTACCTTCACGGTCCACCAAAAATTTCGTAAAATTCCACAAGATAAATCCTTTTTCCCGACTAACTCCAGGCATTTTCTTTATAGCTTTCATTGCTAATTTATTTTTTATTCCTTTTGGTTCTGGATCATCTGTAATTTTATCTTTAAGATAAACATACAATGGCTCCGCCTTGTCGCCATTTACCTCTATTTTAGATAATTGGTCGAATGTAGTTTTGTATTTTGCCGTACAGAACTCATGGATTTCGTCATCCGTGCCTGGAGCTTGATGCCCAAATTGATCACACGGAAAATCCAATATTTCCAAACCTCGATCATGATATTTAGCATACAAATTCTCTAGCCCTTCATATTGTGGCGTAAACCCACATCCGGTAGCCGTATTCACAATCAATATTATCTTCCCCTTCAAGTCTTTCAGTTTTAGCATCCCCCCATTTCGTTTTTTCACCTCATAATCATATAAATCTGTCATGATTACTCCTTTATTTATGCTATTATACCTTATTAATCACCGGAATCACAATCGGTGTGTGCCCCGTAGCGTCAAACAAGATGTGTGAGATATCCTCCTTAATTTCTTCTTTTAGCACCTTCATCTCTGGATCGGTAGCAATTGATTTATCCGTCTTTTGTCGGAGATAATGGCGAATTTTGCCAATCAATTCTTCTGAATTATCCAAATAAATGAATGCCCGCGACACAATATCTGGCGTCTTCATCAAGTGCCCCGTCTTTTTACTCACGGTCAATACGATAATGAAAATTCCTTCGCGCGAAATATGAATTCGGTCTTTGACTACTGCTTCATGCACTGGCTGATCTGCATCGTCGTATAATTTATTTCCCACCGGAATTCGCCCGGCTTTACGAATCTTCTTGTCCTTAGTTAATTCTACAATATCCCCATCATCAGATACCAAAATCCGATCTTTCGGGATCCCGACTACGTTTTCTGCCATTTCAGCATTGTGCTCTAGCATGTAAAATTCACCGTGGTAAGGCATATAGTTAGTTGGATGCAGCCTTGTTACGAATTCCACGTGATCCTCATAATAAGCGTGCCCCGATAAATGCAATGGCCCAATATTAGTTAGATGCGTCTTACCATTCTGGATCACCTGAGCTCCTTCGCGTAACAATCCATCTACCGTAGAAACTACGTGTGGCTCATTACCCGGGATCGGATTAGATGAAAATACAATTGTATCTGTAGATTTAATCTTGATATATTTATGTGCTCCTGTCACCATACGGTTAAGCACTGCGTTCAGTTCCCCCTGAGACCCAGTACAGACGATACAAATCTTGTCATCTGGCAATTTCACAATATCTTCCATCTTCACGATAGTGTCTTTAGGCACTTTAATTTCCTTAGCCCGCAAGGCCACTTCCACGTTATTAATCATCGAAAATCCCGAAAATGCCACTTTACGTCCTCGTTTAGCTGCCTCCTTTAAGACTAGTTGAATTCGCGAAATTTGCGATGAAAAACACGAAATAATCACTCGACCATTTACATAATGATCCATTACCTTGCCGAGATTTTCCCCTACATCGTATTCGGAATGCGGATGGCGTCCTGGCGAATCAATATTTGTAGACTCATTAAGCATTAAATCGATGCCCTCTTTAGCCACAATTTCATCAATTCGCTCATAATCTGTTTGAGTGCCCATTGGGTTATTTTCGTGGCGCCAGTCGCCAGAAAGGTAAATTACTCCGTTCGGCGTTCGCACTACGATTGCTGTACTACCTGGGATTGAGTGCAAAACATGGATAAACTCTACCGAAAGATGCTCCGAAACCTGAATAATCTCGTGCTTTAAAGGATTCACTTTAATATAGTTCAAATCCGGTTCATCCGTCAGTTCCGACATTTGCTTTTCTATCATTCCGATCGTAAAATCCGTTCCGTAAATTGGGGTCAAAGGATTAAACTTCGGCAACAAATGTTTACACGCCCCAATATGGTCTAAGTGAGCATGAGTAAAGAGAATCGCCTTAACCTTGTCCTTATTATCCTCTAAATATTTAATATCTGGGATTAAATAATTCACTCCCGGATAATCATCTCCGGCAAATAACACCCCCATATCTACTACGATCATCTCCCCCTTATATTCGATAATGGTCATGTTTTTACCGATACCAAACTCCCCTACACCGCCGATCGGAATAATCCGCACTGAATCCGCATCCGGACGCAATTGCTTCAATTTAGCATTAGTCACTTGTTCACCCCCGTAACCGTTATAGCGCGACTTATTTACCGGTACCCCTATAATATGTTGAGTAGCTTGCATGTTTACATCTTGAGAAAGCATCCTCTGGTGGTGCACCATTTCTCCCTTACGAGTAGAAACTGATAAATTCACTTTCCGCTTATCCGCCTCCAGCTTAGCTGTCTGTTTCTTGCTGGACTGTTTAGCTTGTTTGGTAGGCTTAGTGTTAGATTTTTTACTTTTAGCCGCGTTTTTAGCTGCTTTTCCGGCATTTTTAGTCGTTTTAGCCTTATTACCCACTAACGCCGCATCTTTGCCCCCAGGAGCAAAATTTGAGTTAAAATTACGACTCTGTGCTTCTTCAAATTGCTTCTTAATATCTGGTAATCTTTCAGCCCGCGATTTTAAGAGCCGGGCTCGACGCTCTTCTTCCTTTATATTCATTTTTACCCTTTTGTTATACAAGTATATGTCGTTACCTCTATTATAACAAAAACCTTGCACTTTTGCAAGAGTTTTGCTATAATTAAAGCATACAGATTTAACCGACCTCTAAGGCCGGTTGTTTTAATAGAAAGGAGTTTATGGAAAGTTTAGATCTTAAACAAATGTCCACCATGGTAGATATCATTGCCGAAGAAAAAGGCCTACCTCGTGACACCGTTTTAAACGTGATCGAACAAGCTATTGCTGCCGCTTGGCGCAAAGACAATGGTGATCGTGACATGAACGTTCGCGCCATGCTCAACACCAAGAATGGCGAAGCCGACGTTTACGTCGCTCGTGAAGTAATCGAGGACGGCTTAGCTTACAATCCCTCTACTGAAATTCCTCTAGAGGAAGCTTTAAAAACTAACAAAAACGCCAAGCTCGGTGATATGGTTGAAGAATCTCACAAAGTCACTACTTTCGGGCGCGTGGCTGCCCAAACTGCCAAGCAGGTAGTGGTTCAACGTCTTCGTGAGGCTGAAAACGATGCCGTACTCGCTGAGTTCGAGGACAAAGTTGGAACCGTGGTAACCGGTACTGTGGCTCGAGTTGAGTCTCGTTTGATTCGTATCGACCTCGGTCGCGCCTCTGGTATTATGCCTAAATCCGAACAAATTGACGGCGAATACTACACTGTAGGTTCTCGCCTCAAAGTTTACATCAAGAAAATTGAACGCGGGGACAGAGGTGCTCAACTAATTCTTTCCCGCGGCAACGCCGAATTCGTCGAATATCTATTCCGTCAAGAAGTCCCAGAACTAGAGAATGGCACCGTCGAAATCAAAGGTATCGCTCGCGAAGCCGGCCGTCGTACCAAAATCGCAGTAATGTCTACTGTCCCTGGTGTCGATCCAGTAGGTACTTTCGTTGGTAGTCGTGGCGTTCGCGTTCAAGCCGTAATGAACGAAATCGGCGACCGCGAGAAGATTGATGTTATTACTTGGAGCGATAATATCTCTGAATATATTCGCGAGGCACTCAGTCCTGCCGAAATCATGGAAGTAAAAATTGATGGCAAAAAAGCCAAAGTCATGGTTTCCGAAGAGATGCAATCCATCGCTATCGGCAAACAGGGTCAAAATGTCCGCCTCGCGTCCAAATTGACTGGCTATGATATTGATATCGAGCTAGTCAAAGCTACCCCGAAGAAAAAGAAATCCAAAAACATCGAGGATTCTCTTCTTTCGGCCATCGAAGAAACTTCCGACACCGAAGAAGAATAATATTCCCAAGAAAAAAACCACCCGTGAGGGTGGTTTTTTCATAATTTGGCACCTTCCTAGTTTCCCGCTGTTGCAGTATAATCGGCGCTACTGGGCTTGACTGCTGTGTTCGGAATGGGAACAGGTATTTCCCCAGCGCTATGGGCACCAAATCGCACGCTCGCTCAGCGAAAAAACGCAAGCGAACTATTGATGTCCATAAGATACCAAGATTTTAAGACTTCGCGGTGTAATTAAACACCGGTTGCTAGCTAAGTCCAGGGCATAAAAAGGCGATGGACCTATTAGTACTTCTCAGCTCCACACGTTACCGTGCTTCCACTTAAAGCCTATCAACCAGATCATCTTTCTGGAGTCTCCTAGGGAATCCTTATCTTGGAGTGGGCTTCGCGCTTAATATGCTTTCAGCGCTTATCTCTTCCGCACATAGCTACCCGGCGATGCAGTAGGTGACCACAACCGGTACACTAGAGGTGCGTCCATCTCGGTCCTCTCGTACTAGA
>JAILSC010000009.1 GCA_024697865.1 Candidatus Saccharimonadota bacterium | reverse complement strand
TGCCTTTGCTATCGTTAACTTCGTTCTAGCTAACATTCTCGGGCAATAATCGTTATAGATCCCAACAAAAATCTCCCCTTTCGGGGAGATTTTTTATGGAATTTTATTGAATGTTGATTTTCTTTGGTGCCTCCGACTTTTCTTTTTCAAAAGTAATCGTTAGCACTCCATCCTTAAGTTCAGCTTTTACGCTGTTTTCGTCTTCGCGCACCTGAACTGGTAAAGCAATCGTTCGCGAGAACTCTCCCCAATAACATTCTTGGATATGCCATCTAGTAGTTTGTTCGTCTTCGCCACCAGACAACACGCCTGAAATCGTCAAAATGTTGTCGGAAATACTGACATCAAGATCGGACTTCGAAATGCCAGCAGTGCGAGCTTTTACTACTAACTGATCGGCGGTCTCGTAGACATCTACTGCTAGTTGCCCCGGGAACTCGTCGGTCTCCACCCATTCATCTTCTTCGACTGGTTCACTGATTTCTTCTTGGATTACGGTCTCTTCTACTACTGGCGCCTCGGTTTCAGCTGGAGCGGTGATTTCGTCATCCCCTCCAAGAAACGCCGCAGCTAGATCGTCTTCCATCAGCAAATCGTCACTGTTTGTACGAGCCATATTTCCTCCACTTATGTTGTTATGCTTTATTATACATCACCGGTGTGATAAAATCAAGGAAATTATGCCAAATATTGTAAAAAAAACAACATTTCCTGGCCTTTTTAGCCTTCTCGCGCCTCACTCTTGTAGGGGTTGTGGCTCGTTGGGGAGCCCACTTTGTGATCGTTGTAAAAAATACATCATTTCTCGCCATCAAAATCTTTGTCCTATTTGCCAACATTCCAATCTTACCGGCAAATGCTCTAACTGTCCCGCCTTGCCACCTATTTTTATCGCCGGTCAACGTTCGGATCTTCTTGGAGATTTGATTCATGCTTACAAATATGAATCCGTCCGTTCCCTCGCTCATCCTCTAGCCGAAATCCTAAACAGTGTTCTTCCGTCAAACGATGCTCCTATGGTGATCATTCCTCTTCCTACTACCTCTCAGCATATCCGTGAACGTGGTTTTGATCATACTAAGCTCATTGCCAAACATCTTGCCAAACTTCGACCAGGGTGTACGGTGGCCAGTCTACTCACTCGTAACCAAAACACCGTCCAAGTCGGCTCCTCCCGTGAAGCTCGTCTTACTCAAGCTGCCAAAGCCTACCAATTATCTAAAACTTTTACGCCCGATCCTAAAACCACTTATGTCCTCTTTGATGACGTCTGGACTACTGGCGCTTCTCTTCAATCCGCCCACGCTCTACTAAAAAAAGCTGGCACCAAAAACATCATCATCGCGGCTCTAGCCCTTAGCTGCTACTCGGCAACGCCGAAATCACAAAGTTCACAATTGCAAACGCTAGGAAACAAATAACTAACCCAATAATCGCATAGAGTATCGTATTCTTAGCATCGGTGACCTTCTTAGCATCGCCACCCGAAACCACATATTTAATCCCCCCAATAATTAACATAATTACCGCCACAATCCCTACAATATAAAGGATAGTGTTGGTGACTTTTTTAAACACTCCGTTGTCGCCAAACAAGTCTCTCGGACAATTATCACACCTCGCCGCTTCAGCTCCTTCTTGCAAGGTCACTGCCGACGTGTCAATCGCGCCCACAACACCGACCACTGCTATCACCCCCATTACTAATACCGGCAATAATAATTTGAGAAACTTTTTCATAATTTAATTATACCACATTTATTAAAATTTTACAATGGCGGAGGGTGGGAGATATTCATCTCCAGCCCCACCTTCAGAACAGCCCCTAGAAAGCAAGCTTTCTAGTGTCTATTCTGGCGGAGGGTGGGAGATTCGAACTCCCGCGCCAGGTCGCCCCAGCCTAACGATTTAGCAAACCGTCCCCTTCAGCCACTTGGGTAACCCTCCATTACCTATCATTTTATCACATTTCACGAAAGTATGCTATAATCGAATTATGGCACAAGCGGTTAAAGACATTTCTTGGCAAGCCGAAGAATACATCGTGCGCGATCGTAACGTCCTCTGGTATTTTGGGCTAATCCTGGTTGGCGTCGGCCTTTCCGCTCTTTCCATCTGGCAGCAATGGTGGACCTTCTTAGCCGTAGTCGTTCTTAGCATCATAGCTATTCTCACTTCTAATTTACGCCCCCCTCGTAAAATTAATTACTCCCTTACTAAAGAGGGCCTCACTGAAGGCGACAAACTTCACAAATATGAAGATTTCAAGGCTTTTGGCATTCTAAAAGAAGGCTCACATTTTTCTGCTGTTCTCATCCCTAAAAAGCGTCTAGCTCTCAGTGTTAAAGTGTATTTCCCTGGCAATAGTGGCGAAGGCATCGTCGACCATCTCGGCGCGCATCTCCCCATGGAAGAAGTTAAATTAGATTTTCTTGATAAAATTGTAAATTTCTTGCGCATTTAGAAATCTGTGCTATAATAGACATAAGTATAATAAAGTTAAAAGGTGGGCAAAATGGAGCAAAATCAACCAATAGATAATCAAGTTTTGGATCAAGCTACTAATGATGATCTACAAAAAGCAATCGACGATATTACCAACACAACCAACGTCGACCCAGTCTTTTCCGATCCAGTGGCAGCTCCATCTTCAGTTCCTGAAGGTGATACCGGCGAACTTAGCGAGCCAGTCGGTCCTTTTCCGGAACCTGAAGTAGAAATTCCACCCGCTCCAGCTCCAGAACCCATAGCTCCAATTGAGCCTGTAGATTTGCCGAATTTAGGCGCACCAACTCCGGCTCCTATGCCCGAAGAAATCGCCATCGAATCTATGCCTGAACCCACCCAAGAACCAGAAACTCCCGTAGTAGACTCTACTCCTACTATTGAGGCGCTCTCGGTCGAGACTATCCCTCAGTCTCTTAGCACCACAGAAGTGAAAAAAGCTGCCCTTCGCGACTTAGTTCCTTTGCTTAATAAAATCGACATGGATCATGCTCAAAGATTCAAGGTTTATCGCGACATTTTCGACGAGCTCAAAGATTATACCGTACTTCAACCAGCCTACCAAGCTGCTCGCGAGATCCCCGACGAAAAAGAGCGCGCCGAAGCCTTGCTCTATCTCGTTGAATCCATCAATAAGATGTAGACCCTAAAAATAACCCCCTTTCGGGGGTTATTTTTATTTCTTTTAGTACATCCCGCCCATGTCTGGAGCCTGTGGTTTTTCTTCTGGAATTTCACAAATCAATGCTCCCATAGTGATTGCTGTCGCGGCAATCGAAGTTGCATTCTTTACCGCTTCTTTCGTCACCTTCGCCGGATCAATTACTCCCGCTTTCTTCAAATCTACTAGTCCAGCTTCTGGTTTCATTACGTTTACACCCATACCAGCTTTAGCCCCTTCTACTTCAGCTAGTAGAGCTTGAGCATTCAACCCTGCATTCTCCATAATATGTACAAATGGAGCCTTCAACGCTTCTTTCACGATTTTTACACCAGCGTCCGTACCTGGTAGATCATTAGCCATGTTTACTAACGTCACTCCACCGCCAGTCACAATCCCTTCTGCTAGCGCTGCTTTCGTTGCTGCCACTGCGTCATCCACTCGGAATTTCTTTTCGTCAATTTCAGTTTCCGTCGCTCCACCCACCTTAATCACTGCCACCTTACCAGACAACGCCGCCGCTCGTTTCTCAAATTCTTCTCTTTCATAGTCCGACCGTGCCGCCTTCGCCAAGCTTGTAATTAAGCCGATTCGTTCTTTCACTGCACTAGCCGCTCCAGCGCCCTTAATAATAGTTGTTTCATCTTTTTCAGCAATTACCTTTGCCGCTGAGCCAAGTACTTCCATCCCCACTTCTTCCAGTCTCAAACCTTTTTCTTCTGAAACCACCGTTGCGTCCGTCAGAATAGCAATATCCTCCATAATCTCTTTGCGTCTATCGCCAAAAGACGGAGCCTTCAAAACCAATGAATTAAATACGCCCTTTAGTTTGTTCAATACTAACAAACTCAACGCTTCGCCTGATACTTCTTCCGCAATAATCACCAAATCTTTCTTTCCACTTTGTGCTACCTTTTCTAGTAGTGGCAAAATATCCCCTGCCGCCGAAATTTTCTTTTCAGTAATCAAAATCAACGGCTTTTCGAAAATTGCTTCTTGGCGGTTCGCGTCTGTCACGAAAAACGGTGAGGCATATCCCTTATCGTACGAAAATCCTTCGACAATTTCTTGTTCCATTTCTAAACCTTGCCCAGCTTCCACCGTCACTACGCCGTCTTTACCGATCTTCGAAATCACTTCGGCGATTAATTTGCCGATTTCTGCATCTCCTGCCGAAATCGTCGCTACTTCTGCTACCTTACCAGAATCACCCTCAATCTTCTCCGCTACCTTTTCAATTCCTTTCACGATCTTCGCTCCAGCCTTCTCAATCCCTCGACGTAGTTCCATCGGATTCATCCCGGCAGCAATCAATTTATTGGCTTCGTTTAAAATATTATAGGTTAGCACCGTTACTGTAGTTGTCCCATCACCTGCCACCTTATTTAATTTCTGAGCCGCAGTCTTAATTAGCTTTGCTCCCACTGCCTCACCTAGAGTTTCGTCCTTGGAAGGTAGTTCCACAGCCTCTGCCACCGTCACACCATCATGCGTAATCACTGGTGCACCGTATTCCTTTTCAATGATGACGTTTTTTCCCTTCGGGCCAAAAGTTACTTTTACCGCATCATATAGCTGCTTCGCCCCCGATAGTACCTTGTCTCTAGCTTCTGCTTCGTAATAAATTTTCTTTGCCATATTTTTATAATGTCGCTAAGACATCCTCCTCTCTTAAGATTATGTAGTTTTTCTTATCCATCTTGATTTCAGTCGTTGAATATTCTTTGTACACAATTTTATCCCCCTTCTTAACCCCGGACACTTCCGGTCCCACTGATTCTACCACTGCATAGGCTGGCTTCTCTTTCGCCTCACCCAGTAGAATCCCGGATTTAGTTTTTTCTAGCGGTTTTTCTACCACTGCTACTACTCTGTCTTTTAACGGTTTTAGTGTCATATTTAACTCCTTTTCTACCTCTATTATAGCACAAAAATTAGCACTTACAACCCCCGAGTGCTAATTAACCTTGTAAAATCGCCATGCTCTGGAAAACTTCTAGTTTGTACGCTTTATTGGTCAGCCATTCGTCCACTGCTTTTGCCACTCCCGGCAAAGCTGGATTATTGTAATCATGGACGATAATTATGCTTCTCTCATTCATTTTTGGCTCCACTAATCGCAAGCTGTCCTTGATCGATTCATATAAATCCCCATCTAGAAAAGCCAAAGCAATCGACTCCGGCAAATCCGACCCTGTTAAATCTGAGAACCACGCCTTTTTCATTACCGGCACCGGCAATCCAGCTCGTAAGAATCTCTCCTTCACCTCTCTTTTAGTTACCAGCAGTTCCCCCTTTTTAAAATCCACCCCTAAAGCCGAGTCGTCCTCGCTCCCTTTCTCAGGTAGCCCCTCAAACGAATCATAAATCCAAAGTCTTTTAGCCGAGTTTTCCACCGGGTTTTCCACTAATAAACTAGCCAGTAACAGCGACGTGTCCCCCTTATAACATCCCAGCTCCACAAAATCCCCCTCCACGCTCAGACATTTCCTGGCCAGCTCTAATATTTTCTCCGTTTCCACCCCACTTACTTGATCGTTTTTCCAGGCCATAATTTATTACGAGTTCGGCTGCTGCACACCTGTCGGAAAAGCCGCATCGCGTATTCTTTCTAGATACGCTCTTCTATTCGGATCCAAATTCTCAGAATGTTCCAAAGCCCTAATTGCGTTCTGTCCGATAGCATTTCTCTGTTCATCGCTCAATCCCAAACCTCCGGGGCCTTGACCAAAATCAACATTCCCCACAAGATTCCCGTTTTCATCCAACGCTCCATATTCTGCACCGCCTAAGAACGTCCGCGCAAATTCTGTATCGTCCATAGTCGCCATAGACCCCGCTGTAGCATGCATAGCCAACTGACCTGCTCGCATATCTTCTGCACTAGCAAATCTGCCGCCATATCTATTCCCTGCTGCCGCTTGCGCGCCTGCATCATAAAGACTCCTAGCGTCAGTTCTAAAGCTATCATGATTATTCAAAATATTATTACCAAAAGTTCTCGCCGCAGTGTCCGAAACCCCTCTTCCTTGGTTTGCATTTCGAGTTGCAAGAGCCCAGGCTTCAGCAATAGCATTCCGGCCAGCCTCACCATTAGTAGCCAAGGCATCCGTATAAGCTCTAATTCCTACAGCATCACCATCTCCCTCCAATGCTGCTTGCAATCCTTCCTGTAAAGTGGCTATATTATTTATAGCTCCACTGTGGGCGAGTCGTGTCATTTCATCTTGTACTGCCTGATTTTCAGCTCCAGCACTTATCAACTCATTATATGAGTCAGTATCAAGTAGTCGTGCTCTATTCCTCGCCGCCATCTGGTCTTGATAAGCTTGAGCCCTGGCTCTCTCTATACCTCTATTACCGCCTCTCATAAAAGTCCTGACCCTTCCAAAGTCTCTTGCCTGGCCATCCCTACCTATTCCAGCCCTACGCCTAGTCGCCCCCTCCTGCAACCGTTCCCTAGCGTTTCTATACATATCACTATTTCGCATCCCTCTAGTGGCCGCTCCTCTAGCCGCCTGGCTCATACCGCTAATTCTCGCCCCCAATTGCCCCATAGCCGAGAACGATTGCCTGAGCACTGTCGGGATAAAGAATATCGGTATTATCCCTACAACCACAGACGTAATAGCACTAAAGATTCCATTATCTCCAAAACCACTCGCTAATAATAATTTCGACACATAATTACCACCACCAATCAAAAGTCCACAAATCGGATAGACCAATAGCAAAGCCTCAAATAGCTTCAACCATTTATCGAACAAAGACTTCGTATTAGGCAGCATGTTACAAGCTACCGCTAAAGGTGATAATACTATTAATATCACAATCGCCGCTTGGCGTATCGACAACAATAGGAACAGAAAGAGGATCGAAATCACCACGCCAAGTGCCGCCACCAAAAGCGTCATCAAAACCGCCGAATCCAACACCCCCGCTCTCGCCGCCGCTCCCAATAGTCCCGAAATAACAATTACACTCACAATTGTCGCCCCACCCGAAGCGAGAATATTCGAAGAAGCATACACATTAGTCGCGTTGGTCACATTTCCAGCTAGACCATTAAACATCGCCTGAAAAGCATTCCCTAAGATATTAGACAAATCTACAAATGCCACACAAATCCAATATGACATATTAATCAGAATCGCCGCAATAATCAATTTCGGCAAAATCTTTTTAATTCCATAATTGTCAATTCCCACACCAGTTAGCTGTGAGAATATCACTACCAATAACAATATAATAAATAATGTATTAGCAATACGTCTGAACGTATTCCAGCCCTGTTGAGTACCTCCGCCTGCTCCTGTAAATAGTTCTGGCTCTACCTGCAAGGCATCTTTTACCGTATTTTCATATAGCCCTTGTGCCTGTCCGCTTAGCCATTCCGTAAGTGGACACACTATCCACCCCAAAGTATTCGCTGCTCCCGAATTCATACAAGTTGTCTCTGGTCCGCTAAGATCCGCTTCTGTTTCGGTTATACTAGTAGCGTTACTGTTTTCTGCCCCAAAAACATATTCAGAAATATATCCAATACCACTCTCGCCATATTGTACCTTTAAAGTTCCTCCACTAGCGTCAATCGCACTTTTAACTCTTTTCAGGAAATCATCTGCGCTAATTCCTTTTTCTACATAAACATCTACCCATTTGTCTCCGGTTCTACTATTTATAATACTAAACCTAGTGTTGCCGCCAGCCATAGCTACCGTCCTAATTTCGACACTCGCACCTATTTTCTGTGAAGATGTTCCACTTCCACATTTTGGCCCTTTTGTCCATCTGACATCATCCGTCACGCACCAGCTCTCACCGTCATTATGAGAATATACGTACATAGTTTGCGGAAAACCTGTTAACGGCGTTGGGTCTTCTTCGCACGTGCTTGGGTCACTATCACTTGCCCGACACATATTGGCACTAAGAGCTGTTACTTCAAATTGTCGAATTTTAGTATAACTAACTTCCCCTACCGAAAATGTAATCTTACCAAGTTCCCCTCCTTCATACTCTCCACCAAGTTTACCAGCAAATTCATTTCTGAGCGTTCCAGCATTCCCTAAACTAAACTTCTCCACGTGCGTTCCATTTTTCCAATGCCCTCCAAGTTGTAAATCATTTACAGCCACATGTAAAATTCCACTTGAAATGGTAAAATTCACGCCATAGCCCTCGCCATCCTTAAAGACTCCCGCCGAATTAGAACCATTCACGGTATAATGACCGCCTCCTGTATCTTTAATCGTCACAGTTTCAGTCGCCGTTTCGTCCCCGTACCGCACACATGTCAAAGATTCACCATAGGGTTCGGTCTCTAAGCATACATTTTTTTTAGTTCTCGTCACACTGACGTCGAACGACGCGTCCATATATCCCAAATCTTCTTCTGCATAAACATCGTCACCCGCTAAGCTAAAAACCCCTACCAAAGCAATCGCAGACAACAACAACGCGCCAATCCATTTTTTATTTATCCAACTCATTGTTCCCCTCCATCACCCTGATTTTCTGTGGGAATTTCGCCATAAAAACTAATATATAAACTCTTTAACGTGTCCAAAGCTGAATTTTTCAGCCCATTTACTTCGTCAGCTACTTCAGTTAATGCAGCATCGAGTTGCTGTTCATCGTTTTCACCAACAACATAGCAGTTAGTCACTACCTCCCCACCCCGAATACAGCCAGCTGCATCTATTTTCGCCAATAAATCTAGATACGAACTATAATACTTTTTAACGGCGCTTATATATTGCGATAAAGATTCATTTGCTGATACAACCCTTTCATCTATCACCTTTTTAGCGCCCTGCTGTTTATTTTTTAAATATATTTTCAAAATTTCCTCATTATCTATTGGCCGCACTTTAACGTAATCTAAGAAATAAGTCTCCAACGGCGTTAAATCAATTTTATCTTTAATCCCAGATTTCAAATAATCATCTCTAAATTCCGCATATAAAAATTCCGTTCTTTCCAAATATACCTCCGGAGATTCTCCATTAGAAACTTCAAAATATGGTGCTGCTTCTTCAATAAACTCCATTTCAGGCCTATTTATGGTCTCGTCGCCATAGACCACATAGTTTGTATAACTATTATATTTATTTTCTAAATCTGCTAATTGTTCCTGACTGATGCCATTCCCGCCCCCACCAAGCACTCCACTCTGCCACAAAGCAATTCCCCCACCGACCAATGCTAATATCACTACTAATATAATCAAAATCACCACCCCCTTGCGAGATTTCTTGTCCGGACCAGTGTCACCAATCACAATATCACCCGTCCCAGACGAGACTATCGGCTGCTGCATCGGTTGCGGCGTCACTGGTTGCGACCCCACCGGCTGTTGCATCGGTTGTATCGGCTGTGGTGAACCCCCTATATTTGCGCCAGGCGTCACATTCCCCGCACCAGAATTCTGACCTTCATTCATATTCTAAATTATAACATAAACGTTTTCGTTTTTACAAATATTTCCGCAGATATTTCCCCGTCGGAGTCTTCGCGTCGCGAGCCAAAGCTTCTGGCGTTCCTTCAGCCACTACCTGACCGCCCTTCAATCCCCCTTCTGGTCCCATATCGATCACCCAGTCTGCCGATTTAATCACGTGTAAATTATGCTCAATAATAATCATCGAATTCCCAGCGTCTACTAATCGCCCCAGAATCGAAAGTAGTCTCTTCACGTCATCCGTATGTAGCCCCGTCGTTGGCTCGTCCAATATGTACAAAGTTCGTCCAGTGGATCGCTTCGATAGCTCCGTTGCCAATTTAATCCGTTGCGCCTCCCCACCCGAAAAAGTCGTGGCCGGCTGCCCTAACCGAATATAACCTAACCCTACTTCCTGAATCGTTTTTAACTTCCCCACAATCGACGGAATATTCTCAAAGAACTCCACTGCTTCATCGATCGTCATTTCCAGTACCTGTGAAATATCTTTTCCTTTGTATTTGATTTCCAACGCCTCCCGGTTATATCTTCGTCCTTTACATACCGGACATTTCACATACACATCTGGCAGAAAATGCATTTCAATTTTGTTCACTCCATCACCCTGGCAATTTTCACACCGTCCGCCCTTCACATTAAAGGAGAACCGCCCCGCCTTATAGCCTCGCACCTCTGCCTCTGGCTGCGAAGCGTACAAATCTCGAATCGCCGTAAATACTCCCGTATACGTCGCTGGATTCGACCGCGGCGTCCGCCCAATCGGACTTTGGTCAATCACAATAATCTTATCTAGATTTTCAATTCCCTCAATCTTCTCATGCGTACCAGCTACTGTTTGTGCCCGATTCAATCTCGCTAACAGTTCATTTGCCAAAATTGAATTCACCAATGTCGATTTCCCAGATCCAGACACACCCGACACCACCGTCATTACACCTAACGGGAACTTTACGTCAATGTTCTTCAAATTATTTTCTCGCGCCCCTCGTACAATTAATTCCTGTCCTGCACGTGGCTTACGTCGCTTCTTTGGCACCGGAATCGTCATTTCCCCCGACAAATACTTACCCGTAACTGAGTCTGGATTTTTCATAATCTCTTCAGGCGTACCTGCCGCCACTAATCGTCCGCCCACCAAGCCCGCTCCCGGTCCAATATCGATGATATAATCTGATTGCAGCATCGTATCTTCATCGTGTTCTACTACTAGCACTGTGTTTTTAAGATCTCTTAAATGTTTCAAAGTCGCAATCAACTTGTCATTGTCTCGCTGATGCAAACCGATCGAAGGCTCATCTAACACATATAGCACTCCCTGCAATCCCGAACCAATCTGTGTTGCCAATCTAATTCGCTGTGCCTCTCCACCAGAAAGCGTATTAGCCGCTCGACCAAGTTCCAAATATCCCAGCCCCACATCCTGCATAAATTTTACTCGCTCCCGAATTTCCTTCAAAATCGGCCCGGCAATCATCATTTCTTCTTCAGTAAATCCTAAATCTTGCGATAAAACTTCCAGCGTAGCATCCACATCTAGATTACACATATCTACGATATTCATTCCGTGCACCGTCACGGCTAACACTGCTGGTTTTAATCTCGCCCCCTTACAGGTCTGGCACTTCCGCACTCGCATAAATCGTTCAATATCTCGCTTCGTAAAATCTGAAATCTTCGGATCATGATAACGTCGCTCAAGAGTCGGAATCACTCCCTCATAAGTGGTTTGGTAAACCGTTCCTGCCGCGAATTTCCCCGACCCACTAATTTTCATTTCGTATTTTTCATCCCCCGTCCCGTACAAAATCAAATGTTTCACTTCTTCTGACAACTCGCCAATCGGTGTATGCACGTCAAATCCGTGGCTCGCCCCCACTTTCATTAATCGTTTTAGCCACCAAGAATCTTGCCCGATTCGGTTAAACGGTCGAATTCCCCCTTCCGCAATCGTCAAATTGTTATTAAATACTAGCCCGGGATCTATTTCCATTCGCGTACCTAATCCCGTACAGGTCGGACAAGCTCCTTCTGGCGCGTTGAACGAGAACAATCTAGGCGAAAGTTCCGGAATCAACTCATCTGGATGGTCCGGACAGGCATATCGTTGCGAATATGTTAATACTTCCGTATTTTCCGCGCCGATTCTAGATTCTCCCACTGCCGTCGCATTGTCTGTTACGCGTAATAGCTGGATAATTCCTTGCCCCATCTCTAAAGCCTGCTCGATCGACCCGGCAATTCGCGTCCGGAGTTCTGGCGATAAGACAAATCTATCCACCACAATTTCGATATTATGGCGTTCATTTTTATTTAGTTCCGGAAATTCATCTAACGCATAAATAATTCCATCTACTCTCACCCGCGAGAAACCTTTGGCCGTGTACTGTTCTCGAATATGCAAAAACTCACCTTTTTTATCCGAAACTATCGGGGCCAGCAACATTAATTTAGACCCTAGCGGCAATTTCATCACTTCATTCACGATATCTTCCACTGACCGGCGTGATACCTCTTTATGACAAATCGGACAATGTGGCACCCCTACTCTCGCAAATAATAATCTTAAATAATCATACACCTCAGTCACTGTTGCCACGGTTGAACGCGGATTTCGCGAAGTCGACTTTTGGTCAATTGAAATCGCTGGGGATAAACCCGTGATCGAATCCACATCCGGCTTATCCATAATTCCAAGAAACATTCGCGCATAAGAAGACAGCGATTCCACATATCGCCTCTGTCCTTCAGCATAAATCGTATCAAACGCTAAAGATGACTTACCAGAGCCTGATAGCCCCGTAATAATTACTAATTTATCTCGCGGAATATCTACATTTAGATCTTGTAAATTATTTTGCCGCGCTCCTTTTACTCTTATCACGTTGTCCATAAACGCCATATATTATACACTAAAACCCTTAAAAAGTCCATATGGTATAATAAATAGTATGAAAATACTACAGCTAAACGTCTGGGACGGCAAAGTCAGCGGAGCCCTGCTAAATTTCATCGAACAAAACGATTTTGATCTTATTTGTTTGCAAGAAGCTGTCTGGTCTCCTAAAAACGACATATTAGAAGTCTTCTCCGCCAGCGTAGAACAGATCAAAACTGCCAGTCGGCTAAACTACGAGTCCCGCGCCACCAACTATACTATCCAAGCCTTTGACTCAGAGATTCATCAGGGTAATGTCATCCTTAGTCGCACAAAAATCGTCGATGAAAAAATCATCGCCGCCTACGGCGAAGAAAAAACGGTCAGTTCTAGCCAAGAGTTATTAGACCATTGTTTTAAGGCTCAACTCGTTAAATTAGAAAACGGTCTCAATGTAGTCAATTACCACGGTTATTGGGTACCCAGCCCAGTAGGTGACGAAACTACTGTAGCTGCTATGCAAAAAGTAGCCCAAATGATTAAAAATACTGACGGCCCTCTAGTTATGTGCGGAGATCTAAATGTTATTCACGAATCGCCTGCCATGCGTCAATTGGATTTTCTCAAAGATCTCACACACGAATATCACATCAACAATACCTTGTCCGGGTTGAAATTTGACAGCAATATCGCCTGTGATCACATTCTAGTCAACGACCAAATTAAAGTCTTAGATTTTAAAGTATTAGATGTCATTATTTCAGACCACAAACCCCTAATCGCGGAAATCGATCTTCAATGAAATCAGCAAAAACCACTACCACCAAGCGCATCAGCAAATTCGCCATTATCGGCATCATTCTAGCTATCTTTAATTTCCTAATTTACACTTTTCTCGCCCGCGTAATCTTCAATGGCAACGAATTACTCTGGCTTGATAGCATTATTTCTTATACCCTTGCTACTATTCTTGCTTATATTCTTCACTCTCGTATCACTTGGCAAGAACGCCCTGTTACCACTCACGGCGTTATCATGTTTTTCGTCTGGAATGGCATCACCGCCATCGCCATCAGCCCCTTCTGTACTTGGCTATTTACTTTTATCACTCCATTCTACGAATTTGTTTTTCAAATCTCTACAGCCATTCATCTACCTTTCGACTACAATTTCATTGAAAGCACTACAATCTTCATCATCGTTAATGCCATTACTATGATTCTTAATTACCTCTTCTATGACCGACTCGTTTTCGGTAAAACTAAATCAAAGGAGCCAGAACATGTCAAATCCTAAAGTTTCCATTATTATCCCCATCTATAATACTGCCGAACGTCTCTCCGGGTGTCTTGATTCCGTTCTCAATCAAACTCATCGCAACCTCGAGATAATCTTGGTTGACGATGGCTCCACCGATGATTCACCCGCCATTATTCAAACTTATACTCAAAAAGACTCCCGTATCAAAGTCATTACTCAAAAAAATCAAGGCCAATCTGCCGCTCGCAATCGAGGCTTAAAGCAAGCCACCGGTGATTTTATTAGTTTCTTAGACTCCGATGACGCTATTAAATCAAACTTTATCCAGAAATTACTCGCCCCCTACACTAAAAACCCTCAAACCATCCTCACCGTTTGCGGCATTACTCGTAAATTCTTAAAAACCGGCCAAACGGAGCGACTTTATCTTAGCCCATCTCGTCCACCGCAAAAATCCGACACCAAAAAATCCTACATTCTGCGCCTTCTTACTACCGATGGCCGTCTCTACTCTTCTGTCAATAAATTATATCGCGCCGATATCGCTCAAAAACTCAAGTTCGATGAATCTCTCAACTTTGCCGAAGATACTAAATTCGTCTTAGATTATTTACAACATGCTGACGGCCAAATCTCTTTCATTCTCGAGCCTCTTTATATTTATAATTTCGGCACCAAAACCAGTACCATCAACCAATCTGCCATTAACTGGTCTAATTGGTTAATCTCTTATCGGAATCTAAAAACCTGGCTTGGCCCCAAACCCACCCTCAAAGAATCTTGTTGTCTCAAACTCATCCTTTTGCGCTGGCGTATTTCTTACTACCGCTCGAAACTTCGGGCTAAAAAATCAAATTAGTTCTGTTCTAAAAATTTTAACGTGTCACGCATTGCGTCTTCGATCGTTAGTTTAGTTTTCCAACCTAGCTCTCTTTCCGCTTTGCTCGGATCAGCATAAAATTCCGCTAAGTCACCCTCTCGTCTTGCTGCAACTTTATAAGGCAATCTTTGTCCACTGGCCGCTTCAAAAGCTTTTATCATTTCCAACACTGAAGTCGCTTTACCAGACCCTAAATTATAAATCAACACCCCCGGCTCCATTTTATCAATTACCGCCACATGACCTTTAGCCAAATCCACCACATGAATATAATCCCTAAGGCAAGTTCCGTCTGGGGTTGGATAATCGTCGCCAAATACTGACAATTCTTCAATTTCACCTCGTGCCACTTTCATAATAATTGGCATCAAATTATTTGGGATCCCATTTGGGTCCTCGCCAATTAATCCCGAAGAGTGATTTCCTATTGGATTGAAATACCGTAGTAACACCACTTCGAAATCCTTATCCGCTACCACACAGTCTTTCAAAATTTCTTCAATCATATATTTAGTTCGCCCATATGGGTTCGCCAAATTTCGTCCTGTTTCCATCGTTTCTGTGTATTTCGGATCACCCGGGTCTCCGTACACTGTCGCCGATGAAGAAAAAATTATTTTCTTCACCCCATGTTTTTGCATACATCTCAACAAATTTATCGTTCCACTTACATTGTTTTCATAATATTCCAACGGTTTTTCCACCGACTCTCCCACCGCTTTAAGCCCAGCAAAATGAATTACTAAATCATATTGATTTTTCGCCAATAGCTCTTCTACTTTGTCAAAATCAGTCAAATCAATTTCGTAAAAATTTGGCCGCTTACCAGCAATTTCTTCAATCTTATCTAGAACCGTTTCTTTAGAATTAAATAAATTGTCTAGAACATCAATTTCGTAACCCTTTTTATAAAGTTCGATGATCGTATGCGAACCAATATATCCAGTTCCCCCCGTAACTAAAACTTTTTTCATAATACTCCTTTTCCTCATTTAATTATAACATTTTATGATATAATAATGGCTATATATGGAGATTGTCTATGTTTTTCGTTGATTTTCTTGGTTGGATTATGAAAATCTGTTATGACGTAGTTGGCAACTACGGCATGGCTATTATTTTGTTTACTCTAGTTAGTAAAGTCATCCTCTTACCTATTTCTATTTGGGTGCAGAAAAATTCCATCAAAATGGTTAAAATGCAGCCTGAAATCAACCGTCTTAAAATCAACTATTTTGGCGACAAAGATACTATTGCCGAAGAAGAATCCAAAATCTACAAAAAATATAAATACAATCCCTTCGCTTCCCTCATCCCTCTTATCGCTCAGATCGTCATTCTTCTTGGTGTCGTAGAAATCGTTAAAAACCCTAGCTTCTACATCGGAGTGGAAAATCTCGACTTCAATTTCCTCGGATTTGATTTACGCTGGATTACTGTTGAAGACGGCGGACTTTCTATTCTTATCCCCGTCATTGCCGGTCTTTCCGCTCTCGTCATGTGTATCGGCCAAAACATCATGAACGTACTTCAGGCCGAACAATCTAAATGGAATCAATGGGGCATGCTCATCCTGTCCGTTGGCTTGTCCGTCTATCTCGGTACTTTCGTCACTGCCGGTGTTGCCCTTTACTGGACAGCTAGCAACCTCTTAGCCATTCTCCAGCAGTGGCTACTCAATATCTTCATCAACCCTAAAAAATACGTTGATTATGAAGCTCTTGATTCTTCTCGTAAAGCCTTGCAGGAATTACAAGATCTCAATAAAGCTACCAAACGCACCAAAGAGCAGATTAAAAAAGAGAAAGCTGATTATAAACGCTTCTTCTCCATTGTCAATAAAAAACTCGTCTTCTATTCTGAATCTAGTGGTTTCTATAAATATTACAAAGGAATTATTGAATATATCCTTAAAAACACCAATATCACCATCCACTACATCACCAGTGACTTCAACGATCAGGTTTTCGAAATCGCTAAGACCGAAAAACGGCTCAAGCCTTACTATATTGAAGAAAAGAAATTGATCACCTTAATGATGAAAATGGATGCTGACGTCGTCGTCATGACCATGCCCGATATTGATAACTTCCACATTAAGCGTAGTTACGTCCGAAAAGATATCGAATATATCTTTATCTCTCACGGTATTGGTAGCAATAACCTTACTATGCGTAAAGGCTCCACTGATCACTATGACTCCGTCTTAGCTACTGATAAATATCAGTACGAAGAATATAAGAAAACCGACGAAGTCTATCATTTGAAACCTCGTAAAATTATTAAATGTGGTTATCCATTGCTAGATGACATGATTACCGACTACAAAAAATCAAAACAAAAGTCCGACAAACGAAAAACCATCATGGTTGCTCCTTCCTGGCAAAAAGACAACATCATCGACCTCTGTTTAGGTGAAATTTTGCAATCCTTAAAGGGCAAAGATTATGACATTATTGTTCGTCCGCACCCTCAACATGTTCGCCACATGAAAGAATTTTTCGAGAAAATGAAAGAAGATTATGCCGGTACTAATATTACGATTCAAACCGATTTCTCTAACACCGACTCTATCTTCAATTCTGATATCCTGATTACCGACTGGTCTGGTATTGCTCACGAATATTGTTTCACCACCGAAAAACCTCTTATTTTCATTGACACGCCAATGAAAATCATGAATCCAGAATACAAAAAAATCGAAATCGAACCTTATGAAATTTGGGTTCGCAAAATAGTCGGCGAAGTGGTAAAAGTGGAAGACGCTAAAAATATCGATAAAACTGTCGATAAAATGCTTAAAAACTACAAGAAATACCAAAAAGCAATTGTCAAACTTCGCAACGATGCTGTTTATAATCTAGGCGATTCCGCCACTGTTGGTGCTGAATATATCATTAATTGCGTTCAAAATAAAATAAAAGAAAGGAAGAAAAAATGAACGAATTATTAACTTTTGGCTATATTGACCCATCTGTCATGACTTACGCCATTCAAGCTGGTGCTGGTGTTGTCATTGCTATTGGTGCTTTTCTTGGTCTCTACTTTAAGAAAACTAAGAAAAAGGTGAATAAGAAACTTGGTATCGATGAAAACCGCAATAAAGAAGTTGAGTCTGATGAAATCGAAATCAAGAAATCAGAACCTAAGAAAAAAACGACCACCAAAAAGCAAACAACTACCAAAGCACATAAGAAATAGGAGTAATAAATGCAAGCTCTCATACTCGCCGCCGGGATGGGCAAACGTTTAGGCAAATATACTCAAGATAATACTAAATGTATGCTAAAAATTAATGGCAAAACTCTCATCGAGCGAGCTATAGAAGCCTTAGTCGCTGCTGGAGTTAACAAATTAGTTCTGGTCTTAGGCTATAAGGGTGATAATGTGAAGAACTTCCTGCTTCATGAATGCCAGAACCCCGCCATTAAGAAAATTAAACTGACTTTTATCGACAATCCAATTTACGATAAAACCAATAATATCTACTCTTTGTTCTTAGCAATTGATGAGTTCAAAAAAGACGACACCATCTTACTGGAGTCCGATCTTATTTATGAGCCAGAACTTATCAAACGTTTAGTAGAAACTCCTGAAAAAAATCTTGTATCCGTAGCCAAGTACAAACAGTGGATGGACGGCACTGTCGTAAAAATATGCCCCAAAAACAACAACATCGTCGAATTCATTGAAAAGAAAGGCTTTAATTTTAGCGAAATCGACCAATATTATAAAACTGTTAACGCCTACAAATTCAGTAAAGACTTCATCAACCGTGAGTTCATCCCTTTCTTAAAAGCCTACATCGAAGCTTACGGTGAAAATGAATATTACGAACTAACCCTCAAAATCATCGCTCACATTTCCCGCAGCAACCTAACGGCTCTCGACGTCTCCGACCTAACTTGGTATGAAATTGACGATGCCCAAGACCTAGATATCGTTAATTGTCTCTTTGCCGAAGGGCAAGACAAATTAACCAATTTCCAAAAACGTTACGGTGGCTATTGGCGTTTCGATGATCTTTTGGATTATTGCTATCTAGTCAATCCTTACTACCCCACCAAGAACCTACTTGATAAGATTAATTATTTTTCCGAACCTTTGGTCACCCAATACCCCTCGGGTCAAAATGTGGATTGCATCTGTGCAAGTCGTATATTCAATGATATTAATACGAATTACCTTGCCGTGGGAAATGGAGCAGCAGAGCTAATTTCAATCCTAGGCCAAATACTTTCTGGAAAAATGTATTTGCCAGAATCAGTTTTTAATGAATATTCCAGATGCTTCAATTCATGCGAATTGAATAAATATAATATGTCTAAAAACGACTACCAATATTCGTTAGCCAATTTAGAACGTGCTCTTGAGACTAACGATGTTCTGTGTATTGTCAATCCAGACAACCCTACCGGCGCCTTCCTAGAACAAAACGATATTATTTCCCTCTTAGAAAAAGCTAAATCTCAAAATAAAATTATTATTTTTGACGAATCCTTCATTGATTTTGCAGATTCAAGCATTCGCTATACCCTCATAAAAGACGACTTTCTCAAGACCTATGATAATTTGATCGTAGTTAAAAGTATCAGCAAGTCATACGGCGTCCCAGGCCTTAGGCTCGGGGTTCTTGCTTCTGGCAACGAAGCCCTGATAGCAGACATTAAGCAAAAAATGCCCGTCTGGAACATTAATTCTTACGGAGAATATTTCTTGCAAATAGCCAATCTCTATAAGTCTGACTACGCTTTATCTTGCGATAAAATTGCTAAAGAGCGAGCTAGAATGAGTCGAGAATTAAAGAAAGTCCTGCCAAAATCCTGTCGCGTTTTTCCATCTCAGGCCAACTTCCTCATGTTAGACCTCGGGAAAATAGACTCAACCGAACTCTCGGCCAAATTACTCTCGCAAAATATTTTCATCAAAGACCTAAAAACTAAGCCGGCCTTCGCCAATCAAAACTTTATTCGTCTCGCTATCCGCGCCCAAGAAGACAACGACAAGTTAATTCACCATCTAAAAACAATTCTAAAATAGGATCTTACCCGTCCCACTATTAGAGACAAAATCACCAACATATGATAAAATAACTATTATGAAGATACCCCGTGTCTTAAACAAGAAAAACCGTGTTCTCTTAGCAGAACTCACCAGAACCGATTTCAAGCTCAGATATCAAGGATCTGTACTTGGTTATTTGTGGGCCCTACTTCGCCCCTTAATGATGTTCGCAATTCTCTATGTTGTCTTCGGTCAACTACTTAGATTTGGGGCTGATATTCCTCACTATCCAGTTTATCTCCTTGCCGGTATCACTATGTGGAGCTTCTTTACCGAGTGTACCAATCAAGGCATTCAAGCTATGGTCGTTCGTGGCGATCTTATCCGTAAAATTTCCTTCCCTAAATATATTGTCGTTGTTTCCGCCACCCTCACCGCAGTGATCAACATGCTAATCAATTTAATCGTAGTAGTTATTTTCGCTCTCCTAAACGGCGTTGAGCCTAGTTGGAGCTGGCTACTTGTACCATTGTCCGTTCTTGAGCTCTACGTCTTATCTCTTGGAATTTCTTTCCTGCTTGGCGCCATTAATGTCAAGTATCGCGATATCACTTCCATCTGGGATGTTTGTATTCAGGCCCTCTTCTATGCTGCACCAATCATCTACCCCTTGTCCATGGTGATCACTAGCAGTGTACTTGCCGCCAAAGTTCTCCTCCTCAACCCTATCGCTCAAGTTATTCAAGATATCCGTTACAATTTAATTACTACCCAGACCATCACCACTTGGGACTTTATCGATAATTTCTGGATTAAAAGCATTCCTATCGTTATAATTCTTATAATTTCTGTTCTTGGCATTTATTATTTCCGTAAAAAATCTAAGTTCTTCGCGGAGGAAATCTAAATGGCTAAACGAAAAATCGGTACTCGAAAAGAAGTTTTTACTAATAACGACATTGCTATCCATGTCGCTCACCTACATAAAAGCTTTCGTCTACCCACCGAACGATCTATGAGCCTAAAACAAACCATTTTTAATCGCCTGCGCGGGGTTAAAGGTTTCAAAGACCAAAAGGTTCTTAGCGGTCTTGATTTTGACATCAAAAAAGGTGAGTTTGTCGGGATCGTCGGACGTAATGGTTCCGGCAAATCTACTCTTCTTAAAACTCTCGCCGGTATTTATTATCCAGAAAAAGGCGAAATCGTTATCGATGGTAATTTAATCCCTTTTATCGAGCTTGGGGTTGGTTTTAATCCTGAACTCACTGGTCGCGAAAACGTCTATCTAAATGGTGCTCTCCTCGGTTTTTCTCGTAAAGAAATGGACGCCATGTACCAAGAAATCTGGCAATTCGCTGAACTCGAACAATTCCAAGATCAAAAACTCAAAAACTATTCTTCCGGCATGCAGGTCCGTCTAGCCTTCTCTATCGCCATCCGGGCCAAAGGTGATATTTTACTTCTCGACGAAGTCCTTGCTGTTGGCGACGCCGCCTTCCAGAAAAAATGTGAAGAATATTTTAAATCTCTTCACGGCAACCAAACAGTCATTTTAGTTACTCACTCCATGGAAAATATTACTAGATTCTGCGACCGCGCCATTTTAATTGAAAATGGTAAAATAACTTTAGACGGCGATCCTAAAACCGTCGCCAAAGCCTATAAGAATCTCTGGAGTTAAATATGAAATCTAAAACCATTCTTAATCCAAAATTCAATCTCAACGCCGAGGAAATCTGTGGTTATAAAGTTTCTGCCAAAATGAAAAAAGTCTGGGCTAAAGAATTAGAAATGCTTGAAAAATTTCAAGAAGTCTGCAACAAGCACAATCTTAAATGGTTTTTAATTGGTGGATCTCTGCTTGGCGCAATCAGGCATAATGGGTTTATTCCATGGGACGACGATATAGATATTGCTATGTTTAGAGATGATTATAAAAAACTTATAAAAATCGCACCAAAAGAGTTTACTCAACCGTTTTTTTTCCAAACGCCATATACCGACAAAGTATATCGTGGCCACGCTCAACTACGTTACGATGGGACTACTGCTATTTTACCGGAAGAAATAAATCGTTCACATCATCAAGGCATCTTTATTGATATTTTCCCTTTTGATGAATACCCAGACACAAAACACGGTTGGAATAAACAAGCTTACCAAGTAAGGGAAATTCAATGTTTATATGAAGATTATTTTAATGAATATTTTCCCACTGAAACTTTAAAAAAAGAACATATTCGAGCTATAATTATTGTCAAACTATTTGGCTTTAAGAATATTTATCGAAGATATGAAAGAGTTTGTGCTCGCTTCAATGGACGTGGAAATGGCAGAATTGGCAACTTATCATTAGTCTATGGCAGTCGAGTTCAAGAGAAAGTCTTTTTTGACAAAATAATTATGCACCCCTTTGAATATCTTCAGGTTCCTATTCCGGCTGATTACGACAAACTCCTCAAAAATAAATTCGGTAACTATATGGAGTTTGTTAAAGGTAGTAGTGCTCACGGCAAAGTCATCTTTGATCCAGATAAACCATATCAAGAAACTTTATTAAAATTAAGAAAGGAGCTTAAATGATTTTAAATAAAAAACCTGACCAACAAATTATTGGTTATACTGCTGGTGTTTTTGATTTGTTCCATATCGGTCACCTCAACCTACTTAAAAACGCCAAAGGCATGTGTGATAAATTAATTGTAGGTGTGACAGTCGACGAACTAGTTACTTATAAAGGTAAACATGCTATGATTCCTTTTGAGGATCGCATTGAAATAGTTCGTAATGTTAAATGCGTCGATGCTGCCATTCCACAATATGACATGGATAAACTATCTGTATGTAAGAAACTCGGTGCTTCTATTCTTTTCGTTGGAGATGATTGGTATGCCACCGATAAATGGGAGCAGTACGAAAAAGAATTCAATAAAGCAGGCATTAAAATAGTTTATTTCCCTTATACCAAAGGCGTTTCTTCGACTAAAATAAGCAAGGCGCTTGGTTATGTTAGAGATCTTGACGCCAAAGAGGCCGAAAAACACAAAAACGAAAAGGGTTAAACTATGGAGGAAAATAGAAAATACTGCGCTAGCTCATTCTTAATGTATCGTACCATCACTGATCATAATAAATGTTTTTCTAAAAAACTTTTACCTTGTTTTTATGATAACTCTATTAAACGTGAACCGATTAATAACAGTCTTGAGCTTGAAGAAAAATTAAAAATGGAAGTTCAAAAAGCCACCAAAAATGGTAAAGCTGCCCTAGCTTTAAGCGGCGGTATCGACTCAGCTATTCTTGCTAAGTTCATGCCTAAAGGTTCTACTGCTTACACTTTTCAATGTATTGTTCCAGGCAAAAAAGTGACCAATGAATCTCCTCAAGCCGCCAAATACGCCGAAAAATGTAACCTCAAGCATAAAATCATCAAAGTGTACTGGGAAGATTTTGAAAAATATACACCCATATTGATGCAACATAAAGGCGCCCCTTTTCACTCTATTGAAGTTCAAATTTATAAAGCCGCTCTCGAAGCTAAAAAAGACGGTTTTGACACCCTAATCTTTGGTGAAAGTGCTGATCTCAATTACGGCGGTCTTAGTGATCTGTTGTCTAAAGACTGGCTAGTTGGCGAATTCATTCAGAGGTATGCTTATGTTTTACCATATGAAGTTCTAAAAGAACCAGAACTTATATTAGAACCCATCATAAAATACGCTAAGGACGGTTACGTCGATGTTCATGAATTCAATCGTCATGATTTCTATATCGAAGCTATGGGCAGTTATACCAATGCTTGTAATACCGCCAAAATAACGTTGTCGACTCCTTATGCTCACACTTTTTTAACACCACCCCTCAATCTTGAACGAATTCGTAATGGTGAAAATAAATATTTTATTCGCGAAATATTCAATAGGCTTTATCCAGGTTTCAAAACCCCAGTAAAAACCCCCATGCCTCGCCCTATGAACGAATGGCTCGCTGATTGGCAGGGTCCCACTCGTCCTGAATTCTGGCCTCATTGTACCGATAATATGACTGGTGATCAAAAATGGCTTGTTTATATTCTTGAGTCATTTCTTAATCTTTGTGACGAAATTGAAGTTAAAAATTCTTAACTGTTAACTTCTCTGAAAATTCTAACGCATTTTTAATCGCTTTATCCATATCCCAATATTGGTACGCTCCCAATCTCCCACCCAAAACCATGTTTGGATATCGTTCTTCTACTAATGCAACGTATTTTTCGTATAATTCTGCTGATTCTGGATTATTTACTGGATAATAAGCTTCGCCGCCTTTTTCAAAATCCGCCGGATACTCTCGTGCCACATAAGACAACTTTTGTTCAATTACTTCTGGTTGATGAATTTGATAATATTTATAATCATGCGCTCTCGTATACGGCACTATTTTATCCGCCTCATTGATTACCGCTTCGCCTAAACCATTTTCCGTTTTTTCTTCCTCAAACCTCAGTGATCTCCATGGCAATACCCCTAGTTCATAATCAAATAGCTCGTCCACTTGTCCACAATATATTATTTTCACATCTTCAGATACTTCATCTTTTATGTCTTTAAAATCAACCCCTAATTTCACAGTAATATTTTCATGTTCCAACATCTTCTCTACCATCTTAGTGTATCCTTCACACGGGATACCTTGATGTTTCGCCGTCATAAAATATCGATTATCGTGTGAAAATCTTACCGGAATTCGACTCAAGATTTCTGCCGACAAATTCGTGGCACTTGTATTCCACTGCTTTTCCGTGTAATTTTTTAGGAAAGCTGTGTATAATTTTTCACCCACCAAACTAATTCCCTTTTCTTCGAAATTTCGTGGTTCTTTAATCCCCAATCGTTCACTATCCCGCTTAGCCTCTTCCGCCACAAACTTCTCCGCTTCTTCTGCATCCATTTCAGTCCCATATAGCAAATTAATCGTGTCTAGATTAATTGGCATCGGGTACAATTTCCCTTCATGCCGTGTATTTACGGTGTGAACATAATCATTGAACTCAGTAAATCGCGTAATATAGTTCCAGACTTCATTCATCTCGGTGTGGAAAATGTGTGATCCATACTTGTGCACTTCAATTCCCGTTTCTTCGTCCGTATAAGAATAGATATTTCCCGCCAAATGCGCTCGTCGCTCAATCACTAAGACCTTTTTTCCTGCCTCGGCTAATCTCTCCGCCACTGTTGCACCGAAAACCCCCGCCCCCACTATCAAATAATCGCAATTCATTTTATTTCTCCTTTGTTAAATTGTCTAAGCGATCGGATAAATCCGCAAACTTTTCGTAAAGCTCTTCAAAGTGCGCGTTGATATAATTTTGTTGCCGATAGCCAAAGTTAATTTTTAGATAAAAACTCTTAGCTACTTTTTTCACGAAATTTCTCGTTCTATAGAAAATATTGTAATGCGCAATTATGCTAACCAAGTTTTTTACTTTTCGGTTAGTTGGGGCATACTTTTCATAGTGTTTATTGATAAAATCTTTAGCTATCCCTAGAATCCTCTTTCGGTACTTTTTCGCCGAATGATTATACGAAAACCAAAAACTCTCCGAAAACTGCATCCAGAATAAATCGGTGTGTTTAGCGATATAGTCATTCCCTCGGTAAAATGCAAACAATTTCTCCGCCACCAATAAATGATCCGGCGAATAAATATTCTTATCAAAGTTCTCAGACATGATTGAGCCCTCATGTCTAATATATTTATAAAGTTTACGATTTAGGAAATAGCAAGTTTTTGCTATACTCATATAGGCATTATAGAAATAGTAATCTTCATTGTTCAGTTTTTCCGGAAATTCTAACTTATATTTTTTAATCAAATCCTTTCGGAAAATCTTATTACAGACCGAAGCATCAGTTTTTCTAATTACATTGTCGTCAATAAACGTTTTCCCGAAAAACTTTAATCTATAGTAAGCATCGTCACTATCTTTAATCTCTGAATGAGCTTCATACGCAATCGCCATTCCACACACCGCCAAATCCGTTTCGTGCTTCTCTATCTTTCCCGCCATTCTCTCACACATAGAAAGATCAAACTCATCGTCCGAATCACAGAACATTATATAGCTACCAGTAGCCTTCTTTAACCCTGCGTTGCGCGCTGCTGATCTCCCGGCATTCTTCTGGTTTACCACCTTAATTCTCTTGTCTTTTTTTGCGTATTCTTCTAGAATCTCTAGCGATCCATCCGTCGAACCATCATTTACACAAATTATCTCAATTTCTTTCAAAGTCTGGTTTATTAAGCTATCCAAACACGCTCCCAGATATTTTTCTACATTATAAACTGGAACTATAATACTAACTTTTACCATTTTTTCCCTCTACTTTAGATTCTAATTCGGACACTTTCGTCGAAATGTCGCTCTGCGCCTCGCTTAATTTGCTAATCAGTTCAATCGTATGCAATCGTTGCTTGTAGCGCGGAGAAATAGTCTTCGCTGTTTTAGAAATTGCTGGTTTTATCCAGTTTCTAAAATCGTGTAGTGGCCTTAAGAAGACATATACTTTAGGGTGTCTAATCGCAATGATTCGCGAATTATATTTTCCGACCTCGTCTAATCGATCCGAATTTAAATATCCTGCCGCCTTGGCTTCTTTGTAGTCTTTCTTTACTACCTCTGCAAACTCCATCGCTGGTTTGAATTTTAATCTATGCAAATTCCAAATATACCCACCAAACTGGCAAGTATACATCAACGGGCCGAGCTCCTCCATCAAGCCTTTTTCTTCCAAAAATCTCTTGATGTCATTATACTCTTCTTGCACACAATAGATCTTTCCTGCATCCTTCACTGATGAGTTAGAATTATCTTGTCGATAGTGCAAAAATGCTCGCTTCACAAAATACGCTCTCCGCGCCGAAGCCCATACTTTGAAGTTAAAACCAGTATCCTGGTAAGAAGCTCCCGGCGTCGGCAAAAAAGCTATTTCATTTTTCTCTAGAAACTCTCGATCATAAATCGCTGCCCAAATACACGGTGGTTGATAGAAGATCTGTCGCTCTTCTCTTGGATCAATCACCCTGCCAATTTCATCAGCTGGGAACATATCGCTCGTCCCCTTGTTTTTCTTAGTGTCACCATAATATTCATAAAAATTGCTCTTCACCACCTCCACTCTTTGCTTTTTGGCGATTGTATACAATTTCTCAAAGGCGTCCGTATCAATAAAATCATCAGACTCCACAATCCCTATATACTCACCAGTCGCCTTCTTTAACCCCTGATTCATCGAGTCCCCATAACCAGAGTTTTTCTTATCAATTATTTTGATTCTTTTATCTTTTTTCGCGTATTCTTTGATGATTTTCAAAGAATCGTCCTTTGAACCATCGTTAATACAAATGATTTCGATTTCTTTCAGAGTCTGATTCACCAGACTATCTAAGCATTCCGGTAGGAACTGCTCTACATTGTAAATTGGAACTAGAATTGACACCTTTATCATACTAATACATTATACCATAAATATTTCTATTTTTTTGGCTTCTCCTTTTTCGCTATATACATCCTCTGGCCTCTTTTGGCTAAGTTAGCAATCAGCCTTAGCACAACACTAGCTAGTAAACTAATCAAGAAAATTATTCCGCCTAGAGCCAGATAATATAATATCAACTTCACTACATTTCCATTGGCCAAGAAATATCCTCTTACATCTGCAAAAATTCCAAATTTCTTTAAGCAATCGATCACCAATTCATGCAATAGATAAATCATGAACGTATAGGACCCGATTTTCAATATCAGCCAATTAATTATTTTACCTTCAGTTATTTTCTTTAAACCGCCCTCCAAGAATAGAAAAATCGAAGTCACAATTAACGGACTCAAGCAACTATACCAATAAACTATGCTCCTATCTAAATCTCCGTCCCCGCAGCCATGCGCATAAATTAGCACCGACGCCCTTAAGAAAATCAGTACTACCAAAGGTATAATAAAAAACTTGCTTTTGATTTTTGCTAAAATTTTGTCCTTGTTTTTATAGATAATGTGCCCCCAAATGATTAAAATTACCGCCGGCACTAGAGCCCCAATTACTGTGTGATTAAAGTTTGCAAAATGGTTATTCGAGATATCGTTCAACAGAAGAATCCCAAACGAAACTACCAAGAAAAGTTTTTCTTTATGATTTTTTTCGATTCGTTCCACAAAAGCTTTAATTACCGGAAAACAAATCATCACAAATATATAGACAAATATATACCATAGCTGTCCTGTATGTGGCACTGGTGTCCTCCACCATAAAAATATCGTCTCCAATGCCGAAGGAATCCGTGCGGCAGAATTTTTCACACTTTCAATTATCCCCTGCCCTTCAAACATCCACCCATTAAAGAAAAAGATAAAGGCGATTAAAGCTAGTGTCGGCAAAATCACCTTCTTAAAAGTTCCCTTTAGCACCTTCTTGTAATCATCTCTTTTAAGCAAGAACGCGCCCGTGATAAACCAAAACATGGCCACTGCGTCAGCAAATAAAGACACGAAAAGAGTCGACGCTTTACTAAAAGAACCATTCAAAGAAAAACCAACACTAATATGAATACAAATCACGAAAAAACACGCGATAATTCTCATTAATTCAATCGATATGTCTCTTTTTCGCAGTTTAAGTTTCATTGGCAATCCTTTTTGCCCACCCGAAACTATTTATTTATTACATTATATCACGTGTTATAATATAGATATGGATAAAATTGCTGTCATCATCCCGTGTTATAACGAGGCTACTACCATTAGTAAGGTAGTTAAAGATTTTAAAAAGCAGCTACCTGCAGCTAAAATCTACGTTTTTGATAATAATTCTACCGATCACACCGCTGAAACTGCTCAAAAAGCCGGCGCCATCGTCATTCATGAGCCTAAACAAGGCAAAGGCAACGTTGTCCGTTCTGCTTTTCATGGTATAGATGCCGAATGTTATCTTCTCGTAGACGGCGACGATACTTATTCTGCTAAATTTGCCCCCCAGCTTTGCGCCAACGTTCTAGAAAACAATATTGATATGGTGATTGGTGATCGCCTTTCTTCTAGCTATTTCACTGAAAACAAACGCAAATTTCACGGCTTTGGTAACATCTTAGTTCGCAAGCTCATTAATTTGATTTACCACAGCGATATTAGAGATGTTATGACTGGATATCGCGCTCTAAGCTATAGATTCGTTAAAACTTTCCCTATTATTACCAAAGGTTTTGAAATCGAAACCGAAATGACCATCCACGCTCTTGATAAAAACCTTAATATCAAAAACGAAATCATCGATTTTAAAGACCGCCCCGAAAACAGCGTTTCTAAACTCAATACCATTAGCGATGGGACTCGCGTTATTAAAACCATCATTAATTTCTACAAAAACTATAAACCGTTTCACTTTTTCAGTCTTCTGACTCTACTCTTCATTGTTATCGGCACTATTTTCCTTATTCCTGTCCTAGTTGAGTTCGGCTCAACTGGCCTTGTCCCTAAATTACCCACTTTTTTGGCTAGCATCTTCTTCTATCTTTGTGCCACTCAGTCTTTCTTTGGCGGCTTAATTCTGCAAAACACTACCGAAAAATCTCGCCAACAATTTGAATTTTTCTTGAATCAAGCTGAATATCAATTTAAACAGTTAAAAAAGCATGAAAAAAAATAAAGCTAAATTCCTTAACCTTCAAAGCTTTAACTCTCTCCCAGCAAAATTCGCTTATGCGCTGCTAGGCACTTTAGGCGTTTACTTTATTATCAAATCATCTCTCTCAGACTCTCAACTTCTAGCTAATCTTTTCTTTATCCCGAGCTTCATTGCTCTATCCTATTATTGGGTTAAGATTGCTAAACTTAATTCTCGCCCCAGAATAATTTTCCATGCTATTTTTTCTCTCTTTCTATCTTGTATCCTTATTGTGGGAGGACAACTCAACCTTTATAGTCAAATCATTTGGAGCTCTGCTAGTATTGTCAAAATACTCTTAGGCTCTTTTGCCGTCTTTCCCTTATTAGAAATTTTTTATTCCTTTATGTCAGATAAAATTTTCCGCCCCAATTTTACTATCACCAGAAAAACCAAGCTTCTTGCTTTCTTCGTTCCGCTTTTAGTTTGTTCAATTATCTGGATTATTTTCTTCCCAGGTGTTTACACTTACGATATGGCCGCTTGGGACGCAGAGCTCTCCTCTGGCATTCTCACTTCGCATTGGTCAATCACTTACGGCTATTTCCTTAAATTCTTCCTAGATTCCAGCTTTGCGCTCTTTAATAATTACGAAGCTGGGTTTGCTATCGCTATGTTTATCCAGATGCTCTTTATTTGCTATGTTATTTACAAGATCATCATCTTCGTAGCCTCTCAGACTAAAAATAAAACTGCGTATTTTCTTTCTCTTTTGTTTTTCGTTCTTACTCCCTTCATCGCCGTCATGTCAATCACCGACGCCCAAGATACAGTTTTCGGAGGACTCTTTGCTTTATTAATCCTGGAGCTTTATTCCATCATCCGTGATCCAGACTATTTTAAAAACAAGTGGCACATCGCTAAATTCATCCTCATTGGTTTCATTATGTTAACTCTTCGCAATAACGGCATCATCTGCCTCTTATTCCTTGTTGCCTTCATTGTCTTCGTTAAAATCCCCAACAAAAAATCCCTACTTTTCTCCCTGCTCGCTATTTTAGCGCTCAATTTTGTTTACACTGGGCCAATCTTTCACTTAATGAACGTAGAGAAAAACACCACTGCCGTCCGAGAAATCCTCGGTGTTCCTTCTCAACAAGTCGCCCGGTCCTATTTCGAAAACCCCACCAGTTTTGACGAATCAGATCGAGAAGAGCTTAACAAGTTTTACAGACTTGACGAAAAATCTCTCTTCTATGATTATCAAAAATACCCATTGATTTCTGACTTTACTAAAGGCTCTCTATATCTTGATTACGTTAACGAAAATCTACCTGAATATCTAGGCTTCTGGGCTAAATTAGGTATCAAGAACCCCGGCAATTATATTGAAGCCTTTCTCTTAAATTCTATCGGCTTCTGGTATCCAATGAAAAATTATGACGATCCACGCATTAAACTCGGGTTCATGAATTATACTGGTTTCGCTATGACCACCGCAGTCCGTAATATGAAACCAGTTGAGAGATTATTACCAGACAATAATATCACGGATAAATTAGACGATATTATTTTCAGTAATGGCTGGCAAAACATTCCAGTCGTAGCCCAACTCAGCTCCATTGGCCTTTACGCTATCCTATTCCTATACACACTCGGTCTTTTAATTAAGGAAAAGGCTCATAAATTGCTCGTTGTCCTCGCCCCCGTAATTGGCCTATTTACTACTCTATTAGTAGCCCCTGTAGCCATTTTCAGATACGCCTTCCCCTTAGCGTTATTGTTGCCTATCTTTATTTGCTTTATTATTATCGCTAAGCGTAATCAATCTAAAGCTGCTTGAGCATCCATTTCTGCGCGTCTGTGCCATTATCTCTATAGAGCCAAATATTTGCTCCGTTCTTAGTGGAGGCTCCATACACATCCAAAGCTAGTCCAGAACAAGTGGAATAAATCTTATATTTGTCACCGGTTTTTATAATTGACCATTTTTGAGCACAAGTGTTATTACTGGAATATATCTGCACGTTTGCCCCGCTCTCTCTACTAGCGGAATCCACATCGATTGCCTTATTTGCTGTTTTATTAAATAACTTATATGTGTCAGTCTTATCGTCGTAACTAATTTCCCACTTCTGCGCGTCTGTGCCATTATCGTTATATAATTGAATATTCGCTCCGTTATATTTACTTCCGTTCGCAATATCAACGGCTTTATTTTCGTTTAGCCCCGAAACGACACTATATGTCCCCGACTCTACGATCGGTACTTCTGAAAAATTCCATTTTTGGGCAACCGTATTATTAGGAGTGTAAATTCGAATATTAGTACCGTTATCTATGCTTCCACCCGCCAAATCCAAGACCTTGTGTGAACAGGCCGAGATAAAGGTATAGTTATCGCCACTCTTCAAAATCCGCCATTTTTGGGCACAAGTATTGTTTCCAGTATAAACACGTACGTTTGCCGTACTTTTAACGCTTGCTCCTTCTACATCTAGAACTTTTCCACTCTGTTTATTTTTGATAGTATAATAATCATTATTATCTTTTTCGATATACCAACGTTGTGCCGCCGTATAATTATTACGATAAATTTGAACATTTGATCCGTTTCTAGCATTATGAGATCCACCGCTAATATCTATCGCCGTTTTATCGCTCTTTGCTGATGTAATATTATATAGTCCATCTGGCACTGTTTCCACTGGCACTAAAATCCATTTTTGGGCTTTAGTGTTATTATCATCCCACGTTTGAATATTACCGCCATTTACTAAATTCCCACTCGATACATCTAACGCCGCATTCGAACAAGCCGAGATGAATTTCACCACCTCACCAGAAGTTTCTACAATTTTCCACCTCTGTGCACAAGTCTTGTTTGAATCCCAAAGCTGGATATTAGTCCCTCTCTTGATATTGGCGCCATCCACGTCTAACGCCTTTTTAGAAGCGGCGTTGATAATATTATAATCATCCGTGCTCGAATTATAAGATATTACCCACTGTTGTGCATTTGAATTATTTCGCCTATATAATTGAATGTTGGTTCCATTTTTCGACATTCCACTATCTACATCTATCGCCATAGTTTTTGCGGCTGATGATAATATATAATATGTTCCGTCAGCGATTCTCGCGTTCTTCTGGATGGCTGTAATTCCTCCAAACCAATCTTCGAAATACCTATAAAAATTACTATTTCCATATGCCGAACAACTATCACTACCACCATTTAGCACTGCTCTATTTGGCTGATAAGATGTATAGCGATACAAAGCCGAAGTCGCCCTATTCCGTACATTTACCCAAGAACCACTACTGCAATTTGGACTATATTTTATATAGTTTTCACCCACTGGGTAGTTAGACCATCCCCCGTCCATTACCTCTCTCAGCATCTCCGCCGCACTGCGTACTTGGTTTTTAAACCCTGCGTATTTTGGTGAACATGGTGCAGTATCCGGACAGCCATAACCCATCGCCGACCGGTATTGGATACTGTGAGGGAAAGTATCTGTTACTAAGCCTTGTTCTTTTTGCAGTATCACGAGGATTACTTTTGGATTAATCTTAAAGTCTTGTGCCGCCTGCCAAATAATATGCGCCGCACTTTCTCCGTTAAAATTCTCTTCTGCCATACAGACAAAATGACCATCCTTCACATGCCAAGTGTATGGTGTGCTCTCTGAAAAATACCCTACCTTATTGCCATAAGTATACTTATTAAGATCTCGGTCATTACAACTATTTTTCGATTTCAAGAAATTCTGGATATCTGATTCACTCATCGAGGCGTAATTTGTCATTTGGTAGTCTGAAATTATATAACCTGGATCAAAAGCCCCCATATTCGCTGCTTCCGTATCCCTATCATTAATCTTCTGCGAGACAAACGTTATTCCAAATACCAGAATAAACGCCCCTAACAGCATCCACCAAATTCTTTTATCCCTACGTCTCACCATCAAATATCGACTCCTCCGCGAATCACCCCGCTCTTACTATTCGCATTCAAATTTATAATGATATCTATTTTTCCTTCCCCAAGTCCTGCTGTTGTCACATCAAATCCCTGACAAGTCGCAGTCGACGCCTCACCCACTATATTAGTCGTATCACTATATATTATATGCCCATCCCGTTCTAAAGTCAAATCACAAGTCCCCTCTGTTAGATATTGGTCAATACTTGTCCGAATCACTAACGTACCGCCATTTACGCTTGCGTAAGTCACTACCCCAGATAGCTCTTCTGCTTTGTTTGGATCTGCTCCTTCATATTGCGTTATTTTTTTATAATCATCAATCTCTTCTGTGTTCTCTTCTTCTGTGTTTTTGTTATCGTTATCGTCCTTTTGTTCAACTTTTGGTTGCTCCTCGGTCTTTGTCATTTCGTCATTGTTAGTTCTTCCAGTATTATTGATTCCAATTACTATACCAGCTATCACTATTCCGGCCACCAAAATTACTCCAACCGTCCACCAGATTATTTTTCGATAGTTTCGTCTCTTAGCCATAACGATAATTCTCCTAATAACATTATAACATTTTCATTCTTTTTTCACCAAATTATAGTATAATATCTACTAAGATGAAGAAGGATCAAATCGAAACAAAACACCAATTTTTTAAAAACTTTTTACCAGCTATAGTTTTGTCTTTTGCTATCAGCTTTATGTTCTTAATTTTTGAACCTATTTCCCTATATTCTGGCAATATTAATGATTTCTGGTTCGACCTTTACGATATGCTTCCCCAGCTCGTCCCCGCTTTCTTTATCTTTACCGTCATCCTCCTCGCCTTCTTCGCCTTAGTTTACTTTTGCGCTATCAAGCTTTTCAAAAAAATCAATGTTTACTATATTATTACTTCCGTCGTCTTCTGTGTTTTTCTGATCACTTATATCCAGGGTAACTTCCTTGCTAATACTCTTCCCGGTATTAATGGAGAGGTATTTAAATGGCGCCAATATAAAGTTGAATCCGCCATTTCTGTTATTCTTTGGCTTATCGCTTTTGCCGGTCTCTTCTTTGCTATCAAAAAATTTAAACTTCCTAAGGTGGTTTCTTTTATCGCCCCCATCACCGGCATAGTATTTGCCATGCTCACAGTTTCTCTAGTCTCTTCCCTCGTCACCACTGACGCCCTTAAGGATAAATTCATCACTAAAGCCACCTTTGATTACTACAATCAGGTCTCTAATGATCGTAATTTCTTCATTTTCCTCGTAGACGCCGTTGATTCTAAATCCTTCGACAACCTTTTGCAAGACGATTCAGATTATCAAAACACCTTTAAAGATTTTACTTATTATCAAGATACCGTCTCCTATTATCCGTATACTAGAGATTCTATCCCTTATATCTTTTCCCAAATTCCCAACCATAACGAAACCAGCTTCGATAAATATTCTCAGTCAGCTTTCGCCAATTCAAGCATCATTAAAACTTTGAATGATGATCACTATAATATGTATTTCTACGACAACGACGTTATCATGGATCCTGGATCCGCTGCCATTTTCAAAAATATATCTAGTCGTACTAAAATCAACCGCAGTAATTTCTTCAGCGAAATTGCCAGATATGATTTTTACAAATATCTCCCTTACCCCCTTAAAGGTAAGGCTCATATCGAAAACTTAAGTTTCCAAAAATCCGATCTCGAAGACAATAAAGTTGATTTCGATTGGCGTGATAAGGCCAATTACGATATTTATAACAACGAAGAGCTAGAGGTTGTTGACCAAAAAGTCTTCCACTTTATTCACCTCGAAGGTGCTCATATCTGGTTTAATCTCGACGAAAACCTCAACCCTGTCGATAAAACCGTCGGTACTTATTCCCAAAAACAAACCGCTACCTTCAAAGTAATCAAAGCTTATCTTGATCGTCTTAAATCAGCCAATGCTTATGACAATGCTTCCATAGTTATTATGGCCGATCACGGCTATCGTGACGGTGTTTGGGAATATGATTACATTAATAGTCGTTTCAATCCGATTCTCTACATTAAAGGTGTTAATGAGAACCACTCTAAGATGCTTCGCTCCGACCAACCTATTTCCTTCGAAGACCTCGGCAACGCTTTCGATGATCTACACAAAGGTAAGTCCAGCACTGAGTTATTCCAAGGCATCAAAGCACCTAGAGATCGCACTATCATTTACTATGTCTGGAATGAGGAAGACCATATGGTAGAAGAAATCCAAACCGGCCCTGCCTGGGATGATTCCACCATCATTGAAACCGGCAATGTCTTTGATTTGAAATAATTATTCTAAATCTAATCCCAGTATTTCCGCGGCCTTGACCAGTATCTTTTTGTCATCGTCCGAGGCAATTAACACTTTTTCTTTAAATAATTTTACTGTTTCTTCGTGTTTATAATCTAATATTTCTAATGATCTCGCCGCCCCTGGAACTTTTTTCAAAGCTCCCTTTTCGACTAAATTATCTACGTGTTCCGCCACCGCCGACACCGACGACAACCCTAATCCCGCCATAATTTCCCGATAAGAAGGAGAATATCCTTGAGCCTCTGTAAAATCCTCTATGTAGGTTAATACCGCTAATTGTTTTTTCGTTAATTTCACGCTCATTATGCTATAATTATAAACAATGGACAAAAATAAATCAATTGATGGCCTAGCTCCGCGTCGTCCCAAAAAAACGACCGCTGCTACTACTGCCACTAAAAAAACTACCTCTAAAAAATCAACTACTAAAAAACCTGTTGTTAAGAAAACAGCTACTAAAAAAGCTACCTCTAAGAAAACCATCAGCCAGAAACCTCAGTCTACTCCTGTTGTTTCATCTGGCACCACTGAAGATTTTCTTAAACCAGTTCAAGCTTTTGATTTTGATGAACAATCCGGCCAACTAGTTGCCGCTAATGAACCCATAAAGAAAGCCAAAAAAATGAAAAAAGAAAAGAAGCCTAAAAGTAAGAAACGTAAAGTTATTACTACTATCATTATTATTATCTTGATCCTGCTTATCATTGGCGTAGGTGTTATTATCTGGCTTAATAATAAACTTAGCAATATGACTAATGACGGCAACATTTTTGACTTTTTCTCAGAAACCTACGACCCCTTAAAGACCGATGAAAACGGTCGCACTAATATCCTCGCTTTTGGCACTAGCGGCTATGACATGGAAGGAACTGAGGGAAATTACGTTCATGACGGTGCTCAACTAACCGATTCCATTATGGTAATCAGTCTTAATCAAGAAACCGGCGACCTAGCCATGCTCTCTCTCCCTCGCGACCTTAAAGTCTCTAACACCTGCACCGCTACCGGCAAAATTAATGAGGTTTATTGGTGTAACAATATGGACGGTAGCAATGACCGGGCTGGCGCCGAAGCCTTGATGACAGAAGTTAGTAGTATTCTGGGTCTAGACCTTCAATATTACGCCCACCTCAACTGGGGTTCTTTGGTTTCTATCGTAAATATTCTTGACGGAGTCACTGTTACCTTAGATGAAGACATCGCGGACTATGAATATACTAAAGCCGTCTACCAGGCTGGCATTCCTTATACTTTAGACGGTGAAGAAGCTCTTGGTCTCGCTCGCGCTCGTCACGGTACTACTAGTGGCGACTTCTCTCGTGGGGCTTCTCAGCAAAAAATTCTTATTGGTATTAAAGACAAAGTCTTCGAAAAGAACCTCTCTATCTCTGAACTTCTTGATCTAGCCAACACCCTAGGAGATAATTTTAGCTCTAGTTTTTCCGTCAATGAGTTAAAAACTCTTGCTCATCTCCTTTCCGAATTCGATTTTGATCACATGCGACAAGTCTCCTTAATCGAGCCAGAAAATTACATGACTACTGGTACTATCAACGGCATTTCTTATGTCTTGCCAGTTGGCGGCGTCGGCTATTACACTGCCATCCAGAATTATGTTGCCAAAATGTTCTCTAACGAGCCTCTCGCCTACGAAGACACTGCTATTCTTATCCTGAATGGTGCCGAAACTCCAGGCCTTGCCGCCACTGAAGCGGCCGAGCTCACCACCGATCTTTACGACGGTGTTACCACCGACGACGCTCCTGCTGGCGAATATACTGATAATTACACCCTTTATGCTCTCACTGATGCTAAACCAGATAGTCTAAAATTCTTAGAGCAGAAATATAACGTTGAAGCTAAATCCGCCGAAGATCTCCCTGCCGGTGTTTCTACCGACTATGACTTCGTCCTCATCCTTGGCGGCAATCACTCAACTGAAACTGAGTAAAAAATAGCCACTTTTAAAGTGGCTATTTTTTTATTGTTATTTATTCGCCAATTTTAGAAATGATTAGCTTTCGTTCTCTTCCCTCCCCTTCCGAATGCGTCTCAATATCCGAATAATCCTGTGCTACCTTATGCACCACTCTTCGGTCTGCCGCATTTAAATCTACGATAAATGGCTGTCCACTTTCACGTACTTTTGCGATCCATCCCTCAGCTTTACTAGCGATTCTATCTGCCCTCTGTCTTTTGTAATTAGCTACATCTACATTCACTCTAGTTACTTCCGCCTCTTTAGATACTAAAGCCATCGATACTATATGCTGTAAGGCTCGCAAATTATCCGCATTTCGGCCAATCAATAGCGAGTTAAGCGACGTGGAGGGCACCGATAACTGAATTACCTCATCGTCAATTGTTGAACTTACTGCTACATTAATTCCAAAAAAGCTCAGTAAATCTTCCAGATATCTGGCAGCAAATCTAATTGATTCATCTTTATTCATATTTATCTCCTTTTCTTTTTAATATCTTTCGCGGAGATTCTTGTTACTTTTGTTCCTGTTTTTTTATTTTCCACCACTTCGGCTTCTTTAATCCCCCTAAGTTCTTTTAGTACAGCTTTATCTGTTACTGCATCAATTTCGTCATCTACTTTTCTTAACACTATTCTTTGCTGTGTTACCGTAATAATATTACTAAGGAAGTAATAGAATGCCAACGCCCCATTCAAGTTAAACATAATGACAAACATCATGATTGGCATCATCCCAGCCATTGAACCAGTTGCTATTGTACTAATTTCAGACTCATCAATCTCTTTTCCGTCTTTAGCTTCTTTAATTAGATCGCGGAACTTCTTCTTTTTCTCCGATTTACCGGAAGGCATCTGTTGTTTTGTGGCCCAATATTGAATCACTGAGGCCGCAATCGTACAAATCAAGATAAACAATGCGCTCCAGGAAAAATTTCCCATCAACACGTCGCTCGCCTTTACGTCTAAATTAATCACCCCAAATAGTTGCGGGTGAAAATCATAAGCCAATTTTTCTTCTACCGGCACCGATTCATCTGTTAAGCTGGCCAAATATACTTCTTGTTTTTCCTCCAGTGTTTTTATCTCTGAACCTTCATAAGCCACAATACTATAAGCTCGGTTCATTAGATTATCCGTCGGCATTGGCGTAGCTACTACTCGAATCGCCGAGAAAATCGCAATAAAGATTGGTAACTGAATCAATAACGTCAACATCGATGCAAATGGTTTTACATTGTATCGCTTATATAAATCCATCGTTTGCAAAGATTCTAATTGTTTATTACCTTTACAATTCTTCTTAATCTTCGTTAATTCTGGCTGCAACTTCCGAATCAATTTAGATTGATTCAATTGTTTTTTCATTATTGGCCACATACAAAGCTTCACGATGATTGTTAAAATAATAATCGCTAAACCAAAATCGTGTACCAAATTAAAGATCACAAACAAAATATTGACGATTGGCCTCACCACGATCATATCGATAAAGTTAAACGGACTTCCGGTGGCAATCGAACCAATCACAAAAAGAACAAAGAGCCCCCCATAGATGTATTTTTTTACACTCTTTTTATCCATTCTTCTTATTATAGCACACTTTACTCTCGGCCACTAATTCCCCTAATAATTTCTCCAACTCAGTAAAGGCTATTGTTCCCATTTTTTTATCGTAAACTACAAAAATATAATCATGCTCCTTCGGGATCAAATCCATATTTATCCTTAGAGCCTCATATATACGTCGTCGAATCCGATTTCGTTTTACAGCAGTCTTTTCAACTTTCTTAGACACCACTACCGCTACTCGTGTAAAGCCTTTAGTATTTTCACAAAACACCAAAGACATTCCGGGTCGCCGAATCGTCTTTCCCTTTTGATACACATATTTCACTCCCCCGCGTGAATGAAACCGGTATTTCTTATTTAACATATTATTATTATATCAAATAAGCCCCGAGGGGCTTATTCATTAAGCTGATAATCTTGCCCGTCCCTTAAGTCGACGTAGTTTCAATACCTTTCGTCCTGACTTACTGCTATTTCTTTTCATGAATCCATGTTCAGCTTTGCGTTGCTTCTTATGTGGCTGATATGTTCGCTTTGGCATATTATTCCTTAAACTTTTATTATTTTCAAATTCTTTATATAGTATACCGCATTTTTCCACATTTTTCAAGAAGTTTTCCACACTATTTTATGGGGTTCTTTTGTTCCTGTGGAAAATCTCACCTCTATTAACTTATTCTAGCATTACACCACAAAAATTTTCTTTCGCAAACTTGTGGAAAACTCTCACTTTCGTGCTATAATAGTCCTACAAAGAGGAGGTAAATACACAAAATGTATGATGTTTGGAAGAATGCGCTAGCTGAAATTGAACAGCAAATATCCCCAGCTAATTTTTCCACTTGGTTTCAGGATACCTCTTTAATTTCTACTAAAGATGGTAATATTAAAATCGGCGTCAAAAACACCTTCTATGTCAAGCAACTTCGTAATCGTTACTATGACCTTATTTCCACTGCCCTTCAAAACAATCGTGTCACCGTTGATACTATTACCTTTGAAGTTAAGTCTTCTAATAAATCTAAGATTCGCTCTCGTGAAGTCATCAAAAATACTGTTATTACTAAAAAACCAATCAATTCTAACCGTAGTTTTAAACCAGATTCTATAAAACATAACGGTCTAAATCAAAAATACTCCCTCGATAATTTCATCGTTGGTTCCAATAATGATGTTGCTGTTGCCGCCGCTAAAAGCATTATTGATGCTCCTGGAACTCGCTATAACCCTTTCTTTCTTTATGGTGGTCCCGGCCTCGGTAAAACTCACCTCGTTCAAGCCATTGGCAATGAATTATTAGCCAATAATCCGGATTACAAAATTCTTTATACTCCTATTTCCGACTTTTATTCCGATTTCGTTGACGCGGTTCGCAATGGCAAAGGTAAAGAATTTAATCGTAAATTCCAAGATCTAGACTGTTTGATTATTGACGATTTCCAATTCATTATGAATAAGGAAAAATCTCAAGAAGAATTCTTTAATATTTTTAACAACCTCTATCAACTCAATAAACAAATCATTGTTACTTCGGATCGCCTTCCTTCTCAAATCAAATCCGTCGATGAACGCCTCGCTTCTCGCTTAACTTGGGCCGGAGCTTTCGATCTTCAACTCCCTAAATTCGAAGATAAGTGTGCTATTTTAAGAGCTAAAGCCGAACTCATGGGTGCCGATATTGAGCCCGAAGCGATTGAATATATCGCCGAACATGTTAATACCAACATTCGTGATCTCGAAGGTGAATTTTCTACCATTCTCTTAATGTCTGAAGTTCGCGGCCTTACTCCCCTAGAGTTGATCGAAAATGGCTCCGTTTCTGTTAATAAGTCTTCCAAGATTCGTCCTGTTTCTTCTAAACAAATCGTCGAAAAAGTCGCTAAATATTACCAGATTACCCCCACCGAACTTCGCAGTAAATCTCGCGTTGCCAATATTAAAAACGCTCGCCAGGTCGCTATGTTTATTATTTCAAAAGAATTAGGGCTTAGCACCAATAAAGTTGCAGCTGAGGTTGGCGTTAAGGATCATACTACCGTTATGCACGGTATTAAAAAAATCGAAAGCGACCTCAAACTCAACTTTGTCCTCCGTGATCAAATCGAAGAGATTAAGGAAAAACTCTATGGCTAAAATGTGTAAAACTCAGTGTAAATCTACGTGGATATTCCCGTGTAAATCACACGTAAAACTTTGTGGATTCTTTCAATCATTATATATCAATCGTGTAAAACTCTACTTTCCCACCCACTTTTCCCGACTTTCTCACCAACTTTCCCACTGTCTTTATACCCCTGTTTTTCAACTATTTTTTCCACTATTCCACCGCACCTACTATTACAGCTACAAAATTATTTTTAATAGAAAGGAATCAAATTAAATGAAAATCAAAGTTACTCAAGAAAAACTCAGCCGTGCCTTAAATAGTGTCAGTCGGATAGCTATCGGCAAAGTTACCTTACCTATCCTTAATAATGTTTTAATCCGAGTAGATAATAAAAAAGTTTCTTTAGTTACCACCAATTTAGATATGGCAGTAGTTGATTTTCTTCCCGTTTCCAACTCTGAGGATGGCGTAGTGACGGTTCCTGCCAAACTCTTAGCTGAATTCGTTTCTAACCTCCCTAAAGGTGAAACTATTGAAATTTCCACTAAGGATACCAAAGTTACTATCGCCGCCGGCAAATATTCGTCCACCATCAATGGTGCTCTAGCCGACGATTTTCCAGAACTCCCTGAAATTGACGAAAAACAAGCTGTCACTTATAAGATCGGTATCGACGAATTTAAGGCTAGTGTTGGTCAGGTTATTATTGCTAGTAGTAATGATCTTACTCGCCCCGCTCTTACTGGTGTTTACTTTAATACGGATAATAATTGTCTAGCTATTGCCGCCACCGATGGTTATCGTCTCGCCGAAAAGAAGCTTATCGATAAAGTTGAGAGTGAAGTCAAAGCGATTGTTCCGGCTAATTCCCTACAAGAAGTACTCCGCTCTATTACTGATGACGTTGAGGAGGTTGAAATTACTTTTAACCAAGATTTAGTTCGTTTTCGTTTAGGCGAAGTTGAAATCATCTCTAAATTAATTGACGCTAGTTTCCCAGATTATCAAAAGCTTATTCCTAAGGATTGCAATATTAAAGCCACTCTTAATCGTGAGGAGCTGACTCGTGTTACTAAGCTTGCTGCACTTTTTGCTCGCTCAGTTGGTGGTTCTATTATCTGTGAAACTAAAGCCCCTGACATCTTTTCAGTTAAATCAATCGCTAATGAATTTGGCGAAAACGATTCCCAAATTGAAACTAAAGTCAAAGAAGAAGGTAAAATTAATCTTAATTCCCGCTTCCTTCTAGATGCGCTCAATTCCTTAGAGGAATCAGAAATTGATTTCTGTTTTTCTGATCGTGTCGCTCCTATTCTTCTCAAGAATAAAAAGAGTGATAAATATACTCATATCATAATGCCTTTAAATTCTTAAATGATTATTAAATCTATTAAATTAACTAATTTTCGTAATCATGCCCAGTATTTTCTTGAATGCCAGGATAAAACCTCGCTTATTCTAGGTGAAAATGGCTGCGGTAAAACTTCAGTTTTAGAGGCCATTTACATCCTTACTCGTGGCAAAAGTTTTCGTGCTACTGATCCAGAGATCCTTAAGCATGGTACCGAATTTTATCGTATTGAATTAGTTTACGAAAACGGTGAATCTGCTGCCGCTACTTATGATGGCAAAACTAAAACTTTTCACATTCTAGATAAAAAAACTAAACGCCTTCCCCTTAAAAGTAAATATCCGGTAGTCCTCTTTCTCCCTTCCGACCTTAATTTAATTAGCCATGCACCCAGTCGCCGACGTGACTATTTTGATCGTATTTTCTCTGAATTGGACGAAAATTACTCCGTAAACCTTAGTAAGTATAAAAAGGCTTTAAAGCAACGTAACGAAATTCTAAAACAAGATCATAATAGTTCCGACTCGGTATTCTCTTGGAATTTACTCTTAGCTAAATACGGTACTCTACTCTGTCAGACTCGTCAACAATTAATTCGAAAAATTAATCTTGAACTTACCCCTACTTATTATTCCATCGCTAAAAATTCTGATCAAATAGAAATTATTTACCAGAGTGATTCTCTTGAACAGTCTGAACAGAAATATCTCGCCACTCTCGAACAAAATTTCGCTCGTGATCAAATTCTTGGCCACACTAGTTTTGGTATTCATCGTGATGATTATATTTTTGAATTTAATGGTAAACTAGCCGATGGTTCTGCTTCGCGTGGCGAAACTCGTTCTATTATTTTAGCTCTAAAATTTATCGAAGCTAAACTCATTGAAACAAATTTAAGGCTTAAGCCCCTGATTCTTCTTGATGATGTTTTTTCTGAACTCGACACCACCCGTCGCCAATGCCTAGTTGATAATTTCAAGGATAACCAGGTGATCATCACTAGTGTAGAGGAAATATAAAGTGGTCTACTTTACTTATTTGCTATAGAGCTATGTTTTTCAATGAAGGCGATTACCGGATTTTCATCACCTTCAAACCCAAAAATATCATTATAAGCCGTAGATCCACCAGCGTATTGCCGTAATGAATCCGTCGCCCTAGCTAGCGAAACATACCTTTGAGCATATTTATAGTTATCCCAGCTTGGATTTGCCGTAGAATTCACATATTCTTCTCCAGTTGCAATATTTTTATTAATTTCTGATGCCCCCAAGAAGTTTTCGATCATTCCTAAGATATTTGATACGAACGATACTGAGGAAGAACCCAGTGATAAGGAATTCAAAATTCCACCATCAGTCACCCCTAATGGTGTTATTCGCTCATTATTATACAGGATAAAATTCGCTAATATTGAATTCTGATTAACTGTTCGTTTGCCGGAAGCGCTAAGAGTTGTGTTATTATTAACAAATTCAATAAATCCAGGATCATCAAAAGTATTATCAAGAGTGGAAGGATCAAAGGTTGCCACTTCTGCACATTGAGCTGAACCCACTGCCCCGATCGTTCCATAAGTTTCACAGTCTCCAAACTCTGTTAAATACCCCTCCGCTCCATCTGCGTAACTATTTACTAATCCTCCCCCCACTGCGTTGCTTATAGTACTAGCTACAGTTTTTATTCCGGAAAGTAAAGGACTCTTAGCTGTTTTGGCGCTTGTTACTGCTAATTTGTAAATAATTGACCCTAGAAAAGTATTTTTAGAGGTTGCATCAAATGGGCTCCTATTAACTCTATCTGCCGCCGCGTCCATCGCTAATACTGCTGAATTTAATCTAGCATATTTGGCTACTGCTGCCGCATCTCCCGCCGTAGCCCCACTTGCTTTGGCTAGTTCCTTGCCCACATTTACTGCCCCTTCTACTAAAAATTCACCCGCATTTACCCCTTTGATTGTTTCGTAGGAATTGTTTACTAGTGAGCTATCCACAGTTTTGTTTACTACACTTAGGGTATCCGCTGAGGCCGCCTCGCCCTCTAGGCCTAAAAGTCGCCCGATCATACCTTTTATTCCCTCACTAGCTGAAGCTATAGTCCCAGTAATCGCGTTGGCTCCACTAGTTACTCCTAACTGGTTTTCTGTGGTTTTTAAAATTCTATCCGAAGAATAATTTCCTACCGCCTCCATATCTACTTTATTTCCAGATAATATTGCGTAAAGGCTTGGGGATTCCAGTGCTGTGCCTTTCGTGATTATCGTTTTCCCAGTCTTCACGTCTACTACTTCAGATTCCTGACTTTCGTATAAATAATTCATCGCTTCATGAATTTTTGACTCATTTCCTTCTCCCGCCTTCATCTTACTAATATTTTCCATAAAAGTTAAGAAGAATAATTCTGACCTTTGTTCTTTTGAAATTGTATCTGCTACTTTTAAGGCATCGGCCGAGTTTAAAGTCGCTTCTATACCAGAAGTAGCCGTGTTTTGGCTCGCTACTTCACTAATAAAACCAGTCGCTCCATTACTGGATTTTGCCGCTGTACCCAACTTTTTATAGCTGGTATCTTCGCCATCTTCTACTGTTGCAACATTGTTTACATCTACATTACTTCCATTTCCTACTAAAGCATCCATTACTTGATCGAAATCCGACTCACTCGTATAGTTGTTTCGTGTGGTGCCAATTTTTTGAAACACCTTTTTTGCAGCATCATCATAATAATATGCCGCTCTCTGATAAGTTGCCTTGTTAAAGGCATTGTACAAATCTACATTCGCTCCTACCTCATCAATAAAATTATCCGCTGTTACGGTTTTATCTTTAATTTTAAGTAGCATTTCGCCATTTTCAGTTTTTTCAACTTCCACTCCGTTTTGCTTCAGAATCGCTATTGTGTTTTCTGGCAAATCTCCATTTTTTAGAGCTTGTTGAAATACGAGTTTTTTACTTTCCACTGCATCAGCATATTGCACATCGGTTTCTTCAATTAATCTCTCTGAAATAGCTGATGGAATTAAATTTCCAGAACTAAATAATACCGCTGCTACTATTAAGGCTAGCGTAATTAATCCCATCGCTCCGAAGGTTTTGAATTTTCCCTTCTTCCGAATCGTTATATCCTTCCCTGTCACGCGCGAAATAATCTGGTTTTCGTTTAATGCAGACCTTTCACTAGACCTCAGTATTTCCTCTGCTGTCATCTTATTTAAATTATAACATATTTTTGGTATAATACCAATATGATTAGAGTGGATAAAATCATTCCTGGCGGTATGGGGCTTGGTACTGACTATGATGGTCGTAAGCTTTTTTTCTGGAATGTTCTCCCAGGAGAATTAGTAATTGAATATGAAATCACTAAACAAAAATCTCATTATTCTGAAGCTATCGCCACTAAGATAGAGAATCCTTCTCCTCATCGCGTGACTCCGCATGACCCATGTTTCCTTTCGACTTCTCCTTGGCAAATTATGAATTATGAGTATGAATTGCAACAAAAGCAAGCTCTGGTAGTTGAAATTTTTCGTGAACACGGCATCGATATTGAAATACCTGAGATCTTCACTGATCATCAAGAATATCACTATCGTAATAAAATGGAATATGCTCTCTATTGGAATCACACCACTAATCAAATTGATCTCGCTTTTCACCAACGTGGTTCTCATCGTAAAATCCCCATTAAAAAATCTAGTATTGAGCGCCCAGAGCTTTTTGTTCGTGCCCAAGAAATTATCGCCGATCTTAATGCTCGTGGTGAACAAGCTCGCAAATATCAATCCCTACTTCTTCGCTGCAACAAGCAAGGTCAAGTCTCTGGCGGACTTTATGAAAATCATAAACCTCATCCCGAATTTAAGCCTCTTACCGATGTTATTTTGGGACACGAATATTCTTATTCACCCAACGGCTTTTTTCAGATCAATCTCCCGGTTTACGAATTTGCCCTTCAGGAAATTAAAAAACACATTACTACTAAGGAAGTTCTTGATCTTTATGCCGGTGTCGGCACTATTGGTCTTTCCGTTGCCCGTGACCAACACCTCACTCTTGTCGAAGTAGATAAATCCGCTTTTAAAGAGATGACTGAAAATTGTAAAAGAATAAATGGAACTTTTTCACCGATTCTGTCCAAATCTGAAGAAGTATTAGACTACATCAACCCCGAACAAACGGTTATTTTGGACCCCCCTCGCGCTGGTTGTGACGCTAAATTAATCGAGAAATTATTAAAAACTAGGCCCTCAAAAATTATCTATCTTTCTTGTAACCCCGCCACTCAGGCCAGAGACGTAAAATTATTATTATCTAAATACCAAATTGATACGGTCAAGACCTTTAATTTCTTTCCTCATACTCCTCATATTGAAAATCTTGTAGTTCTGTCTTAGTTGTCACCCCTTCTATTTTTCGCTATTTCGTGCTAAGATATTAACAACGCGGAAAGGTGGCCGAGTGGTTTAAGGCGCACGCTTGGAAAGCGTGTAAGGGTTCACGCCCTTCGCAGGTTCGAATCCTGTCCTTTCCGCCAAGCAAAGAAGTAGCAGAAAGGCGTAGCCTTTCTGGCAGACCGAAAAGATATAAAAATTGAGAGCTTGCTCTCATATTTTTATTAACTTTGAGGGATGTGCAGAAACGAAGTTTCTGCTGTTTCTTGTTTATCGGTCTTAAAGCTCTAGGATTAATATCCTGTCCTTTCCGCCATTTTCCTTCTCGCGATTCTAAATAATATGATATAATATAATCAACTAAGTAGCCAGCCACCCGCTAGGCTACTTTATTAGGACTAATAATCATAAGAGTAATTAAAAAAATGAGCGAAAATACCTTGATCGAACTAAAAGGCCTCACTAAGCGTTACGGCTATGGTGATACCGAAACTCTCGCCCTTAAAGATTTCGACCTCGAAATCAAGCGCGGCGAATTTATTATGATTATGGGTCCTTCTGGCTGCGGTAAAACCACTTTACTCGACATTATCGGCCTCCTAGATCGCGCTACTAGGGGGAATTATATTTTAAATGGCGAAGATGTGGCTAGTATTTCTGCTAATCGTCAAGCTAAACTTCGCGCCAAGAAAATAGGTTTTGTTTTTCAAAATTTTAACCTTATCGAAGATTTACCCATTATCGAAAACGTTGCCCTACCTCTTGTCTACACCGGTTACTCTAAGACTTCTCGCCTAAAACAGGCTTCTCGGGCGCTCGCTAGATTCCATCTTCAGGAACGTGAATACTATTATCCTCACCAACTTTCTGGTGGCCAACAACAACGTGTAGCTATCGCCAGAGCTATTGTCGGTAGCCCTGAAATCATCCTTGCTGATGAACCCACTGGTAATCTTGATTCTCGTAGTTCTCATGTCGTGATGGAAGAGCTTAAAGCTATTCATGAAGAAGGCAACACGATCATTATGGTTACCCATAATCCGGCCCTTACAGCTTACGCTACTCGTGTCATTAATATGTTAGACGGTCAAATCGATACCGACATTAAGACGGTTGCCGACGCTAACCTGCCTCAGCCTATCAGTGTTCGCTTCAAAAAACGTAAAGAGAAAAAAGTCGCCGAAAAGGCCGAAGTTGAGGCCACTATCGAGCTTCCTAAACCTAAAAATTCCCCAAAGTCTAAGAATACTAAATCTAAGACTAAGGCTAAATCCACCAAAGCTACTAAATCCAAAACTCAAAATTCTCGGAGGAAAAAATAATGCCCTTACTACTTAGAACTCATTACAAATTAGCTAGAACCGCCATCAAGGAAAATCGCACCCGCTCTTTCCTTACCTGTCTCGGTATTGCTATTGGTGTGGCTAGTATTATTTTGATTCTTTCTCTTATGGGTAGTATCTCTACTTTAGTTAAAAACGAAGTTAACGAAATTGGCGCCGACCTCATTGTTGTTCGCCCTAGTACTTCTAAGGACGCTATGACCGGTATTATCGAAGAGCTCACTTCTGCTAATTCTTTTCAGAAATCCAGCCTATCTCTAGGTGATGTAAAAGTAATTTCCCAAGTCGAGGGTGTCTCCGCTGTGGCTCCTGTCGCTATTTCCACCAACACCGTTACCTCTGATAAAAATACTTTCTCTTCCGTCCCAGTTCTTGGCACTAATTCGGATTTTCTGAAAGTTGAGCCATTTACTCTTCGTCATGGGTCTTTCATGAACGATCAGAATAAAGATCATTCTGTGGTTCTTGGTCACACTCTTTCTTTAGCTTTATTTAATACGATTAATAGCACTGTTGGTCAGATGGTTACCATTATGGGTGAGAAATTCATGGTTGTTGGAGTACTTGACGAAGTCAACAAATCTATCAATTTTGACAACATTGATTTTGATAACACTTTAATTATGGATGCTGAAGCTTTAGACAAAATCACTGGTTCCACTCAAATTCAGCAAATTAATATTAAAGCCACTAATACCGATTCCCTTCCTCAAATTTCCAGCGATGTTGAAAAGGCACTCATTAATCAAAATCTTGGCGACCAAAACTTTTCCGTCGCCTATGGCGATCAAATTACTCACCCCGCCAGTTCGCTCTTTATGATTGTTTCCGGAATGCTTACTTTAGTTGCAGCGATCTCGCTAATCGTTGGTGGCATCGGTGTCATGAATATTATGTTGGTCTCAGTTTCAGAGCGTAATCATGAAATTGGTGTGCGTAAGGCTGTTGGAGCCTCAAGTCGCAATATCTTGATGCAGTTTATTTTCGAGGCTTTGATTCTTTCTTTGCTTGGTGGTATTTTAGGGTTAGCTCTAGGTTATTTCTTGGCCTTCATCATCTCAACCATTACTCCGTTTGCCCCATATATCAGTTGGGAAATCTTACTTATTACTTTTCTTACCACATTAATTGTTGGAATTCTTTTTGGCATTTATCCAGCCCTGAAAGCTGCTACCAAGAACCCAATTGACTCCCTCAAACATTATCGATAAAATAGTCTTATGAAGCAATTATTAGAAAAACTACCGTTCTATAATGAGGCTGTTTTACCTTACCACTACGCTCAAGCCGTTGCTGCCGGTCTCAAATATCATTGGCCCGGTAAAAATCTTCGCGTCATTGGGGTTACTGGTACCAACGGTAAAACTACTACTAGTTTTATGATTTGGCATATGTTAAATCATGCTGGCCATAAAACCGGTCTAATGACTACAGTGGCCTGGGGTGTAAAAACCTTAAAGCCCGAACTTGGCCATATGACCACCGTTGATGCCTTTACTCTCAACCAACGTATTCGTCAAATCGCTGATCAGGGTGCCGAATTCCTTGTACTAGAAGTCACTTCTCATGCCTTGGCCGAATTTCGTACTCTAGGTATTCCGATTGAAGTAGCAGTTTTCACCAACCTTACCCACGAACATTTAGATTATCATAAAACCTTTGCCCGTTATCGTGCCGCCAAGGGTAAACTGATCAAACGTGCTAAATTCAGTATTTTAAATGCCGACGATCCTAATACTAGTTACTATAAAACTCTCGCCCGAAAATATACTACCTATGGCATTAAGCACGGTGAACACCGCGCCAAGCAACTCGACCTCGGCGTCAATGGTGTGAAATATTTGGTCGACGACCTTAATATTGAAACTCAGATTCCAGGCGAATTCAATGTCTATAATTCTCTTGCCGCCGCTTTAGTCGGTCAAAAACTTGGTCTTACCAATCAACAAATCGAGGTCGGCATTAAGACCTTAGCCAGTGTTGAAGGACGTATGAATATTGTTGACATGGGTCAACCCTTTACCGTAATCGTCGATTATGCTCATGCCCCAGATGCTTTAGAAGAAGTTTTTGATTCCGTACGCGGACACCAAGGTAAGATTATTTCCATTCACGGCGGTGCAGGTCGGCGGGACCCTTCTACTAGATCTATCCGCGGAGCTATTCTCGCTCAAAATTCTGATATCGTTATCATTACCGAAGATGATTCTCGCGACGAAGACCCCGAAAAAATCGCCGCCGCCTTTATCCAGGGTGCTGAAAAACATGGCAAAATTATGAATAAAGATCTTTTCAAAGAGCTAGACCGTGAGCAGGCTATTAAACTCGCTTTCAAAAAAGCTAAAAAGGGTGACCTCGTGCTTATCTTAGGTAAAGGCCACGAAAAAACCATTCTTCGCGCCGATGGTCCTCACGATTTTGAAGACATTAAGGTCGCTGAAAAATTATTAAAGCAGTCTAAATAGTATGTTATAATCAAGCTAAGTAAACATAAGCGGAGTTATATATGGACAATCAACCAACGCAGCCTGGAGGCATTAATGCTAGCCAGCCTTCGGCCAACTCTGGCCCAAATATTAACCCTAATCTAGGACCGAATGCTCAAGAGTCAGTCAATGCAGTGCCTACGCCGCCCACTGGCCTTCCGGCTACTGATAATGTAGTCTTCGAACCCGTCAAGAAAAAACGCAAAAAGGGACCTCTGCTTGCTATTATTTGTGTCTTAGTTGCGCTGCTTATCGGCGGTGGTGCCTTTGCTGCGGCCTATTTCATCAATAATCAACCCGCTAACATTCTTGCCAGTGCCTTCAATAATCTCCTCAATGCCAAACAAACAGAAGTAAGCGGCTCAATTAATCTTGCTCTTCAAAATAGCGAAGAATTTGGCGTAGAATCTATTAGTCTTAATTTTGATGATAAATATTCTGGTCTTAGCAACAATACTACGGCTACACTCAATGTTAATTTCGCCGATGGCACCAGCGCTCCCGCCATTGACTTTGGCGAAGTTATGCTCAATGATGGCGTTCTTTATCTTGAGGCCAGTGGTTTATCAGATTTCTATGACGGAGCTTTCCGCGACAATCTTAAAGCTACCCTTATGAATCAATTCTTGCCTGGTGATCAGACTATTGCTCCGGTGGACCCTGCCATTGAAACTGCTACCAGCCAGGCTGTCGATGAAATCCTTGAACAAATCGGCAAGATTATTAGCTCTATCGATGGTCAATGGATCGAAATTTCTATTGATGATATTTTGGATAGTGAAATGCTTGCAACTATTCCAGCCGACACTCGCAATAATATCTCTGGGACCTACAAATGTACCGCCAACGTACTAAGTCAACCAGCTAATTATTCGGGCGAATTTTCTGAGCTTTATAGCCAGAATCCTTTCATTAATATGACCGCTGGCGCTGATTCATTCTATAATATCAGTTTTGATGCGGCCAAATTTGCGAATTACCTCAACGCTGCACCGAGCACTAAACTTGCCAAGGATCTTGCTACTTGTTATGGTACCAATATCGCAGATGATTCTGTCGCTATTTCCGCCGAAAACATAGAAGCTGCTCTAGGATATTTCCCACAATTCTCTGCTAAATTTGACGGCTTTTTCGATCACCATCTTACTGAGCTCAAAATAACCGGACAAAACGATTTGTATATACTTACTTCCGACCTTAAATTTACCTACCCTGACAATGTTACTATTACTGCTCCAACCGATTCTCGCCCAGTGATGGATGTAGTAGAAGAAGTCTACCAAGGTTTGCAGGCCATTCAAATCTTCCAATAAAAAAGAGCCTCCTTCGGGAGGTTCTTTTTTACCCTGCGGGATTATATTCGGCGATACCATCTATAATTTGATTAGTGCTTATCCCTAATCCATAAGCAATTGCCGCCGCACAGGCCATATACGAAACCGCTGTTTCGCCGGCTAAGAAAGTTGCTAAAGTCACGATTTCAGAGTTCAAAGAAACTGTTGCTTCCGTTCCTTTGGCGTATAGTTTAGAATTTAGGATTTTCACATCCGTGCTGCTTTGTCCGAAGGTGATAGTCTTATCTTTACCTTTGAATTCTGCAAAGGTGTCATAATTTAAATCATCATGGTTCAAGATCACGATTCCTGGCTTCATATCAAATAAGGTTTTCTCATTCGCTAGGTATTCTTCCGGCTCCATGTCATTTAATCCAGCTGTCGCAAAGTCAGTCATCGCTGCCACGGTTACCGGCAAGCCGTAGAATACGTTATCTCGCAAAGCTTCCGCTGGCACTGTGACTACTACGTAGTTCGCCCCCGCTTTCCAGGCATCAGATAAGAATTTATGTAGCATCCCTATTTTAAATGGTTGGTCGCTGGCTAGCACCGCCACTTGTTCGCCCGTAGCTCTTAGAATTTCGTGTACATAATGAGCTACCGCTACCTTCCCTGTCGTTCCAGTAATCGCGATCAATTTCATATCCTTCATCGGATTACCGTAGTAAGATTTTAGCATCTTAGCTTTCAATTTTTGTCGACCAGCCTTTAATCCACCGTTTTTATTTTTGCCTTGGTTAGATTTTTCCCGATTCGCCATAATATTCACATTATATCATATCTGTTCTATTCTAGCAACTTACAGACCAGACTGACGATTAGTTCTTTCTCTTTTGGTTCTGATTCGGCAATCAAAAGTGCAATTGCCGTCAGCGCCCGATCGGATATTTTAGTTTCGCCATTTGCCGTCAAATGGCAATCATTTAATGTTAAGAATAAAATAAATAATAGCGCCCCAATTCGTTTGTTGCCATCGTAAAACGGGTGATCTTTAATTACGAAATACAATAAGTTTGCCGCTTTTTCCGGCACGCTCGGGTACAGTTCTTTCCCATCAAAACTCTGGAAAATAGTCGACAGGCTTCCTTCAAACATCTTTCCGCGCATTTTACCAAACAAATCTCCGCCTTTTACGTTTTTGCGTAGTTGCTCCACTGCCGAATTGCACATTTCTACCGTTAATTCTTTTTGTCTACGTTTTTTGTTTAAAAATTTTAGATCAATATGCCCTTCGTCGTATTCTTCTAAAGTTTTAAAACTCCCGGCATAACGTGAGATTACTTCTAGCACCCCGTTTGCTTCCCCGGCATCTAAAAGCTTTGTAGCGGTCAGTCTTCTCACCAACCCCATCATTTTTTCTACGTCACGCAGTCGTTTAACATCCTCTTTTGCTCGTAAATCTTCAAGTCGTCGTTCGTTGATCGCCACCCCGTCCGTCACGAATCGCTTCAATACATTTGTGGCCCAGATCCTAAACTGCGTTGCTTTTTTTGAATTTACTCGATAACCCACCGAAATGATTGCGTCTAGATTATAGACTTTCACTTCACGCTGTACTTGTCGTTTCCCTTCTGTTCGAACTATTCGATTTTTTCGAATAGTTCGTGATTCGTCCAGTTCGCCACTTTCAAAAATACTCTTCAAATGATAATTGATAGTTGGTAGGCCCGTATCAAAAACTTGCGCCATCTGGGCCTGTGTCGCCCAGATTGTTTCCCCTTCCGTATCTACATCAAAAATCACCTCACCCGCCAGCCCCTTATAAATTTCAATTCGTTTCTCTGGGTTATCCTCAGTCATTTTGGACCTCTTCTAGTTGTCTCTATTATATCACAAAAAGGCCCCGCCAATTTAGCGGGGCCCCAGCTTAATTCTACAGGGTCTAGTTTTTTGTTAAAATTCACTCCTAATGGCGGAAGCGAGAGGATTCGCACCGAAGGTCCGAATCCGAACACAGTATCTTGCTCGATCCAATGGCGGAAGCGAGAGGATTCGAACCTCCGAGACGGTTAACCCGCCCACACGATTTCGAGTCGTGCGCCTTCAACCACTCGGCCACGCTTCCACTCTTTATTATACCATAAATCCTCTAAGAATTAACGGTTAAGAGGCCCTAATCTTTGTCGCATACTCTCAGTCAAGTACATAACTTTACCCAGCACCATCTCTAACTCCCCTTCTTTAAACCCATTTTTACCCCATTCTTCTATTACTCCTGCTACTTCTTTGGCATAGATTCGTAGCATTCTTTCTGGATTATTTGGTAGATAACAGGCACTTTTCAGTTTATGCCTTAATTTCAGAATCATTTTTTCAATCACCACTCCGCTATCGTATTTTAATAAAATTTTAAAAGTTCGCCGGTTCATCATGATAAAAATTAAGGTCCGAAGACAAATTGTTCGGACCTGGATATTTTTTCGTCGAGTTAATTTTTGGATTACCTCTGTATATTTAATTAAAATTTCTCTCTCGTAATCCGGTATTATTCCTGGGATAGTTTTATGATGGCGATATAGTGTTGATCGTGAAATTTTAGCCTGCCTTACTAGTACTCTAGCCGAAGGCAACTCTTTTGATCTCATTAAGACTTCTAAAATAGCGATCTCGGTCTTTTGGTATCGCCTATTTTTAGTTTTTATTCCCACCCAAGGCATGTTTTCATTGTAGCATATTTCTAATTATTCATTGATTTTTCTCCCACATTTCCTAAAAATATGTTATAATAATAATCGTCGCCTTACGAGGTGATGTTCATTACATTTCTAGGTGGATGTTGAGATTATTCAAAACATCCACATTCGTGCCCGTAGCTCAGCTGGATAGAGCGTTGGCTTGCGGAGCCAAAGGTCGCAGGTTCGAATCCTACCGGGCATACCAAGAATAGAAAATTAAGAGTTTACTCTTAATTTTTTGTTCGTAGGTAGAGTCGGGCGGGATCCCAATCCTACCGGGCATATCAAATAAAAAGAAGGCCGCACGGTCTTTTTTTGTTGTATAATTAAAGTATGGATTGGGATTCAATCACTAACATTATTCTAATATCAGCCTTCGCTGTTTTTGTCCTCTTCATCTGCCTTGGCTTCTTTCAATGGATCTCTCGCAAGTCTTTCACTAAAATTGACCCTGAACTTCGTTGGGCTACGATCCCTTTAATTTTAATGACTATCGTCTATTTTGTCTTTGACCATATTTTTATTTGGAACACTCGCCCTAATGGCTCTGGCGAGCCTTCCTTCCCTTCTAGTCATGTAATGTTTGTGGCTACTCTCTTTGCTATTACGGCCGTTGTTTTGCCCAAATATATCAAATCTAAAGCTACGGTCATTTTCCTTGATTGCCTTATGCTCGTACTTACTATCCTGGTAGCCGTTGGCCGGGTTTTCGCCAATATGCACTGGGTTTCCGACGTTATCGGCGCCCTTGTTTTTACTGCTATTTTTATCGCTATCTATCTTATTATCATCAAAAAATTAGTCAAACCTAAAACCAAAGGAGTCTAAAATGCCAAGTATTTTTACTCAAATTATCAAAGGAGAAATTCCTTGCTACAAAATTTACGAAGACGACAAGACTTTTGCCTTTCTTGATATCCACCCCGAGACCCTAGGCCATACTCTCGTCATCCCTAAATTAGAAGTCGACAAAATTTATGATCTCCCTGACGAAGATTACCAAGCCCTCATGGCTACTGTTAAAAAACTCAGCCAACACCTGGAGAAACAACTCGGTCAACGCACCCTCTGGAAAGTCATCGGCACCGACGTGCCTCACGCTCATGTCCATCTCACCCCTTTTGACGACACCTGGCACCATGGACGGGAAATCCCTATGACCGAAGCTGATTTTAAAGAAATTCAAGCTAAATTAAGACTTACAGATTAATCTAATGCTCGTCCAAGAAAAAGCTCACCAAACAAGGTGAGCTTTATCTAAGATACTAGGTTGGGCTTAGTCGCTATCCCACAGCCAACGCGTTCCGCCCTCATCTACATTCCGAGCCGGCCCTGGCCTGTGATCGTTGAAGGTGATTCGCCACCCCGGCATCATGATCGGGTCCCCTTTGGCGTTCGTTCCTTGCTGTATCAAGTCTTCTTTTGTCTCAATGATTTTGTATCCCTTGCTCTTCAGCCTTTCGGCCATTTTTTTGATTTGTTCGTGTCCGTTTTCCCCTGCTGTAGTCCAAGTGCTAATCATATCCTCCCCCTTCACTAGAAGCCCATAATCGCGACTAGCCTAAGCAACCTTCAACTTATTTTATCACACTTAGCCTAAATAGCGAAGCTCTTTAGATAAATTCTAACTCTTGCTTTAATCGCTTAATTAGTGCCTGTTTCTCATCTATTTGTTCTTTGGTTTCTTGCACTAAGTGCTCAGGAGCTTTAGCTACATAATTCGGGTTCATCATTCTCGCGTTCAAAGCGTCCAATTCTCGTCCCACTGCTAAAATCCTCTCAGTCAAGGCATCTTTATATTCGGTTACTATCTTCTCAGGCACATCTAAATAAAGTTCGTGGTTGGCTAACGCCAGCCTTAGTCCTCTCGGCGTCCCTTCGACTGAGTTAATTGTCGGTACCCTAGTCAAATTCTTAATCAAGAGCTCATTTTCCTGAATCAGGCTGTCGTTGCCATACAATAGCGCATATTTTTTCGCGTTATTAGTGCCTGGCAGGGCCTGTAAGGTGCCTCTCACCTCTCCCACGATAATTCTTATGTTTTCAAATTCCTCGGCTGTAATCGGGTCAAATTCAAGTCTGGCGGGCCATTTAGCCGTAGCAATAAATCCGTCCGTCCAAGCAAGGTTTTGCCAAATTGCCTCTGTTACAAACGGTGCAAACGGATGTAAGGCAATCAGTAGGATCTCTAGAGTCCGTTTTAATAAAGGAACGTTCTGATATAACTTTTGACTCTCCAGGAACCAATCTGCGTATTTATCCCAAATTGTTTGGTATAGCGTCTCCACTGCTTCTGCAAATCTGTAGTTTCGCATGTCTTGTTCTACCGCTTCTAAGCACCCATTAATCTCCCGGCAGATCCAGTCCTCCCCCATATTGTCGGTTGTGACATCCCCATCTTCGCCCTCGTCTACAATGCTTTGCACTAATCTAGATATATTCCATAATTTATTGCAAAGATTTCTTCCTGCTATTACGCTATTTTCCGAAAACGCCTGGTTCATTCCGGCGGATCGCCCGCGCAAAATTCCTAGCCTAAACGCATCCGAGCCAAACTTCGCCACTAAGTCCATCGGATTAATTACGTTCCCCTTTGATTTGCTCATCTTTTTGCCATGGGCATCTAGCACCAATCCGTGCAAATACACTTCCTTAAATGGCACTTCTCCTGTTACATATAGGCCCATCATGATCATTCGTGCTACCCAGGCAAATAGAATATCCGCTCCTGTTTCCATCACGTTTAGCGGATAGTAGGGGTTATAATTCCCTTCTTCCCAGTCTGTACATACAATTGGCCAGTGTGACGACGAAAACCACGTGTCAAAAGTGTCTTCATCCCGTATGTATTTGACCCCCGCTTTTTCGATCTCTGTTAAATTGGTCCGTCGGTCGAAAATCCAGTCTGGCTCATCTGTCGCCTCAGGGGTGACTTTTCTAAACATTGGGATCGCAATTCCCCAAGGAATTTGCCGCGAGATATTCCAGTCTTTCAAGTTTTTCAAATAATCCACGAGCACCTTTTGCTTGTTCGCCGGGTGGAATTTAATTTCTCCCGCCTCCAAGTGTTCAATTGCTACTTTCGCCAACTTTTGTACATCGATAAACCACTGCTCTTTTAGCATTGGTTCTAGCACTGTACCGCACTTATAACAATGCGCCACTGAGTGTACAATCTTTTTCTCGCCCTTGAGCAGCCCTTGTTCTTTCAGATCTTTTAATACTTGTTTTCGGCATTCCTCGGTAGTTAAACCGTTATATTTTTCTGGCACGTTAATCATGGTTCCGTTTTCGGCAATTACCTGAATTCGCTCCAAATTATGTCGTTCTCCTACTTCGAAATCGTCAAAATCGTGCGCTGGCGTAATTTTCACCGCGCCTGTGCCATATTCTGGGTCCGCGTGTTCATCTGCGATGATCGGAATTTCTCGATCTGTCAGTGGTAAATGCACCGTTTTGCCAATCCGCTCCTTATATCGAGCATCCTCAGGATTTACTGCTACCGCCGTATCTCCGAACAAAGTCTCTGGTCGAGTAGTTGAGACCACGATATCGTCGTAAGCAATCTCCCATAGCGTCCCCTTTTCATCCTTATGCTCAACCTCGATATCTGCAAATGCTGTCTGGTGCTTTGGGCAAAAGTTTACCAACTTTTCGCCTCTATAAATCATCCCGTCATTCCACATTTTTTCAAAAGTGGTATAAACTCGGTCGACTACATTTTCGTCTAGGGTAAAAGTCAAATCATCCCAAGCGCAAGACGCCCCTAGGGCCCGCAGTTGTAGCTCCATATTGCCTCGCTGTTTGGCCACGAAATCCCAGACTTTTGCGTATAGTTCATCTCGCGAGTACTCAAACCGTGTGTGCCCGTGTTTTTCCAGCTCTTTTTCATAGACCACCCAGGTCTCAAATCCGGCGTGATCTGCTCCCGGTACATACCAGGCAGACTTACCTTTTAGCCGATAATAACGAACCAAAGAATCTTCCAGTGCCACAGTCAATCCGTGCCCAATATGTAAATTCCCGTTTGCATTCGGTGGTGGCATTACGATAGAGTAAGTATTACGTTCGGAAAACTCTTCTTCCCGATCATCTATCCCGTCTTCATTATTATCCACCGGATAGGTCGGCACTGATGGATTAAAAACCCCACTCGCCTCCCAAGCGGCATAAATATCTGACTCATATTCCCCCGGTTCATAACTACTCGCAAATTTCATATTTCAATTATACCATAACATCTAAAACTCAGAAGTTCTCACGCAGAATAAAATTGACAAAACATTAAAATATGCTACAATAATAATAAGCACCTTAAGTATTGGGTTGACAAAAACACGGATTACAGACACAGAAAGGGAGGATTATCGTGGAACTTGTCATTTTGAGTGTTATTGTTGTTGCTCTGCTTATTATCATTGTTGTTCTAGTGGCGATTGCAGCCGCTCTCTACAGCAAAAGCAAGCGAAATGAAGAAGCTCTAGAGATTGTCATCGACAAAAGTATTGAAAAGGCTTTCAAGCGCGAAGAGCGTAAGATCGCCAAGATGTACACCGAGGAACGTCGTCTTGCTAAATGGGTCGACAAAATTCTCAAGGCAGACAAAATAGATCTCACCAAGATAGCTACGGAGACCGAGCAGCGTGCTTATCTCTTAGCTCTCAAGAAAACAGAAGACGCTGTTTTATCCGCCGAGCAAGGTTTGGACAACATCCGCCAAGAGATTTTGAAGGCGCAGAAGGAGGCGATCGGTAAAGCTCATATTCAAGCTCAGGGGCCGTATAAGCACCAAAAAGAGGTGCTGCACCGCCTCTACGCTCAAGAGAAAGTCGCCGAAAAGCGAGTCAAGAGCGCGCGTAAGCGCCTCACTTTGCTTACATCCAATATCTCTACTACTGAGCTTGAAGACGCTTTGGAAAGCTTGGACGTTGCTCCAGCTATGGTTCCGGATTCTATCTCTGATCCCAATTCGCTCGCCTTCCCGGCAGAGGAGGCTGAGTCGGATGTGGCTCTAGAGGTAAAAGAATTCGCTCCAGTGGAGATGCTTCCTGATCTAGAAGCTGCTGAACCTCAACCCGATCACGTACCACCTAGCACCTTTTAGTTTTTTGCCACAAACGTAGAAAGAGGTGATCTCATGGCAAAAACTTTAGTTTATCAGTTGTATCCTTTGGCTTGGAAGACTGGCTTCAAGGGGATGATCGAGCACTTGCCACGCATCGCTGCGTTAAGTGCCGATTATGTTTGGCTCAGTCCCATCTACGACTCTCCTTTTAAGGACGGCGGCTACGATGTGACTAATTACAAACAAGTCTCTCGGCGCTTTGAACACCACAACCGTTTTCGCGAATTTGTGGAACAGGCTCACGCTCTCGGTCTGGGTGTAGTGATGGATTTGCCCATCAATCATACTTCCACCAGTCATCATTGGTTTAAGTCTCATCCGGAGTACTATTGCTGGTCTCAGCAAGATCATCATGGATGGCACAATCTATTCGATGATGGCCCGGCCTGGCATTGTCTGGAGAAAGAGGGTAAATATTATTTGCACCTCTTTCATCCTACTCAGGCGGATCTCCAGTGGTTTACCTATCAGGAAGTCGGGGTTGCGGCCAATCACGACAGTCAGCTTAACTGGGCCTTGGTCCACGAGTTTCGCGAGATTGTTAAGTATTGGCTCGACCAAGGAGTAGATGGCTTCCGGATCGATTTTCCTCAGGGCATCAACAAAGACTTCTCGAGTATGACTCTCGAGCTTGAAGATTTGCTCTTTGGAGATAAATCTATCGATGTCATCAACGCTGTTTTCGAGGGATATGAGGACGCTTTCCTGATGGTGGAGTGCTTTGACCCTACTATGGGCGACCTAGTCAAATACTATACCAGTAACACCCCTGTAGATTTTGTCTGCAACATTCTCTTGAAAGACGAAATTCGTTGGGGCGAGGGACATCTTCTCCAAATCATTGATGCCGAGGCCTATAACTCGCATTTCATGTTGGAGCTCGAGTCGCACGACAGTCCACGTCTTCCCTCTCGTGGGGTCAAACCTAAGGATATGGTCTTGGATATGTTCGGTTCTTCGGCTGAAGGCATCTGTCTCTATCAAGGACAGGAGTTGGGTCTCAGCAACCCCCCTAAGGGGAAATTGCCTGATGCCAAGCTTCTAAAATTGGATGCCCAAACTGCTATGAGGTATGCTAATGGCGAGGAGCTAGATCAGCTTCGTCCCCTGTCGCGTGCTAATGCTCGCGTTCATTTACCTATGGGAGAATATGGGCGTCAAGAGCGAAACCCGGATTCTTGTTTGAGCTATACCAAGTGCTGGATCCAGCGCTGGCGTGCAACCAGCGTAGCCGCTCAGGCCAGTTAGTCTTAAGCCTCCTCGCGAGGCTAGAGCAGATTAGGAGTACATCTGATAAACGCCAAGCCCGCGCTTTATGCGCGGGCTTTTTCCAACTTCAGTTATTTTTTATTGTATTTGTCTAAATTAAACAGCGGAGTTTTATCTCCGTCAATAATTCCCTGCGCTTCGCGCATTAATTTCAATAATTGTTTTTCAGTTGTTGCCGATCCCACGTGCACCGTTTTGACTACTTTTTCCCCGTTCTTATAACACACTTGCACTCCAGTTGCTCCCGAAGTTGTCTTATATTTTCTGATAAAAGCCATACTTTGATTTTATCACGATTTGCACACTAAATCCTCATCTTTTTCCACAGAAACCTCAAGCTTTTTGAAAGCTAATTCCCTGATGTTCTGGCAACCATGACGCTTAGCATCCGTGCTTGACATTCCATCTCGCTTGCGCTAAAATCAAAGTAACAACTGCCGCTTTTAAGCTACAGTTGGGAGAACGAGACCTAAGTTTTAGCAACCGCGAATTTAGAAGTTGAGATCGGCGCATCAAGCTAAAACTTACAAATCAGATCACTTACCGACCAGGGAAGCACCCCAGAGCCGGACATTCTGCTTATGCAATAAAAAACATAAGCTGTCAACAAAAAGCACATGGTTTAAAATGTGATATAATAAGAACAATGAAAATTCCGATTACTCAATCCAAAGCTTGGCAAAAACTACAACAAGATTTAGGTGAAACTAGCTTTCTCGAGCAGGGAAGCGGCTATCATTATCTGGCTATTTTAAAAGATACTCCAGTTGGAAAATACCTTTATGTGCCTTATGGCCCTGTATTTGAGGGCAAAAGTGGTTTAGAGAATTCCTTCAAGTCTCTTCGTAATTTAGCTAAACGCGAGCAAGTTATTTTTACCCGGGTAGAGCCTCAATCGCGCGAATTTATCGATCATTTACCAGGATGTGCTCAAAAATCCACCGATCTCAACCCTGCTGAGACTTGGACGCTTGATTTAGCAGGGAAGGATGAGGACCTAAAGGCTAAACTCCCTTCTCGCTTGCTACGTTATTATAGGTCTGCTAGCAAAAAAGGTATCACCATCGAAACTTCTCACAACCCTGATGATATCCACTATCTCCTAGATCTACAAAAAACCCTCGCTAAAGAAAAGGGAATCAGTACTTTTTCTGAAAACTATCTCGAAACCGAACTCAAACAACCCTTCGCCACATTATATCTGGTTAAATATTCGAGTCCAGAAGCAGATCAACATCAGCGGGTAACGGGCTTGGAGGGGACCCCGCAGAGCTCCCGTCAGGGAGGAGCTGCGGGGAGGAAAAGCCCGGCAGGACCCGCTGAGAATGTCATTGCCGCTGGTCTCGTATTCGACGACAAGCATACCCGTTACAATCTTCAAGGCGCTCAAAGCGACCTCGGTCGTCGACTTCATGCCACTGGTATTCTCACCATTCAGCTTATTCTAGACGCCAAAGCTAAGAATCTCAAAACTTTCGATTTCTGGGGCATTGCTCCTGAAGGTGCCCCCAAGAACCATCCCTGGGCCGGCTTTACCGCTTTTAAAAAGACCTTTGCCGGTCAAGAAGTAATTTATTCCGGCACCTACGACCTCGTCTACGACTCTACTAAATATCGTCTATACAAAATTTTTCGCAAACTTAATCGTATTCTCAGGAGAAGCAAATGAAATTCGAGTTATTAGATCCGGAAACCTTTCGTAAATTTGCTGATAAAAGTCCTTATAAATCCTTTTACCAGACTCCTGAAATCGCTAAATTAAGAGAGCAAAACGGCTGGACCGCTTATTATTTTGGTGTACGCAGTAATAATAAATTAGTCGCCGCCTCCATGGTGGTAGCTAAACCTACTTTTTTAGGTAAATCTATTTACTACACCCCTGGCGGACCCCTGTTAGATTTTGAAGATGCCGAGCTGACCAATTTTTTCTTCAAAAATCTCAAGCGTTACGCCAAAACCCACAATGGTTATCTTCTTCATATCGAGCCCTATTACGAGTTAATCGAGCGCGATCGTCAAGGGGAAGTAGCTAAGTCTGGCTTCAATCATGAACGGGCCAAGCGCAATCTTCGCACCGCTGGCCTTACCCCTTGTGCCACCTCTGATGAGCCTAAATATGCCTTTGTCCTCGACCTCGATAAACGCACCCCTGACGAGCTCTTCAAGCAGTTCAAGCAAAACACCCGTAACCTCATTCACCGAGCTGAGAAAAACGGCGTCACCGTCCGCGAACTAAAAAGAGAAGAACTAGGCATTTTTAAACAAATTACCGAATCCACCTCTGATCGCCGCAACTTCCAGGACAAGCCTTTGAGCTACTATGAACAAATGTACGACCTCTTCCATAGGCGCGGAGAAGTCAAGTTTCTAGTAGCAGAAGCTATTATCGGACCTGAGGGATTTCGGAGCGCGGCAGCGCGAGAACAAGCGCCGGCCGCCCATGGCGATGGGCCGGCCGGACGCGGCCCGAAGGCCGATAATAGTTCTGCTGTCATCCCTTTGAGCTGCGCCATGTTCATGACTTATGGCAACGAAGTCACCTATCTCTTTTCCGGCAGCGAAGCAAAATACATGAAGGAATACAACGCCCAATATCTCATCCAATGGTATATGATCAAATATGCTGCTGAGCATAAATTCAAGCGCTATAACTTCTATGGTCTTCAGGCTTTACCTAATGAATCTAAAAAAGGCTATGGCATTTACACTTTCAAAAAAGGCTTTGCTTCTGATGACCGAGGCCACGTCACTGAACTCATCGGTGCTCATGAAGCTCCAGTTAACTCCACTTTCTACGCCCTGCACCAGGCTCTTCATAAACTTAAATCTAAACTAGGCTACTAGCCCCAGTTGTCAGGGTGGAATTTTTCTTAGACTTATGTTATAATTAGTCTAAGGAGTAAGTCCAATTCCAGTGTACTTTATTAGAGAAGGGAGTTAAAATGCCTAAGATTTTTATCACCATCAACGATGTGATTGATAATTGCTCGCTCTGCCGCTGTCACGCCGTCAAGCAACTTATCGTTCCAGGCCCCTTCGAGTGTGTTTTAGGATTGTTCTGCACCAGGACTGAAGACCCCAATATCGATGGGCATCAGACCGAGGATGGTTGGACCACCTATCGTCTTGTCACTTCTAGTAAAAGTGATCCTCGCAAAGATGCCGACATTCCCGATTGGTGTCCCAGACTACACGCCTCCAGATGCAAACCAACCTAAGTTTTCCACACCCCACCCCCGTTAATTGCGGGGGTTTTAATTTTGTATTAAAGTACTTGACAATCCTCCCCAACACAAGTATAATCATAACCAGAACCAGGTCATCACTCTGTGATTAGAACTTTGGATCAAAATAAATAGTTTAAACCAAAAACTAAAACAAAAAGGTCATAACAACATGTCTCCCACTCCCAAACGTCTTCTTCAAGATCGTTTCCCACGTCCTTTGTTTTTAGTTCTTTTATTTAGTCTATTTAGTTTCTTATCTTTAGGCTCTGCCCTCCTCACTAGTCCCTCCACTCATGCCACTTCTAGCTCTATCAATGTTTCCATCACTGGCTCTCCCGTAGTCACTGTTACGCCTAACGCTGAAGGTAAATTCGCCAGCGGTGAATTTGCTGTTGGTATTACTACTACTCATGCCAGTGGCTATACCTTCAGCATCAAAGCCGCTGAAGGCCCTAACCCTACCCGCCTCAATGGTACTACTACTGAAGGTTTCCTCGCCTCCATTACATCTCCTATTTCTACAGATACCTTCAGGAATGATAGTACTTATAACGAACAATGGGGCTATAAACCATCAGTCCTCTACAATTCCAACACTAAGGAAAATACTGCTAACGACAACTATCTCCCCTCACCCTCCACTGCTGGCGATACTCTAGCCGTCACTCATACTGCTGGTGATAGCTCATACCCTATTTCTATTGGTACTAGAGTCACTGTAGCTACTGTTGAAGATGTCTATTCTAACACCTTTGTCTTCACCGCTATAGTAAACCCTACCCCTTACACTCTTACCTACAACGCTAATACTTCAGACTCAGTCTCCAATATGCCAGCCAATATCTCTGATGGTGAAACCAATGGTGAAACTTTTGAGATTAGTAGTACTGTTCCTACTAGATCCGGCTATGACTTCAAAGGCTGGTGTGCCTCCCAAGTCGCTGATGGTGCTATCTGTCCTACCACCACCTACAACTCAGACGGTAATGGCTCTAACCTTACCTACACCATAGACCAGACTTCAGCTACTAATAATGTTAATCTTTATGCGGTGTGGAAAGAAAAACCATTAGCCTATTATGCTCAAGATTTAACGGCTACTGAGTGTCAAGAAAGAACCACGGATGGGCCTATTACAATTTATGATCGACGTGATGGGTCGGACTATACTGTGCGCTATATCAATGGAGCCTGTTGGATGACCCAGAATCTAAGAATTACTGGAACTATTTCAGCTACAGATTCTAATTTTTCTGGCGCCGATTTCAACACCAAAATAAATGACTTGACTTCTGGCAATTCTTATACTGAGGCTAGGTCACATTTGCCTACTGATGACGACGTAGTCGCCTCATCTACTGCTACCGGTGGCCCATACTCTAAACAACAATTGGGTGCTTGGTATAATTATTGTGCTGCTACCGCTGGGCAGATTTGCAGTCAGACTAAAACAGATGCTACTCAAGATATTTGCCCGGCTGGCTGGCATTTACCAAATTATAAATCGAACGCTTCAGCCGGCTCAATTTCTAGCCTTTTCGGCTCTCTTATCTTCTCCCCAGTTTATGGCGGGCGTTTTTCCAGCGGTAAGCTTATAGCGCCTACTACAGTTGGCTATTGGTGGTCGTCTACCTCATATGATGCCGATCAACAACGTCATCTAAGCTATACGGGTGAAAGATTTTTTGATAATTATTATTCAAAAACCGGCGGAGCCTATATAAGATGTGTGCGTAAATAACAAAACAATAATTTATCTGTTTCGCGAAAATTCATCTTTTCAGACGCTCAACTTTCGACACTCCTATCTATGAGTCTAAGCTTTAAAGAATCTGTTTCACTTTTTTTGGTGCGGGTACAGGGAGTCGGATCCGTGGGTAGTGGACGCGCCTTAGCCCTATTCTCTCGGACCAGAACTAATTAAGTGTTATAATCAAACTATGAACTTAAACGGCCTCACTGAGAAACAAGTCGCAGAGCGTGTTAAACAGGGCAAAGTCAACCGAACCCTCAGTAAATCTTCCAATTCCGTCGGTAAAATCATTTTGACCAACACCCTCACGATTTTTAACCTCGTCAATCTCATCCTCGCTCTTATGATCATCTCGGTTGGCGCCTACAAAAATCTCCTTTTTATTCTCATCGCCATCGCCAACACCCTAATTAGCATTATCAACGGGATTCGCGCCAAGAGGACTATCGACCAAATGCGTCTCAAAAGCGATCAGCAGCCCACCGTCATTAGGGAGGGGAAGCCTCGTCAAATTCTTCAACAAGAAATTGTCGACGGCGACCTCCTCATCCTCTCGCTAGGCGACCAGATCATCGTAGACGCTAAAGTTGAAGAAGGTCAAGTCGAAGTCAACGAATCCTATATTACCGGCGAGCAGGATAATGTCCTTAAGAAAAAAGGCGATAAGCTCATCTCTGGTAGTTTTATTGTCTCTGGCACTTGTAAAGCCACCGCTACCGCTGTTGGCGCCGAAAGTCAGCTCGCCAAAATCGAACAATCCGCCCACACTATCAAGACTGCCGATTCCAAGCTCTTCAAAGTCATCAATAACATTGTTAAATATATTTCCTTTGCTCTCATTCCTATCGGCGCTCTTCTTCTCTGGGCCAGGTTTAATGTCCCCGATACTACCCCTGAAGTCGCCGTCACCAGCACCGTCGCCGGCCTTATCAGTATGATTCCTGAAGGCCTCGTTCTTTTGACCAGTAGCGTCTTAGCGCTGGCCACTATTCGGCTCTCTCGGCGCCAAGTCTTAGTCCAGGACCTCTATTCCGTTGAAACTCTTGCTCGCGTCGACACCATCTGTCTTGATAAAACCGGTACTCTCACCACTGGCAAAATGAAAGTCAAGGATTTTCTACCCGTCAAAGACGGCCAGTTACTCTCTCCGGCCAATATCAAACACCCTCAAACCCTCGCCGAAAAATCCCTCTTAAACGCGCTTATGGCTATTCTCGGCGCTCAAGAATCGGATAACGCCACATCTAGCGCCCTAAAAGCGAAACTGCCAGGAATCGCCAAATTTGAGCTCTCAGAGCCCATTACAGAGGTCATCCCCTTTTCATCTGACCGTAAATATTCCGGTATTAAAACTAAGAAATCAACCTATCTCATGGGCGCTCTCGAATTCATAACTAATAACAAAGACCACCTCAAACTTGAACAGGCAATCGAGGGGAATTACCGCATTATCTCTGTTATGAAAGATGAACGTCTTCTCGGTTTTGCCTTATTGGAAGACGAACTCCGCAGCGATGCCAAAGAAATTATCAATTACTTCTATGATAACGATGTGGACGTCAAAATTATCTCTGGTGACAATTTACACACGGTCGAAAATATCGCCGCCGCTGTCGGGGTCAGAGACATCTCTGGAGTCGATCTTTCCACTCTCAAGGGTGATATCAACTACGATAAACTTGTCCAAGATCACAACCTCTTCACTCGGGTCAAACCCGCCCAGAAAAAGTCTCTCGTTCTCGCTCTTAAAAATCAAAATAAAACCGTTGCCATGACCGGTGACGGCGTTAACGATATCCTGGCTATGAAGGAGGCTGATTGCTCTATTGCTATCGGTGAAGGCGCTGATGCTGCCAGAAAATCTGCCAAACTCGTCCTCCTAGACAACGATTTCGCTGGCGTCCCCAAAGTTATCGACGAAGGCCGCCAGTCCATCAACAATCTCGAACGTTCTGCTACTCTCTTCCTCTCTAAAAATACCTACGCCGCTATTCTCGCTGTTCTTTTCATTATTATCCCCGTCGAATATCCTTATGCACCCCTAGAAATGTCTCTCTTAAATTTCGCCTGTATCGGCCTACCTGGCGTCATTCTTGCTCTTGAGAAAAACACCGCTCGCGTCAAAAACAAATTCACCACCAATATTCTCCAATATTCCGTACCTACCGGTATCACTGTAGCCATCACTATGCTCATTTTCTCTATTATCGCCCAAAATCTTGGCTACACTCGCCCTGAACTCATTACCACCTCTCTTATCGTCACCTTTGCTATTGACTTTCTCTTAATCTACAGCATCGCTCGCCCGCTCAATCTTCTCCGCACTATTCTTCTGCTCTTTTCTACCTCTGTTATCGTGCTTGCTCTAGCCATTCCTTTCACTCGCAATTTCCTCGATTTCACCCTACTTTCTCCCGATAAACTCCTCCTGGCCGCTATTTTCATTGCTGCAGCCTACGCTGTTTTCATTGGTTTGCGTACCCTAATGAAACACCTCACCCCTAAAGTCTTAAAAAATCCCCGCCTTCGCATCTAGACAAAAATATTAAAGTATGCTATAATAAAAGCATGGTATTCGTCGCTTAAAGCAATAAGGCTTTAAGCAAGGATGGTCCTTTACAAGACCAGAAAGCAGGTGTATTATGTCTAATTCAAGCACCCCTATCCTTCGGCACTATCAGCCAGCCGAACTCACGGCTATCGACTATGTTCAGACCTTCAAAAAGATTTTGGATGGCACCGTCAATAGCGGCGTCTTCTGCGATCTTTTGTGGAAAGCCGAGAACACCGCGTACTGCAATAGTCCAGAAGACTATTTGCGTTACGTAGAGTATGTTAGCGAGATGCCGCACTATCCCACTATCCTGGGGTATTTCACTAAAGATGGTGAATATCGCAGCTGTGAGATAAAAGAAAGAGACGACCTAGATCAATATTTCCATGAGTTATTAGCGCAATGGGATAACCTAGATTTACCTGGGCCTGAGGATTACCTCGGGTGCGGGGTCTACTATGACGACGTCGAAGTCTTAATCGTAGATTCACTAAACTGGGTAGCGTAGCTGTCTGTGGTAAGAGTTGGGATGTACACCGGTAGAAGAGAGAGAAAGAGAATACCGGTGAGAGAAAATGAGAATTTTAGTTTACAGACAATGCAGCTAAATAGAATTCAATGTATCTAAAATCTGGTGTACACCCGCTTTTTGGCAAGACAGCCCACGCTTATAGGTGGGCTTTTTCTTGTCTATTTTTCAATCGATATTCGTGGGTAAATATTTAATTTATAGGGATCGATCGGCTTCACCCCGTTCTGAATTTCAAAATAACAGGCTGCTGCCACCATCGCTCCATTATCTCCCGAGAGGGAAGGGGCCGGAAAATAAGCTTCCGTCAGCGCTTCGCGCAAGACCTGATTTGCTGAAACTCCACCGGCCACTACTACCGATTGTGCTTCTGGGTAAGTTTCTAGGCCTTTTACTAATTTCTCGCACAAAATCTCTACCGCTGTTTTTTGGAATGAAGCTGCAAAATCAGCCACTTGCTGTTCTGTTAACAATTCTTTCAGTTTGTGTGATGGGTACGAAATTGGTACTCCCACCTCTTTTTGCACGGCTCTGAGTACCGCTGTTTTTAGTCCCGAGAACGAAAAATCCAATCCCTCGATTTTTGGATGTGGCAACTTATATTTATCAGGATCACCCTTTAGGGCTGCCTTAGCAATTGAAGGTCCTCCTGGGTATGGTAACCCCAATATTTTGGCTACCTTATCGAAACATTCCCCCACTGCATCATCTCTCGTTGTGCCAATAATTTCAAATTGATTATGCCCCGGCATATACAGTATCTGTGTATGTCCTCCCGAAATCACCAGTGCGAGAAGAGGGAATGGAGGACGCGCCCCCGAGCGAAGCATAGAGTCTCGTCCCGTATCAAGCCAATTCGCATACACATGTGATTTCAAATGATGCACGGCATATAATGGCTTATCGTGTAAAATCGCTAAAGTTCTCGCCGTTAACGTCCCAATCAGCAGTGACCCTAATAACCCCGGTGCATGCGTCACCGCAATCGCATCAATCTCATCCCAAGAACATCCAGAGTCAGCCAAAGCTTTGTCTATCACCGGCATTATTACTTCCAGGTGTGATCTAGCCGCCACCTCTGGTATCACCCCGCCATATTCCGCAAAAATATCAATTTGCGACACCACTACATTAGACAAAATTGAAACCCCATCTTCCACCACGGCTGCTGCGGTTTCATCGCAACTAGTTTCAATTCCCAAGATTTTCATATCTATATTATATCACAACATGCATATTTAGGCATGATGATAATGTCCTCCCTTGGCAATTTCTTGGGCTCGGTATATTTGTTCTGTTACCATTACCCTAAATAATTGATGCGGAAATACTAGTCGTGAGAAACTCCACACCATATCCGCTCGCTCCCTCACAGTATCTGTAAACCCGTACGCTCCCCCAATCAAGATTATAACCTCACGTCCGTCAGTAAACACCCGTTCCAAACAGGCAGAATATTCATCTGATGATATATTCTGGCCTCGTTCGTCACAGCAAATCACAAATTCTCGTCCTGTGAACGGCCAATCCGCTAAATAATCATCTAATTTTTCCTCCGCCATAAATCGCCACTCTATCTCATATGGCTTTCTTAGACGTTTCTCGTATTCGGCAATTAGCTCTGCTTGCGGACCTGTGTTTTTCTTTCCCCCAGCAATTATCTTAATCATATCTTAATTATAACAAAAAATGGCTGGGATGGCAGGATTCGCACCGTTAGGTCCGAATCCCCAATTAAAAAACGCCTTCTAGAGGCGATGAACTTGTTTGGCTGGGATGGCAGGATTCGAACCTGCGAATGACGGGACCAAAACCCGCTGCCTTACCACTTGGCGACATCCCAGCGTAACTCCTATTTTACCACAAACCATCTAAATCACCAACCCCATAAATTGCTTGTGTTTTTCAGGGAAGTGTGCTATAATAAACACATGCCTGCAGCAAAGAGAAAAACTTCAACTAAGAAACGTAAAACCAGTGCCAAGAGTACTAAAAAGCGTACCAAGGAAGCTCCAGTCGAACACGAGCTCCCCGGTGGTTTTTGGCGTCAGATTGTTGCAGTTTTGATGATTGCTCTTGCTCTTTTCTTTGTGATCACTTGGTTTGGTCAAGGTGGTACCGTCACTAACGTTATTCATAATGCTATCCTTCAGGGTATTGGTTTCGCTACTTATTTTATTCCAGCTCTCCTTGTTTATCTCGCCGTCAAAATCTTCCGCAGTGAGGATAATCGCGTTGCTGTCCCTGTCTATATTGCTAGCTTGCTTATGCTACTTTGGATCACCGGCATTGCTGCTATTTTCCAAAATGGCGGAATTGTCGGCAATTGGCTCAACTCTCTCATGATCAATGTTTTAAACCAAGGCGTTGTTATTTTCATTTATCTTGTACTAATTTTTATTACTGCTCTCTTTCTGTTCCAAATTTCTCCAGTCACGCTCTTCAAGGGCACTAAAAACGCCACCAAGCGTAAAGCCAAAGCCACTGATTCTGAAGAAATCACCGACAAAAAATCCAAAAAACTCGGCCAACTTGAAATCAAAGTTAATTCTGGCGTTGGCACTGTAGAGACCACGCCAAAACTTAAAAAATCTGTCCCCGCTAAGGAGGTCGCTAAGCCAGTTGAACCTACCGCTCTTACTGCTATTTCTGATCCGGATTGGAAAATGCCTTCAGCCAGCCTTCTTACCAAGAAACAGTCTCCTGCCGATGCTGGCAATATTCAACAAAATGCCTTTATTATTAAAAACACCTTTGCTGAATTCGGTATCGACGTCGAAATGGAAGGCGCCAATGTCGGTCCCCGCGTGACTCAATATACTCTGCGTGCGCCCGGTGGTATTAATCTTGCTAAAATCGCCGCCCGTGACAAAGAGCTTGCCTATAAACTTTCAGCTCAGACCGTTCGAATCGAAGCTCCTATTCCTGGCACCCAACTTATTGGTGTTGAAGTTCCCAACACTCGCTCCGCCAGCGTGTCACTTCGAGGCATCATTGAGTCTGACGAATGGAATAAAACTTCCGACCCTCTTGCTTTCTGTGTCGGTAAAGACATCTCTGGCAAACCTATTATCGCCGATCTCGCCAGCATGCCTCACCTTTTGATCGCTGGTACTACTGGTTCAGGTAAGTCTGTCATGACTAACTCGCTGATTATGTCGCTGCTTTTCCGCAATTCGCCTTCCGACATGCGAATGATTATCGTTGATCCTAAGCAGGTTGAAATGGTTTCCTATAATGACATCCCTCACTTGCTTACTCCTATTATTACTTCCACAGAAAAAGCCCTCTCAGCTATGAAATGGGCCGCTGGTGAAATGGACCGTCGTTATAAATTAATGGCCGAAGAAAAAGTCAAAAAGATTTCCGACTACAACAAAAAAATGGAGAAAAAGTCCACCAAGGATTCCGCTAACGGGGAAGAAGATCAAGGTGGCAAAATGCCTTACATAGTCATCGTTATCGACGAAATGTCTGATCTCATGATGCAAGCTTCTAAAGAGCTTGAGCCCCTAATTGTGCGTATTGCTCAGCTGGGTCGCGCTGCTGGTATGCACCTCGTCCTTGCCACTCAGAAACCTGTGGTTAAAGTTATTACCGGCCTCATTAAAGGCAATATTCCAAGTAGAATCGCTTTCCGCGTACTTACTTCTATGGAATCTCGCATTATCCTTGATCTCTCCGGCGCTGAAAAGCTCCTCGGTCAGGGTGACATGCTCTTCTCCACCGAGAAGACCATGAACGGCCCTGAGCGTATTCAGGGTGCCTGGACCCCAGATGAAGACATCGAAAAAGTCACCGAATTCTTAAAATCTCAGCGTCCACCACAATACAATGACGAAGTTGTCGCTCAAGCGGTCGCCCTAAAAGGCGGTGGTGGTGGTATCGGCGATGGCCTCGGTCGCACCTTCGATCCCAACGATCCTCTGGTTCGTCGTGCTGTTGAAATTTCTCTTGCTGGCGGCAAATTCTCCACTGGTATGCTTCAGACCAGACTTTCTAAAGGCCACGGTTGGGTCTCTGGTCTCGGCTACTGGCTCGAGGATATCGGCGTCGTTGGTCCTACTCGTGGCACCAAACCTCGCGATCTTCTCATTACTTCTATGGAAGAGTTTGACCAATTGGCGAACGCGTAGTACAATATAACCATATGCAAAATGATGGGAGTGTTTCGCCAGCTCGAGCTTTCTTGCGCAATAAATGGGTGCGGCTAATTTTAATCATCGACAGTATCATCGTGATTGCTGTTATTGGTATCATTATTTGGAATGCCACTAAAACCGCTACCATTAATTTCAGTGTTGCCCCAATTGATGCCAAAATCCAACTCAACGGTCAGGGTGAATATTATAACGGCTCCTACAAGCTTCACCCAGGGAATTACACCGTCAGCATCAGTCATGATGGCCTCGTCACTAAGACTTTTGATCTAGAGTTAAAGTCCGGTTATGACACTACTATCACCGCCTTTCTTACTGGCGAGAATAATAATCTTGAATTTTACACTCTCAAAGACAATTTTGATTCCTTCCAAAAACTCGCCCAAATCGCCGGCAAAGGCAACAACTCCACTACCGACCAAGACACCTCCGCCGAATCTTTCATTCAAAATTTCCAACAAGCCTATGCGCTCTGGCAATCCGAACTTCCAATTAGATACGCAGTACATGGTGAATACGGATATCTCGTTAAGGACGTCACCATCAGAGCTAGTTATGATTGTACTCTTTATCTTTGCATCGAAGCCCTTATGCGGGGAACCGAAGACAAGAATTTAATCAGTTCTTTGCTAGAGGAAAAAGGATTCAACGTGGAGGAATATGAAATTAAATACAAAATATATTAGCAAGCTCCTTAACGGGGTTGCCAATGAGCGGCTAGTTAAGTCTGCTATGGTGGCGGTTGTCTGCATCGCAATCCTGCTACTATGTATCGTATTTCAACGCTATGATACTCTAGCTGTTTCCGGCCAACAAATCGCTAGTAAAGCCACAGAGTTAGCCTGGGGAGAAGGTGAAGATAGTAGCTCGCCTAAGTCTGCTTTTTCTGACGCCGCCAACTCTTTAGGTCTTTCGGATGACAACGACTGTCTACGTTTCGTTCAGACAGTCGTCAGGGCTTCAGGCGTCGACGATAATTTTCCTATCGGCGAGTATGGCCATGGTGGTGGAGTAGACGAGTGGGCCACAGTAAAATATATGAATAATTCGGGCAAATGGGGCCAAATCAACACCACCAATGAAGCAGAACTTCAACCGGGCGATATTTTAGTGTCAGCCGTAGATGGTTCTGGTAATAATCATATCTTTATCTATTTAGGGGATGGTAAAGTAGCTTCAGCTAACCAAGGCTATCATTACGGTCGTGTCGGAAATTTATCTAACGAATGGTGTTCCGAATGGGGTGGTAGCACTGCCTTCCAATGCGTAGACAATCCCTTCCAGGTTTTTCGGCTAGGGGGCTCTAATGGCAGCTCCACTGGCGGTCATGCCGACTCCAAGCTTTCAGATTATTACGCCGGCATTTTCTCTCAAAACAACATTTATGGCTGGAATCCAAACGAATGCACTGAAAAACCATCTTCAGGTCTTTGTGGCGACACCGCCACAGCAATTTATTGGTCCGCCCTAAGCAAATATATTGATGACCCCGTCAAGGTGGCTGGTGTTGTTGGGAACCTAGCTAATGAGGGTGGCATGAACCCAGTAGCTTGGGAAGGCACGATTACGAATTCTGATGGATCACTCACCAACAGTTGGGATTCCATTTATGGCGGTGCTCTCGATGGAACTAAAGGTGTCGGCGCCTTCGGTATTACCTCTGGCCTTAGTGAATATTTGCACTACATCAATGACAATTACCCCGATTTAGTAAAATATTTTCAAGATGGGCCAGAATATAATTTTAACTACATCCATCCCGGGAGTGGAGTAGATGACTCTCATCCCTCTTATGGCGACGTACTATTGGAAAAAATAGGCAAAGAAGAATTTGGCAAGTTAGTTGAAGCGGAGGTCAAATATGCCATAGAAGATTTTAATCCTCCCCGGACTCAGGATTATTTTAGCCAAAGTTTTTCCAGTCCATACGATGCGGCGGTCTGGTGGATGGACGAATGGGAGAGGCCAGCCGCTCGTAATCCGGACGATCGAGGGGGCGCTGCCCAAAAAGCTTACGATGAATTTAACGGCATGGTTTGCACCGGTAGTACTTCGAAATCAAGTGACTCAGCATCCACTAGCTCTAGCTCATCATCTACTACCGTAACTGGCGACGATGTAACTTGGATTGGCGACTCTTATTCTGTTCAGGCCGACAACAAAGGGTTGCTTAGTGAATATTTCTCTGGTTTAGACACTGGCCCAGGGGCGAACAATACTGCGTCTTCGTATATCCAGGGCAGTAAGTTCGTTTCATCTGGTAATAGTGGTAATCCATCCTGCCTTTCAATCCTTGAAAAAGTCATTGGCAATGGCGAATTACGCCCATATTTGGTTTTCGCTTGCGGCAATAATGGTGGCTGGAGTGATGATGATATCTCTAAATTCCAAGAACTATTAGACGGTCAGGATACCAAAGCCGTAGTCGTTACTTCCCAGATACCATCTAACGATTATGCGGACAGCAATAATCGTCTCAGAGCCATGGCCGAATCCAATGACAATATCTATCTTGCCGACTGGACTTCAGCCTACGATGCCAGTTATTTCGATGGCGATCCAGAAAAGATTCATCCCATCACCAATCCAGGCTACGAAAAATGGGTCGGGGTCATCTCGGATACTCTTTCAGGCCTAGGCAGCTGCACTTCTTATGAAGGTGAATATCCGCAGTATGCTCAGCAGACCGATTATACTTGCGGTCAGGCCTCCATGGCTATGCTCGCTACAGTTGCTGCCGGTGAAGATGTAACCGAGGACGACGTGATTAAAATCACCGGGGGTGATAGCCGATCTTACGCAAATACCATTGGTTCTGGTATGACCGCTCTCGACAAAATGGTTGGCGATAAATATGGTTTTGAAGTAGTCGATGTCCCAGTCAATGAAAGCGATAAGCGAGACGTTATTTCAAAGATGCGACAATATCTCAATGATGGTTACATGATCCACTTGTCAGGTGAAGGCAGCAGTTGTCCTTATCCAGTAGGTGCTCACTATATAGGCATTTTTGCTCTCGATGGCGACACTGCCAAGATCGCCAATTCGGGTTTCTTTGACCAATGCAGCACCGAAATGGATTTGAGTGAGATTATCAATGCTGGGTATCACGGTGGCTCCTTTGCGGCTATTAAGGGCGGTGGTAATAGAACGAGTTGTGATAGTGATATTTGCGCGGAAGATGATAGCGGCGGACTCAAATCCGGTGGTTTTACCTCCGTTGAGGAAGCCGAGTCAGCCATTATGAACCCTTACCGCGAGTTAGCTAATAATCCTAGCCAATGGGCAGAATATCATCTTACTTCCGACGAAGGGCCATACAACTGTTTTTCATTCTCCAACTATTTCATCACTAAATATACTTCGATTAATTTTTATGGTGTTCCAGGCGTAGACGGTGGTGGCTATGCAGAAGAATTTTACAATATTTATCATGGCGAATATCCAGAAATCACCCTCAGCGATACGCCCACGCCTTACTCAGTGGCTGGTTGTGGCGCCAAATACTATGCTGGCGATGGCAGTGCTTCTCACACCTTTATCGTTCTCGGTGTAGACGCCACCAAAAATACCATGATATACGGTCAAGCCGCCTATGGAAGTGGCTCCGCTGGTATTTTGGCTGGTGAAATTAGTCTCGATGCTAACGATCCATACCATGTTGGTCCCGGATGTCAGTATGCCGACTTCTCTAAATATTTGAAAGGAATTTAAAATGGATAACAATCTCAGTAAACTTCAAGCCTACATTCGTCAAAACCCAGTTTTAGTTAGTATTTTTGTCTTGCTTCAAATCATTTTTGTCATTCTACTAATTTTCGTAATTAAAAATCTCAACACCAGCACCTTCGAAGAGTCGAATCTTCCGGTTTCTAATCTAAAGCAGGACCTTCAAGACCTCCCGGAAAATTCCGTAGAAACTATTCAGACCGCGCTTTACGATGCTGTTGCGACTAATCAGGGAACACTCAACAGTATTGAAGACTCTGACGCTCGAGTTCGAGAAGGCACCCTGGTGAACCTTTATTTCGAAAAGCAAAATATGCACTATGTTAATGTTATTATCGACATTCCTAGCATCCAACAATCTTATCAAATTTTTAATGAATGGAGTGATAACCCCACAAACCAATTCTATATGCTCAATATGGCCACTATGGCTATGTGCCTATCGAAAGATCAAATTATTTACCAAGATTTTAATTGCAAGGATAAGTATAATCAAAAAGGTCAGAATATTGTAACGGCAGAATTCCTTAAATACTTTACCTTCAATCAATTTACTCCAATCCTCAGAAACAGTGATTTATCTACAGTCTATATTAATCCTGTCAGCTTTGATATTAATGATAATACTAAGCAATCCTATATTCAAGAAACTAAAGACGCCATCTCTTCTCTTGGCATTTCTCCAGACATTTTCAAGTATAAAGTTCAAAGTCTCGACGATTTAGATTATACAATTCCTCAAGAATACAGATAACCCCTTTTCAAATAAATCAATCTGTGCTATAATATACCCAATATCAGCTCAGCAAACATGCCAACCCTTGGCTGAAGGCTAAGAAGAACAGTGTTTGCTTTAACCAAAGGAGTTTTATGAAAAACTACGAACTCACGATCGTATTTCATCCCGATCTCGAGATGAATATTGATCCGGCCCTCGACAAGGTCAAAAAGATCCTCGAGGCCAACAACGCCAAAATTATCAACGAAGAAGTAGATGGCAAAAAACGCCTCAGCTACGAAATTGCCAAGCAGCAATTTGGTCTCTACTATTACTTCGATCTTGAGCTTCCTGCTGAAGCTCCAGCTAAGATTTCGAGCGCTTTCAACATCGCCGACGAAATCTTGCGTTACTTGCTCTGCAAAACGGATGAGCGCAAAGCTAAGCTTGCTGCTAAGCGTGCTGAGCAGACTGCTAGATCCAATTCTGCGGAAGAAACTAATAATAAAGAGGAGGCCTAAATGCGCGGTTTTTCTAAAGCAATTATCACTGGCAACTTAACTCGTGACCCTGAAAGTCGCACCACTCCGAACGGAGCTAATGTCTGCAGTTTTTCTGTAGCCGTTAACCGGGTTTATCGCGATTCTAATGGCGAGCAAAAAGAAGACGTTTCCTTCATCGATTGTTCCGCATGGGGCAAACTCGGCGAGATGATTGCTCAATACGCCAAAAAAGGCAGTGGCGTTCTAGTTTCTGGTCGTCTAGACCAACGCAGCTGGGAAGACAAAACCACCGGTCAAAAGCGTTCTCGCGTTGAGATCGTGGTTGAAGACTTCAACTTTACCGGCAACGCTTCTCGCGGCGATAATAACGGCGCTAGCTTCGGGGCTGCTGATGTAGCCGATGCCGCCGATGTTGATTCTGCCAGCGACGAAGAAATTGATTTAAGTGATGTTCCATTCTAAACATCGATTAAAAGGAGAGAGAGTATAATGAAAAAGATTAAAAGTGACCCTAATTTGTATTTCGATTATCGCGATGTTAAAACCTTGCAGCGCTATATCGATGCTTACGGCCGAATTGAGCCGATCTCTAAGACCGGCCTTTCCGCCAAGCAACAACGCCAACTGGCCGTCGCTATTAAGCGTGCTCGGCACCTAGCACTTTTGCCATTTGTTACTAAATAAGGAGAATTAAATGTACGGACCAACAGATCTAAAGAAAAACACCCTTATCACTTTAGACGGTCAGCCGTATAAGGTGGTAGAATATTCTCAAAAAGTCATGGGCCGTGGTGGTTCCATTGTTAATGTTAAAATTAAGAACTTAATCACTGGCGCACTTTTGCCTAAGACTTTCAAAGGTCAAGAAAAGATTGAGCCCGCCGAAGTCACTACTCGCAAGGTTCAGTATCTCTACAAGGACGACGCTAAGTTCTACTTTATGGATCCTGAGAGTTTTGAACAATATGAACTGAACGCTGATTTAGTGGGCGATTCGTCTGATTTTATGAAGGAAGGCGATGAGATGGAGATCCAGTTCTATAATGGTACTCCTATCAATCTACAACTTCCTAAGAATCTCTGGCTTAAAGTCACCTACACGGAAAATGCCGTCAAAGGCGACACCACGAGTTCGGTTATGAAAGATGCTACCTTGGAAACTGGCGTTGTGATCAAAGTCCCCGCGTTTATTAAAGAAGGCGATATTGTCTCAGTGGATACCGCAGACTATGCCTATCGAGAACGTAAGAAATAGAGGTTATTTCAAAATTGAAGGTGCTGCCCGCGCCTTCAATTTTGATTTTCGCAATAAAGTTGTTCTAGATGTCGGCTCCTCTACCGGCGGCTTTACTCAATACGCTCTTGACCGTGGCGCCAAAAAGGTTATTGCTGTTGAAAAGGGAACCAATCAGATGGTCGAACCACTTCGTCACGACCCCCGCGTTGAACTTCACGAGAAAACCGACATCTTTGATTTTGGTCTAAGACCCGTCCCCGATGTCATATTGGCAGATGTATCGTTTATCTCTTTGACTAAAATCTTAAACCATCTCAAAGCTAATTTTAAAGGCCAGGACGTTGATTACCTCATCATGCTTAAACCTCAATTTGAAGCCAGACCCGATCAGCTAAATAAAGGCGTCGTCAAAAATGAAAAGATTCGTCGAGAAGTGATTAAAAATTTTGAACAATGGCTTAAAGTTAATGGATTTATTATTATTAAAAAACGCGACAATGATTTAAAAGGCAAAACTGGTAATCAAGAAAGATTTTATTATTTAAGACTTGCCAAATAAAGCATAAACGCTTATAATTGTATGTATGAACTTATTGCATGGTGTGGGCGACTTCTTCTCGCTGGATATAGGGACGAACTCGATGCGAATCGTTCAGCTATCTGGCAATAGCCAGCACGGTTGGACACTTCAAAAATTCGCATATGTGCCCATCGATCAAAAATTGACCAAAGATTCTTCTGACCTCGGCAAGAAACGACTTGGCGAGGCGATTATGGGTGCCGTAGAGCAAGCCGGTATCAAAACCAAAAACGTTGCAATTGGCCTCCCCGCCGGTAAGACCTTTACTTCCATCGTTGAAACCGAAACCCTCCCCGATAAAGAACTGCGTAAAGCCTTTAAATATGAGATCGATAAATACGTTCCAATGTCTTTGAACGATGCCAAGGCTGATTACATCATTCTTGGTCCCAGCCCTAACGACCCCGCCAAAACCGAAGTTTTAGTTAGCTCCGTCGCTAAAGATTATGCTGAATCCACCATGGAAATGATCGAGAAAACTGGTCTTAACATTGTCGCCATGGAGCCAGAACCTCTGGCTATGGCTCGCGCCCTCAATCTCCCCGGAGCTATAGATGCCTGCCTAGTAGTAGATTTCGGTGAAAATTCCACTGATATCGTAATTAATTTCAAAGACCAACCCCGTCTTGTTCGTACTATTCCTGGCGGTCTTGAGGTTTTGATTAAAGCTGTAGCTAATGGTCTTAACGTCCGCGAAGACCAGTCTCGCCAGTTCATTCTCAAATTCGGTCTTGACCAGAACCAAGTCGAAGGTCAAGTTTTCAAAATTTTAAATGCTCATCTTGATACTTTTGCTTCTGAACTCACTAAATCCGTTCGTTTCTTCCAAACTAAGTATCTCGGCGGCAAGGTTGGTGGTATTGTTCTTTCTGGATATGCTGGCACCATTCCGCTCTTTGCTGAGTTTATCGAAGCTAAAACCAACGTCCCTACAGTTAAGGGCAACCCTTGGCAACTTGTTCGCACTACTCCCGCTCAGCAACAAGCTCTAATGAGTGTTGCTAATGAGTTTGCTGTAGTCATCGGCTTATCAGAAAGGAGTAATGACTAATGGCTAAAGAAATCAACATCTCAGAAATTTTAGAAAAAATCATGCCTCAAAAGGGAAGCGCACTGCGTAAATATCATCGCGAAATCAACCTCGTCCCTGACATCAAGAACGAGATGATTAAAACTTTGAAATTTCGCAATTTAGTTTTCTTCCTTTGTATCGTAGTCGCCGCAGCTAGTGCAGGTATTACTGCTATCCTCGGCGTGATTGCTGGCGGTCAACAACTAGCCATAGATAGCAAACAGCACACTATTGATAATCTTTCTAATAAATTAAACTCATACGAAGACCTTAGCGATTTTCTTACCATTAAGGACCAATTAGGCAACATCTCAACTTTAACCGAGAATAAGCAAGTTGTTTCTCGCACTTTCAATATTCTCTCTGCCATGATTCCTACTGGTGCTGATAGTATCATCATTTCTAATCTTAACGTTAATCTAGAAGAAGAGCAGCCCACTTTTACACTCGAAGCCCAGGCCAATGCTGGGGCTGAACCTTATATCGATTACAACGTTCTCGATTCTTTCAAAAAGAGTATGCAGTATTTGCGCTATGATTATGGTGACTACGTAGATAAAAATGGCGATACCATCCCGGCTTATTGTATGATCGAAACTGGTGCCGATGGGGCTACCCTCACGGACCCGTCTAAAGGAATTTACGCTTATTGGGCCATTGATAAGGAAGGCTGTAAATCGTCTGACGATATTAAAAATAGCGATTACACCCTTGAAGAATACGAAGGAGAACAAGTTGTTCGTATTTGGCGCACCCCACAATATACAGATTGGTACAAAGAGAAAGAAACTCCAGGCCAACCCTATATGAGCTTAGACGGTAAGATCTCTAATGTCGCTCATTTTGAAAGTGCCTGTATCACTTACTCTGGTGATACCAGCCAAAGTTCCACTAACCCTAAATGGACTTCTGACAACCAATGTCTCCTAGTTCATGACGACTATAATGACACTGAAGGTATTAACATCATTGAATCTTCTAACGGTCGAGACACCTCGAATGAATTAGTTTTGCGTTTTTCGGCCAGTATTTACCTAGATTCGAATGCTTTTCAGTTCAATAACCATCACATGCTAGCCCTAGCCCCGTCTGGTTACCATAACGTGACTGATTCTTATGTTCAGATCCAAGCCATGTTTGGTCAGCGCGCTTCAGATTGTGAAGCGGGTGACAATGCCTGTCAGACTAACTCTAACAATTCAAACGGAGGGAATAACTAATGGCCAAAGAAATCGCTATCGGCAAACGCGCTAAAATCTCTAAAGCCCAGCAGCATATGCTTCTTGCCGTACTTGGTACTTCGATTCTTCTCGGTGCAGCTATTTCACTTGGTTCGCATTTTGCTCAGCAAATTTCTTTCAATACTAAAGTTATTATGGCGGCCGAAGAATCTATCGCTAATTATTCTAATGTTATTAAATCCACCGGCGTCTGTAAAAGCCCCAACGGTAGTGTCTATTCAGATGACGAACTAACTAAATGCGATCCAGCTAGTATTGAGATTTCCCAAATTCCTGGCACTCTTCGTGCTAACATTCTGGAAAATCTAGCTGCTAACGAAGCGCTCAATTCTGTGCCAAGGGAAGATAACGCTGATTGTACCGACCCTTCGGGTAAAAGCTATACCTATAAAGAACTCTTAAAGATATATCAAGATGCTCGTGGAGCCTCTGAACTCCAGGCTGCCAGTAATTTGATCAAGAGCTGTTCTGCTCTTCGTATTATTCCTGATGCTCTCCCCTCTTTCAAAAATGAAGAAGCCTTACTCGCTAGCTTGAACAAATTATTTATTATTTCCGATTGGGAACCAGAATCTATCGCTCCTGGCGGCACGATCGAAGATGCTGAAATTGGGCAGAATCTCAATGCCATCTCTGTTAACTTCACCGTTGACGCTAACACTGGCACGGCTAAAAAAGTATTAGACAGCATCGAACGCTCGATTCGTGAGTTCGATATCAAGCGCATCAATATCGAATGGGCTAACGACGACGGTCTTACTTTGCAGACCCAAGCCAGCGCTTATTACATGGACGAATCTCATATTGCTGAAGGCACTAAAACTATCACCAAGGAGGGTAAATAAATATGCGGTCTGAACTCGTCACCACTATCATCGCAGCTGTATTTGGGGTTTTTGTAGCCTTCTTTATTTGCAATATCTTTGTCGGTGAAATCAAACCAGTGTCTGTTAAGGTCATCGATTCCAACGTCAGTACTAATCTGACTGATCCTAACCCCGAAATTTTTAATTATAAAGCACTCAACCCTACAGTTGAAGTTTATGTGGGTAGTTGCGCTGAATATAATGACGCTGGTGAATGTATCGATCAGGTTACTGAAGATGAACTAAACGAAATTATCGATCAAGATCTTGTTCAGGCTCTTGAGGAATCTGAAAAAACTACCACCGATGGAAACTCTACTACAAATCAAGATTCTACTACTGACCCGAACGCAAGCACTAAGCAAGGGAATCAATAATGGCTTTGCTCACTAAAGACGCCGAGCGTCGGATCATCGACTTGCTTTTGAGCGAAGGTCTAGCCGACCCCAATCTAGTAGCTACAGTCCGCGAAAAAGCTGAAGTTGAAAATAAATCCGCTCTCACCGAGTTGATTAGCCATAATATTATCAATAATGACATGGTTGCTCGTGCCACTGCCGCTATCATTGGTGTTCCTTATGTAGAGCTCAAAAATATCACTATCGACCAGGACATTCTCTCGATGATCCCTGGTGACGCTTCTTCTCGCGTTTTGGCCGTCCCTCTTGGGGAAAAAGATGGTATGCTTAACGTCGCCCTAGTTGACGTTACTAACGTTCAGGCTACGGATTATTTATCTAATTTGATCGGTCGACCGATTCGGGTTTGGATGTCTTCTGAACGCGGTATTCGTCAAATGCTCGAACAATATCACGGTGATTTTTCCGGAGTAAAAGAAGCCGTTGATGCTACTAACGAGGCCGCTGCCGAAGCCTCCAGCTCCAATGTTAAGACCATCGTCGAAGACTCCCCAATATCTAAAGCTCTTACTACAATCTTGAGTTATGCCGCCAAGACCAAAGCTTCAGATATCCACATTGAGCCACTTGAAAGCTCGTTGATTATCCGTTGTCGTATCGATGGCGTTCTGCGCAAAATCATGGAGCTTCCTAAAACCGTTGCCCCCGCGCTAGTTTCTCGCATCAAAATTCTATCCAATCTCAAAATTGATGAGCACCGCATTCCTCAAGACGGCCAATTTACCGTTATGGTGGACGGTCAAGAAATCGACCTACGTATTGCTACCTCGCCAGTTACTTGGGGCGAACAAGTCATCATTCGTTTACTAGACAAGACCGGCGTCACCATGGATATTCGGAAAATGGGTATGACTGGTCGCACTTTGCGCTCCGTTCTCAACTCAGTCAAGAAGCCTAATGGCATGATTCTTACTTCTGGCCCAACTGGTTCTGGTAAGTCTACTACGCTCTATGCTTTAATTCAGGAAATCAAATCCGAAGAAATCAACATTGTTACGCTTGAAGATCCAGTTGAATACAAAATGGATGGCATCAATCAGATTCAGGTCAACGTCGATGCTGGTTTAACTTTCGCTAGTGGTTTGCGCTCTATCTTGCGTCAGGACCCTGATGTAGTGATGGTCGGTGAAATTCGTGATTCTGAAACTGCCGCTCTTGCAGTTCAGGCTGCCCTCACTGGTCACTTAGTGTTTAGTACTTTACACACTAATTCTGCAGCCGGCATCCTTCCGCGTCTTTTGGATATGGGCGTAGAGCCATTCCTATTGGCTTCAACTTTGAACACGGTTATTGGCCAGCGACTAGTGCGCCGAGTCACCGAGAAAAGGGAAATGTATAAATCTTCCGAAATTGAGACTGGCAGTATTAATGAGATAGTTGGCAAGTTGTTACCTGAGGATAAAGCGTCTGTAGCCAAAATCAGTCAAGACCTCGGCTATCCAGGCCTACCTATCAGAAACGATGACTATTACATGTTGGCCAAAGGGATGGAAAGTAAAGAGACTCCTGGCGGGTACAGTGGCCGTACGGGACTTTACGAAGCTATTGATGTCGACGAGGACATTCAGAAGTTAATCATTTCTCACGCTACTACCAACGAAATTATGCGTCTAGCTAGAGCTAAAGGCACTATTAGTATGCGTCAAGACGGCGTGTTGAAAGTATTATCGGGTATAACAACATTAGAGGAGGTAAACCGCGTAGCTAGTGATCTATCATAAGGCTTGTGGTAAAATAATATTATGGAAAATAGTGGGCAAACATTAAACACACCAAATATCGAAGCTTTACTTGAGGAATGCATTCGCCGCAACGCCTCTGATCTCCATATCCAATATGGTCTACCGCCAATTTTGCGCGTCGACGGCGCGCTTACCCCTATCGCCGGTATCGCTAACCTGAACGATGAGACTATCCGTAATCTTGTTTTTGCTACTCTCGACGAGGAACAACAAAAAATTTTGATCAAAGATAAAGAATTTGATTATTCCTTTGCTTTCGGTGATGTCGCCCGCTTCCGAGTTAATGCCTTCCATGAACGTGGTAAACTCGCTGCTGCCTTTCGCCTAATTCCTAATCAAATCAAAAGTATCAATGATCTCGGCATGCCGGCCGTAGTTGAAACTTTTGCTAATTATCCTCGTGGTTTAGTGCTCGTTACTGGTCCAACCGGTTCTGGTAAATCTACTACTCTAGCTGCCTTGATCGACAAAATTAATCGAGAAAAATCTACTCATATTATTACGATTGAGGATCCAATTGAGTTTACTCATAAGTCTCAGCGCTCTGTAATTGCTCAGCGTGAGGTCCACTATGATACTTTTAGTTTTGCCGCAGCTCTGCGCAGTGTTCTGCGTGAAGATCCGGACGTGGTTCTAATTGGCGAGATGCGTGATCTTGAAACTATCCAGGCTGCCATCACTATCGCTGAAACTGGTCACCTGGTTTTCGCTACTTTGCACACTAATTCCGCCGCCCAGTCCATCGACCGGATGGTGGATGTTTTCCCAGCCCATCAGCAACCTCAAGTTCGTACTCAGCTCTCCAATATGTTAATGGCAGTTTGTGCCCAGCGTCTGGTGCCGGCTATCGGTGGTGGGCGTGTAGTCGCCGCCGAAATCATGGTTAGCAACTCCGCTATCCGTTCTCTCATCCGTGAAGGCAAAACTCACCAGATCGACACCGCTATTCAAACTGGCGCCGATCAAGGGATGCAGACTATGGATCGCACTCTAGCTAAGCTTATTCAAACTGGCGTTATTACTTACGAGGCTGCTCAAGAATATGCCGTGGATATTAATGAATTAAATAGGTTGGTTAGAGGCTAAGCATGCGACGGTTTAATTATAAAGCTAAAGAGAAGGAGACTGGCAGAAGCGTCAAAGGCAATATTCAGGCCGAAAACGAACAAATCGCCGGCAAACTGCTCATTGACCAGGGCTACATTCCCCAGACTATTACTGAAGAGGGGGATGGCCTTTTGGGTGGCAAGGGGCGCATTACTAGTAAAGATCGAGTCACTTTTACTCGCCAGTTATCTACATTAATTGGCGCCGGTCTACCGCTCGCAACCAGTCTTCGGACTGTTGCCGAACAGACTCAAAGCAAGGCTATGAAAGTTGTTGCCGAAGAAATTCTCGCCAGCGTAGAATCTGGTAAAACTCTTCACGAATCCTTTGCCAAATATCCTGAAACATTCGATGGCGTATATCTCGCATTAATTAAAGCTGGTGAAACTTCCGGTACTCTTGATCTCGCCCTTAAACGCCTAGCTGACCAAGAAGAGAAGGATGCCGCTATGATGTCTAAGATCAAAGGCGCCATGGTCTATCCAGCAATTATCTTCGTTGTCATTATCGCTGTGCTTGCCTTCATGATGATCATGGTTGTGCCCCAAGTTCAAGGTCTTTACACCGACATGAACAAAGAACTTCCTCCATTAACTGAATTTCTCGTGGGCGTCTCTACTTTCTTCGGTAATTTCTGGTGGCTAGTGCTGCTTGTCACCGGGGCGATTGTTGGCCTTCTGATCTATGCTGTTAAGAAAACCCCCGAAGGCCGCAAAGTTTTAGACGGCTTCAAGCTCCACGTTCCTCTATTTGGCGGTCTTTTTCGCAAACTCTATGTCTCACGTTTTGCTCGTACCGCCGAAATGATGCTGGCTACCGGTGTTCCGATGCTGGATTCTGTCAAAATTGCTATTGAGTCCACTAGCAACGTGGTGATCGAGGCAGAATATTCTAAAGCTCTAGAGGTCATTAAAGGCGGTAAACCTCTTTCCGAATCCATTAAAGACAGGGAATACATGTTGCCTCTAGTTCCACAAATGGCCTCTATTGGTGAGGAGTCTGGCCAAATCGACGAAATGCTCGGCAAAGCCGCTCAAGTTTACGAAAACGAACTTGACGAACAGATCAATAATATTTCTACCATGATTGAGCCCATCCTCATGGTCGCCATGGCCGGCCTAATTGGCATCGTCATCGGTGGTACTCTGCTTCCGATTTATTCGCTAGTTAACTCGATTGGTTAATTTTCTAAATTTCTAAAAAGTTATTGCTTTTTTTAAAGTTTCTGATATTATAAAAATAAGGATTATGGCGCCCCAGTAGCTCTTGGGTGACATCAAATAATAGCGAGAAAGGAATATTTATGAAAAAGAGAAACAATAATTCTAAAGAAGGCTTCACCATCATCGAAGTCGTGCTCGTGCTAGCAATTGCCGGCTTGATCTTTCTCATGGTCTTTGTCGCTTTGCCGGCTCTTCAACGTTCGCAACGGGACACTCAACGCCGCAACGACATGGCTAGGTTAATTACTGCCGTCCAGAATTACCAAGCTGGCAATAAGAACAAAGTCCCTACCAGCTTTGCTGCTGACGGTACTTTTTATACGGGCTACCTCACTACTAACGACGATACCTTCCAAGATCCATCAACCAATTCCAACTATGTCTTTGCCGGTACCGTAACGTGTACGTCTGACAGCTGCGACAATGCAAGTACTAAAGAAGAGAACGCAGAAATGGGTATTATCGTGCCATACACCAACGCCACTTGCGATGGTGCTAACCCGAAATACGCTCAGGGTAATGGTAAACTAGCCTTCACCATTAAGCTCGAAGGCGCCGGGACTTACTGTACTAACAACTAATTCCTAGCTGATTAAAATAAACTGGGCCTAAGACCCAGTTTATTTTTATTTAAGAACTATTCTTTTAACCGTTTTCGCAATATAACCCACCACCTTCAAGCTTGTATAATACAGCGTATTTTCGTGGATTTGAACTAGCCGTCACTCCAGTAGTTTCATCACCCGAACATTTTGCTTGGGTTACTATATATAATTGATAACCGTTAGGGAAGACCATTTCACTTATACCATATTTATCGCCACAAGCGGCCTCGGCCGAAGTCCCTGCACACTTTTCTACTACTAGAGTATATGCTTCGCCATTGGGATCTTCCAGATCGTCACTTAAATACTCCGTTAGTGCAGCCTTCCAGTCCCCAGTCGGTAATGCTCCGCGATTATTACTCTGATATTTCTTTATGGCACTCACTAGCGCTGAAATATCTTCCTTCCGCTGGGTATCGCGCGAACTTCTTTGTAATGCTGGCAAGGCTATGAACACCATAAGAAAGATTAGTCCCGCAATTGCTAATACCAAGGATACTTCAATAATAGTGAACCCCGCCCCTTTAGAATCAAGATCACCCTTTTTCATATCTCTATTATAAATTATTTATGCTAAAATAACAATATGGAAATTGCTTTCTTAATTCTGTTGTTCATTATCGGTAGCTGCTTTGGCTCCTTTCTGTGTTGCCAAGCTCGCCGGCTCCGTCTTAAATCTACAAAAAAGGGAAGTAAGAAACTCGGTTCACGTTCTGTATGTTTGCATTGTTACTATCAACTCAAATGGTATGATAATATTCCAATCATTTCTTGGCTTCTCTTGCGTGGCAAGTGTCGCAAATGCCATCAAAAAATCGGTGTTGCTGAGATCATCTCTGAGCTTAGTGCTGGTATAGCTTTTCTAGCTTTTGGGGCTCAGTTTGTTTTTGCTACTGCCGTACCTCTTGATTGGTTGGCTTTTGTTTTTATTCTCTTACTGTCGCTAGTGCTAATCTTCTTAGCTATTTATGACGGACTTTATGGTGAACTGCCCACTCTTTATCTGATAGTTGCTATTATTCTGGCCGTCTTAGTCTCAGCAATTAAACAGATTATTCTTAGTCAGACCACGGGATTCACACCGGAATCAATTTATCAACCACTTCTTGCCGTGCTGATTTTGGGCGGTCTTTACTTTGCTCTCTATTTTATCTCCAAAGGGAAGTGGGTCGGTGATGGCGATTGGCTGCTTGGTATTGCGATCGGCTTGGCTCTTGGCAGCCCTTGGCTTGCACTAATAGCTCTTTTCGTAGCCAATCTCTTAGCCTGCCTCTTCGCTCTCCCTACGCTTAAAAAATCAAAAAAAATTCATCTTGGCCCTTTCTTGGTGGCGTCATTCGTGATCACATCCACCTTTGCTGATTTCCTCCAATCTATGTTATAATATACTTATGCTTAAACGCGTGGGCAGACGAGGTGATACTCTGATCGAAGTAACCTTAGCTATTGGTATTTTTTCTATGATTGCTATTGCCGTAGCTGCAGTTCTTAGTAGTGGTACTACCGGCGCCCAAACCGCT
>JAILSC010000025.1 GCA_024697865.1 Candidatus Saccharimonadota bacterium | reverse complement strand
AGGTTTACATCTTGAAGAAGGAAGAAGGCGGTCGCCACACTCCATTCTCCAAGGGTTACAAGCCTCAGTTCTACTTCCGCACCACTGATGTAACTGGTGAAGTAGAGCTTCCTGCTGATAAGGAAATCGTCATGCCTGGTGACCAAGTAACCTTCAAGGTTAAATTGTTACAACCAGTAGCTATGAACGACAATGACCGTTTCGCTATCCGCGAAGGTGGTAAGACGGTTGGTTCTGGTGTGATCACCAAGGTTGTTAAGTAAAAACCCGAACCTAAGGAAAGCCACCCTACAATGAGGGTGGCTTTTTGATGCAAGTGAAACCTGTTAGAGCCAGAACTAGGACAGCTCGTCCTGGAACATGATGCTGTAGAAAGTAACCGGGCAACCGCCCTCCTCCTTCCAAGCTCTAAACTCGGGGTCAACGCCCTGATCTTTATAGTGTTTTTCATGACAGAAAAGATGATGCTGATAGCGCTCTTCTATTTCAGTGACTGACGATAGCTCTTGAATGGTGCCGGCGTGTTCAATACAGCCCTCGATATACTCGATGTAAAACTCTCGACGGCTGCAGCCGTAATAGAGATAACGCGCCAAGGCGCGCAGCATGCGCCTATTGAAGTTTTGCTCTAAGTCTAGCTTGGCGGCCGCTTGGTGGACTCTTTGATAGACCCCGCAGAATTCTTCGAACTCTGTGGGCGGGTTGGAGACCACCGGATGTCCGGTGTCAAAGAATATTTCCAGACGAGCACTATACTTCGACCAGTACTTCGGCAGCTTGACCAACAAAAGCAGTGTTTCATAGTAGGCCTTGATATCCTCTACTGGATATCCTGATGTACTTGCATTACTAATGTGCTCGGGCATGATAGTCTCCCTCCTTGATAATAGACCGCCCAATAACTATTCTGATTATATCACTGAGGTGGACCCCTGTCAATCGTCCGCCCCCTAGGTCTTAATTTGCTTTTTATACAAAGTATGGTATAATCATAAGTGGGGTAGTTTTAGCTACCCTGATCGTAACTTAAAAAGAGAAGTAGCAGAGGAGGGAGAATTATGGCTACTTTGGATGAGCTTTGCCAGAGTTTCAGAGAGAATGACCTAGTGGAAATTAAGGAGGCGATCGAGGAAGGTGAACTTCTTGCCGTAGTCGAAGCAGCGGCCTCGTATTCCACAAAACAGCGACGGGTCAGCCTCGACATAACTAGGCTGATCTTGCAAGAAGCTGTTGAATCGGTTGGCTTGCATCACGTAATCTGGTCAGCCAATCAAATCATCAATGATGGTAATAAATTTATGCCGAGCGAATCTATACTAAACTTATTTAAGTTTTTAATTTTCGCTCAACCGGAGCCAGAGAGTGGGAGATTCGAAGCTGTCTCTCGGAAGCTAATTCAGATCATTGGCACCTGCCAAGAACCGGAATTCCAACAAATTCTATCGTTTGCGGCCGAAGGCGAAATCGCTACGACTTTGCCTGATGGAGTAATGCTGGCGATGTCTGAGCGCGTCAAAAGGGTTCTTCAGGATGACCGAGCATTCTTCCTAATATTGCAGTCAGCGATAGTGACCGCTCTACTGGAGAACTGTATCATGACTGCGTTCGCGCTAGATAGCGCTGGGACGACAATGCTGGAAGAGCTACAGGCACAAGGCTATGAAGTCGAAGCCGTGCCAGAAATTAACGGCGCATTCATAGTAAGCTCTTCGGATGACCCCGACTCATCTATGGTCGACACTTACCAGCCCGCGACTAGATCCAGTGACTGGTTCGCCCAGAATTCTCGACGTAGGCGTAGGGGTCGACGTTACGGCAACTAGCTTCTCTTCAAAAGGCCACTCTTAGTGGCCTTTTTCATGTTTAGAAGGATTTGCTTTTTACGACAAACTGTGATATAATGGTGAATGTCAAAAAACTAATCATCTACCTCTAAAAACTTATCGACAAACTGTCTAGGGTTCATCTAAGATTATAGAGGAGAAAGGAATAACAAAATATGGCTACTAAAAAAGAGAAAGATACTGGACTTAAAATCCGCATTCGCTTGAAGGCCTACGATCATCGAGTGATCGATCAGAGTGCTCGTCAGATTGTGGATACAGCAATCCGCACTGGGGCTTCAGTTTCGGGTCCAATCCCTTTGCCAACTAAGCGCTCGACTTTTACCGTAGTAAAGTCGCCTCACGTATACAAAACCGGCGGGGAAGCTTTCGAAATGAAAGTACACAAGCGTTTGATCGATATTTCTAACGCTACACCAAAGACTATCGAAAGCTTGCAAAATCTTTCCTTGCCAGCAGGCGTAGACGCTGAAATCAAAATGTAAATTCAGCTATTTGAAAATCTCCCGATTAGTCGGGAGATTTTTTTGACGAACAACTAACTAGAGAAGTATCGGCGCGCGAACTTAATGTGTGATATAATAAACATAAGTAATAAAGGATTTCTATGGCAAAATTAAATCGAAAATATATTGATAAGCATTGGTTAATGTTCGTAATCCGCGGTGTGATGGCGATAGTTTTTGGCTGCGCTATCTTCTTCAGTGGGATCACAGATGTCAACAACATCATTGCTATGGCCAGCGTATTTCTGTTGTTTATGGGAATCATTGACTCTGTAGGAGCACTTTACGCCTCAACCAAAAAGCATGACTGGATCAACTCGATCATCGATGCCTTAGTCGATATCATCGCGGCAATAGCGCTGTTGTTTTTTGCCAAAGACAGCTTGGTGAGTAGCTTGATTGTAATTTCTATCTATACGATTGCTTCTGGCATAATTGATATTTTCCACGGCTTTCTTTCTACCGTTGACCCAACCGATCGCTTTATTCGCGTATTAGCAGGTGTTTTCGGCTGTGTTATGGGGGCGGTAATTATCAACGCAGGTAATTTTGAAATCATGACCTTTATGCGTTTCTTCGGCGCCTATATGATGGTAGTGGGAATCACTAGTATGATTTACGGAGTCCATAATCGAGCTCAAGAAATTGAAGATAAAGTCGCTCGTTCTCAAGCTAGAAAAAAGTCTAGCAAAAAATCAAAAAAATAGTTATAATAGAAAATACTAATATCAAGAAGGAGCGAGGGAACGGCCCCACGACCTCCTGCCAACCTAGCCTAGCGCCAAGGTGGTAAGTCCGGCCAAGAAAGGAAAGATATGTTCTATAGAACAGCGGAGAGCGTTTCTCCTAAACACCCAGACAAATTATGTGACCAAATTAGCGACGCAATATTGGATGCGTATTTAAGCGCTGATCCTAATGCTCGAGTAGCTGCAGAGGCTTGTGGCGGGCACGACGTAGTGTTCGTGACCGGCGAAATCACTTCGACAGCAGACGTAGACATCCCAGGAATCGTGAAACGAATTGCTGGCGACGATATCGAAGTGCACACTAAAATTGTGAAACAATCACCAGAAATTGCGGCCGGTGTAGACACCGGTGGCGCGGGTGACCAGGGAATTATGATTGGCTACGCCTGTGATGAAACCCCAGAAATGTTGCCTCTGGAAGTAGTGTTAGCGCGACGACTAAACCAAATGATTTTCGCAAAATACCCTTATGACGGCAAAACTCAGGTCACGATTGCGCCAGACGGTACGATTGATTCAATCGTGGCCAGCTTTCAGAACGTGCCTAGCGCAGAATTAGAAGCAATGGTACGAGAGTTTATTGATGAAGAAGGCTTGAAGGGAAAGCTAGAACTGCATATTAACCCAGCTGGAGATTGGAACCAGGGTGGCTTTGACGCGGATACTGGCCTAACTGGACGAAAATTGATTGTAGATAACTATGGGCCACGCGTAGCAATTGGTGGAGGCTGTTACTCCGGTAAAGATCCGTCCAAGGTAGACCGTTCGGCGGCCTACGTGGCGCGCAAAATCGCCGTGGATTATCTTCGGGAGCGAAAAGCTCACGAAGTGTTGGTGCGGCTAGCCTATGCGATCGGTCACGATCAACCTTTGGAAAAAACGGTAATTATCGATGGTGAACCAGAAGAGATTAAGGGGTACGATTTGACACCAAATGGAATCATTAAATTCCTGGATTTGAAACGCCCGATCTACGAGGCCACCGCACGCTGGGGTCATTACGGCGAAGGATTTGATTGGGATAAATAGTTTTCAAAACGGCGAGGAATGTGGTATAATACTACTGAGGGCGAGTGGCGGAATTGGTAGACGCGCTAGACTCAAAATCTTGTGGTAGCAATACCGTGAGGGTTCAAGTCCCTCCTCGCCCACCAAGACCTCCTGGGGAGGTTATTTTTTATACAAACTTACGGGCTCGAACCCCGTAAAAATGCCCCAGCCTGAGCTGGGGCGCGAGTGAAATGGTGATGCAACCATGCACGACTACCACCGGTAGCCGTGGCAATCGTCCTTGTAGTTGGGGCATTCCTTAAAAGAAGCACGACATAGTTGACCATTTTGCACTTTATAAAGTTCTAGCAGTGTTGAGTCGACCCAAAGCTTGGCCCCTCCATTGAGGGCGAGCTTAATACGGGTGCGTTCATCTTCCACCACAGCTGCTAATACGGCATATGTTTCCCCCTCTTTTAGTTCATGACTGTAATCATGAATTGGCCAGCCCCCCTTAGTTTTTGTGCATACTGCCATTACCGCTGCCATATCTGTACCTCCTTAGACGATGAAATGCTGCATGCGACAACAATGTACCCTTATATTATAACATAAAACATGACATGAATCAACAATCACTAGATTCAATCTTGAGGTTGTGGCCTTCCATAAACCAGCTGCGTGGCGCGGCACTCATCAGGCCAGAGAAGTCCCGCCAACCCTGTACCGGAACGGCAGTTCCGCCCCTTTTTCTAACCGAGACCTCAACACCCTCCTGGCCCATGCTGAGTAGGAGCGTCGTAATCACATCTTCGGCCGGACAGATGATAGTAGAGATGGTCACTTCGCGAGTGCCGTCGATCATCTCTGCAATCGTAAGGCTACGACTCCAGTGGCCATCCTCGAACATATATTCGACATACTCGTCGGGATCAGCCTGGACCTTAATAACGTTAATTGTGGACGTACGGGCCATAATAGCCCCCTCTCCGGGCTCCTAGCCCAATCACGAACAACTGACTGGAGCCTCTCTTTAACTTAAACCCAGGATCGCCAGAATCATCTATAAAAATAAGCTGTTGGTATTTTGGCATATTCTCCCTATTATACCCCAATAAAGTTTTAAAAGATAGGCCCATATTAGAGTAAAAATAAAAGGTATGGAAAAGGACGCCCGGAGAAGGCAAATTGTCCTTTTCCTTCGGCGCCCCTAATCTGTAGCGAGAGAAAGCCCCAGCTCATCCAGCTTTTCGTGGATTATTTCCACCTTTTTTGACCCCAATCCACGTATAGACAAGACGGCTTTTTCGGAATATTGTACCAAATCGCCAAGTGTGAAAATATTTGCCCGAGCAAACGCCATATTAAAACCAACCGGGCGGCCCATTTCAAATAGATTAGTAAGCGAAGTTTTTCGCCAATCGTCAACCTTCCTTTCTTTACACAGCTCTCGGAGTACATCATTAATGGGACTACCGTCATCATACTTATACCCAACATTGGTCTCTTCCGTTAATTTGCCTTCACTAGTAGTCGTAATTGCCACATCCGCATCGCAGTACTCCCGAAGCGCATCCAAAAAAGCTTTCACTTCTCCTCGCATTTGATCTACGTTGTCAACCCTGAATTTCACAGCTATCTCAATCATCTTGAAACTCTCTTTCGCCTCGATTTCTTAAAGTCCTATTCCCACGCAACCCCAAGGCTACGAAAAATCAATTTATACTTTATATTATAGCACAAACGGAATAAAAAGTCAATTATGTTTCAATAAAATCAAAAAGGCCGCTAGTTCTAGCGGCCTTTTAGTAGTGCCTGTCATACAATACTGATTCGAACCTCCATGTCTATCCTCCGAGATAGCTCGTCGGAAAAAGCCTTAATAGAAGCTATCAGCTCTTCAACTGAGCTCGTCCTAGGATCATTATCTCGGAGCAAGCCAGCGCCCCTAAGACTATCATCGTACGCTTGGAAAACGGCCTTAACATAGCTTTCCAAAGTACCGTAATAGTCATAGATAGCCAAATGCGGCAGAAAGTCTAAAAAGATTCTCAACATGTCGCTACACATCAACTCATCAGCGCTACGAGGAACCGAAAAATTTTCACACTTGGCGTAAGATACGCCGTCGAAGTCAAGGGTATACACGACCCTAGAGTCCGAAAATTTCTCAGTCCGCACGCTGCTGAAGCTAATATTTCGCATCTTCTTAAGCAGTTCAAGCCCAAGAACCAAGAGGTCATCGGCGGTGTAATTCTGCAAGCCAGCAGCATACCTGAAGCTTAGCCAGCAGCCCTTGGTAGAAACTGGCCGATAGAAATTGCTCTTATCAGCCAAATAAGCCTTGGTGTTCCACCTTTGCCTAGGCCACCGGTGAGCCCTCTGTACATGAGCGGAGAAATACTTATAGAATGCGGGGGCTCGCTTTTCGTTTTTGCCCCCATCGATCATTAAGTACCAATCACTCTCCGTGATAGTCCGCTTAGTACGGTGCTCAAGTTCCTGGAGCACTGCATAAAGCTTGGCTTCGCCCGGTTCAGGCAAAACTACGGTTTTTCCGTTAGAAAGTCCGCTCTGCCTTAAGAATTCAGACCAATTGCCGAAAACTTCCCACCATGGCTGGTCAGTCGAGAGGACCCAGTCATAAATGTCTGGGGTCCGATCGAGTTTCGCCTTGAGCTCTTGCAGCATTTCGATCAGTTGCGCTTCTCCTTTATTCTCCGTTTGTAGCCCTTCGCGCTTCATAGCCTTACCCTTTCGTTTAGTCTGCGATTATTCAGCGATTATGCAACGTTGTAAAGGCAAAAAATCATCTCCTATCTCTCGGGCCTTTTCAATATCTAGCACTACCTGTTAAGCTACGGTAGAAAAATAAAATCTACTTCTTGTATTATAGCATAAATACGATAAAAAGTCAACGACGGGCACTCTGGACACAGAAAAGTCAAATCTCTTTGTTTTTATGGTATAATTAGCTTATGAATTCCGAAAGCGGTGGGCAAAAATCCAGCGATTTACAGAGACAAGCAGCAGCAGCCCTAGCCAGAAAGAAAGTTCTGGCGACTTATGCTGAGAACGCCAAAAAATCTGCCCGTGAAGCAACCCAACATGACGGCCACATGAAAGACGAGCCCATTTCGCCCAAGATTAATTCTGAATCCTGGAAGAAGTACCACTCAGCTTGGCAAGATTATTACCAGAAATATTACAGTGAATATTATTCTAAGGCAGCCCGAACCTATATTGAAAAAGAGAAATTAAAACGAGCTCGAGAAAAGGCTGAGGAGGAAGAAATCCTCCAGTCGTTAACGCGGTCTAGTGCTAGATTAGGCAAAAAACCTGAGATGGGCCTCAAGGCGGGGAAAGAAATAAATCCTAGCGCGTCTGAAATTACCGAAACCGAAGAAGACATTAAAGAGGAATTGCGACGTAAAATCCGCAAAAAAGCCACTGATAGCGCCAAAAAGACCCGCCGCCATCGGCATCTGATCCCGATACTGGCCGGAGTAGCGGTAATGTTATTAATTCTTTTCTTGCAATATAACCGATTAATTTTTGCCCCCATTATGGCCTACGTCTCGCCAGGCAATACTCCTGCTACCCAGATTGAGGCTGTAGATCCGACAATTTCACAAACCGTGTCAGCTGATCCACGCTTAATCATTCCTAAATTGAATGTCGACGTGCCGGTGCATTTTGGAATTACCCTAGATGAAGTAATGCCCGCAATGAACAACGGGGTGGCCCATTACCGAATCTCTGGAGCTAGTGCCTATCCGGGCGAAATCGGCAACCTAGTCATTACAGGGCACTCAGCCGGAGATGTCTATAGCTCTAACCAATATAAGTACATTTTTTCTGGTCTAGAGAGGTTGGAAGACGGCGATTTGATTTATATCAACTACGATTCTGTACGCTATACTTACAGTGTGGTTAAAAAAGAGGTGGTAGAACCGACCAATGTGGCGGCACTAGTGGTGGATACCGATAAACCGATTCTGACTTTAGTTACTTGTACACCACTAGGTACTTCGCGCTACCGTTTGCTAGTGACAGCCGAGCAAATTTCACCTAGCGTCGAGGGGGCCAGTACCGCCGAAACATTGCCGACGGTGGATCAAAACATGGACAGCTCCTTGCCCTCCAATGAACCATCGTTCTTCGAAGGAATCTGGAATTGGTTAACTGGACAATAAATTATTTAGTAATTCTTTCACGCGTGAGATTGCCGTCGCTGACATAATACAGCCATTTGTCATCGGTGATGGCGGCGGGGAAATGGCTGGAAACGTTCTTAGCCAGAGCGCGACGATTTAAACCGTTAAAATCATAGACGAATAATTCACCATCAGCAACCGAATAAATCATGTCGTTATCGAGCCAGCCAAAAGTATCACCGTCAATGGTCCATTCAACTACAGTTGCAGCTTCCATATCCAAAGTGGCTAGCTGGGCGCCTGAGTACATGGTGATAAACTCACCATTGTGACCAACCTCCATAATCTCAGGGCTAAAGGTTAGTTGATACTCTGAGACCGGAGTAAAATCAACCTTTTTGTAAAGCTTAAGCGTGGTATCCTGCAGGGCAGTAATATACATATCGTCATAGAATTTAGAAATAGCGACTTTGACCGGCTCAGTAGTAGTCTCTAACTGAGTGGATTCATCATCTCCGATTTTCAAGAGGGAAACGAGGTAGGTGTTGGACGGACCCGCGGATGAATAGACGATTTCGTTTTCATAATGGTCAAAACTAAAGACCTCTTCTGCTAAGACGGCGGAAATAGACTTACCCGGAACATCAATCTTGCGCAAATTTCCGTCCTGAGAGGCAATCAAATTGCTAGATGAGTTGTCCAAGATTTCGACAATATCGAAGTCGGCGCCAAACTCCTTAGTGAGGTTAATCGTGTTTTTGATATTATCAACATCAAGCAAGATCCATTCAGTACTACCAGTATTGTCGACCTTAAACAAGACATGGCTACCTGATCGGTCCCAGTCCATAGTAAGGATTTTACCCGTGAACAGTCCGACCTTAGCTCCATCAGCTAAGCTGGTATTGGAGAAGAATTCGGAGATGTCGAGCTCTTTCGGCTCCAAAGTATCATCTTTTAGTTTAACTAATTGCCATTCAGTAGTGCCATTGACCAGAAGTAGCTTATCTCTGGCTGGAGAAATAGTAGCTTGCAGGGCGCCACTAATATCTAATATCTTTTCAGGAGTACGATCTTTCAAGAACAGTCGAGGATAATGCAAGCGATAAAGTAGACCCTCAGAGATATTAATTTCCCTAGACCAAGTGTCGTAACCTTCTTTCGAAATGGTAACGGTGTGAGGACCGCTGGCTAGGACCTTAGAAGTGTTGGTCCGCTGCAGCCAAGAAGACTGCCCGTCAATATCTAAATCCGCCCCAGTGGGGATCGAGGCAACCTGAATCATACCTTGACGCTCGACTTTAAAATCAGACCCTAACCAATAGCCAGAAACAATCAAGGCCAGAACCGTGACCATAATCACCACCGCTAAAACCATGATCGCCTCAGAAACAATCACCTTGAGGCTTTGTCTTTTTCTCAATTTTTCTGTATCCATCATATCCATTACTAGGTACCTTAATTATACCATAATAATTTAGAAAATAAACTCTTGCGTTTTTCTAAAAAAGAGGGTATGATAGACATAAGAATAAGCGAGGTACTATGCAAACATCTAAACAAACTCGAGCAGCCACGGTTAATCACCGCAAAACAAAACCTTCGACCACTCTGAGTCGAAAGTACACTCGGCGGCCATCTAAACAGCCAGATGCAGACGTAAAGATCAAGCGTAGTCCGAAAGTACAACGGTTTCGTCGTTCAGAAGAAGCGATGGTGACCACTAGAGTAAAAACATCTGTCCAAACGGGAGGAGCGATGGCTCCAGCCATACCGCATCCGATGCAAGACAAGGCGAATTCCCGAATGCGCCAGCGGACAGAGGCCATGCAGCAGCAGAGCGCGTCCAGAATTACCGCTAAACAACTGAAAGATCAGGCGATTCAGAAAGCCTTGGCTTCAGCAGAGAATGTAACCATGGAAGAAGGAAAAAACATGACAGACCAAGTCAAAACCAAGAAAAAGACCAAAAAACTCAGCAAACAGATGCATTTTAGTTTCGGGCGGATAATGTTGGCTACAGCGTGTGCCGCTGCGGCAGTGTTTGCAGTAGTTTACTTTGTCAATTTGAATATGCCAGATATTTCCTTAAGAGTAGCGGCGATGCAAACTGGCATTGAGCCGACTTATCCTAATTACATCCCACGAGATTACAGCGTTTCCGGTATTACCTCTGAAGAAGGAAAAGTAACAATGACTTTTACCAACAGCGCTACTGATAGCAGCTTCACCCTAACTGAAGAGAAGTCTTCCTGGGACACTAACGCCTTACTTTCGAATTTCGTTAAAGAAGAATACGGTGAAAATTACACCGTCATCCGAGAACAAGGCCTAACTATCTATATCAGTGGCAGTGATGCAGCTTGGGTCAATGGGGGTATTGTTTATAAGATTGACACTACTTCCGGCTCACTAACTAACAAGCAAATCCGCTCTATTGCCGTATCCTTGTAACTAGTTAAATGCTACTAGCAACTGCGTTTAGCCTGGCGAGGGAAGTTTCTTTACCGAGGACTTCCATAGTAAGATTGAGCGCCGGAGAGAAGGGGGCGAAGCTAAGAGCAATTCGGATCAAGCTAAACAGCTCGGCGGGTTTTTTTCCGGTCTCAGCCAGAAGCGCATTAAGGACCTCTTGCAAGCTATCAGCCGTCCAAGACTCCAGATCGGCAAGCTTGGCAATAGTTCGTTTTAATAGATCCTCTAGCTCCGACTCAGACAGTTTTTTGAGGAATTTGTTTTGAAGTAACATCTCTAAATCAATGACGGGATCTTTGAAGAAATAGTCAGTCATAGTTCGAAGATCGGAAAGCGTTTTTAAGCGATCATAAATAATACTCAGCACTTTTAATTTATATTCATCGCTAACGTCAGCTGCAGACTCTGGCCAAAACCCTGTAGTACGAGAGAAGAGGGCCTCCGGGCCGTCCGTATCGTAAATTCGCCGAAGCCATTGTCCATTCATCCAAAGGAGCTTAGTTTCGTCATAGCGGGCACCAGAACTCTGAATCCGATCCAATGAGAAACGGTTAGTCAACTCGTCTTTAGTGTAGATTTCCTGTTCAGTCCCATCATTCCAGCCAAGACAGGCTAAATAATTCAACATCGCTTCAGGTAAAATGCCGTCGTCGCGGTATTCGGTGACCGATTTAGCTCCGTCGCGCTTGCCTAGTTTTTTGTTGCCCTGTGGCGCAAGAATGTGTGGCAAGGAAACCAACTTCGGCCGTTCTAGGCCCAAGGCGTCATACAAGGCTAGATAATTTGGCGTGCTAGAAATATACTCAGCTCCACGCATGACGTGAGTAACACCCATTTCAGCATCGTCCACAATGTGAGCAAAATTATAGGTTGGAAAACCGTCTTTCTTAATTAAAATAATATCGTCCTGCACCTCGGGGCCAGCACTAAGATCGCCCATCACCTCATCATGCCAAGTGTAATTCTTGGGCTCGGCTTTGAATCTTAGAGGCATGCCAGGTTGCCATTCGGGCGTTTGCTCTGGACGAAAATTGCGGTACAAAAAGGGAACTTTGTTTTGACTGCATTGCTTACGGTATTCATCGATTTGCTCAGGAGGAGTTGGATCGGCGTAAGCGCGACCAGCAGCCACCAGTTTTTGAGCCCACTGAAGGTAGATATCTTGACGCTCGCTTTGGAAATAGGGGCCATTAGGGCCGCCGACAATGGGACCTTCATCCCAATTGAGCCCCAACCACTCTAGGGTATCTTCAATCAATTCAGTAGCTCCCTCGACATAGCGGGCTCGGTCTGTGTCTTCGATTCGCAGAATCATTTTTCCGTCTTTAGCCTGACGAGCCAGTAGGTATGGATAAATCGCCGACCGCACATTGCCGATATGAATATAGCCAGTAGGGCTAGGAGCAAATCTAGTAACAATCATAGATATATTATACCACAGATCAGGGAATTAGATTTGGTCTTCTTCGTCCTCTTCGTCATCCTTTTTGCGCTTTGCCAAGATGAAGAAGATTGCCCCGGAAGTAGCAGCCACACCGGCAGCGACAGCTAAACCAGCGGCAAGCGGAGAGCCGTTAGTACTGGAAGTACGATCGGTGACGCCGGCTGGGTTAGAGTAGGAGGAGGTGATATTGCCGGCACTGACTTGCGTATCGGTGGTGCTACTGGCACCGCTAGAGCTGGTAGTAGTATAAACTGTGGTACCGCTTACACCGCTAGCACCTACGCCAGAAGTGGTGTAAGTGGCTTGGTTATCGTTAGGCGTGTCGTCATTGGGGCCAACTGGATCGTCTGGAGTGATTGGATTATCGGGCTCGGTGATATCGCCCGTAACTACGCTAAGAACAACAGTATTGGTATAGGTGCCGGAAGTTTTGGTAATATCGGCTTTAGTGCCAAACCAAATAGTTTGCGTCCCGGTAGACGCAACGCTACGCTGCATAACTGTAGTAGGAGTAGCCGAAGTACTAACGACTGGGCTATAAGTACTAGTGGATTTGCCGGCAGGATTGTCGCCGGAAGTAGACTCAGTAGAGTCAGTAGTATTATTTTGTAGAGAATAACCCCAGTTATTGGCGGTAAAGTTAGACTTTTGGACGTTGCTGCTGAGCGTGGAAATATAATCCGTAGTGCCGTTAGTGAGGTCGGTATTTAACACGGTATGGCTCCCGATAGTTTGATCGGCGTTGTCGTTAGTGGCGTACATTGAGGCGGTAAAACCACTAGCGTTATTAGAGGAGACATCCACGGTGACGGGGACACGCAAAAAAGTATTAGCTACGTCTGAGCTTTCGCTGCTATCGGTAGTGACTGAAACGGAAAGACTTTCTACGACATTAACTTGAAAAGTGGTGTTTTCGGCGACGGCTTGCTGCGCCACCATGTTGCTAACTTGTACACCGGAGGTAATCGAGAGGACACAAACTAGCCCTATTTTGAGCTTGGTTTGAAATCTAACAGCAGCCCGATCTTGACACAGGAAGTTGGGCTGGGCACGGTTCTTTTTTAAAAACTTATAACTCATTTTTTATGTATAACCTCTGTGTACCTTAAAAATCCACAATTCATGTTTATGTGTGACCTTGGTATGCATTTATAATAACACAAGCGTAAAGGATTGTAAATACTTTTTTTGCTTATTTTTTCTAAAAAAGCACTAGAATTTTGCAATATTTTAAGGTATCGTATATAATGTAGGCAGACAGTCTAATAGTGGAGTAAACTTATGGACAACAAAGAACAATCAAAAATCACCAATGCAGAGCTGAGAGCCGCATTCACAGGGGAAAGCGTCGACGATGCCACTAAAGCAGCGCGTCCGAAATTAGCGGAAGCCAAACCTAAGAAAAGCAAGAAATTATTGATTCCTAAAATCATTGGTGGGCTCAGCCTGGTGGGCGGAGTGGCCTGTCTTTTAGTCGCCTTCTTGGTCTTTGGCGGCAAAAAAGCCAGTCTGGAATACCCCACCATTCCCTCAAAACAAGCCGACAACGCGGAATACAGCGCCTTAACTGGTGAAGCCTTAGCTAAGGGCGCTAATGTGAGCGCACCAACCTATTGCATACAGATGCCAAACGGTACGGATGGAGCTCGGCCGCAGGCTGGGCTGACTGATGCAGGCGTGGTATTTGAGGCGATTGCCGAATCGGGCATTACTCGGTTCGCAGCAATTTACCAAGATCCATCGGCCGCGATTATTGGTCCAATCCGTTCACTCCGCATCTATTACTTGCAATGGGATACGCCGTTTGATTGTACGATTGTCCATGCTGGTGGAGCAGATGATGCCTTGGCTGCAGTTTCTACTGGTGGATATAAAGATTTAAGCGAAGATTACACTTATATGTACCGCGGAACTTACGGTGGGCGCTTATGGAATAATCTATTTACCACCTCCACATATTTACATAAATTCAGCACTGATCATGGCTATGATTCCTCTAACGTCAGAGGCTTCGCTCGTTTAACGCCAGCCGAATCCGAGAAACAAAGAGCCGACGAATCAGTTTCAGAAAAATTAGACATCACCAAAGCGACTAAGAAAGACACCTCAGCCGTAGAAGTGCCGGTGCCTTCTATAGCTTTGAACTTAGGCGGCTGGGCCGACTTTAACGTGGTTTACAATTACGACGTAGATCATAATGTGTATTTGAGAAGTTATGCTAGCGGTCTAGCCCATGAAGTATACAGCTGCGGAACAGAAGATCTGGGTGAACGTAACCCAGAAGATGTTTGTAATTTGACTCAGGTAGCCCCATCGGTAGTAGCCGTGATGATGGTACAGGAATCCCGAGCTTCGGATAACTACCACGAGGATATCACCGCGATTGGTTCGGGTGATGCCTACATTTTCCAGAATGGTTTGGCTATTAATGGTAAGTGGCAAAAGACTAGTGCCGAAGATCAAATTAAATTTACAGATCAAGACGGAAAAGAGGTCAAACTAGCCCCTGGCCAAACTTTCGTTACGGCAGTGCCAAATTACGGCAGTGTAGAATACTAAAAAAAGAAGGGCCCTACGGGGCTCTTTTTTGTTTTTCTGGTGACTCCGGCGGGATAGTTAACCTCGCTTCGCTCGGTGCGAACCCGCTTCGCGGATTCTGTTTCCTGCGGAAACAACCAGAAAACAAACCAGGCCTTTCAGGCCTGTTTTATTTCCTGGTGACTCCGGCGGGATTCGAACCCGCGATTGCCTGGATGAGAACCAGGAGTCCTGGACCACTAGACGACGGAGCCAAGTGAGCGAACAAATCTAAAACTAGTTTTAGATTTGTTAACGAGCGTCGGCTCTTGTATGCTTACATACGGAGCCAATTTATCAATTATATCAAGAGCGGACCCAAGGGGGGTTAGGTCCGCAAAATTATTGTACCATGGCAAAGCCCGCCTTGTCAAGGCTTTATTTTTTATGGTTTTATGGTATAATTTAAGGTATGAGTAAGTTACCAATAGTCGCATTAATCGGTCAGACAAATGCTGGAAAATCCAGCCTTTTGAATCGGCTGGCGCGAAAAAATATTGCCATCGTAGCGCGCGAGGAGGGAACCACGCGGGATAATGTGATGGCGACGATTGATGATAGTTTTATCTTGATCGATACCGCCGGGTTGAAAGATCCGACAGACGATTTTGAAGCTTCGATTCAAGACCAAATCGCCGACGCAATTGACGCGGCGGATGTGATTTTGGTAACCCTAGATTCTGCCAAATATTTCGACCATAAGGATGCTAAGATTGCGAAAAGTGCTTTGCGCTCAGGTAAACCAGTGTATTTAGTTTTAAATAAATGCGACTTGGGTAGTTCTTTGCCGATAACTGAATTCCGCGCGCTAGGGATTGCGCCAGAAAACATTTACTACACTTCGGCAACGACTGGCCAAGGGACTACGGATCTGAAGAGAAGTTTAGAATCCATTTTTTCGGGGGACGGGTCGCTTCGGCCCGTCGTCACGGGCGAAGCGCCCTCACTCTCGGCCGTAGCCTACGAAAGCCCCCGAAAAAAGGATTCCAAAACTTCTCTCAAAATCGCTTTGATTGGCCGGCCGAATGTAGGTAAGTCGTCACTGTTTAATTCATTAGGGAAGAAGCAACAAGCGATTGTCAGCTCGAGGCAGGGAACAACTAGAGATATAAATCGCGTACAGATTAAATACAAAGGACGAGACTTAGAGATTTTGGATACGGCAGGTTTGAGGCGACCGGGCAAGCGCGAAGTTGGGATTGAAAAATTCTCCGCCATTCGTACTTTAGCCGCAATTGAAGAAGCTGATATCTGCGCTCTCCTAGTAGACGGGACTGAGCCGCACGCCAAATTAGATCAAACTCTAGCTGGGCAAATTATTGAAGCTGGCAAGGGAATCATCGTGGTCGTAACCAAAACCGATCTAGTCCAAGCCAAATTAGACCAGTTCGCCGAAGAGAAATCGGCCCGCGAAGAAGAATTAGACGAAGACGGCCGCAAGCCAGAGCTTACTATTCCGCAACCTAAAGATATTGACGGCATCTTGGATGACTTAGAGCGAGATTTCAACTTCTTACCTTATGCCCCAGTCCTATTAACCAGCTCCGAGACCGGAAAGAACGTGACGAAATTATTTGAGTTAGCTCTAGAAATCGACGAAAACCGACACACGGAAGTTAAGACTTCTGAACTAAACAAGATTCTAAACGATGCGATCGCCTCGCATATTCCGGCAGGACTAAAAAACACTCGCCCCAAGCCAAAATATATTGTCCAGACCGATGTTTGCCCGCCGTGGTTCGTAGTACATGGGCACAATTTAGAACTTTTACATTGGTCTTGGAAGCGCTTTTTAGAACGAAAAATTCGGGAAAAATACCCTTTCGTAGGCACCCCGATTATGTTTTCCTTTCGTAATGACAGTAAATAGCAAAAAGTCTTTATTTGTCGATTTTTTTGTGTTAAACTAGACATAAGGTGGGAGCAGGTTTGGATCGGCTCTCATTTTTGTAGTTAGGGTCCAACGATCTTTAAAAAGGAGGAACTAAAATGTCTGAAGATCGACCTATCTACGTGATCGACACCAACATTCTCATTGATTATGTTGATGTCATCCCAGGGGAAGGGGGAAGGCCGCCGCACGAACCGACAATTGACCTCTCCGAGGCTCATATCGTGATTCCGACGGTGGTGGTACGCGAACTGTCTAAGTTCAAGGGGGAGAAGTCGGAGCGCGGTGAAGCGTCGCGAACGGTTTTATGGCGCCTGCGCAATCTGTTCGAGGACGATATCCACAGTATGGACGAAGTCTATAACTTGGAAGCTCCAATCAAGGTCTCCAATGGAAAACAGCTATTCTCGATCATGCCACTGCACAAAGACTTCCCGAAGTGCCTGCCCTTTCGCCCTTCGAGCACGGACATGGACGGGCAAATCATCCTGACGGCATTGGCCACGAGCATGAACGAGAAGGGACTGGATACAGACGGAACAGAAGCGCTTGAGACTGTAGCTAAAACCTTGTTCGACAACGTAGTCCTGCTAACCAATGACAATGGTTTAGCAATTCGAGCGCGCGTGCGTGCACTGTCTACTTCACGCTACGGATATAAATATCCGGCTCCCTATACAGGGCGGCGCGAAGTTGAGGTGCCAGCAGAATTGTTCGCCGATTTCTTTAACAGCGTTAAGAAAAATGGCCCCAAAGTCAGTCTGGAGAGGTTTGAGGAGTTAATGCCGGATGAACCGCCCTTAGTGGCCAATGAGTTCATCGTTATGAGCGTAGCGGATCCTTCCGAATATCCGAAAGACTTCGATCCACATCACAACCCGTTTTTTGATCATGTAGGGCGATACGACGCTGATCAAAAGGCCATTGTGAGGCTGCGCTATACCAAAGACATCGGGCTCCCTAATCCGGAAAACGTAGGTCAAGCCATCTATAAAGAGGCCCTACTAGACCAAAACATCGCAGCAGTGATCTGTACTGGGCCGGCTGGTTCAGGCAAGACTTTTATGGCTACGATTTTTGGCTACAACGCTTGTAAGGATGGCTGGTTTATCGGCGTGACGGCGGTACCGTGCGAAAACCGCAGCAACATCGGTGCTTTGCCGGGCGACCTGGATGAGAAAATGGATCCAGACGTACAACCGCTGAAAAACGCCTTAAGAAATTACCTATTGTGCGAAGATTCTGAATTAAAAAAGGGCCTGGAAAACCTTTATAAATTCGGCTCCGACAAAGATAAGGGCAAGGACGCCAGGCGCCCTTTAAAACTGCGTATCAAGGATAAAGTAGATTGCATTTGGGATAACTGGTTCTCCGTAGTCCCGATCGAATCAGCTAGGGGGCGAGATTTCGCCCACGAGCTGGCCATCTACGATGAGTTCCAGGACCAAAACGCAGCTCAAGCCGACACCCTGATTAAGCGCCTAGGCATGAAGGGCAAGATTATCCTGACCGGCGATGTTAACCAGATCCACGCCCCCTATCTGGATCGCGACAACAATGGCTTAAACTACGCCTCGAGACTGTTGCTTGACAACGAGCATGTAGCCCAAGTCTGCTTCACCGAGGACGAAATCGTGCGCCACCCCCTGGTGCAAGAAGTAGCCAAGCGCCAGAAGGCTGAAAAAACTCGGCCGCATCAATAGTTGGGCATTAGTTTCCCCTTTTCCCTGAGCCCCCGCTACCAAAGCGGGGGCGCCCCCTTTTATGATATAATGAAAATATGAAATTAGTTGTGGGATTAGGTAATCCAGAGAACAGATATAACTTTACGCGACACAATACCGGGTTTTTGGCGCTAGATTTTTATTTTAAGCTAAGAGGGCTGGAATGGAACAGTAAACCACGCCTGGGAGCCCTATGGGGTCGCAAGGACGATGTTATTTTTATCAAACCCCAAGATTTTTATAATAATTCGGGGCAGGCCGTACGAGAATACATGCAGTATTATAAAATACCTACCGCTGATATTTTAGTGGTTTGTGATGATTTTAATTTAGAATTTGGCAAAATACGTTACCGGTCCGCCGGATCAGCGGGAGGAAATAACGGGCTAAAATCAATTACGGCAGAGCTTAAAACAGAGGAATTCCCACGACTGCGCATCGGCACAGAAAACGGAGAATTAAGGGGTAAAATAGGAGATGTGGATTTTGTGTTATCTAAGTTTACCCCCGAAGAAAAAACAGCACTACCAGAGATTTTGAAAGAAGTGGCTGACAGGATTGACGTAGAGACTGCATAAAGTTGATTTTTTAGCCGATTTGTGATATAATTAAAGGACTGAAACTTCAGGGTACTTTTATTTTTTAGGTTATTAATCGGCAAGTAAATTACAAGGGAAAGGAACGCTGATGGGGGAGGTAAGACGTAGGGTCCCGGAAGAGTTGTACTCAACGATGACTGGGAGGTACATCGAGCTAGCAAGCAAACGTCACGGGAACGAATTGCAGCGAGATCTATTGGTAGAGAAAGTTGACGCAGTTTGGGCCATCATCAGTGACGCCCATGAGAATTGGCGGATGCAGCCCGACACTAAACAATTGCTCCGTCACTCGGAAGAATGCGCCAATTGGCTAAACGCAGGGGCGTGCCTAGAATTGGCAGGCGGCGCTGTTTGGAATGTTTGGGTCGCAAGGTTCCTCAGGCGTTTCCCGTCTCTCAATTTACCCTTCGATCAAACGCTAGATATCACTGGTTTTAGCGACCAGATGGACTGGATGGAAGAAATCAGCTTCAGCCATTCGCTGCTGATGAGCAGCATCTTTGTGACGAAACGCCGAAAGTTCGTGGAAGACAAGATGCTCTCGGGTAAAGGCTCTCTGTTTAGGTACATGCTAGATCAACATGAGAGCGAAGACCAAAATTTCCTGTACCGCCAGACCCGCCAGATTATCCTGGCCAACGGCGGTGGAGCGCCAATTGACTGGTGATGGGGACCAGTTGATTGATAATCTGGCATCCTAAAGAGGAAGGAGGTTAATAACCTAAAGGGCCGCATGATGCGGCCCTTTTTGTTATACTAGTCCCCAATTGTTCATCCCGAGTGGGCGGAGGCGGGATTTAATTTCAAGAAGAGTAACGGCTTGGTTGAATACCTCTGGTGGAAGCTTGGTTATGTTCATAATTTCTTCACCAGAACGACTACCACCGGCAATAGCTTGAAGGATCTTAGTTTCGACGTCGGTGTCGCCAATGAGCTGAGCTTGGCAAAGCTTTTTACGCTCCCTGACGTAGTCTTCGGGAAAAAGCTCCTGCAACACATCATCGGGGGAAGTATAGGGAAGCGCGCCCTGCCTAATCAATTTATTACATCCTTGAGAATAAGGATTGGTGATATTGCCAGGAACAGCAAAGACGGTTTTACCTTGCTCGAGCGCATGCGTGGCAGTGTTAAGAGAACCAGAGCGTTCGGCCGCCTCAACCACTACTACAACATCAGAGAGGCCAGAAATTAAACGATTACGTTCAAGAAAACTAAATCTAGTGTTGACTTTAGTGCCGGGTGCATATTCGGAGATGATCGCTCCGTGTTTTTCGACAATCTCTTTGGCAATAGATAGGTGATTCTTAGGATAAATTTGATCGATCGGTGTCCCTAGCACGGCCATGGTCACTCCGTCAGCATCTAAGCACCCTTGATGAGCGATACTGTCTATTCCGTAGGCCAAACCCGAAACAATCACCACACCCCTCTGGGCAAGTTTGTAAGCAAGGTTATAGGCTACCTCTTTGCCATAAGAGGTATTATGACGAGAGCCCACAATGGCTACAGTTTTCAACACATTTTCGGGCAATTTTCCACGAAAATACAATGTTTTAGGCTTAAGCGCAATAGCCTCCAACACCTCTGTAAAATCATGCTCTAGGGGTGAAATTTGGTTGATTTTTGTAAAAAAGTGTGAAAAAAGTGTTGACATATTTTTTCTCCTGTGATATAATTAAAACAGTTGGGGCTTGAAAAAGAGCCTCACACCGCACCTAAATAAGTTATAATTTCAGCTATACTACTCCTAGTGTAGCAGAAATTGCGAGCTTTTGAAACCCTTTCGGGCATTAAATTTCTTCATGGTTTAGTGTTTATAAGTATTACCTCCACTTTGAAAGGGATCCTTTCAAAGGCTCAGCAATCCCTCTAACCGGCGGGCCCCAAAATTGTGTGAGGTGGGTTACGCTTCCGGGGTTCTCCCGGTATAGAAAGAGAAGCGTTAGAGGGCCAAAATAGCCTCAGGTGATGCCCACCCTTACCTGAGGCTTTTTTGTTTTATGTGTTATAATATGTGATATGGCAAAGAACTTAGTAATAGTAGAGAGCCCGGCGAAGGCTAAAACAATTGAGAAATATCTGGGGTCAGACTTTAAGGTCTTGGCTTCGATTGGGCATATCCGCAAAGATACTAAGGTAGACAAAACCACCTTTGACGTGACTTACGAAATTGATCCAGACCATAAAAAAATTATTACCGAATTGAAGAAAGAGGCCGCAGCCGCCGATAAAATCTGGTTAGCTACAGATGAAGACCGCGAAGGGGAATCAATTTCTTGGCATCTCTGCGAAGTATTGAAATTGCCAAAAGATACCGCACGGATTACTTTTCACGAGATTACTAAGTCGGCTCTAGAAGCAGCTATTAAGAACCCGCGGAAAGTGGATATGGACATGGTGTCCTCGCAGCAAGCTCGTCAGACACTAGACATGTTGGTAGGGTATGATTTGTCGGATATTGTCCGGCGAAAAGTGCCAGGAGCGGTGTCGGCAGGGCGAGTCCAGTCACCGGCTTTACGCCTGATCGTGGAGCGAGAAAAGCAAATTGAAAAATTTGAAAGTAAATTTGATTTTAAGGTTTCGGGCAAATTCTTAAAAGACGCGGACGGTTCGTATGCTGGTAATGAGGCCGGCTGGGATTTTGACGCCACTCTAGAAGGCGACAACCCGAAGACAGAAAAAGACGCTACGGAATTATTGGGGAAGCTAATCGCTGATGAGTTCGCCGTTGCGGAAGTAGAAGAAAAGGAGGGCACCAAGGCTAACCCAGTACCATTTACTACGGCGGCTTTACAGATCGAGGCCAACTCTAAGCTTGGATTTTCTTCTCGTACCACAATGAGCGCAGCGCAAGGGCTGTACCAGGCTGGTTTAATTACTTACCACAGAACAGACTCATTGAATTTGTCTGGGCAAGCAGTAAAAGCCATTGCCGACTACATCGAATCGGAATTTGGCAAAAATTATTTGAAAGTTAGATCGTTTAAGACTAAGGACGCTTCAGCCCAAGAAGCCCACGAAGCGATTCGCCCGACTAATATTTCACTGACTGCGGCGGGTAAAAATAATTACGAAAAGCGACTTTACCAATTGATTTGGGCAAGGACAGTGGCGACGCAGATGGCTAATGCCAAAGTCGCAAAGACCACTATCAAAATTGCCGCCAAGAAAGAAAAAACAACCTTTGTGGCTAAAGGCGAAGTCGTAATCTTTGATGGGTTTCTGAAAGTCTACGGCAAAGCTAAAGACTTGGAGCTGCCAAAAGTAGCTAAGGGCGATCAGATCTCCTGTATTGAGCTCACGGCTAAGCAGAGTTTCGCTAAACCGCCCGCTAGATACACTGAAGGTTCTTTGGTGAAAAAACTGGAAGAACTGGGTATCGGACGACCTTCAACCTATGCCTCAATCATGACTGCGATTCAGGCCAGAGGCTACGTGGTGAAGGGTGAAAGCGAAGGTGAAGAACGTGAAGTGATTGAGCTTAAAACTGCGGCCGGAAAGATCACCAAGCACGCAGTGACAGAGAAGTACGGAGCCAATAAAGGCAAGCTCCTACCTACACCAATCGGCGAACTCGTGGCTGGGTTTTTGACGGATAACTTCAAGAATATCGTAGACTATAAGTTCACGGCCAACATCGAGAAAGATCTAGATTTAGTAGCTGATGCTAAACTAGAACGGGTTAAAATGCTGAAAGATTTTTATGGACCATTTAGAGATACAGTTTTGATTGCTAACGGCGTAGAGCGTTACAACAATGCGCGTCTTTTGGGCCATCACCCGGCAGATGGTAAACCAATCTACGCAAAAGTAGGGAAGAACGGTGGCTTCATCCAATTGGGCGACAACGAAAAAGAGTCAGGCGAAAAACCTCGCTTTGCGCCTTTACCAAAGCGCAAATCCGTCAAAACAGTTACCTTGGAGCAGGCCCTAAAACAGCTAGAACTACCGGCTCTACCGAGAGTACTAGGCAAAGCCAAAGATGACACGGAGCTTATTGCTGCCAATGGACCATTTGGCCCATATCTTAAAGCCGGCAAATATAATATTCCGATGAAAGATTATGACCCATACACTGTAACCCTGGAAGAGGTTTTGCCTTTATACCAGAAAAAGATAGATTCGATCATTGCCGATTGGGATGAAATCATGATCATCAACGGTGCTTATGGCCCATACGTTAAGGGTCCAGGACGACGCAATAACGTAAAGATTCCTAAAGACGCAGACCCGACCAAAATCACCGAAGCCGAGGCGCGTGAGATGCTAGAGAACAAGCCTAAAACCACTCGGCGTGGAGCTCGCGGCGGCAAGAAAAAGACCACCACGAAGAAGAAAACCACTACCAAAAAAGCTTAATTTTTTACATTCTATAGCATAAATTCTTGATTATGTTTATGTTTTTATAATTTTTTTTCACAATTGTAAAAAATGTGCTACAATAGTAATAGAAAATGGATAATTTCGTAGTTGACATTACTATAAAACTATGATATTATAGTACAAATAGATAATATTAACAGGGGTGGGAATAAGGAAAATACTGATGGACCAAAATGCAGAAATCCTGAAAAAAGCAATTAAAGGTAGTCTTAAAATCATCGAACAAGATCGTGAGCGAGAAATCATCTCGCGGCGTTTTGGCCTGAAAGGCAGCCGAGAAACCCTTGAACAAATTGGTGAAATGTTGTCGATTACGCGGGAACGCGTGCGACAGTTAGAGAAGGCTATTCTCATCCGTCTACAAATCTGCGCTGAAGAAGGCGAGATTCCAGAACTCCCGGCCGCCGAAAAAATAATCATCCGCAACTTGACCGAAATGGGACGAGTAGCTAAACTCTCGGATTTGGCTGATAAGATTTATGACAAGAAAGCAACCGCGCAGGAAAGAGCCGGTATTTATTTTATTGCAACCTTCTCACAGAGCTTAACCATCGTAGAGGAGAACGATAAATACCACGTTTCCGTGGGCATCGCCGAATACGGTGACAGCTTAAAACTAAGGGAGCGAGCAGACGAAATCGTAGCCATCATCCGTAAGAACAAGAGACCAATGACTTTGGACGAACTTGACAATGTTTTAAATTATGAACATCCTGACCATATTCGAGCTGTTGCGTCAATTTCTAAACTGTTAGCTACCTTAAATGGTCTGTGGGGCTTAGCTAAATGGCCGTCCGTTAATCCGAAAAACATCCGAGATAAGATCTTTGTAATTCTAGAAACCAAGAAAGAGCCGATGCACTTCTCGGAAATTGCCAAAGAAATTCAGGAATCCAATTTCAAACGTAAGAATGTTACTGTCCAAGCCATCCATAACGAGTTGATCAAGGATGATCGTTTTGTTTTGATTGGCAGAGGGATTTATGCTTTGTCTACCTGGGGTTACAAGAAGGGCACTATTTCTGAAATTATTACTTCCGTGTTAGAAAAGGCGGACGGGCCTTTAACTAGGGAAGAAATCGTCAAGCAAGTTTTGCGCGTACGCAAAGTTAAAGAAACCACTATTTTATTGAATTTACAGAATAAAAAGTTGTTTAAAAAAATAGATAGAAATTCTTATACATTAGCATAAATATGATAAAATAAGACTATGGACGCGGTGATACACTTTATTCTGATGCCAATATTCTGGATTCCGGTAGTGGGGATACTGGCATTTTTGACTTATAAAAATTACAAAAAACTAAATAAGTTAAAGGTGCTAAATGTAGACTCAGTTTTGTTGATGCTAGAAATTCCGCGTGAGAACGACAAAAAAGAGCTAGCCGCAGAGCAACTATTTGCGTCCTTGCACGGGATTTTAAGAGACAAGCAGGAGTTAAAAAATTCTGGTGGCGTACAGGAACATCTGTCGTTTGAAATCGTAGCCACTAAGGGACAGATACGGTTCTATGTCTGGGTCCCGAAGATTTTACAAAGTTTCGTTGAGGGACAGATTTATTCACAATATCCCACGGTTCAAATTTACAAAATGAACGAAGACTATGTGGACAAACGGGGAGATTATTCAGTTAGCTACATGACTGAATTAGGACTAATCGAAAACGAGGCTTTACCAATTAAGACTTTTGACACTTTCGAGGTAGACCCCTTAGCTGGGATTACGGGAACCTTAGCCAAGTTAGATCCAGATAATTCCGAAGAAATGTGGGTGCAGATTCTAGCTCGGCCAATCCCCGATGATTGGCATAAAAGCACCACGGATAAATGGGTACGCCGAATTAAGGCAGGGAAGAAATCTATCGTTGGGGGAACCGGAATAGATTGGACCTGGATAGTAGAAGCTATCGGAGCCCTATTCCGACCACCAGCTGGCGGCACTAACTCCGAGGTAAAAGTAGAGCTATCGGAACGAACCAAAACTCAAATCGCTAAGGCCGAAGAGAAGGCTACGAAGTTAGGCTACGAAGTCAAAATCAGATTAGCCTACCTGGGGCAAGACCAAACCGACGCTAAACTTAACATGCAGGCCTTGGTTGGGACTTTCAAGCAGTATAACTCTACTAATCTGAACGGCTTCAAACAGCTAGGTGGTACATTTAATGCTCAAGATTTAGACGCTTATAAAATGCGCCAATTTACCAATAATGGCTTCATTTTAAATATCTCAGAGCTAGCCTCTGTTTATCATCTACCGCATACCTCGGTAGAGACGCCAAATATCGTTTGGGCTACCTCAAAAACGGCTGAGCCACCGGCGAAGTTACCGATGTTGACCGGGGATCAAACCCAGGATGAAAACATCTCCGCCTTCGGTTTAACTAATTTCCGCGGGATTAATCATCAGTTTGGCCTGCTGCGTCGTGACAGATCTCGACACGTGTACATTATTGGCCAGACTGGGGCAGGGAAGAGTGGGCTGTTAGAACTTCTGGCCTTATCCGACGTATTTTATAACCAAGGTTATGCCATCGTTGATCCGCACGGAGATTTCGCTATCAATAACTTAAGATTTGTCCCGGAGTCGCGGGTCAAAGACGTAGTTTATTTCAACCCAGCCGACACTGCTTTTCCGGTAGCCTTTAATCCCCTAGAAGTTACCGACCCCGCCAAGAAGCCGAACATTTGTTCGGAAGTAATTGGGGTACTTAAGCGAATGTTCGGAGATTCGTGGGGTCCAAGATTGGAGCATATCTTGCGCTATACCCTGCTAGCTTTGTTAGATCGCCCCTCTGCAACACTATTAGACATTTCTAGGCTACTTACCGATAAAGATTTCCGCAAAGAGACCTTAGAATACTGTAAGGATGTTACCGTATTACAGTTCTGGAAGCACGAATTTGGCCAATGGAACGAAAAGCAAGTAAACGAATCTATTGCTCCAGTCCTAAACAAAGTAGGCGCGTTCACGGCTAATCCGATCATTCGCAATATCATTGGTCAGCCGAAATCGTCGTTCGATATCCGTAAAATTATGGATGAGGGTAAGATTTTAGTAGTAAACCTTTCCAAGGGCTTAATCGGGGAAGATAACGCCGCGATTCTTGGCGCTTTCATCGTGACTAAGGTCCAACTGGCAGCAATGTCGCGCTCAGACATCCCTGACGTAGCCGACCGCCGACCATTTTATCTTTATGTAGACGAATTCCAAAACTTTGCTACAGATTCGTTTGCGGTAATCCTCTCAGAAGCTCGCAAATATGGCTTAAACTTAACGGTAGCTAACCAGTACGTAGCCCAGATGACGGATTCTGTCCGTGACGCGGTATTTGGCAACGTTGGGACAACAATTTCCTTCCGAGTATCCGCAGACGATGCTCCAGTCCTGGTTAAACAATTCGAGCCAACCTTTGATGAGTCGGACATTATTCAGCTCAATAACCGTCATTTCGTGATTTCGATGATCATCAATGGCGAAAAGGTTCCCGCCTTCTCTGCTACTACTCTGTCGTTACCTGAGACACCGAAGGACAATTTCGACGCCATTATCACCCACTCGCGCGAATATTATGCCCGCCCCCGGATGGAAGTCGAGGCAGAGATCCGTGAAACGATTGAGCAGTCTGAGAAGTACAAGAGGGAATTAGCCGATTCTGGTCGCCAGGAGGCTCCAAAATTAGTAATCGAAAACGGCAAAGAGAAGCCTATCTATAAGGTCAGTCCTAATACTGCTGAAGGTAAAACTGCCCTTGGTCTCAAGGATCTAGCCTCATTGGTAGCCGATAAAAAGCCCGATCTAGCAAAGACTACTAAAGCCGCCTCACACAAGAAAGCTAGAAAACGCGGAAAAAAGGGAACTAAAGCCGCTAGTTCCCCTGTTACTGCTTCCCCTACCCCTGTTGAGTCTGCTACTCAGCCTAAAACTGACACCCCTGTGCATCCAGAGGTGGAATATCAAGAAAAAACCACAGTAGACATTAAACCGTCCCATCATCCCCTCCCCTTATCGACCCCTGTTAAAAATGGTGATCAACACGCCGAGAAGGATAATTCAATGGACGGATTCTTGGCCGTCAAGCATTAAAACTCAGGCAACACAAAATCAAAGGACGCGTGAGGGAATTAAAGCCCGAATTTTGAAAATTACAAATAAAATCCGGGTGAGCTTAAAAAATAGGACAAATCCAGACGATACAGCAATTGTCTTTTCTATATAGTTCTAATGTCGCACAATGCATATTTTAGGACATTATAGGTAAATTTAAAAGACGGTTAAGTTATCGTCTTTTAAGCGTAAGCTTTTATGGGCTGGCGGAGAAATAGCCTATAATGCATGTTCGACGAGTCCTGTCCGCACATATTTTTCCGGCAGCTGGACTTGAAATTTTAAGCACGTCATACACTGGGCGTCCGAGAAAGATTGCCTTGAAAGGCAACTTTCTCGGCGCCGTCAGGAATATACGTGTTAAAATTTCAAATCGATCATTACGCTGCCTTAAAAAACCTGTGCGGACACCCGGCGAATCTTACCCTTGACCCCCGTTTAGCTCGGTTTTTCAAGATTTATGGTCTAGATTTTCGGATTTGACTTTTTCCCCGGTTTATTTCCCTATTTCTATTCTTCCCCTGTTAGTCGTGGTAGTTTTGTGTCGTTCCCTAGTTTTTAGCACCTAGATTTTCCGAACAAAAACCGAACTGGAAGAAGAGAAGCAAAGTAATAGAACAAATCCCGAACACTGCTTCCCTGTTCACTACGTGCTGCGTAGGCAACGAATGTAGTATCCGTTAATCTTGTCCTCGTTACCAGTATCCAAAAAGACACTGAAGCGCATTAGATAGTATTGGTTGCTGGTACTGCTTGCAGTAGCAGACCACCAGTAGCCGTAAGAGGCAGCACTACGGAGCCAACCATCGTAATAATACCCACCGTAGACAGGCAAGAACGAAGAAGCGTAGCTAGTAATACCACCATTCTGGCTATGCGATGGTAAATGCCAGCCAGCCGGACAAATGTCCTGGGTAGCGTCCACTCGAGTCTGGCTACATACTTGGCCAGCGGAGGCGGCGCAATAATTATACCAAGCGCCCAATATATCAATCGTATAGCCGCTAGGGGCAGAGGCGACATCTGCACTATCTGCCCGATGAGATCGAGCAGCGGAATAAGTCATATAGTTGCCTTTTAGATCTCCAGCGGAGATATTGAAATCAGCTCCCTCGAAATTAGAGTCCGCAGCAGAGACAACACCTGTAATCCTAAGGTTTTGCGTCATCCAGCAATTGCCGTTGATGTATCGGACGGTATAGTCAGAGCCGTCACGGCGATCTATTACAGTAAATGGGGTATTTAAAGCCTTCGCTTGACATTGTGCAGCGGTGAAATCTTGTATGTAGGGGATAACCTCCCAAATAGCGTAAAGGTTGAGGGCCGTATTGGCGGTTATGGTGCTAGGTTCTATGGTTGCCTCGTCGGTATAGAGATCCCCATCCGTACAGGCGTTTTGGCTAGTATTAGTAGTACACCAACCAGCGAATCTATAGCCAGAAGGCGCAGTGAAGGTATTAGCCTTCAAAGTATGTGGGGTGTAGTTGTCGAGACCGGATTCACCAGTCATCGTCCCGCTACCGCCGTTGGCGTTGTAGGCGATGGAGTAGGTGCCAGGAGCGAAGCCGTTAGGATGGACTAAGACGTATTTGACTTTGCCCTGGTAAGAGCCGGCAACTTGACCGTTGGAGGCTTTAACCTCATAAGTGATGTTAATATTAGAACCGGTGGCACTCTCGCCCATATCGGTGGCCTGGTTGAGGCTGGCCACCTTAGTGAAAGAACTAGGGACTACGTTATAGTTGGCATAGCCACCCTCAATAGTGGGAGTATACGCACCGGAGGGGACGGCGGCTAACTTCATAGCCCAATAAGAGTTGCTGCCGGCGGAGCCAGGAGTATTCGTATGAATATTGTAATCAGTATTGATACTGGAGATGAGGTCGGTATGAGTGGCAGCAGAATAGCTATCACCTGAGAACCCAATACCATAAATAGCAAAGCCGCCATTGTCGTTACAGGTAGTCTTAATGCTGGTGGGACCAAGTTCAATAGATTGCCCAGGGATGAGTGAAGCGTTATATACGCCGTTAGTGCTACTAGTCTCGGTCATAGTGCAGGCGGCGGTGATGGAAACGTTGACGGAGTCTACTTTAGAAGTATCGGTGGCCTTAGTGCTGACGCTGACAGCAAAAGCACCCGCAATCAGCGTAATCGCAAAAAGAACACCAAAAATACTAAAAGACAGCTGAACCTTACCGTTATTTTGCTTAGTATTCAAATTTCGCCCAACCATTAATGGCCACTCCTCAGGTTAATATTTTCATTATAGCACGGTTAGGCCGCTAAACACAAGGGCTTTCAATAACTATTTCCAATAGGCTTTACCAGCGAGACGAACGTCAATATATTGAAATTCCGTAGTATCCTGAGCGGCGAGATAACGGAGCATCCGATCGGCATCCTCAACGCTGGTTGCCGTAGAACGATCAATATGAAGTTTAATAAAACCTGGGTGGCTCTCTAAGTAGAAATCCACTTCGCGGATGGCACCGGAAGGAATGACGGCCTTAGTGGGACGGTAGCCGAGATCGCGAAAATCCTGCTCAGCTTGACCAATATAAGAGCGCATCCGGTTGGTAATGCGGCTACCAGCGGAAGCGTCTTCATCGATAATCTCGATAGTTGGCTCAGTGGCGACTGATTCTTCAGTAGTGGCAACAATGGGAGCTGGTTCCCCGCTACCCACAAAGAAGAAACATAAAAAGATCAGCCCGCCGATTAAAATAACGAAACCAAAAATAGTAAAAATGATCCGGCGGACTTGGCGTTTTTTGTCCTGCTTTCTGGCAGCGTTACGTTCGTTTTTGGTTTCTAGTTTCTCGCGTTGTTCGCCAATAGTCCGGCCCATTTTGAAGGTGGACTGGCGATTCATTTTACGACGAGCGAGTTTTGGCGGTTCTTCCACCCTAAGCTTCCTCCAGAATTATCTCGGCGAGACGGCGAGCGGCGTCGGTGCGAGCTTCCTGGTGCAAGCGCTCAGCCATGTCGGCACGGGTCTTAGGAGATTTAATTAAATGACGAATCTCATCCAAAAGTTTCGTTGGGTCAGCAACCATAGCCATGTCGCTAATCACGGAAACGGCCTGAGCTTGCTTTAAGCGGTCGGCGTTCTTTTCCTGGTGGCCACCAGGTAGGCGTTCAAACGGCACTAAGATAACTGTCTTTTTTAAGGCGGCGAGCTCGGCAATGGTGGTAGCTCCAGCTCGAGAAACTACGACGTCGGCGGCCCCCATTAACTCGTTCATAGTGGTATTAAATTCCCACATCCGGAAATTGGATTCTAAACTGGCCTTTTCCCAATTTTCGTATTTCTTTAGATCTACCATGTCTTCGTAATGTTTACGCCCGGCAACTAAGCCAACGGAAGTGAACTTTAAGAGTTCTGGCAGGATGGCGCGAGTGGCCTCGTTTAGATTTTCTGATCCCTGCGAGCCACCAGTAATCACCACTAACGGCTGGTTAGCGTTGAAAGAAAAGGCGCGCTTATAAGAGTTCTGCTGAGCGGGGGAGACAGTCTTAAAATCCGGATTAACCGGAATTCCGGTCCAGACATAATTAGGGTGTTTTTCCTGCGTCTCTTCAGAAATTGGTAAGCCGAAGGCGACCTTTCTGGCCTTCTTCATCAAAACACGATTAGCTAGGCCAGCTACGGCGTCTGACTCGTGAATGATATAAGGAATCTTAAACAAGCGAGCAATTAGCCCCACTGGCAAACAAACGTATCCACCCTTCAGGAAAATAATGTTGGGGCGATTGCGTTTAGGCGCTAAGCGGCAGAAACTAGTCACTAGCCCGGCCAGGAAGCAAAAGAACCCGATAATGTTACCGACGATTAATTCCCTGACAGTGAGTCTGAAATGAACAAAATAATCCCTGAAATGCCAATTAGCATAGCGATGGAATTTACCGGCGGGAACTTTGCGCACGCGGATGTAAGTGGTTTTTTTGCGACGAGCTTCCTCGCCCCAAGCTACGCCGATCTCGGTGGTAAGCTTAGTGACGTTTTTGTAATATTTGGGATCAGTCCAAAATTCTACCTCGGCTCGAGGTTTTTCTTTGATGATTTCACGAACTACGGCGACGGCTGGAGTGATATGTCCCCCCGAGCCTCCGCCCACTACTAATATCTTCATTTTTAATTACCTCCCTACTAGTATAACACGAAAGTTGCAAAACCAGACCTAAAGCAAAAGCGATAAAAATCATACTGGTGCCACCGTAAGAAAGCAGCGGTAGGGTGATCCCTGTGACGGGGACTAGACCGGTCATCGCCATGATGTTGACTGCGACTTGAGCTAAGGTCCAAGAGAAAACACCGACAATCAAAATGCGTTCTTCGGTGCCAGGAGTATGCTCGGCGACTTTTAACATTCTGAGTAGCAAGGCCGCAAAGACGGCAATCACCATAAAGAGTCCAATAAAGCCAAAAGTTTCTCCCATAATAGCAAAGACGGAATCGTTGATTGATTCGGGCAAGTAGCCGGTAGCTTGGACCGAATTGCCAATTCCTACGCCCGTTAAACCACCAACGCCGATAGCCAGCATAGCGTTATCAACGTGGTAGGTAGAATCAGAACTTTCCCCACCCGTAAGCGTAGTTAACCAGGCGTCCACCCGTTCCATTCGGTGACCAGAAAAAGCTACGGCTCCCACCGCCCCCACCAGAATTATAGCTAAAACGATTAAATATTGCCGAGTGGGCACGCCAGAAACCAGTAGTGTGCCGAGAATAATAGCCAGCAAGGCTACGCCAGTACCCAAGTCGCCTTGAGCCACCACGACTAAAGCTAAGGAAGCGCCACAAATGATAAGAAGAGGCAACCAGAATTCACGAAACTTCCCTACTACGCCTTCTTCCTTTTTGCGAGCAAGAAAATCAGCTAAGTAGATAACGAGAGCGAGCTTTAAAAGTTCGGCGGGCTGAAAACTGACACTACCAAGGTTAAACCAACGACATTCCCCGAGCTCACATTTGACCGCCCCGGAACCAGCAAGAGAAAGTACCCAGAGTAAACCAGACAACGCTAGTGCAATAATCATCAGAGGTTTAGCGGCTTTTTTAATATATTTACAAGGGATCCATTTGAAGGCAGCGTAAAGAGCGAGCAAGCTTAGACCTACGGAACGTAATTGGCCCCAGAAAAAATAATTAGAATCATAGTCAGTGCCATAGGTAGAATTTAAGACATTGGCTCGCATTGGACCGATGGCATAGATGACGATTAACCCTAAAGCCATGAGACCCAGAGTAGCAAACAAAATCACTAAATCTGATTTGTGTTTACGATTCATCTAGATTGCGCCCCCGGTTGCGGCAAGGAAGACGCCCATAATAGCGCAGACGCCTGCAATAATCCAAAAACGCATCACGATCTTGGCTTCGCCCCAGCCTTTAGCTTCGAGGTGATGATGCAAAGGCGCGGAAATAAATAATTTGTGGCCGAAAACTTTTTTCCAGAAAAGTTGGAGCAAGCTGGAGCCAGCTTCAATAACGAAAGGCAGACCGATCACCGGCAAGAGTAAGAATGAATTAGTCATCATGGCGACTACGCCTAGCCCAGCGCCCAAAGCGAAAGAGCCAGTGTCCCCCATCATAAAGCGCGCTGGTGGCACATTAAACCAAATGTAGCTAAGCAACCAACCGACGACAGTAAGACAGAAGCCGAACAAGAGTAAGTTACCCTGGAAGAAGGCAATCACACCAAAAGCTCCATAAGCCATCATGGCTAAGCCCCCAGAAAGGCCGTCCAAGCCATCGGAGATATTCACGGCATTGGAGGTAGCTACTACGGCAAAAGTAAAGATTAGAATCATTCCCACTATGCCTACTTCGAAATCGCCATAGAAAGGCACCAGCATGGTGGTCCAGCCTAGCTTAACAGCGAAGAACCAGCCAAGCACTAAGCCTACTACAGTAATCAAGAAGAATTTGACTGGACCCCGAAGCCCGGCCGCGCCCCTGCCAGAACCGAAAATATTGATTACATCGTCAATTACGCCGACCAAAGCCCCACCGAGAAAACCTACGAGCGGGAGCCAAGTTTGGCCCCGATCCAAATTGAAAATCCAGGTGACGGCAGTGACGGCTACTACGCCGATTAAACCAGCCATAGTTGGGAAGACGTGCTTGAATTTATGGGCATGGAGTTTGCGCATTACGGGTAAATCTTTGCCGTCTACGGTTTCGGTTTTTTGTTTTTTCCAGAATTTATACTTATATGCGAAATGAGTATAAAACGGAGTTAAGGCCATCGCAAAGAGAAACCCAGCTAAAGCCAGTAGGAACCCATGAAATATTTCGTCACTAATTACCATCATTTTTTATGCCTTTGGTTTGATTTTTTTATAATCGATTAAATAGTTGGATAGTTTGTTGAAGAGATCCATAGCATCGCCTGAGCCAATGCCTTGACCCTCTCCCCACATTTTAACCATTATTACGTATTTTGGCAACTCCCCACTTGGTCCGACGAAGCCAATATAGGAGCCGACTAGCTGAGCAAAGGTGTCATCGTAAGCACCGTTAACGATGACCTGCGCGGTACCGGATTTCCCGCCGATAGCATAGCCAGGACGGTCAATGCCGGCGGTAACAAGATAACTACGGTTATTGATCAACATATCACGCATCGCGGCAGAAGTCTCATCGGATAAAATTTTATCTTCGACTAAATCAGTCCTTTCGACCGGCACAACTGCCCCGTTTTTCAGAACTCCCTTGACGATGGTGGGGGTATGCCAAGTGCCACCGTTAACTACGGCGGAAAAAGCCGAAGCGGTCTGAATCATGGTGATACCGAGATTCTGACCAAAAGTCATGTTAGCGTAAGTGGAATCCCGGCCCCAACCTTCATTAGGGTCTTCGATATAGCCTTCGGCTTCAATGAGTTCGATGCCAGTGGCTTGACCGAGGCGGAATTTGTTATGGTAATAATCATAAAGTTTTTCCCTGCCCTCCTGGGTGATTTGGTTGGGATTGCCGCCAAGTAATCTAAGGGCCTGAATTGAGCCAGTGTTCAAGGACCAATAAAGCGCGGTCTTCATGTTGATGGTGCCGTAGAGTATCCCTCGCTGCTCAGCGTTTTCAATCTTCCAACCATCAACAGTGGTGTAATGCTCATTGAAGTAAGTGGTGTCAGCGGTCATTTTACCTTCATTGACGGCGGCGGAAAAAGCAAAGCTCTTACAAATGGAAGCCGGTTCGTAAGGGACTTCGGTAGTGTAGTTAACGTAATCGGCGGCCGAAGCAACTTTATCGTAGTTAGCAGGATCGTAATTGGGCAAATTAGCCATGGCGATAACTTCTCCGTCGTTAGGATTCATGATGAGGACACTAGCGTTAGTGGCGGCGGTGTCTTTAATAGCCTGCGAAGCTAACTCTTCGATGCCCTGTTCTAAACTACGGTCAACCGACAAGACGATATTCTCACCATCTTTGGCAGGAATCTTAATATTATCGTTGCCGATGCTAAGGGCGACTTTGTTGACGTCGGCAGTGGCCTTAATTAAACCATCCTCGCCAGCTAGCTGTTTATTTAACGAACCTTCTACACCATATTGACCGACTCCATCGTTGTTGACAAATCCTAGCAAACCAGAAGCTAATTGGCCTTCGGGATACACGCGTTGGTTAGTTTTTTTAAGCCAAACGGCTGGTACGGCAGCATCAGCAATCTGTTGAGCAGTTTCACGAGGGATGTTTTTAGCGACAATCGAATAACGCAAGCCTTCTGTATCATAAACTTCGTCTAAATCTACGATGGCATAATCTTTAGCGTAAGTATCGACAACGTATTTAATGTCTTCTTTTTTGGTAACGGTAGGGTCAATTACTAATTGATAAGTAGTTTGATTAAGAACTACGGCGACAGGTTCACCCTTATCTAACATATAGATTTCGCCTCGTCCGGCAGAGATGGTCTCAAGGATAGTGTGCTGTTCGTCGGCTTTAGCTACCCAACTACTATGCTCAAAAATTTGGATAGCAAAAAGTCGCACCAAAATAACACCTAGGGCGACTAAGAGCACGATCCTTAAAATCTCGATTCGACGGTGCGAATGATCGGACGCAGCGACTGGTTTGGAAAAATTACTCCGCGGCATAGCCAGTTACCGTAGCGTCTTCCATGGTGGCGGCAACGGCACTGTTTTTGGCGGCTGCGACCGAAGTGAGACGCGCTTTTTCTACTGCGAGATCTTCTTTTTCGGCGGTCATTTCAGTAATTTCAGTTTCTACACTGGATAATTCATAATCAAAACTGGTAGCTTTGGTACCTTCGGAAACATAAATCAAGCCAAAAACTAAAGTCAGCATACCGACAATGACGATCTGGGAGATGGAACCTAAGCTGCGCTTGGTGTGACGCACGGTATTGCGGTTACGGGCAAAACTGTTGACGGGCTGCCTTCTCGATATATAAGTTTGATTCATGTTAATCCTCGCTTGGTTTATGTTTGTTTTTTGGTTTCAGTGTTTGTTTTTGTTTTTCGTAGCTAGGACCTTATTCGTAGTCCGGGGAGCTGCTGACAAGCAGAGCTATAAGTGACTCATCAAGCGCTCGCCCGGGAAGGTCATACACTCACACACACTACGAAAAACTCTCATGTGGTAGGCCTTACTAGGCCCATATATAGTTACGTTTGCCTCGGAATCCGAGTGGGGTTAATTCCCCACTCGGTAAGGAAGCTTAACTAGCAAAAGTGTACTTTGACTTTTTGTTTGCGGGACTTGTTAGTCACAACGATTTGTTTTGGCATATTGCCTCCTTTTTTTGTTTTATGTTTTTATTTTTATCAATTCCGCTTTTGTGCCAGGCGCAATTTGGCGCTACGAGCACGCGGGTTGATAACTAACTCCTCACTCTCCGCCGTGATAGGCTTTTTATTGATAATTTCTAAAGATGATTCTTCGCCGTAACTGGCAGCTTCTCTGAAGAAATTTTTCACTAGCCGATCTTCTAGACTATGGAAAGTAATGATACCAAGACGACCGTTAGGATTGAGTAGGCGAGGGAGCAACGGTAATGTATCTTCAATTTGCTTTAGTTCCTCGTTAACGACAATCCGAATCGCTTGGAAGGCTGAAGTAGCAGGATGGGTTTTGGAATGACCGCGAGAACGAGATTTAATTAACTCGGCAAGTTCCACGGTAGTTTTGACTGGACGATGATGCACGATAGTTCTAGCAAGTTGGTGGGCACGGCCCGAGGAAATTTCACCGTATCGGACAAAAATATCGGCCAGTTCCCTTTCGCTAGTTTTATTAACTACGTCATAGGCAGTTTTAGTCTGCCTTTGATCCATCCGCATGTCCAAAGGCGCATCGTACTTAAACGAAAAACCTCTGGCTTCCATGTCTAGCTGCGGAGAAGAAACTCCAAAATCCGCAAGTATGAGATCGAAAGTCTGTCCACACTGTAAAAGCTGCAGCACCGCATTATAAAAATCTGTATGCATGATTTTAATCGGCGATGAGAATTCCTGTGTTAAATATTTGACAGCGAATTCATCGCGATCCACCAAAACTGAGTCTTTATAATTCTGTGTTGCACCCAAAATAGCACTAGCGTGGCCACCATAACCAGCAGTAAGATCTAAATAAGATTCCTGCGGTTGCGGGGATAATCCAGCTAGGACTTCCGATAATAATACTGGGGTATGTAGTTTCTCCATGTGTATTATTATACACTGTTTTGTTTTTCTTTGCTTGAGACCGTTCAACTAGAAACTTCAGCGTGTTTGTTTCTGCTTTGTTTTTTGTTTATATAGAACACAATCAGTCACCACGATTCTGACCCGCGCGAAGCGGATTTCATAATCCTGGCCGTTGAGAGACTTATTGTGTAATAGACCATATAGAGTTTATTGGGAGGTGTGTTTTTTGAGGAAGGTGCACACGATTGTTTTGACGCATCTCGCTTAATATTTAATGCGCGCCAAAGCTCCTAGATGATCGGTCTCAAACTTTGTTAATGTACGACTTCTTTTTGTTTAGCGTTTTTATTGTTGTAATCGCTTGTTCTTAGTTTATGATAAATTTTCGGTTTTGGCAAGACTTTTTTTGGACTTTTTTTAGCTAAAGTTTTCCACAACTGTGTAAAATTCCCCCTGTTATTTTCCCGAACAAAGCCTGTTGAATTTTCTTGATTTTGTTTTATAATAACCGAACATCAGACAATCAGTAATGCCTTTTTCGGGCACGCTCGAGGGCGCTTGCTCAAGCTTACGATCCTTGTGAAAAGGCATTTTCTGATTGCCTCTCCATGTGATATAATCAAGTAAACTAAGGAGGAAAAATGGAAGAATTTGATGTGTTTCTGTGGGCGAACGAAGTAGACGAGATGAAGAATAATGTTTCAGCAGAGCTATTTTTGTTTAATAAAAATTACACCCCATATAAGATTAAATATTCCGATAAACTAGCTGGCGCGGTCAAGGCTATGTTTATGAATGAGGCGGTATCATATATTATCAAAGAGGCCGATAAGGGGCTGGAGTGCCGCGAATACGAGAAGGCCGACGGTGAAGACAAGGTAGTCTATCGTACTTCCCTTTCCAAGGTAGGGCGAGCGGAAACTTTGATTCATTTGATCGAGAATGAATATAAAGATATCGACTATTTCTCCGAGAACGAGTACGATTTTAAGAAGGTGAAGGGGATTATCGCCAAGTTTACTTACCCAGGTGATACGGGCATGAAGACTTTCTATATTGCGAAAGTCTTACCGGCTTCATCAGCCTTAAAAGGTGCCTCTTCTTGGGAAATAAACGGCGAGAGCTTTGAACCATTCTCAGCCGAAATCGCCCTTAAAATGCCGGACGACAATCAGGTAGCAATTATCGACGGCGTAATCGTAGTGTTCAATCAAGCGAAATTTGAGAATTTATTCCAATATGATTACAAATCACAAGTGATTGCTGAGGCTAAGGCTAAAGAATTGACCGAGAAATACAAACTATCATTCGCTGAAGGATTGACTTTGGATTCCCTGTTAGCAGACAAGAAGCCGATTTTGAAAAAAGTCCAAGCCATGGAAATTGCTGAAGAAATGCCGCAAGAAAAGTTGATTGAATATGCAGACGAAATGCAATTAGAATTAATGACCGATGACGATGGATCGATTATCATCATGGATGATAAAGATTTGACGATGTTCGTGAATCTATTAAATGAAGATTATTACGTATCGCCGGTGAACGGCAAAAGATACGAAATCAAGTCTAAGAAATTACTGGGTGAACCAGACGGCGAGCCACCACGCGGCTAAAGCTCAAAATAAGTGGATTCCACGATTTGGGGTTCACCGAGAGTTTCGAAAGTCTTCTTTAGATCCAGTCTGGCTTCGGTGACGGAGTCTTTGGGGCTGATTTCGGATTCGATTTTGGCGTAGTACCCCTGAAGATTATCGACTTTGTCTAAGTGAATAAAAGTGCCTTCGCCCATATCGAGGGTTTGCCGGCGACGGGATACTTCGGCTGCAGGTTTGAACCCGAGTTGAAGAATGATGTGAACTAGTTTCTCATAATCTTTGACATTAGTAGTTTCAACGATGTCGACCCCTGAATCTTCGATATGGCGCTTTAAGATAAAGTAATATTTAGCGGGTTTATCGACAGCTTTCATCTCGGTGCGCATAATTAGACGCGGAAAGTTAGCGTGCGGCTTATAGTTTTTAGGCACGTAAACTCGATCATGTTGCCAATAAACAGGGGAAAAATCAAATTCAATATCACTGAGCTTCTTCATAAAACTATCGTGATTTTTTAATTTAGCTTTCAAAATAGCTTTTCTCATAAGTCTATTATAACACAGCCAGATCAAAGATGCGGGCTTCAAGAGATTTGACGCCGTTAAAGTCATTTTCCATCAGCTTGACGATAGGTTCGACCTCAGTATCCGGGGTAAGCTGAAGCCACTTTTCAGGGGCGTAGAAAGCGAGGAGCTTTAGGAACTTGCCATTTTTGTCGACAAGATCTAAACGGAGATGATTTTGGTCGGCCCCCATACGGCGAATCTCGGCGATTTTAACATTCGTAAGGCGGAAGATGGGTTCTTCGTTCCCTGGTCCGTAGGGTTCAAGAACCCGTAATTCCTCTAATAATTCAAGAGAAAGATCGGCAAAATCGTCTAAAGTTAGGTCTGGGATAGGCTTGAGATATTTTGATTGGTTTTTAAGTTTAAGACTGTCATAATAGGCGTTGATTTGCTCACGGAAAGCGTAGAGATTTTCTTGTTTGATCTTCACTCCGGCAGCGCCAGCGTGGCCACCACCCCCGATAATCGTATCTCGGACTTGGTCTAGAGCTTTGGCTAGGTTAAAATCGCCAAAACTACGACCAGATCCTTTATAGATATTATTTTCCACCTCTGTCAGCACGAAGGCGGGCTTGGCATAGTCCTCGACGAGATGGCCGGCGACAATACCGATAATACCTTCATGCCAGTGGCCGGTCTCGATAATGACCGAACCGTCCTTAATCCCCCGCTCTTTAATTTCGCGAGTGGCAGAAAGTTGTTCAGTTTTACGTTTTTTGTTCAACTCTTCTAGCTGATTAGCCAGAGAAGCGGCTTCAGTAGGCTTATTGGTGCGGAGGAGGTTGAGGGCGATTTCGGCGGTATCTAAGCGGCCGGCCGCATTAAGACGAGGGCCAATCTGAAATCCAATCGCCTCGGAATTTAAAGTTTTGACACCGGCGCGACGCATCAGTTCTTTAAGTCCAGGGCGGCGAGTCCTTTTTAATACTTTGAGACCGTAATAACAAAGAATGCGATTCTCGCCCGTGAGTAACATGCTGTCGCAAATCGTGCCGATTAGAACTAGGTCAAGTAGCCATTTTTCCTGACCAGCTTTAATTGCCCCTTCTTTAACTAGGGCTTGAGCTAGTTTAAAAGCTACTCCAACCCCGGCCAGGTTGGCTAGCTCCGGGCAGGGTCGGTCTTGACGTTTAGGGTTAATCACGGCCACAGCCTCAGGTAAATGATCGGGGGTTTCGTGATGATCTGTGACAATACTATCAATCTTTAAAGTATTTAGTTCATCGACGATCTCATGGTTGTGCGAACCACAATCTACGGTGATAACAAGGGTAATGTCTTCAGCTTGGGCGCGCTTGATTAGTTTTGGGCTCATGCCATAGCCATCGGTAAAACGATCAGGGAGCATAATAATGATGTCTTCTGGTCTAACTCCGGCGAAAATTAAAGTTTGCTCCATTACAGTGCTAGCAGTAACTCCATCAGCATCGTAGTCTCCGTAGATCAGGATTTTTTCTTGGGCTTGAATAGCTCGCCTAATCCGCTTAATCGCTGACTGTATATCGGGGAGCTGATAAGGGTCGATGAGGTTTTCGTACTGAGGCTGCAAAAAACTGGGGTCAAGGCCACGCTTTTTGACGAGTTGTGCAAAAATTTTGTTCATTTTAGCCGATAGTTTTGCTGGGTTTATTGCCCTTTTGGCTCTTTATCACGATAGATTGCAACTCCTTAAGGATAGGAAAACGTTTGTTGGTTTGGTAAATTTTGGTCTTGCCCTTCTTGGTAGCAATAAGAAATTTTCCTTCGACCATGCGGTTTAATTCTCGTTGGATATTGCCCGGATCCTCTTTGATTAGTTTAGCTAAACCTCTGACGTGAGTTTTAAAATCTGGATATTTGGCAAAAACCACGATGATTTTGCGGCGAACCCGAGACGTAACAAATATATCTAACATATTACCTCGCTTAATTACCCCTATTATAGCACAGGATTAGTAAAAATTACAACAATTTCCGTGATATAATTACGATATGTATTACGAGGTGATACCGGAGGGGAGGACGGAGGAGTTAACGTATTTTTATGATAGTTCCCTTTCCGTGGGGCAAATCGTGTTAGTGCCGGTAGGCCGACGCGAAGTACCGGGTGTAGTTATTAAAAAAGTTGCGCAACCAGACTTTGCTACAAAATCGATTTTGAAAGTTTTGTATACAAAACCATTGCCGCGACATTTACTGGATGCGGTTAAATTCGTGCATGAATATTATTTGGCGCCGTTGGGCGTGGCTGTAGGCTTGGTACTGCCTAAAGGAGTTGAAAAACAGAGGCGGAAGCGAAAAACCGAACAAATGTTCGGGAACGATGATAAAACATCCCGCTTGGGGCCGCGTCCGGCCGGCCCGTCGCCACGGGCGGCCGGCGCTAATTCTCGCGCTGCCGCGCTCCGAAATGCCCCTTCGCCGGAATGTTTTAATCATCCACAACTGGTTATCCCACTTAATAGTGCCCAGAAAAAGGCGCTAGAAGGCCTTCAGAAGGCTCCAGGAGCCACAAAACTACTGTTTGGCGTTACCGGTAGTGGTAAAACCAATATCTACCTAAAAATGGCCGCTAAGGCCCTCAAACAACAAAAGTCTAGTATCATATTAGTGCCCGAAATCGCCCTAACTGGACAATTAGTACAGGTCTTCGAGGAAGTCTTTGGTGAAAGGGTAACGGTAATCCATTCTAAACAGACCGAGGCCGAAAGACATTTAATCTTCGATTCCCTATTGCTAGCTAAGGAGCCTAGAATCGTAGTTGGCCCGCGCTCCGCACTGTTTGCGCCCCTAGATAACCTCGGACTAATCGTCGTTGATGAGGAACACGAAGGGGCTTATTATCAAGAAAACGCCCCAAGATACTCAGCTATCCGGGTGGCGAGCAAAATAGCTTCGGGGCTGGGGATAGATTTGATTTTAGGGTCCGCCACCCCAACAGCGGAAGATTATTATTTGGCGTTGAGGCAGGAGGCAGTGGTAGAGATTACCGAAAAGGCCAAAGCTTCGGCAGTAAAGCCAGAAGTTAAACTAGTGGACTTTAAAAACAGGGATAACTTCCGAAAAAATCGGTATTTCTGCGATGATTTACTCATGAAAATCACCGAAAATCTGGCGGCGGGACGACAAACCTTGATTTTCCATAATCGCCGAGGGTCTTCACCTCTGACGATCTGCGAAAATTGTGGGGAGGAATTGATTTGCCCGAATTGTTTTTTGCCACTGACTTTACACGCCGATAGTTATGAGCTAGTCTGCCATACCTGCGGTTTTAGCGAGAAAGTCCCTGCTGGATGTCCCAAGTGCGGACATCCAGGGCTAGTACATAAGGGGTTTGGAACTAAATTACTAGAGAGCGAATTGCAAAGACTGTTCCCGAAAGCCCGGGTGCGACGATTTGACGCAGATAACAAAAAGGGCGAAGGAATGGAAGCAATGTACGACGACGTAAAAGCGGGCGAAGTGGATATTCTAGTAGGTACACAGACACTGGCGAAGGGGCTGGACTTGCCGCGGCTAGCTACAGTAGGAGTAGTGCAGGCCGATGCCGGACTTTCTCTGCCAGATTATTTGGCGGAAGAGCGGACCTTCCAATTACTAACTCAGGTGATGGGGCGCGTAGGACGGGGACACCTCTCAGAAGCAGAGGTGTTTGTACAGACTTTCCGCCCAGAACATCCAGTGCTAAAATTCGCCTTAAACGAGGACTACAAAGGATTTTACGAATATTTGATAGTTCGACGACGAAAGACCGGGTTTCCGCCGTTCAAATTCGTAACGAAATTGACAATTACGATGAAAACAGAGCGACTTGTAGTTAAAAAGGTACAGGAGTTGGCGGCAAAATTGGCGGCAGATAAGCGGCTAATTGTTTCCCCGCCCCAGCCAGCCTTTCACGAGCGAACAGTTCGTGGTTATACCTGGCAAATTATCGTGCGAGCCAAGTCGCGAAAAGCACTGATAGAGGTCTGTAACGACCTAGATCAGAATTTCAAGATTTCCCTAGACCCACCAGGATTATTGTAAAGATAGATTTTTTATAGTAAAATAAACACAAGGATTAAATAGGAGGTTCTATGTGTACAGGGGTGAGATTCAGCGATAAGGCGGGAAATATGTATTTTGGCCGAAATTTAGATTGGTCCTGCGGTTACGGCCAAAAAGTAGTAATCACGCCGCGAGAATATAAATACGACTCAGCTTTCCTGGGGCAGATGGGCGGTTCGGCAGTGATAGGAATGGCGATTGTGGCAGAAAATGTGCCACTTTATTTTGATTGCGCCAATGAGCATGGACTAGGAGTAGCCGGGCTGAACTTCCCTGGCTATGCCTCTTATGCGCCCGATGCCGTTGAAGGTAAGACCAATGTAGCAGCCTACGAATTTCCGCTGTGGGTAGCCTTGAATTTTAAGACCGTAGACGAAGCCGAAAAAGCTCTAAAAGAGGTAGTGATCGTGGCTAAACCAATTAACGACCAATACCCGGTATCTGAGCTGCACTGGATTATCGGTGATGCCAAGCGATCTATAGTGGTAGAATACACCGCCAAGGGTATGGAAATTTTCGAAAACGACGTGGATATTTTGACTAACCAGCCAGGATACGAGTGGCATAAGGAGAATTTGCGCAATTATATGAACCTGTTCCCGCAGATGCCTAAAGAGGTCAAATGGGGGAAAGCCACGATGACAGCCTTCGGTAGTGGCTCCCTGATCCGGGGCCTACCAGGTGGATTCTATTCTACGGACCGTTTTATCCGGGTAGCCTACCTCAATACGCATTATCCAGTACAGGCGGACGAAGCCACTAACGTATCGCGATTGTTCCATACTTTAGCTGGAGTGGCAATGATTGACGGCGGGGCGGCGATGGCAGATGGAAATTTTGAAAAGACAGTCTACACTGGGGGATACTCTACGGCTACGCAGACTTACTACTATAACACCTACGAAGACCCAGCGATCCAGAGCGTAAGTCTAAAGGACCACAACCTTGATTCAACAGAGCTGACTGTGGTATAATACTCTTATGAAAATAATTACCACGCCAGATCCACGACTAAGAGAGAAGTCGGAGAAAGTTCGCAAGATTGACGACGAAATCTTGGGAATAATTGCTGATATGCGCAAATTATCTCTGGATTGGGAGAAAGAACACCCTTATGAGCTGTCGGCGGCAATGGCTGCACCCCAGATGGGCGTACTGAAACGGATCATCATTATTCGTGATGATATGGAGGACAAAGAAAGGGCGACTTTTACGGCACTGATCAACCCAGAAGTGATCCGAGCAGATGGTAAAGTAGAAAAAAGCCAAGAAGGCTGTCTTTCGGTCCCCTCGATTTACGGGATGGTACCACGACATTCGAAAGTCCGAATCAAGGCCAAATTAGAGGACGGCACAGAGGTGAGAATCAAGGCCACAGGGGAGCTAGCAAGAACTTTGCTACATGAAATAGACCATTTAGACGGAATCTTGTTCATTGATCATATTAAGGGAGTGAAGGACGCGTTCTATGAAATGGACGACAAGGGAGATTTGATACCGGTAGATTATGACGCCAAAATCGCTGGTAACAAGGAGCTCTGGGGTGAAGCCTAAGATCATTTTCCTCGGTAATGGGCCACTAGCAGACTATGCATTAGCAGTATTAGAGCAAGAGTGCCAAATACTGTTCGTAGCTCATACCAAAGAAGACCTGGAAGAAGTTTGCCGATTAAAACGCGAATATCCAGAAGCTCAGGCAGTGCTGGCCTCTTTCGGGGTAATCATTCTGGCCCAGGTGTTAGAACTATTCGAGCCAGAAGGAATCCTAAACATCCACCCTTCCCTCCTACCCCTATACCGCGGACCATCGCCAATAGAGAGTGCAATCTTAAACGGAGATACAGAATTTAGCGTATCAGTAATGAAATTAGCCCCAGCGATGGATGCCGGACCAGTGTATTTTCAAGAGACTTTAGCCGATCTACCTCTTGAAAAAGCAGCGATTTATCGGGCCCTGGCCGAAACGGGGGCAAAATGGATTGTTCAGCATTTAGATAATTTACCCACCCCTGTTAATCAGAACGATATAGAAGCAACCTATACCGAGAAAATGGTGAAATCTATGGGGGTATTGAATCCTAAAACAGAGAGCGCGGAAGAGATTTTGCGCAAAATCGTAGCTTATGCTGATTTTCCGAAAGCAAAATATCCGTTTTTAAACAAAAATTGTATTGTTTTAGAGGCACATATATTGAAGCCGGGTGAAGCGGCGGTGTTACCTTTAACGTGTGCGGACGGGCGAATTTTAAGTATCGACAGATTACAGCCAGAGGGCAAGCGCCCGATGGACGCACAAAGCTTTATTAATGGTTACAGGGGTAAATAAATCCGTAAGCGTGCCCTTCGGGCACGCTCCGGGCCGCTCTGGCCAAGTCCTTATGTCCCTTAGGACACATCTTACGGATTTATTTACACCCTATATCAGTTTTGAGCGATTGGCGCGAATTTCGGCCTTCATCTCTTCAATGGTGCGATTGACGATTTCACGGTAATCAGGGCGATTGACCTCTAGCCATTTGGTAGCTTTGGCCTGATCGGTAATCATATCAAACTGATTAAGTTGAACTTCAGTAAGGCCCTTAGAAATACGTTCACCAATGCGAACTTCTAATTCTTCTTGCAGGTAATCTAAGAATTTTTGTTTTTCTGTCTCCGGCATAGCCGAGAGGCCCATTTCTTGCAAAAACTTTTCGTCGAATTCCATATCTACATTATAACACACTTATGCTTATAGAGTGCGTTTTTTGGATTCGCGAGTGAAGAACTCGAGACGGTCGCCAATTTGAAGATCAATCTTAGAAGTGGTTTTTAGAGCGAGGCCGCCGGTTTCGCCAGCGACGAGATTATCGACCTTGTTCTTCTCCATTTGCACAGAAATGACTTCAGCTTCGCCGATCTGTTTTTTGCCCTGAATCACGCGAGCGAGATAACCGGCCTTAACGTCTCCATCCAGAACTTCCCCACCAGCGATGATGCTGGTTTTCTCGGTACGGAAGACACCCTTGATTTTCATCGCGCCTTTATCCTCTTCGACAATCTCAGCTTCTAAGAGGTTTTCCATTTCGCGCTTAGCATCGTCGATCAATTCGTAAATCACCTTATAGATGCGAACCGGTACGCCGTCGCGAGCGGCCATTTTAGAGATATTAATCGGTACGTTAACATTGAAGCCATAAATCACGGTGTTGTCACCAGCGGCCATATAGACGTCATTTTCAGAGATGTCACCAACCCCAGTATGCACGATGTTGAGGGTGATTTCACCACCAGTATCAATCAGCTTTAAGCTATCAACCACAGAAGTAACTGAACCAAGTACGTCGCCCTTGACGATAACGTTGAAGACTTTGGAATTATCGGCAGTACTCATCATTCGAAGTAGATCGGAAGAAGTAACGTTGGTGCTGGCGGATTCGTCAGAGGCGGCTTGGGCATTAAGTAGAGCCATCTTGCGAGCAGTTTTTTCATCTTTAGCCTCTTCAAAACGATCGCCGAAGCTCGGTAGCTCCTTGAAACCAGTCACTGTAACTGGAGTAGAAGGAGTAGCTTTGCCTCTAGGTCGACCCTGCCAATCTAGCATAGTGCGGACTTTAGCATAGGTATTACCAGCCACGATAAACTCACCGGTTTTTAATTCCCCGCCGGTAACCAAGAGGTTTACAACCGAGCCTTTACCAGTCTCCATGTGAGATTCGATCACCAAGCCTTCGGCCGGAATATCAACGTCAGCCTTAAGTTCTTCTAAGTCAGCGGTAAGTAAAATCATATCTAGGAGTTGGTCGAGGTTCTGATTTTGCTTAGCGGAAATCGGTACCATCACGATATCGCCGCCCCATTCTTCCGGCTGGAGACCGTGTTGGGATAAGTCGGCCATAGTGCGATTGACATCGGCACCTTCGCGGTCAATCTTGTTAATAGCAACGATAATTTTAGCGTTGGCGGTCTTGGCGAAGTTGATAGCCTCGACAGTTTGAGGTTTAACGCCATCATCAGCAGCAACCACGATCACGACAATGTCGGTGAGCATTGCCCCGTGTTGACGGATAGCGGCAAAGGCTTCATGGCCAGGAGTGTCAAGAAAAGTGATCAATCGGTCATTGTGTTTTAGCTGATAGGCAGAGATGTGTTGAGTAATACCGCCCGCTTCGTCATCTACGGTCTTCTTATGGAGTAAGGTATCCAAAAGAGTAGTCTTACCGTGGTCGACGTGGCCCATTACAGCGACTACTGGCGGTCGGAGTACGGCTTTGTCAGATAATTCACGATGATAATTAGAGGTCTTGGTGGAGGTATTTTTTCTCTCCAATTTAACGTTTTTGAGGCCAAGTTCTTCAAGGATGATACTGGCAGTCTCAAAATCTAGCCTCTGATTGATAGTAGCAACAATCCCATTCTTAAACAGGGTACCGATTAATTCGGTCACAGAAAGACCGAGCGATTTACTTAGCTCGTCAACAGTGATAGACCCAGCAATTTGAATTGTCTTTTCTTCCATTTAAATAATTTTACCACAAAACGGAAAAATATGCTATAATAGGTTTATTCCCCGGTAGCTCAATGGTGGAGCAAGAAGCTGTTAACTTCGAGGTTGCCAGTTCGAGTCTGGCCCGGGGAGCCATTTTTTTGCAAAAATGTTTCAAACAGCAGACTCGGACCTACGCTAAAGCTCCGGTGCGAGTCTGGCCCGGGGAGCCACAGATAAAAAGTAAGACCCGAAGGGTCTTAATTTTTATTTTATATCCTTTGTTACCTTATGTTTATAGTCCGTCATCATATTCGTCCTCAACATCTGTATTCTTTTTATCCTTTGACGGTTTTTTGTCTTTATTTTTATTACTAGAGGAGCTTTTAGTTACTTTTGTATTGCCAGAGTAAAAATCTTGATATGATCTATGCCAGCGACTTTTATAGCGAATTGAGTCGACAAGAGTGACAATGTCTAAAATGCCAAAAACCACAGTTATCGCTCCGCCGAGTTGAGAGGTAAGAAATACCTGGCAGGCGGCAGTGATAAGGACTAGGGCGATAATAGTTGTGCTTGCACCCTGAATCTTATTTGGCGAAAACTTTCCTTTGACAATGTTTTCTCCAGCATACACATAATAGAAGGCCGAACATATACAAGCAAAATAGAATGTCACTACAGCTATGCCAAGCCCTGTTAATTCAAGACCTTTTAGTTGAGTTATTATATAAAAAATCCAAAAGGCACAGACTAAGGCAATAATTATCCCGTAAGCAATTAGCCATTTGCCGTAACTCTTGATTAGTTTGCCGTCGTTCTGTTTCCAGAACTCTTCCAGCCCTGTTTTCGCCTTTGTTGCCATTTTGGTTCCTTTCTTTATCTATTACTCTCTATTCGGGAGTTCAATAAATCAACCCTAGACAATACCATTATATCATATCTATTTCTTGGACTTTTTAGTCTTAAAGCGGATAAGATCAATGAGATAAGACAGGATCGCGAAAATAACGGCAAAAATGAACGGCTGGAGAATATATTGGTCAGCAGTATAAACAAATGGAGTATGAGTAAGAACAGCGTTGTAGATAATGTCGAGGACTGGCCAAAGAATTATACCGATAACGAAAATAGCGACGAATTGAATAAAATAAAGCTTGAACGTGCCTGGCTTCTCTGGGGCGAAAACTAAAACAGTAGACGCTTTCTTAGCTTTTTTACCTTTTGAATCTGCCATTTTTTTGACTCCTTTTAGTTGGTTTAATTATATCACAGTTAGCCAACAACTTTAGCGCGATGAGCAAGGATATCTTCGCGAACTTCAGAAAGAACCTCAGAGATAATCTGATCGAAATCTGGCACATTGACTTTCAACCAATCAGCGGCCTGCGCTTCGTCGGTGATAGCATTGAATTCTTCAGCCTGCGCTTCGGTGAGGCGTTCGGATAATTTAACGACTAATCGTTTCTGGGCTGAATCCTCGATCCCAGCGATAAGCTTAGCCTTGGTTTCCTCTGGAGCATTGGCAATGCCAATCGCGGCGAGAAACTCTGTATTATCTGCGATCCCAAACATAAAATCTCCTTTTTATTGCTTATGTTTTAATGATAGCATAGTTTAAGAATTTTAACCACCAAAAATAACCTTGAATAGGCCAAGAGAAGCCAATAACATAATTAGACCAGCGGTCAGTACGCCGGCAAGAATAGCCAACATAGTCTTTTTGAAATCTAAATTAAGAATGCTAGCCGCGAGAGTGCCGGTCCAAGCGCCGGTGCCCGGAACTGGGATGGCTACAAAAAGGAATAGCGCAAAATAGGTGCCCTTGTTCCCCGCTTTTTTCAGAAGTTTCTCGCCGCCCTTTTGACCCTTTTTTAAGCAAAAATTGCAAAATTGTTTAAGCGGTTTCCATTTTTTTTTGTCACCCCACTCTAAAAATTTACGAGCAAAGAGATAGATGAAAGGCACGGGGAGCATATTGCCAAAAATAGCAGTAAGTAAAACAGCCCATTCGGGCAAGCCGAGGTCCATACCAACGGCTACAGGGATGGCTCCCCTAAGCTCAATTAATGGCACCATAGAGATTAGGAAAACGATTAGATATTTCCAAAGCATGAACTTATTGTATAATAGATTTATGAAGATTTCAATCGTAATACCGGTATATAATGCGAAGAGATACCTAGGGAGGTGTCTAGATTCCGTTTTGCAGGCGCTAGAAGGAGTTCAGGGGGAGATCTTATTAGTTAATAATAATTCCACGGATGATTCCCCGAAAATTGCTAAAAGCTATCAGGAAAAACACTCTAAAATAGTCCGGCTATTAGAATGCAAAACGCCAGGAGCGGCAGCGGCACGAAATTATGGGGCGACAAAAGCTAGGGGCGACTACCTCTGGTTTATCGACGCGGATGATTACATTGATGAGACGGCAATCGCAAAACTATTAGAGAAAGCCGAGCAAGAAAATGCAGATTTAGTAATGCTGGGAGCTAAGAGGTTGGCCCGAAATGGCTCTACTTCTTATTTGTCAGCCGTAGAGATTGGGCGATCGGATACTAAGAGTCGGTTTATTCGTTATGGAATGGGTCCATGGCAAGTGCTAATCCGACGTCAATGGTGGCAGGAGCATCGGTTCACTTTTCGAGAAGGAATAATTCACGAAGATATGGAACTAATGTCAGCACTAATTCTTTACACCGATCAATTCGCCAGTGTTGATGAGCCGCTGTATTTCTACTGCGATAATCCAGAATCCGTGTTACATAAAAGCAAATTCAACCCCCATATTTTCGACATATTTCCAGCTCTGGAAGGATTATATAAAAGATTCGAAGAGGCTGGAGTAAAACGAAGATATTATGCGGAGTTAGAGTGGTTCTTTATCTGGAACTTACTAATTGATTCGACGAAAGATTTTGAAAAATTCCCAGAGGGAAAACCCGGATTTAAACAGTCGCGCCAGACGCTTACTCATTATTTCCCTGACTGGCGAAAAAATCGATTTCTTAAAGAAAAACCCCTGAAATTGAGATTAAAAATTAAAATGAATTATTATAGATAAGGCGGGTCCTGCCGGACCTTCTCCTTCCCCAAAATTTTTGCTAAAGCAAAACATTTTGGGGTCCCCTTCCAGGTCCGTCACCCGCCTTCTTACTCTTTAACTTTCTCTTCTTTTTCTAATTCCCGGAAGGCGACTTTGCCGATTTTAGTCTGAGGAAGTTTATCACGAAATTCATAAGCGGCAGGCAGGGCGTAGATCGGGATGTTACGCTCTAGAAGTTCGCGGATTTCACGCTCAATCCGACGACCAGCTTTATAACCGGGCTTCAAGACAATGAAGGCCTTTGGAACTTGACCCTTATAAGGGTGATCAATGCCGATTACTGTAGAAGTAAGTACGGCTTCGTGCGAGTTGATAATAGACTCCAAATGAGTAGGATAGATATTGTATCCCGAAGAGATAATCATTCGCTTGAGGCGCTGAGCAAAGTAAACTAAACCGTCTTCACCGATATAACCAAGATCGCCAGTATGCAGCCAGAGTTTGCCGTCGTCATGTAATCGAAGGACCTGGGCAGTCTCAGCCTCGTCGCCAAGATAACCCATCATCACTAGAGGTCCACTGATACAAATTTCACCTTCTTCCCCAGCCGGAAGTTCGTTAAAGGTATCGTTTTTGACGATCTTGAAATCGGTATCAGGCAACGGTAAACCAATAATACCATCAGCAAAAGCTCGCTCGGGGGAGAGGCAAACGGCACCAGACCCCTCGGTTAAGCCATAACCAACGCGAATCTTAGCAGAAGAACCATAATTTTCAAGACAGGTATTAACTTTGTCTCTTAGGGTCTGGTTCAGGGCGTCCCCACCACAGATAACGGCGGTGACAGACTTTAGATCATCTTTCTTTAATTTAGTGTTAACCAGGGCTTCAAATAAAGTAGGTACCCCAACGATGAAGTTAGGTTCGTTTTTACGGATGATTTCTCCAAATTGCTTATGAGAAAAGACCGGGATTAAGATACATCCCATACCTTTACAAAGAGGAGTGTGAATACAAACACCTAGACCAAAACAGTGGAATAGGGGCAAAATAGAGAGAACGGTCGCATTGGGCTCAATCTGCCGAATCATAGTAGCATCACAGATAGACTCGGCGTTGATATTGCGATTAGAAAGCAACACGGCCTTAGGCGCACCGGTAGTGCCACCGGAATACATGATTACGGCTGGATCTTCCCCGCCACGCTCTTCGTGGTAGTTGCCTTGATAGAAGTAGGAGTTAGCGATGAAATCTTCCCAGAGCACCACGCGGCTATCATTAGAGGGAAGTTTGACCTTCTTGACATGTAATAACTTGTACATCCGTTGTTTCAAAAAGCCTAGGCCATCAGAGGGGCGAACTACGATGATTCGCTCTAATTGAGCTGTATCACGAAGTTTATAAATTTTATCGAAGACAGCATCGATAACTAATACATATTTAGACTCAGCAACCTTGATGTAATATTCTAACTCTTTTTCCGATGATAAGGGATGAACCATATTACAAATGGCGCCCACCATGTTGACAGCGTAGACCATAGTAATACCCTCTGGGGTGTTAGGCATACAAATAGTAACCCTGTCGCCTTCTTTTACGCCGTAATTTTTAAGGGCACGGGCAGTCTTTTCGATTTTTTTAACAAAATTCTTATAAGAAACCTTATGACCGTAATAGATGTAAGCGGTATTATCTGGCCATTTTTCGGCAGATTGAATTACCATGTCCACTATGGAACAATCTGGATACTCAATGTGCTCAGGAATATTATCTTCTTTGTAAAATTTTTGCCAAGGACTGGCTGTTGTTTTTTTAGATTTTTTCACGAAAAACTCCTTATACTCTACTCTCTATTATATCATAAGCGAGACAAAATGAGAAGATTCGAGCTAAATAAAGTTGATTAGGGTTGCTTTAAAAGTGCCTGATTATAAATTACCAAATTGATTCAAGGTCCCCAAGAAGAAACGAAAAGCATTGCCATGAGCGCTAGGACGACTGTGTTTTTCCCCGTATTCAAGAAGGACCTTCTGATGTGCCTCATCTAGATTGTCCCACCATTCACTGATATGATCGTTAGCGGCGGGTAGCTTGTCCGCGGTAACCGACATAGCAACCATTTCAATGTCCTTTTCAGTGAAATCGGAGATACCTTCTCGCCTAGTGAGCTCCTGAAGTTCATTGCCGGTAACTGCTTTATTGTGATCGTCTAACTTTTGTTCTTGTGGGCTGGCCTCAGATACCACTTCGGGCTGAGGGTTAGACTGAGCGACTGGCTGCGGAGCTTCTGCGGAAGGAGCTTCTGCGGAAGGAGCTTCGGGTAGAATAGCATTAGCCGCACCAGTGACACCTAAACTTTCCACACCACGACTGAGTAGCGCCTTCTTATAGTATTCGTTCCCTAATATTCTACTGACAATTTTACGGTAGAAATTACCGTTGTCGATCCGATCTTCAACCGCATCAAGCAGCTTTTGATCTTGTTCGAGATAATTTTCAAGGAACTCTTCGTTGGTGGTATGCGGCTGGAGTCGAAGATACTCGTCTAATGTGGCTTCGTATTTTTTCTTGGTTTCGTCAAATTCAGCTCGGTGTTTAGGCCCAAAAATACGGCTTTTCTTGACGTAAAGTTCAGCTAAATCTGATCGGAGCTTATTTAACCTATAATCAACGGCTTCCATATGTTTAGCGCGCTCGATCATGGTTTGAAGTTCGGTGGCTCTGCGCTCAGCTTCTTCTGGAGAGACGGATTCCTCTAATGAAGCTTCGGCGTGTTTAATCACGTCTTGACGTTCAGCGGTCCTAAGTTCAGCTTCTTCGGTAGATGTGGCTTCAACTACCTGGGCGAGGTTTTCGGCTTTTTCATCAGCCAGAGCGGCTTCTTTTTCTTTTTCATCAGCCAGAGCGGCTTCTTTTTCGTTGGCTGAAATAGCAGCACCCTCTGCCTCGACGGCTGGGTTTTGTTTTAAGACCTCTTCCCTGCTAAATACTTCTGGACTATCAATCCAATCCGCCTCCGGCGTGCCGACTACTTGGCTGTCTATATAATCTTGGCGGTAGCCATCTATCTGGTTGATCGCTTCGTCCAGGGCCGCCTCCTGTTTGGCTAAGTACGCCTCACGATATTTTTGAGCTGATTCTTCGGAAATAGCGCCGGAATCGACTTGCTCTTGGAGATTGGTCAAATAACGATCAATTTTCTCTGTGTCTTGGTTGAATTTTTCTTCAGCACTGAGAGCTTTTTGGCCGGCCACAGATTCTAAATAATCCTCTGTGGGTTTTTGATCGAGATCATAGATCCCTTCTTGGACGAGCTGCTTCATTTCGCTCGATAGAGGCACAGTCTGAAGAGATTGCCACTCTTCTGCTTGAGAGGCCGACTGTTCATTTTGGTTTGGTAATGTTTCGCCGTTCATTTTGGTGTAACTTTCCTTTTAAGTTTAAGCGCTTTTCTATATTATAACGCTTATCCATAAAAAAACAACCCTTTTGGAGGGTTGTTTTTTTAAATTCGCCAACTATTTAGTGATAGATAGCGAGATTTTGCGTCCTTCTTTATCGATATCGAGAACTTTGAAGTTCTTGCGCTCGTTAAGAGTGAAGATTTTCTCTGGATCGACGTCGGAGCCTTCGCCAAGCTCAGATACATGAACTAGAGCTTCTACGGCTGGGCTAATTTGGACAAAAGCGCCAAATGGGGTGATCCGAGTGATGGTTCCTTCAACCTTAGAACCTTTTTTGAGTCCTTCGACTTCAGAGAGCCATGGATCTTCCATCAACTGCTTGATAGAAAGCGAAAGACGCTCTTTATCAATAGCGATGATTTTGGCTTCAACCGTATCACCTACCTTGACGTAGTCAGACGGGTTATTAACTCGTTCCCAAGAAATCTCGGAAATGTGAACCAATCCTTCGATGCCGTCAACGTTAACGAAAACGCCAAAGTCGACCACACCAGTAACGACGCCCTTGACGATATCGCCAATGTTGAGTTCGGCGAAGCGTTCAGCTAGGCCATCTTTGATAGCTTCCTTCTCGGAGAAAATAAGTTTATTCTCCTTCTTGTTAGCATCAAGGATACGGGCTTTGATTGATTTGCCAACTAGTGAGTTTAGGCGTTGCAGGATTTCATCCTTGTCGGCTGACCCTACGCGTGGGTAGTGTTCAGCAGAAAGTTGCGAAACCGGCATAAAGCCACGAATACCTTCGTACTCGACCAGAAGACCACCGCGGTTAGCATCGAACGGAGTAACCTCGACAATCTCGCCGTTATCTAGTTTGCTTTGGATCTCATCCCAACCCTTGTCCTTAACAGCCTTACGGAGACTGAGCAAGACATAGCCGTCTTTCATCTCAGAATCAATGACTGAGGTGGTAACTTTGTCTCCTTCGCTCAAATTGCGAGCAAAAGAAACTTCTCGACGCGGGACTAAGCCAACGCCTTGAGGACCAAGATCAACTAAGATCTCATGTTTTTTGATAGAGAGGACAGTTCCTTCAACGTTATCCCCTACGGTTGCTTTTTTGGAGGCTTCTGCGTTTTCAGCTAGAAGTTCGTCCATAGTATATTTTTTGGCTGTTGCCATATTATATTTTCCTTCCTTTAGACTCACTCAAAAATGCCCTTATTTGACACTTTTGAGTGAGTCTAAAACTCCCTTTATTATAGCAGAGATCCGTGATATAATCAAGGTATGTATTTGAGCGTGGATATCGGGGGGACAAAAACCTTAATTGCCTTGTTCTCGAAACGGGGCCGGTTGATGAGGCGACGCAAATTCAAGACAGCGCAAGGTTCACGCACTTTCTTGCATGATCTAACAGGACATTTAGCAGACTTTCAGAAATACAAAATCCGATCAATCGTGGTAGCTGTTCCGGGAGTTGTACAAAAAAATTACTCAGTCCAATTCGGCAACCGTAAATGGGGCGATATCGACATTTTTACTCCTATAAAAAATATGTTCAGCTGCCCGATTTATTTTGAAAACGATGCTAACTTAGGCGCCCTATATGAAGCTTATCGGCTGCCCGGAAAGACAGTATTTTTGACTTTTTCAACGGGAATTGGTGGCGGCATAGTAGAACATAACCGTATCCTACCAGAATCTAGCAAATTTGAGCCCGGCCATAAAAAGTATCGCTATGACGGTAAGCTCAAAGAGTGGGAGGATATTGCTTCGGCTGAGGCGATCGGTAACTTCTATCATGTGGATACCGCTACGGATTTGCGAAAGAAAGATGTGATGAAAGATATCGCCAAGCGCGTTTATTTGGGAATACCAGATGTAGTGAAAGAATATCAGCCCGATAAAATTGTCCTGGGCGGTCCTCTAGGTAAAATTTTCAGATTATACGAAGATTTTTTGCCAAAGGACCAAGGAATAAAGTACCGCCGCCCTAAGCGGCCGAACGAATCTGTAATCTATGGTTGCTATTTACTAGCTCGCCAAAAGGAGCGTAAGTGATTCCCCGCCCTGGGGACAAGATTGAGGGTGGTGATAATATTGATAAAGCAGAGTTTTTGAACATGCTAAAGCGAGACTTTGCCGATTTTAATTTTAAACGAGGACGGAAATTTGCCTTTCGACCACCTAGAACTATTGTTATTGGACCAGAAGAACCGGCCTGGCAGCTTTTGGCCCTACATGAAGTAGGACACGCTGTTTCGGGGCACAAAAATTTCGAGACAGATGTTGGACGAATAAAGATGGAGATGGAGGCCTGGGAGAAAGCCCGTGAATTAGCGACCAGATACGGAGTGATCTTCGACGAAACAATAGTCCAGGAAGAATTAGACACTTACAGGGATTGGCTGCATCAAAAATCGCGTTGCCCTAAATGCGGACTAACGCGATTTGAGACCCCTGATGGACAGTACCACTGTCCCCGATGTGAAAACTTTTAAGCAGCTTTCTTCGCAGGACCACGGCGAGAGATACGACCGCCCTTAGCTCCCGCGATACGTGCGAGTTCTGGGTTCGCAGCGAAACCACCGGTGTGACCGTTCTGGCCACCCTTCTTACCGATACGAGCATAAAATTCTGCACCGTATTTAGCCTTATTAGTTGCAGCAGCTTTCATGCCACCAGCTTTAGTTCCAGCCATTTCTGACTCCTATTCTGCCCACCGAATACTTAATAAAACACACCACCCTTGCGAGTGAATATCTACATTATATCATAGTGCTTAAAGTTTGTCAATATGCTTTTTCTTAAATTTATGTTTTAATATTTTTAGATTTTCCGAACACTTTTTTGTGACTTTTTGCACAAAATGTGGAAAAAAGGTGTTGACATTATGCATTTTGTGATATAAAATAGGGGTAGTTTTGAGTAGTACGATTGCGAGGCTACTTAAAATACATGTATGACCTGGAAGAATACCCTCAATTTGAGGGTATTCTTCTTTGGCCCTTTACTTTTTTGATTTTTTTGCTAAAATAAAGGTATGGGGTAATAGCTCAGCTGATTAGAGCGCTGCCTTTGCAAGGCAGAGGTCCTGGGTTTGAGTCCCAGTTACTCCACCACACGGGGATATAGCTCAGCTGGTTAGAGCGCTAAACTGATAATTTAGAGGTCTGTGGTTCAAGTCCACATATCCCCACCAGCTAAAGAAAGCCGCTAATGCGGTCTTTTTTATGCTATAATAATGGTCATGGAATATGAATTTAGTATTGGGTGGCTATTTGGCGGACTAGCGATTGCTTTAGTTGGGGGCTTAATTGTAATCTTTTATAAACCGATTGCCGATAATTTGGCGAATGGGGTATCATCTTATGAAAAGGTGAAATTGGCTGGTGTGATAGCCATCATTGTGGGACTGATCTGTACGGCAAATCTACACACTTTCTTACTAAGCTTGATCGTAAACTTATTATTCAACAGATAAATTAGGGACAAAAATCATAATAGGCTTGGCCTGGGGTTAAGGCGATATTTTTAGCTTGGGCTAGCTCGGAGACGGTGGCGAATTCGTAGCCAGCATCGCGCAGAGTGTCAATGAGCGTGGGTAAGGCATCTACAGAAGTAGGGTAGATATCGTGCATTAGAATAACAGCCCCGTCGTAAACCTCTCGCATAGCGGTAGCAACAATAGCCTCAGGGTCTTTACTGGACCAATCTTCGGTATCTACGGACCACAGAATTAACGGACGGGCAGCGGCAGCGGCTATGAAATCATTATAGTTCCCGTAAGGTGGACGAACAAAGGCCGGATCGGAGCCAGTGATGTTTTTGATCACCGTCTTAGACTCGTCTAAATCAGCCTGGGCTGCTTCGGGAGTAAGACGAATGAGATTTTGATGATACATGGTATGACTGGCAACTTGATGATGCTCCTTGGCTATACGCTGGACGATATCTGGGTAAGTACGGGCTAAGTTGCCCAGCATAAAGAAGGTAGCAGGAATGTCTTTTTTAGTCAGAATATCTAAAATTTTAGGGGTAGTTTCCGGAAATGGGCCGTCGTCGAAGGTTAGTGCGACTAGTTTTTTCCCTTCTAGAGTGCGCTCGGTAGCTTTAACGTGATGCTGCATCGGCGCAATTAGGTTTTGGCTTAAATAATCGACCTTGGAAATAGTCAGCCCGAAAAGGTCCAAGCAAATTATAGTTCCGATCACAAAAATGGCGGCAAACTTAAGCCACGGCAAACGAACGTTAAGACGATGCAGGAGCGAAGTTTTTCTGGGAACGACTTCAGTACGCGTGGTAGATTCGAGGGCTTTAGAGCCCACAGAACGAGAACGTTTCCTGGTTTTTAGGTCACCTTCAATAATAACATTAATGGCATGAGCCCCGGTTCGACGCTGAATCTCTTTAGAGAATAACCTGTCTAGCATATTCATACATCGCGATCCCCGCGGCAACGCCGACATTAACTGAGCGAGTAGAGCCAAAACTCTCGATATACCTAATTTCGTGAGCTTGATTTAAAAGTTCCGGAGTGATGCCATTGTTCTCAGAACCAAAGATTAGGGTAGTATCAGGGGGAAATTGCTTAGCATGGAGAGGTTTAGCCTCTTTGGTATTGTTCTCGATTGCAATTAATTCCCTGCCTGCTTGAGTTTTTAGAAAATCTGCTACGGTAGAGTGGTGTATAATTTCGAGATATTTATCCGTGCACATAGCGCCACGACGATTGTATTTCTTTTTGCCGATAATATGAACTTTCGCCACATTAAAAGAATTAGCCGTGCGAACGATAGAGCCAATATTGAAGTCGTGTTCAACGTTTTCAATAGCGACCTCTAGGGGTGTACGAGATTTGTCTAGCTCAGCTTTAACTCGCTCGTTTTCGAGGCCTTTGAATTTATCAATAAGATTACGCGAATCTTCCATAACTTTCATTATACCATGATATAATAGATTTAACAGATAGGAGGTAACATGGAATTTGATGAATATCAGAAAAAAGCAAAAAAATACGATCTGTTTGATGACCTTGTGGCCGATAATCTAGCCGATCCGTCTTTCAGTGAAAAAGTCCTGGGATTAGTAGGTGAAGCGGGCGAGACTGCTGATAAGGTAAAGAAAATCATTCGAGATAAAAAGGGTGTAGCTACCGAAGAGGACAAAGACGCGATCAAGAAGGAGCTCGGAGATGTCCTGTGGTATGTTGCTAACATCTCTCGACGTCTAGGTTTTTTCCTGTCAGACGTGGCTGAAACCAATATTAACAAACTTGAAAGTCGTTATCAGAGGAACAAATTACACGGTGCGGGGGATGAGCGATAGCCTGACCTTCAGTTGCCATTTCAGTTTTGCCGAAGGCAATCATCGCCTTGTTCAAAAACGCCTAAGGCTATCTATGGCTTCCTCGACTCTAGATATATAATTGCGAAATCTAGGGATACGCTCTTCAGCTAAGGCTATTTCGTGGGATGTTTTATCTAGAATACTTTCATTATGATTGACTTCTATTCGACTGGCGCTATAATCACTTTTTATCAGAATTGCTCGCCCGGCGTTTAGTTTGGATTCATAATTTTTATTGGTTTTAATGAAAGATCCCCTAGATGACATCATCTCTTCATATTTTCTAACTAAATTACTTAGCTGAGATTGCAATTCATCTAGATCCATTGAACGGCTTTCAAATAGTTCATTAATACGTAAAAATGATGAATTGAACTCCTGAAAATCGTCTACAAATATTTTTTTAGCTCTTTCTAACTCTTCTCTGGCTTCAGATAGCCTAGATTCATATCTATCTTTCGCTTCAGCCTGAGGATTCTCATTTTGATTATCTTTGCTCTGCTTGTCACCTTGATTTCTCATGTACTGACGATCTAAAAAATGAATGGCCTTACCGTTCATTGAATTAAAATAATCCTTAACTAATTGCTTTTCTCTGGGGTCGGCATTGGGATCATCAAGAATTGAACGGAGAGTAGTAAAATCTTCTAAAAGTGATTCTTTGACTTCAGCATCGCCATTTTTGAATTCTTCGCCATGCGAGACGTCTATCACTGCTAGATCAGTGGCTAAGCCGGTCATGGCTAACCTGATATCACGACTATAGCTCTTAATGTCATGCTCGTCGGCAAATTTACTGGCTATATCAAAATATTCACTCTCTAGTTGACGACGTTTTGACCCATCTGGTCGCGTAAGTTCGTAAAGAAAAGACTTGTCACCAGAGGCTAATGATTTCCTGTCAGGAATCTGTTCTGGCGTTATTTGCGAGCTATGTTGAGAATGTTCTGGTCCTTTTATCGGCTCTGAAGCAGAACTATCTTTGAGATTAGTCCAAGATGGTAAGTCATCCCCAAATTCCATAGGTAACATTGTATTTGGGTTTATTTTAGAAAGTAACATAAACTCACGAAATACTTGCTTAGTTTCTTCCTCGAGACCAGGCGTATCTAGCGATTCAGGGGTAACACCGAGACGGTTCGCAGCAACAGTCAAACTCATTGAGGTCATTTTATCCACAAAAGTAGTCCAAGAATGTTTGCCAGCTTTTTTGCCAGTGTAACGCAGGTAGTTATTAATATAGTCCGGTTCAGCTGAAATCGAAATACCATTAGCTATCTTTTGAGTAGCAGCTGGCATCTTACTATCGTCAGCCGATAATAGATCTGGTGACATTCCGTTGCACTTGTCCTGAAAATTTTGTAAAAGTTCCCTGAACTGCCCGTCGTCTATATTCTCAGTTTTATAGATCACTATACTATCGGGTCGCTGGGAGGCATTTCTCTCTGGATTCAACTTAGTATTAAACTTATAATATAGTTCGTCTCGTAGAGGAGACTCGTTAATACACTCATTCCAAGCATATATTACAGCAGAAGGATCTTTAGTCATATCTGGCGAAATATAACATCTAAGCATATTCTTATTATCACGAGGCTTATTAGCATTGACGTGAATAAAATTACTCATGATTGGATCATCTGGATTATATGGATCATGTCCTTGATAGATGACATCTCCGCCACGTCTCACATAACTATCAGCCAATTCTTTGGTACGAAATTGATACCTATTTGAGATCTGAAGGCTATCAGCCCAAACTTCTTCTGGGTTGGCTTTTCTGCGTGATTCATCTTTTTGGATAGTATTATATTCGGAAATACCATATCTCTGGTCTAGGAAATCCGGTGTCAAAAAAGCTTTAACAGTATCACCACCAACCAGATGTTCTCTGATCAGGCGTTTAACATTTTGCTCAGTGTCGCGAAAAAGCTGCTCCGCTGCTTGTGCATGCTCATCATCGACATTCACTTCGTAGTCTTGGATTTGCTGTCTAAAGCCCTGAATAACTTCTCTGGGGCTACGCTGTAATGCCTGATCAAAACGATGCGCCAATCGGTTCGGATCGCCAAAATAACCCTCACGATGGCCTCGACCTGTTCTATCGAAAATTCGGTCAACGATTTCGTCTGACTTAGGAAACGGTTCTGGACTTTCTGCTGCAGATTCAATCTGACGTAAATGTTCATCAAAGGATGGCATATCTTCTAGTGGATGAGATAAAGATTGCTGATTTTCGGGATTATTGTTGATTTTCTCTGCACTGAATGACATTTTTTCTCTTTATTTAGCTCTCAAAATAATTATAGCATAAATATTATTACGAGATAAGCTTACTATCTTGCACTGTGCTCAGTAATCTGATTTATTGTAGCACATCAACAAAAATCCGCCCTTACGGGCGGATTTAGTGTTTAACAACTTAGTTGTGCAAATCATCGCCAAATAGCTTAGTGTTACGTCTGGTAAACCAGAGTTGTTATGATTTAAGCTCTTAATCATAACCGTAACCGACCTAGCTACCTGCAAGCCCGGAGGCTTTCAGGCGCTGATTTCCTTCTCAAGAAAGGAGGTAATCCATCCACACGTTCTCGTACGGATGCCTTGTTACGACTTAACCCCAATCATCTCCCCCACCTTAGGCCGCATGAGCGGACTTCGGGTGTTGGTGACTCTCATGGTTTGACGGGCGGTGTGTACAAGACCCGGGAACGTATTCACCGCAACATGCTGATCTGCGATTACTAGCGATTCCGACTTCAAGAAGGCGAGTTTCAGCCTTCTATCCGAACT
>JAILSC010000001.1 GCA_024697865.1 Candidatus Saccharimonadota bacterium | reverse complement strand
ATCATTGATCTTTTCGTCTTCGGGCAATCCCATTGCCTCAATTACCATTTCCTTAGTAATTTCAGTCTTAGATAAAGTCGAAATTTGATCGAGCAATGACATGGCATCTCGGAACGAACCCTTAGCCTGTTTGGCGATTATTTTAAGAGCCTCATCGGCAATTTTGACCTTTTCTTGTTTAGCTATAGACTTAAGATGTTCAAATAATACTTCTGTCTCCGCTAATTTGAATGTGTAAACTTGCGACCTAGAAGTAATCGTCACCGGGACCTTGTGTGCGTCGGTAGTGGCCATAATGAAAATCACATGCGCTGGCGGCTCCTCCAAAGTTTTTAAGAGTGCATTAAATGCCGGCGTGGTTAGCATGTGAACTTCATCTATAATATATATCTTATATTTACCGCTAGTGGGAGCAATTGCCGCCTTTTCGCGTAATTCCCTGATGTCGTCAATCCCGCGGTTAGAGGCACCATCGATTTCGATAATATCAACATAGTCATCCTCTAATTGGTACTTGAATCCGTTTACCTCATGCGCCAAGATTCTGGCTACCGAAGTCTTACCGCATCCTCTTGGTCCAATAAACAAGTATGCGTGACCAATTTTACCGGCTTTTAAGGCGGTCGATAATACATCTGTTACTTGGTTTTGACCAACAACGTCCTCTAATTTCAGAGGTCGATACCGTCTATATAAATTCTTCATTAAAGCGCGGCCTCAACGGCTGCCCACGTTGCATCTTCATTTTTGGCCGGAATCGTCACTGATACCTGTGAACCTTCTTTCAAATGGAAGTAGGTCACTGAAGCGTACAAAATCTGATACTCCTTGCCGGCAACCTCTACGAAATATTTATCGTCATGATGCGTCAAGGTGCCGATGACACTCTTGCGTTCCACCGGACCAATTTGCTTGTAAAGGAATTTACCATCTTCAGTAATGGTTAGCTTCATAATATCGCCTTCTACTAGCTTAGATTTAGAAGCATAGTTAGCAGGAACTGGATAGTTCTTGCCATCTGGGCCAATCATAATTTGTCCGTCAAAAATCCCCTCAATAATCTTGCCTTCTGGGCTGGATACTACCGTATCGCGCGGAGCCGAAATTGCTTCGCCGTCACCCAAAATCGAGATCAACAACTCCTTAGCGGCAGAAACATTGGTCTCTGCTTCGCTTAGCAAACTGCGTAATCTTTTTATTTGTTTTTCTGGTATTTCAGACATCCTCGCATCCTGTCTATATATAATATTAATATTATATTATATCAACCCGCACGTAAAGTCAAGTAAATTCTCATAAAGTTTTCCACTGGAAAAACCTCGGTCAAACGCAAAATGTTGTAAATTTTACATGAACGAGTTATTCCGCTTTATATAGTCCGGTGTGTCTTTGCCCATCGTAAATCATGGTCGGGATACCTTTAACCTTAATCTGGTTTTCGACGATTTCACGGTTTTCTTGCATTTTAGTAGTAACCTCGTCAGAGTTGGTTATTTTACGAATCTCAGCTACGTCGGCATCGTCAACTCCTTCTGCTTTAATCCAAGACTCCAATTTAGCGGTGGCCTCCTCGTGTGAATATTCTTCGTTGAACAGATTCTGGTAACTAATACCGTCGTCATCCCTGTCGGTAAAAATGTGATCTAATAGTACCATAGCTAAACCAGAACGAACTTGTTCGGCCGCAAACATATATCGCACTACAATTTCCGAATTCTTGAACTTATAATTATTATCCGCGTCCTGAATCGCCAGTGGCACCATCCGCACATTATACTGATCAAAGAATCCAGAGGCTTTTTGATTGCGGTAGGATTGCATGCAGACGGAGCATCCTGGGTCAAAGATGTCCGCCGCTACCGACCCGGTCGCATTGTCATTAACCGTGATGTAGTTAAAATTATAATCTTCAGCATTATAGCTGCGGAATTTATCCGGAATGGCTTCGAAAATCTCGCCCCATTCTGTAAACCAGCGCCCAGTAGCTTCCAGGGCATTAGTTGGTTCAGGCTCATCGATCGAGCACATTTCTGCCCCCATAGAACAAGCCGAAGGTTTTGTTACGTTACAAGAACCTAAGACCCAAATAGCCAACAAAGATTTTATCGCTGTCAAAATTGCCCAGATCACCACCACCACGATTATCACTGATAGTACTTCAATAATTATTGATAAAGGCTTAACTAACTTTGGTTTCTTTAACATCACTCGACTAAGCAAACCGTTTTTGACGTCTTCCTTAAAGCCGGTCTCACATTTTTGCAAACGCACCTTCTTCCACAGGCAACCCCAAGCTTTTGAAAGCGCCTTAGTGTAAGATTTCCATAATTTTGGCTTAAATATTGAGGCCACTGCCACGAAAATACCGACAATCGCCAAGATAATAAAAGCTGCAATACACACCATAATATTTTTATTTTAGCACGTTTTTCAAAATTTTTTTAACTTTAGCAATATCTTCTGGTTTATTGTGTAGTCCTAACGAAAACCTTACCAAGGGTGGCAACCCCAATACATGATCCAGATAATAATGTACGCAGAAATATCCCGTCCGGGCCATAATATTCTCACGCGAGAGAGCTGCGCCCAGTAAGTGCGAATCTATTCCCTCTACGTAAAACGACATCGTGGGGTTTGGCTCGGAGCCTACCAAATGCACCTTTTCTGAGCTCTGTAAAAATTCGTATAGCTCCGTATAATTATTTTTAAAATTCCGCCAATCTTTCTTAGAGACTTCCTGTAGCCATTTTAAACTAGCGCCAAAACCAACAATTTCTCCCCAGGCCTGCAGGCCAGATTCGAAGCGCGTATAACGGTGTTCTTTCCCTTCCGCTGACAACAAATAGGATTCTTTTTCTACGTCATCCACCATACCGCCACCTAACCAACTAGGGATTAGTTTATCCATTAAATCATCTCGCCAGACAATCACACCAAGAGATGGCCCATACATTTTGTGCGCCGAAGTTACGATTGCATCCACCTCGATCCCTTGGACTACTTCTGCCGCATGGCCTAGAGTCTGAGCTGCATCAATAATCAAAATCCCGCCAGCTTTGTGCACGGCTTTATTTAATTCTTTGAGATTTTTCAGTTTGCGCCCGTCAAAATTCGACGCGCTATTTACTACCACTACGGCGTCCGTAAAATCATAATCCGCTAGAGGAATCGAACCATCGTCATTTCGCTTCATTACTTCCCTTGACACTCCCGCCCGTTTAGCAAAAGCGATCGAAGCCAGAAAAGGTGAATTGTGCTCAATCTCGCTAGTCATAATTTTGGTAAATTTATCGGTTTTCAATTGTGACAAAATCAAATTAATCCCGTAGGTCGTATTCAAAGTAAACGATGTGTTGTATTTTCGTTTTGGAAGTTTCAAATATTTCAACATTTCTTCCCGCGTGGCTTCGACTTTGTCATCCGTCTCGACCCCCCACTTGTATTTGACTCGTTCACCGCAAGAATTATGTTTGGTGTAATAATTATTAACAGCATCAATTACCGCTCGCGGCCGGAGCGACTGGCAAGCTCCGTCTAGATATACCTCCCCCTTTCCTAAATAGTCAAAGTCTTTCATATTTATTATTATACACGACTTTTTGGAAAAATCTTGCGTTAATGATTGTGGTTGTGCTATAATCGATATCATGAAGAGGCGTGTACGGCAAAAGCAATCTAGCTTTGCGAACGCGACAAAGACGGCCTTGGGAGTGGGGGTAATCAGTCTAGTCGGCGTTGTCGCAGCAGCTCAAGTTTCTGCTCTCACTTATCAGAACAACGTCAATGTCAGCTTCACCATCGAAGATACTATCACCATCTCTTTGTCTTCTCCTAATCTTGTGATCAATGAACTAGCTCCTGGGGCTGCTAATGACAGTAATATTATTACAGTTAATGTCCAAAGTAATAATCCACGAGGTTATACTCTAAATAGTACAGTAGGTAGTAGTACTTATAACAATCGTAATCTTACTCATGCCACATCCAATTCTGCTACTCCTTTCTCTAGTATTAATTATGGCACCACCGTCTCTACTCTAAATGGCTTTAGCCCTAATCAGTGGGGTTATTCCTTCTCCTTAGATGGCGGTACTACCTGGATCAATGCTAATAAGACTGGCAATGTCAATGATACTGGTTATTCTGGTTTGCCTCTCTACACCGACGAAGAACATATTACTACCTTAAAAGAATCTGATACTACTACTCCAGCTGGTGGCGATAATGTTAAATTCAAGATCGCTGCTAAAGCCGCCAGTGCCCAGGCTTCTGGGGAGTATAATAATGTTATTAATTTCACGGCCATTGGAGTACCGGCACCTGCTTACTACATACAAGATTTATCCGCCTCTGAATGCCAAGCTAGAGCCACAGATCAAGCTATTATTGTCTATGATCGCCGTGATGGTTCCGATTATACAGTCCGCTATATCAATGGCAATTGCTGGATGACCCAGAACCTCAGGATTACTGGCACTATCTCCGCTACGGATTCAAATTTCACCACATCCCCCTATTCTGGAACCAGCAATATCAATACTCTCGCTGGCGGAGACCTAAGGGGCGGCAGTTATACCTATTTAGATCCTCAATCTCATCGGGCGGATAGTACAGATACAGCTGCATCGAGCAGTTGGGGTTACACTATAAACCAGCTAGGCGCTTGGTATAATTTCTGTGCTGCATCGGCTGGCGAAGTTTGTCAAAGTAGTGGCGTTGCTCAAAATGCCACCCAAGATATATGCCCAGCTGGCTGGCATTTGCCGAATAATACTGGCAACACTACAGGTGGTGAAATGTATGATCTTGTTGAGGCTCTTAATAACAATTCCACTCTCAAAGCAGCCTTCTCGCCCCTCTATGGAGGAACCTACGCCACCGGTACGCTCAAGAATGCCACTACATATGGAGAGTGGTGGACTTCTACTGCATCTAATGCCTACGCTCAATATGTAGCCCCTTATATTAGCCAAATCCTATATCATGACAATAATGGTAGAGGCTACGGATATTATATCCGCTGTATACGTAGTACATGATTTGTCGTTTTTAGCTATCATCTAAAAATCCGCCCCATCTAGGAGCGGATTTTTAGTTTAGATTGACAATTAACTAACCTGATTAATAATTTAAGCGAGCTCTACGGTTGCGCCAGCTTCTTCGAGAGCTTTCTTCATGCTCTCAGCTTCGTCTTTAGCTACTTTTTCCTTGACGGTAGCAGGAGCACCATCAACGATAGCCTTAGCTTCACCGAGGCCAAGACCCGTAGCTTCCTTTACAGCCTTGATTACGGCGATCTTCTGAGCACCAGCGTCTTTCAACACTACGTCATACTCAGATTTGCCTTCATCAGCAGCAGCTTCGCCACCGGCAGCTGGGCCAGCAGCAACGGCAACGGCAGCCGCAGCTGGCTCGATGCCATATTCGTCCTTGAGGACGTTCTTTAGTTCATTTACTTCGAGGACAGTCAACTTTACCAATTCCTCAGCTAATTTCTTGATATCTGTAGCCATTTTAATTCCTTTCTAATTATATATAGTTGCTAATTATTTAGCTTGGGCTTCCAAACCAGACACAATGCCGGACAAACCACCGGAAAGACCAGAGATACTGTCGGTCATTGGTGACAAGAGTTGTGCCACTACCTGGGCGATTAGTTCGTTCTTGCTTGGCATGGCTGCGAGAGCCTTGACTTCGTCTTCTGATAGGTTTGCACCTAAATCCGAGAAACCACCCACCAAGCTTAAAGCGTTATGCTTCTTGGCGAATTCCGCCAAAACTTTCGCTGGAGCTACTTCGTCGTCATTAGATACGGCATAAAGCAACTGGCCGGTTAAACCAGTAGTATCTGTATCTTTATAGACGGCGATTTGTCCCATCGCTACGCGAACCAAGCGGTTTTTTACCACCTTAATCTGCACGCCAGCTTCCCGGGCATCTTTACGTAACTCTTGCAACTCTGCCACAGTTAAGCCCTGATATTTAGCGTAAACTGTAGTCTTAGCGTTAGATAGAAGCTCAGTTAAATCAGCAACCAATTCGTTCTTTTTATCTTTTGAAATTGCCATAAAAAGTTCCTTTGGTTAACTTTGATATTTGGTTAGCTAATTGTTAAACAGCGTCACCAAATAAATTTAAGAAAATTTCCTCGGTAGCATAATTAAAGGTAAACCTCGCTACTGTCTTTGGTAACTACCTCAATTATATCACGAAACCCGCTTAGTTGTCAAGAATTGGAAGATTGAACCCGCTGCCGCTATCCCAATAATTAATGGCCAATAAAACTCTCCGAAGCTAAGATTCGGGATTAAGGCTAGAAGCGCCAAGGTAATCGCATAGGCTCCAGCTGCCGCAGTTGCGATAATTGTAGCTGGTTTCATTAGCATCACCGCCGCCCCAGCTGCAACTACCCCTACCACTGCCGACATGGCCAAAGTTTGCATTTCGGCCCCAAAATATTGGGTCGAAACCAGCATTACTAATACGAAACAAATTCCACCCACACATAACTTCTCGATCGAGAATCCAAGTAGGGCCAATAGTAGCCCCCCGCCAATCGGAATTAAAGTCTGGTACAAGTCATTGCTGGCTATTTCCGGCGATAATTTAATAATTTCGGGCATCAAATAGGTCACGCCAATAAACCCTAGTAAAAACCAAATGATAAAGAAAGCAATTTTCTTCAATCTGTAGCCGAATAACAGCACCGCTAGTCCTACCCCTAGCATAATAAACAATTCCGGCATCTGAAAGTGTCCAATGAATTCAGATATGTTATCCATAAGAATATTATATCACAAAAAAGGAAATGTCCATTTCGAGGGACTAAAGCTTGGGCAAGCGCCCTTGAGCGGTCCCGAGAAAGGACATTTCCTTTTTTACTAATTATATAGATTTTCAATCTGGATTGATGGGCCCATTGAAGTGGTAATATATACCGACTTCACATAAGAACCTTTCAGCGAAGCTGGCTTCTGTGCCTTCAAAGAATCGAAGAAAGCTTCTGCGTTGGCTAAGAGTTTATCCACGCCGAACGAGATTTTACCTACGCCAATATGAACGATAGCTTGCTTGTCTACGCGGTATTCGACCTTACCAGCCTTAGCCTCCTTCACGGCCTTCTCTACGTCCATGGTTACTGTGCCAGCCTTAGGATTCGGCATCAAGCCTTTGGGCCCCAAGAGACGAGCGTATTTACCTAATTTAGGCATGTATTGCGGAGTCGAAATCAATACGTCAAAGTCAATCGTTCCTTTGTCCAATCGTTTCAAGAATTCTTCATCCTCAGCAATGTCGGCGCCAGCAGTTTTAGCCGCTTTGCAAACATCTAGAGGTGCAAACACAGCTACGCGTACAGTTTTACCGTTGCCATTGGGTAGTACCAAAGTAGTACGGATATTTTGATCGGCTTGTCGTGGATCCACACCCAGTCGGGCATGCACCTCTACTGAAGCGTCAAATTTTACTGGCGAAGTTTTAATCGCTAGTTCCAAAGCCTCTTTCAGACCATAAACCTTATTCTTCTCGATCAATTTTGCGACTTCTTGGTATTTCTTACCTCGACGCTCAATCAAAGGACGGGTCACCGGAGTAGCACCCTTAGGTTTATTGGCTGCTTCAGCATCCTTAGCTGCACGCTCTTTCTTGCGCTCCTGGCGCTCTTCCTCAGCCTTTACTTCTTCAATATGCTTCTTGGATTTTTTGCCAGATTTAGCAAATTGCTCTGGTTCGTTAGTAGTAGTTTCTTCAACTACTGCTTCTAGATTTTCTTTTGTGGCTTTTTCTTCTGCCATATTGGTCCTTTCTGTGGTCCTAGCGGACTAATGCCCTCCCACACTTTATTATTATTCTTCTACAGTTACGCCCATTGAACGTGCTGTACCGGCAATGATTTTCATTGCACCTTCGATATCTACAGCGTTAAGCTGTTCCATCTTCTTTTCAGCGATTTCCTTTAGTTGAGCTTTGGTGATTGTCCCAACTTTGTCGGTATTTGGTTTGCCGGAACCCTTCTGAATTTTGATCGCTTCGCGAATCAAATCATCAGCTGGTTGCCCCAAACACTTCCAGTCAAACGAACGATCGTCATACACCTGAATGTGTACGATTACGTCTTTGCCCATCAAATCTTTAGTAGCCTCGTTAAATGGATTAATGAAATCCATCATGTTGAGGCCCCATTGACCGAGGGTAGAACCTACTGGAGGTCCAGCCGTAGCCCGTCCTGCTGGGATACGTAATTTCAAATTACCAATTACTTTCTTTTCTGCCATCACAAAATCCTTTATTAAAGTTAATATAGAAGCATTTATGTAACAATTAACTAAATTATATCACAAATTGCAAATTAATTCAACTGTTTTACCTGCAAAGCGTCTATTTCCACCGGAGTTTCTCGTCCGAACATCGAAACCATTACCTTAATCTTGCCCTTAGCGGCATCAATTTCAGAGATTGAACCGTCAAAGCCCTTAAATGGACCATCGGTAATCGATACTACTTCGCCGACTTCGTATTTCACTGAGAACTTCGGGTCTTCTACGCCCATTCGTTTCTTGATTTTCTTAATTTCTTTTTCCGAAACTGGAGTTGGCTGTGTACCGGTGCCTACGAACCCGGTCACCCCTGGAGTGTTACGAATAATATACCAGGTTTCATCTGACAATTTCATATCTACTAATACATAATTTTGTAAAATCTTGCGATCCACAATTTTGCGCTTACCGTTTTTGATTTCGATTTGCTTTTCTTTAGGTACGATCGCCTCGAAAATTTTACCACTCATCTCGACTGAGCCTACTCGCTGATTAATCGAATCAGCTACTTTGTCTTCGTATCCGCTATAGGTAGAGATTGCGTACCAGGCGCGAGTACCGTCATATCTGTTTACTGCCATAATAATCCTTTCTATTTATTACCTAATATTAATCCAAATAGCCACGAGAAGAAGAGATCAAGTAGTGAAATTATCACCATGAAGAAGGCGGAATAAACCACTACCGCAAGCACCATCTTCCAAGTGGTTTTACGGTTCGGCCACCGTACTTGTCTGAGCTCCATCCACGAATCGCGGATATATCGCCACAGATAGACAAACGGCGCTACCAGGATAAATGGCTTTTTCTCCTCTTTTTTAGGAGCGGAGACCTTTTTCTCGGCGGCTTTGGCCTTTTCTCGTTTTACTTTTTCGGTCTTTTTGTCTTTGACGACAACTTTTTTGCGAGTAATTGCCGGCGCATCAGACTTCTCCCCCTTCTTAGCGGGCCCGTCCGACGCTTTAATTCTTGTAATTTTTGCCATTTTACTCCTCTTTTTTAGTATCAAAAAAGTCTGATACCAGACTTGTCAATAGTATACTACGTTGGGAAGAGAAAGTCAAGATAATCTTGCAACATTCTGGCACCTGAAATCACCGGCAAATATTCCTTTAGCTGCTCGCGCATGGTATACTCTAAATCAAAATCACTCTCCCAAATCGCCGCCGCTTCCTCCATTCGTTGATAAAGCATATTTATTTCTTCACTTTCATCGTTTCCTGAAACATTCAAGTATGCTCGCGTTGGGCCATCCGCCACTCCACCATCATGGGTTGAAATTAACACCCCTAGGTTCGCCACATCTTTCATCCAGGACGTACCGCAAGCTTCTAATCCTACGATCGGCACATTGATTGCAGCATTGCAGCCTGCCGATAGGGCCAAAGCCAATTTTTCATCGTAATCCGGTAAATAATGCACGTGTTCACGCAGATAATCATCTTTTTCTACAATTTCTAATATTTGCCGCAATTTTTCTTGCATGGTCTGATCGCCTGAATGTACTCGTCCGGCCATCAAATAATGTGCGTTATGGCTCTCCAATATATTCCTTAATCGCATGGGGTCGCGAAATGCCAGTTCTGGACGCTTATAGTCGGCAAATCTTCGCCGAAAATCATAAACCAAATCGTCATCTTTAAACTTTAAGATCCTCCCCTGATGATCTGGCTTCTTTTTTAAGGTCGAATTCAACAGCCTTCGTCCCTGTCGTTTAAATTCACGGATTTTGTCCGCCGTTAACAACTCTAATTTATCCGAGTAATTTACTGTTGGAAATCCCTTAGCGTCAATTATCCCGGCGTTCCGCATAAATTCCATAATTCCCGGCAAAACCCAGTAGTCCATATCAATCCCGTTGGTCACAGCCCTGAATTTCACTTTATTGCCAGCAATATCGCGATAATTTGCCACTCGCGCATGTAGTTTAGATACGCCCGATCGCATTTCAGCGATCTCAATTGTTACGGACGATAATTTAATTCGGTCGCCATCAAATTTATCGCTTAGCCATTTACGTACGGCTGGCGATTTAACATTCGGAAAAACATAACGCTCAAACTGTTCACGGGTAAACTCGGCTTCCGCTGCCTGCACTAAAGTATGATTAGTGTATAAAGTGTGTTTACGTGTGTAAACTACCGCTTCGTAAAAGTCCATTCCGTTGGAGGCTAACTCGTCTAATCGCGCTAACGCCGCAAAGAAAGTTGCCACTTCGTTCAATTGCATAACCGCAGGTTTTAAGCCGATTAATTTTAGCGCCGCATAACCACCGAACCCCAAAGCCACCTCTTGGTATAATCGGTGGTCACTTCCGCTCACGCCAGAATATAATTCTCCAAAATTTGGCTCAGTCACAGCGATGATTCTGGTATGTTTGAATTTTTTTTCAATCACGTCTAAACTACATAATTGCCCACAACACTTAATGTTTACTTTATCGACGAATTTAAATCCAAATTTTCTATATTCTACTGGTCGGTGTTCGTCTACTACTATTCCGTCTTTGATTTCTTGGCGCGATTCATAAGGATAAAACGGCGTAATCAAGGCAAAAGGTACCCCCATTCTTTCCGCTACGCGTCGTGTATCTGCGGCTAAAGTACCTAAGCCACCGCCGCCACGAATGCCATTTGCTTGATCGTAGATTTCAATCGTCCAATAAGTATAGGGCCGTTCCTCGGAAACAGCCTTAGTCAACCGTTCACGCTCTACTGCCTCATAAAAAATATCCACGTCCTCAATATTTTCCAGAGGATAATAATAGTACTCTTGCCCAGCTTGAGTTTCGTCGATCATGCTTATGTTTATTTTAGCACAAAATCATCAATACCAAAACTTTTTCGGTAGTTGATTGGCAATCCGCTGATGGAACTCCCAATCGAACCCATCTAAACGTTTCGGACTTTTGGTTTTAAAGTATTTTTTCCGAACATAATCTGCCGTCATCATCTCGCCAGGAATCAATCGGTATTTCTTACGAAAATTCAGACCCCGTCCGTATCCTTCCGGTGGGAGGATCGCTAGCGGCAGAAAACTACAATTGACTTCCGGATCTGAATATAGTTTTACCGCCAACATCGCCATGGTAGGAATAATGTCTTCTTTTTGATTGTATACGTCTTCGTTTTTAAATACTGTAGCTTGTCGCGTAGCCGATGGCGCCACGAAAATCACTCCACCATTTTTAACCGCCGCATGCGACAAATCGGTATAAATATTGCGGAAATCTTTTTTCAGACGATTCCCCGCCGCATATTTCTTTGTACCTTCTTTCAGCTTCATTTTACTCCAGGTCGAAGGCGTAATCGTCGGCGTAATAATAATTCCCAGCCTCTCAATTCGGTCCGAATTTGGCGCCAAAGCCTCATACCAAGGCAAATTCACCGGAAAATACATTGGCTTGTCACCCATTACATCAATTTTCATCATCAAAATCCGCGCAATCTCACCCAACGAAGGGTGGTTGTAGCCAATCACCAGGCCTTCTGGCAAATCTTTTGGTATTTTCTGATAAGTTCCGGGCGTCAATTTATTTAATACTTTCACCAGCTTCTTGCGCGCTGCTTCGTTATGCTTCTTGGGGTTATTTTTTGGTCCTGTCGTACGGAAAAAATAATTGATTGCCGCATTACAAGCTTTACCCACTGGCACCATTTCTTTTCTTAAATCTTCTGAACCAAGCGAAGTCAAGAGAGAATAATTTTCGTATTTTATTTTGTTGATTACTTCTTCCGCGGACAATTCCTCTAGTTCTTTCAAAGTAAACGTTTTCTTTTTAGCCATAACTAAATTATAGCATTTTTTACTAAAATATGATAAAATATATCAAGAATGGGATGTCGCCAAGCGGTAAGGCAGCGGGTTCTGGTCCCGCCATTCGGGGGTTCGAATCCCTCCATCCCAGCCACGGAACAGAAACGAGAGCTTGCTCTCGATTTTTGTTTCGTGCGGATGGTATGGGATAACTATCCCTCCATCCCAGCCACGCTTATTCAGACCTAAGTGCTTCCACTGGGTCTTTTTTCGACGCCGCTCTGGCTGGGATCAATCCACCAATCAAAGTTAATATAATCGACAATACAATCAGAAACGCCGCCATTTTCGGGTCCAAAGCCGCGCTCAAAGGTATATCGCCGATAAAGCTATGCAACACCAAATTGATCGGCGGAATCAGTAAGTATGAAATTCCTACGCCAATCACTCCACTTAAGAAACCGATAATAAACGTCTCTGCATTAAAGATTGAAGAAATATTGTGTTTCGAGGCCCCCATCGCCCGCAAAATCCCAATTTCCTTGGTTCGTTCATATACTGAAATATAAGTAATTACTCCAATCATAATCGACGACACTACCAATGAGATCGACACGAACGCAATCAACACGTATGATACTGCATCCACAATTGCTTTGACTGAGGACATCAGTACCCCCGTTGTGTCGGTATAATCAATCACTTTTGATTCGTCACCATAGGAGCGCATTAACTCATTATATTTCTCTAGAGAATCGATGAAGTGTGTTTTGCCGTCAAAACTCCAAAAATAGAAGGATATCTGCGTCGGATCATTCAATTCTTGATAACCCAACGTCGATAAATTCGTAGCTAAAGTCGATTTCTTTTTCGTAAACATCGCCGTTACCACTCGTGACAGTTCATCTTCACTAAAGTTCAATTTAAACGCCCCGATAATTGCATCCTGATCCACGCTAAACGCATTAGCAAAACTAGATGACAAATAGGTCGCTAGCCCACTCACTTTAGTGAGCACCTCTTTTTGCACTAGTCCTTGCGTGATCGGTGCTGCTACTGATTCAAACACGCCGTCAAATGCCGTACTGCCGAGTAGTAAATTCATCGCTTGCTCGTACAATATTTCCTCCATGGTAAAATCGGCTGTTTCGGGGTTGAATGTTGGATTAAATTTCTGTTGTACCTCAGTATAGATGGTGATATAAGTCTCCATCGTCGTTGACAATAACCCTTGATACATCGCCCGTGCATCACTTTGCGGAATGTAATAATTCGCTTCAATATCACTAAAATCTTGCTTTGAAATAAAGTCACTAAGTAGCCCCTCTACATCGGCTTTCTTGAATGGTTCATGTAAGTTTAGTTCATTCATAAACGAATCCGCCAGATCTTTATATCTATCAATCAAAACATTCTTAATCGGCGATACGTCCACCGTAATATCGTTAGCGATTTGTTGCATATATGTCGCCACTTGAGCGCTAATCGCATTTTGATCGATCCTCATCCCGAACGCCTGCGACAAAGCATTTTCATCTACGCTCACCAAGTCCGAAAATTCAAAATTATAATCATTCCCTTCCTCATCGAATCTTTTGTTCGAGAAAATATCAACTTCCGGACTAGCTAATTGCTTTTTTACAATCTCCGTCTCACCAGATTTTTCAATAATATGCGTCACTAGAGATGGCAAATAAGCCACTCCACTTCCCGCCGACAACATTTCCGAATTCATCACCGCCACCCCCACGATTTTCAATTTTTCCGCCTCATTATATATTCCGCGCACGTAATCTTTATCGCTCGACATATCTTCGTAGACTTCGTATTTATCATTATATTTATAAGTCTCTGTCGCCGGCACTAAACGCAAGTCAACTCCCATCAAATCTTCATAAGTCAATTCTAGCGGTTCATTATTGATCGCCACTTTCTCACCACTCATGATTTTAGAAACTACTTCGTTTAGCTCATTCGTATTATGAAACCCTAACGAGTAGGTCAAAAGTTCAGAAATCTCACCTTTATTACTCAGCACCACCATCATTTCGTTGTATTTTTCCGGATAGCGCCCCGCTAATATCTCGGTATCATTTTCCAAATTTTCTAGTTCGAATTGTCGAAATACCGACGTCATCGTAGAATAATTTCGGAGTAGCGAAGTTTCACCAATCAACGAAGTAAACATATTGCTAGGGTTCATTTTAGCAATCTCGCCAGTTGCATCTTCTGTATATATTAACGGATCTACATTATATTCATATTCCATTAAACGAATGTCGTCATTCAGGTCTTGCTGATGTGCGTTCAAATATTCCACGAAGCTGGGCAAATCGTTATTCGATACCGTCCCGAGAGTAGAAGTCAAAATTTGATTTTCGTGCAATTTGCCATCATCCATTCCGGTCTCAGAATCCCCTGTTAGGCTCAATAATATACCAGAAATATCCGCCGTTTCTTTCTGTAAGGCCAATGGATAAGAAGTTAAAGTATCCTCTTCGATTTTGTTAATGTAATTCTGGAAACCAGTTGATACGGCGCTGATCAAAGCAATTCCAATAATACCAATCGATCCCGCCACCGCAATTAAAATCGTCCGCGCTTTTTTAGTCAACAAGTTATTCAAAGACAACCCGGCCGCCGTGATAAACGACATCCGAGTCTTCTTGCTTTTCCGTTCTGACTCTAGCAAATCTAGATTCGTCTTGGATTTCCCGTCGTAAGGATCAGAATCCGAAGTAATTTTTCCGTCTTTTAGGGTGATAATTCGTGTTGCATATTCGTCCGCCAGTTCCGGATTGTGCGTCACCATTACCACTAATCTAGTTTTTGCAATTTGCGCCAGTAAATCCATCACTTGAATACTAGTCTCTGAGTCTAAAGCCCCGGTTGGCTCGTCTGCGAGCAAAATGTCTGGGTCATTAACTAATGCCCTAGCAATTGCTACTCTTTGCATTTGTCCACCAGATAATTGGGCTGGTTTTTTATGGATGTGCTCGGCTAGGCCCACTTCATTTAAAGCTTTTTTGGCTCGTCGCACTGATTCGCGTTTAGAAATTCCTGACAGAGTCAATGCCAGTCGTACATTATTCAAAATCGTTTGGTGCGGGATCAAGTTATAACTTTGAAACACAAAGCCTACTCGATGGTTCCGATAACTATCCCAATCTTTATCCCGAAACTTCTTGGTAGATTTTTCATTAATTACTAAATCACCAGTAGTATATTCATCCAATCCACCGATAATATTGAGTAAAGTCGTTTTGCCGGAACCCGATGGCCCTAGCACTGCCGCAAACTCATTTTTGCGAAAATTAATCCGTACTTTATTTAGCACAGTGCGTTTAGCCCCACCCGTTTTATAGACCTTCGAAACACCCCGAACTTCCAACATATTAACATTATTATAACATAAAAACCATAAATTTAAATTCTTGACATACCATAAGTGTTAATCTAAAATAGTAAACATAAACGACAACATTTAGTGGAGTATTATTTGGAGGCTTGGTGCAGGAATGTTTCAAGATTTTAATGAAGTAAGAAAGTTTGCAAAAACTAATTTGCGATCTCATTTTAAACTGTTCATTGCCAGTTTCTTCATTTTGCCGGCCTTATTTATAGTTAACAACGTCGCTGCTTCTTCCATCACCGTAGTCGTGGATACTTCGGACATGCTAATGAACTTGGCGCCTAAAACTACCGCTGGTGACTTTTCTAAATCTAAAAATGGGAGTATCGCAGTGACTGCTACTGGTGGTTATACCTTAAGTATTGCATCAGTTAACGGATCTACTAGCTTAACTAGTGGCGTAAATAATATATTATCCATTAGCTCTAATGTTACGGAAGCAGCTTTCTCCAATGCTAGCTACACTGGTTACAATGATCACTGGGGCTATAAACCTAGTCAATACGTCACCAGTGATGGTACTACTAGCACCGTAATAGATAACACTGGCGCCAATGCGGTCTTCCGTCGGATTCCAGATAGCAACGGAGAAATTTTAGACATCAATGAATCTCCTAGTGGCACCAAAAACTATACTCTTGCCATTGGCGCTAGAGCTAATTTGGATACCCCGAAGGGGAGTTATTTGAGTGACACTTTCGTGATTGCGGCGGTAGGTATTCAGAAGTGTAACCCGGAGGCCACCACTATCTCCGAAGCCGGTTGTATGCAAGACATGAATGATAGCGTGGCTAACTCTATGGTTATGAACCAGCAATATCAACTAATTGACGAAAGGGACGATAAAGTCTATTACGTCGCCAAGATGAAAGATGGACGAGTTTGGATGACACAGAATTTGGATTTAGACTTGATCTCGGATACTACAGCAGAAAATTATAGACCATTGACCTCTGAAAACACAGATCTTACGACTTTCGGGAGTCAGGGTTACACTACCGCCAATGGCTATAGTTGTTCTAACGCCGCCACCACTACAAATTGCACTGGGACCGACGAGGTGATTACTTGGGTCCCAGCCAACACTACTATAGCCAAATCCGCTGGTAGCTCTTGGGTTAACGACAATAATATTCCATATTCTTACGACTATGAAGATTATTACTATTATACTAACACTTCAGGCTCTAACACCGCCTACGAGACAAAAGAAGCCTGTACTGCTGCTCATAACGACGGGACTTGTCCCCACTACCATACTGGCAACTATTATAACTTTACTGCCGCAGTAGCTTCTAATTCTACATCTACAATTACTAATAGGACCATAATGAGCAACTCTGTTTGTCCAGCCGGATGGAAGTTGCCTACTGCCAATGTAACGCCTTATGAGAGCTATGGTGAGGCTGACTATTATTCTGAGTTCAATCATACCTGGAGAGCACAGGGCATTATAGACGCACTGGTAAGCATAGGTAATGCTGCTCCATATAATACCAATGGCTACCTGAATATTAGTAACGCTCCTCTTTATATGGCTCGGGTCGGCGCCAAAACATACCCAGGTAGCAATCCGTCTATGGGTGGTTCATATAATTATTATCAAACTAATACATCTAATTCGACGAGCAATATGTTTGCTGGCCTTTTCGGAACCTCAAGTGCCAATCCAAGCCAAGTCTATACATCAAGATACTACGGCAACTCGATTCGCTGTGTGGCTAAACAAAACAATACTGGCAGTACTACGATTACATTTAATAAGAATGCCAGCGACGCTACCGGTACTATGGCTAGCCAAACTTATAATGCATATACGCTTCATACTCTCCCTGCAAATACTTTCGTTCGCTCGGGTTATGCCTTTAAGAGTTGGAATACCAAAGCGGATGGGAGTGGAGATTCTTTCGCCGACGCTTATCGTTACGTCTCAATGGTAGGAACAGCCAACCACAATATTACTCTCTATGCTCAGTGGGACCCAGTTTGGACGATTACGTTCAATGCTAATGGTGGAAGCGGTAGTAACTATACACAAGACATGGTTAGAAATACTACAGACTATCTTGCGGGTAACCACTTCACTCGTACTGGTTATTACTTCAAGGGCTGGGGGACTTCTTCTAGTACCACCACGGTTACTTATCGTGCTGGTCAGGCTATTAGTCCGTCTGGAAACATGACACTTTATGCGGTCTGGGGCAACAGTACTAATACTAGCCTTTATGATATTATAGCCTCGCTTAATAATAGTCGTACATTAGACAATACTAGTGTCAATGGATCTGGCTTAAGCGCTAAAGCAGGCATGAAAGCGAGTACGATTACTAAGGAGAATTCGGGTGTATTTACTTACGATTCTAGTATTTTTGGCACTTCTAGTGACGCTGCTAATACTAGTACTATCTATCTTTATCGCGGAATTTTGGATGATAATCTGGATGGGACTAGCAATACGTATGGTTCTAATGGCGATGGGGCCAATTATCCTAATTACGTAAAATTAGGCAACACCTGCTGGCGAATTGTGAGAACCACTGGTTCAGGCGGGGTAAAGATGATTTACAATGGTCTTTATTCTGGCGGGACCACAGTCAATTCTTGTGCTAACGCTACCACTAGTGCTCAAGTCACCACTCAGCCTTTTGCCCTGAAAGGTAATTCGGCACAATCTCAGTGGTATAGGAATGTAAACCGAGTAGGATATACTTTTAATAATGATTCCAGTATTCAGGATAGTACCACCTCAACAAGTGTGGATACAGTCTTTGGTAGCGACGCCAATCCTTCCATAAATAATACTCGCTCCCAAATCAAGACCTACATAGAAGATACTTGGTATACTAGTGCTAATGGGATAGCGAACTTTACCAGTTTACTGGAAGCTAGTGCCGGCTATTGCAATGATCGTTCCGTCTATCAATCTTATAATACTACTACCACTCCTCTTACAAGTATCACGCCATATGTGTCTTCTTCTACCTCTGCGTATTTTGGGGCTTATGGAAGAAACCTTGTTGGCAACAATTTAACTCCGAGCTTGAATTGTTCACGTAGCACCGTAGATCTATATCGATATGTAGAAAATAGTACAGGGGTCTCTAACCAATTAAAGTATCCGGCAGCTCTGCTCACGGCAGACGAGGCTTCTTTTGCCGGCTCTGGAGCTCATGCCTCTTATGGCTCAGCTTATCATGATAATAGCTTCTTGCGGTCAGGATCAAATTATCATTTATTCACTCCGGCTTATGGTTCGTATGGGTCAAGTACCACCTACTTCTCCTCGGGTGGCGCAAGCATTACTTATAGCGGTGCCAGTAATTCATACGGAGTACGTCCGGTCATTTCACTTAAATCTGGAGTCACACCTGCTTCTGGTTCTGGGACAGCGACAGACCCATGGGTAATAGAGGGGAAGACTTACATGCAAGATTTCACAGCTTCGCAATGTCAAGCGAGAGCCTCTAGTGCATCGCTTACTGTTTATGATCGTCGTGATGAGTCGGACTATACTGTACGTTATATCAACGGCGTTTGTTGGATGACGCAGAATCTAAGAATTACTGGTGCCATTTCCGCTACAGACTCTAATTTCTCTGGCGCCAATTTCAATACCGCTGCTGGTGGAGACCTGAGAGGTAGCAGTATATCTTTTACTGACGCTCAATCTCACCAGGCGGATAGTACTGACGTTGCTTCTGCTCCTAGTGGTTACACTACTGATATGTTAGGTGCTTGGTATAATTATTGCGCTGCTTCGGCTGGCCAGGTTTGTAGCCAAACTCAAATAGATGCCACTCAAGATATTTGTCCGGCTAACTGGCATTTGCCATCTTATTATCAACAAGTTGATGCCAAGAGTTATCCTTCTCAATATTCTCCTATCTATGGTGGGAGTTATTATGCTGGTACAATTCGTAATCCTACTACGTACAGTTATTGGTGGTCTGCTACTGCCTACAATACTAATGCTCAATACCATCTGTTTTATCATGATGACAGTCTGGCCAGTAACGCTCGCAGCAAGGCTTATGGACATTATGTCCGTTGCGTCCGCAGCACCTAGTATATGATCCCCCCACGCCAAGCTTTTTATGCTATAATATATTATATATAAGGAGGTATATGCAACTAATTATTATATTATTAGCTACAGTAGCCGTATTAACGTTCCTGTCGGGTTCCATCGTCTTCTTTGGCTCATCCAAAGGTGATCGGATTCGCTCGCTCTGGTACTTTATGGCTGCGATTTTTGCCACCGTTTGGATGGCATCAATATCAATCTTCCTCACCGCTAAACCCGATGCGATCGAAAGTATCTACGGGCCAGTCAACTGGACTTTTATTAGCGCCATCCTACTCGACGTCGCCTTCCTCGGCTATGCCGCATGGAATCAAAAATACGGCAAAATTCTCACCTTAGCATTCTTGCTTTTTGGTCTAGTTGTTTCTTCCGCCATTTTTATCAGCCCGTCCAGTCTCTATTCGGCCGTCGACTTACAATACACTGGCAATACTGTCACCATGAACATCGGTCCGCTTTACTTCTCCTACATTGCCTTTTTCTCTATTATCGTTCCGGCTATCGTTGGGACTTTCCTGAAACAATACCTTCGCGCTCGTTCCAGCCGTCGCAAAGGTAGCGACATTATCACCATGAGTTGCTTTGGCACTTCCAGTTTAGTAGTCCTAATTTTTAATCTCATCCTCCCTATTCTGGGTAATTGGAGCTTGATCTGGCTTGGTCCTCTCGCTCTTGCCGTAACCATTATCGCTGTTTACTATACTATTTTGCGCTACAGAGCTCTTAATCTCGCTTCCATTTGGTTACGTATCTTATCTTATATTGTTATTTTAGCTTCGATCGCGATTATTTATATGGTCATTTTCTCGGCTATTTTCGCCGCCCTCTTCCGTGGCTCTACACCTTCTACCGAAGTCATTATCCTCAACTTCATCATGATTCTGATTTTCTTAGCTTTGATGCCCGCCATGAACGAGTTTATCAAGTTTGTTCGTTCCCTTATTTCTGGCCAAAAGCCTACTACCAAAAAGGAGCACCATAAATAATGGAGCCCACAATCAACAACTCTCCCAGCAAGAAGCAGTCGCACATGACGGTTATGTTGTCTATCAACGCTGCAGCCATTCTGGTCGCCGGAATCCTGATTGCTAGCGCGATTCTCTTTAATGGTGGTATCGAATTCCGCGCCGTCGGTGAACGCTCCGACATCGTAGAAGGAGACGCCGAATCCGTCGCCCTACTTGAATCCGTTTCGGACTCCGAAGCCACTGCCACTGAGTATGTCGATATCATTGGTAACGATGATTACGTCTCCACCTCTAGCCACGAATACGATAATTCCACCGTTCCTGACGGCGAACTTTGGAACGAAAAGTCTATCGTTATCTACGGCACGCCAGACGTAGATATCTGCGTCGGCGGCGGCCTATCCGATCTTGGCGAAATGTATTGGCAGACCGACGACACCTCTGTCATCTCTGGGTTTTACAATACTGCCCGTACCTGGCTCGGTTATAGTAACGATACTTGCCGTTATCCAGTAATTAAAGGCTATGGCACTACCACTATCACCGCCGGTACTTATGACGGTCGACGCAAAGATTCCATCGCTGTCACCGTAATCGAACCCCCCGTCGAACAATGGAAACATGAAGTTCTAACCTTAGTCAATAAAATTCGTATTAAGAACAATCTCGAGCAACTTTCCTGGGGTGACACTTGTGCTAACGCCGCCGATACTCGCGCCACCGAAACTAAGACTCTCTACGCCCACACTCGTCCCGATGGTTCCAGTTGGTCTACCGCCTGTCCAGCGCCCAGCACTGGCGGCACTAGTGGCGAAAACCTAGCCATGGGCAATGCGGCTGTCTCTCCTGCCACTACTGTGGCTCTTTGGATGGGCTCAGCTGCTCACCGCGCCAACATTCTCAATCCCGAATACACTAAACTCTCCGTGGGCTTCGTCTTCGACATGGATGCCGACTACAAAACTTACTGGTCTCAATTCTTCAGTACCTACTAAGGCCTTACGTTAATTAGGCGTTGTAAAAACCACTCCGGATCCTCCATCACCCGCGTTTGGAAGTTCTTATCGTAGACTGTAGGGATGATTCTAGTTTGCAATAATTTGCCATCGTAAAAGTAATGGGCTAACACTAGGCTCCGAGTCGTTCCCGGCCACCAAGCCTGGTCAAAGAACAGATTTCCTAGACCATAATATATTACCCCGTCTTCATACAACTCAAAAGTCTGTGGCTGGTGAGCCGAAGTTCCCACCACTACATTTGCCCCCATGTCAATCAAATGCCGGAAAAATCCGACCTGATCTCCGGCCGCAGAGTCCGCGGCGTCACAAGTGGGATCTTCCGTTTCCGACACATAAGCACTGCATTCAAAATATTGTATATCTACAATCACGAAATCACCTCGCTCTTTCGCCGCCGTAATTTCGGTGGCGGCCCTCTCCTCTATGTATTGATTCGCTCCCGGCGTATCATCAAGCGTTGCTCCGCCAGTAGATAAATTGTAGGCTAAGAAAGTGATATTATTTTCCTTTTCACTTAACTCCAGTGGCTTAGCCGCCTCCTCTGCCGTTTTTCCGCCTCCCACCACCTTGATATTATTCTCCGCATAAATATCGACTGTATTTTTGGCTGCCTCATCACCACAATCCTGATTGTGATTGCCGGTTAACTCCACTACATCTAGCCCAATATCCACCAATAGATCAATAAAACGGGGATCCGAACAGATGTTCTCCTTAGTCGCCTGGCTTGAGAAGGAAGCCTCGTTTGAGGTGTGCGTGATATCAAAGCCCCGTAAAAAATCCGCAATTTCCGCACTGAAGAATTTAGCATCACCCACCTCATTCAATTTACCATTCATTCCTCGAGAGAGCGCCGTTACTCCCGTCTGCGCCATAGTCAGTACTTTATCCTGGCTCGGCCAAGTCTTATTAAAAGTCGCATCTACTAATGGCTTAATTTCTTCGTCGAATTTTTCCGAATCAAAAGTGATCACTTGATAGTAAGCTCCCTTGTCAAAAGTATCTAGATAATATTCACCATCAATTGCTAATAATTTTTTACTAAAATCCAGCTCTTCAATTGGAATCATTTCCGTTTCTTCAAATTCATTTCGGTCGCTTCTCGTATCGTAAAAATCCGTCACCGGCACCGCAATACTATAAATATATTCACCCTTCGCTAAATCTGGATATTCTGAAGTATTACGCGTACTGATCGTCACATCTTTATCCAGTGTTATCTCATCCGTAAAAATCCCCTGGATCAGTGCTAATTGTTCTGGAGTAAAATCACTCTCCTCATATCGCACTACTCCGGGTATTTTGAAAATACCTGTCTTAGTGATAAATTGAATCCCCACGAAGGCCACACTAAACACCCCCACAAACAAGACTACGCTGATCAAGAACAGTTTTACCTGACTGCGCTTTCTCTCCATAGCCTAATTATAACATAGTTATATGCTATAATAAGAATATGTTCAAGTGGGCAAATCTTCTAACGCGCGATGAATTCGAACGTGACATCATATCTCCAGACGGCCATATCAAATGTCAGCTTTCTTTAAAGAACGGTCGGATTAGCTATTGTGTCTACAAAGACGACCATCTTTTGGTGCGCCCTTCTAAGTTAGGTTTTAAAATTTGTGGCGAAAAGCCACTGAATCAAAATCTCGGGCTGGTCCGCGAACAACGCCGCAACCACACAGAAACTATTGAAATGCCCTGGGGCGAAGATCGGTACATCCCTAATAATTATCATGAGAGCGCCTTCTATTTTACCGAAAAAAAGGACGAAAAACGTATTTTTACTCTACGTTTTCGAGTTTTTGATAACGGGGTAGCTTTCCGCTACGAAATTCCCCCTCAGCCTAAATTTAGCCAAATCACCCTAAAGCAAGAACTTACCGAATTCAACATCGATCCTGGCGCCACCGCTTGGCAGATTCCTGCCTATCAACCAGATCGCTATGAATACAACTACCAACGCACCAACGTCTACGCCTTAGAACACTCCGTGCACACTCCGCTCACCATACATACGCCTAATGATCATTTTCTTTCCATCCATGAAGCCGCACTTTATAATTACGGCTCCATGACTCTTAAGTTAAATCAACGTCAAGTGCTGTCCACCGACATCACTCCGCTTTCAGATCGCACCATCGCTCATGTCTTGTTACCCTTTCGCACTCCTTGGCGTCTTATCATGATTGCTGATTCAGCCACCGAACTTACCACCAACCGTCTAATTTACGCCCTCAATGATCCTCCGAAGTCAGACTTTAGCTGGGTCAAACCCCTTAAATTCATCGGTATCTGGTGGGCCATGTACGTGGGCGAATGGACTTGGGCCCCCGGCGAACGTCATGGAGCTACCACTAAACACGCCAAAGAATACATTGACGCCGCCGTACGCCTAGGGATTTCTGGGCTTTTAATCGAAGGCTGGAATGAAGGTTGGGAGGGCAACTGGCTAGAAAATGGTATGCACAATCAATTTACTACAGCCACCGATGACTTTGACTTACCTATCGTCACTAGCTACGCTCAATCCAAAAATATTGAAATTGTCGGTCATCATGAAACAGTTGGGTACGTTGATAATTATGAATCTCAACTTAAAGCCGCTTACAACTATTATGCCGCCAACGGCGTTCACTATCTCAAAACCGGCTACGCTGGTTCCATGATGCAAATTAACGGCCGCAAAGAATATCATCATTCTCAACTCGGGGTCAATCACTATCAAAAAACCGTCGAACTCGCCGCCAAAAAACATATCTGTCTTGATATCCACGAGCCGATTAAGGGCACCGGCATTGAACGTACTTGGCCCAATCTTCTCACCCGCGAAGGTGCTCGCGGTCAAGAATATGAAGGTGGAGCACTCTCGCCCTCCCATGCTTGCTATTTACCTTATACACGCTTATTAGCCGGCGGCATGGATTACACTCCGGGCATCCTAGATCTCACTAACAACGTCAAACGTATGGCCACCACTTTGGCTCGCCAATTAGCTTATTTTGTCACTATTTATTCTGGTATGACTATGGCTGCCGATCGCCCCTTCGTTTACGAAGAGGCACAGCCTAAAGCTTTCCAATTTATCCGCGACGTGCCCGTGAATTTCAGTCAAACCAAACCTCTCATGGGCGAAATCGGCGAATATTACGTCGTCGCTCGTCAAGATCGAGATTCTAAAGATTGGTATATCGGCGGGGTCACCAATGAATCGGGTCGCCGCATACGCATCAGTCTAGATTTTCTCGCAGACGGGGCCTACGCTGCAGACATTTATCGAGATGCCAACGATGCTCACTACCGTGAAAATCCTTTTGCTATCAACATTTCACATAAAAAAGTCAGCCGCGACGACGAGCTGAATATCTACATGGCACCCGGTGGCGGCTTCGCCATCAAATTAAAACGACTACCTCACCGCAGTTAAAATCAATCGATGCGTGGCATCACCGTCACCAATTAATTCCCCCGCACAAGTCATAATCATTAGTGTCTCTTGCTCAGTCCCAGCCAGTATCTCTCGCATGTCAATCGTGTTCTTCGGCACCATATCAATTGCCGTTACTCGATATGTCTGTCCGTCATAATTAATTGTCGCCCCTAGTTGTGTCTGTCCTAAATCTTTAAATACCGTTGTGGAGTGCCCAATTAGCAGGGTCTTATTTTTCGCTTGAGAATAACTCCCGACAATTGCATCCGGTGTTTTTAATTCGTGCCCGTCAAATCTCAAAGTAGTGACGTCTGAAACTAAGCCAACGCTAGGAATTTCCAATTCGCCAGACACTTCATATCGCACCGCTGCTACCGACTGCAATCCCACCACTGCATAAATCAAAAAGGCCAGCACATACAGCCCGATAAAGACCACTCTGGGATCTAAGCGTCGCTTTAGTTCCACACTCTCCTCCTTATCTTCATTATACCATGAGCGCGATATTGAATTATCGCCTATTTTCGAAAAATATAGATTTTCATTGTGGAAAACTTTCGAATTATTGCATTCGCTCCGGATTCTATGATACAATAGAAGTATTATGGAAGGTAATCAATCAAAACCGCGTGCGCTCCTCATCTTTGGCGCACCTTGCAGTGGGAAATCGACTTTCGCCGAAAAATTCGGTAAAAAATTCAAACTAGCTAGCTATGATTTAGATAAACTCATGTCCGAGCACGAGTTTACCCGTGAAGAGGTCTTGGTTATTTTAGGCGAAGTTCTTAAGACTCGCCAAACTATCCTCGTTGAAGGCTGTCTCAACACCGAAAAGGAACGCATCGAAATGCGCAACCTTATCCGTGAACACGGCTACGAACCCAGCCTCATCTGGATTCAAACCGACGTTTCCACTATTCGCACTCGTTTGAAGTCCCGTTTTAAATCCGTCAGCAAAGCTAAAGATTTCTATGAAAAAGCCGTGGCCACCATGGAAGCCCCTAACGAGAACGAGCACGCCATCATTCTTTCTGGCAAACACACCTTTGAAACCCAAAGCCGTCACGTTGTTACCGGCCTAGCCGACCTAAACAAATAATTAATGATTATCAAAGATACCGAGTTTGGTGAAGTTATTGTCCGCAAAAATGCGTGGGTTAAAGGCGTTAAATTTTCCATTTCTACCTCTGGCCGTTTGCAAATGAGCGTGCCTAAATATACTTCCGAATTTCTCGCCAAACGCTATCTTAAATCTAGTCGCGACGCCATCCGTCAACAGCTCCCTGTGAAAGACCCAGCTAGTCAACGCGCCCGCGATTATCAGAAAAAACAATTAATGAAGAAGGCCCGTGAGTATTTGCCCTATCGTCTAGAATACTGGGCTAAACGTTACGGCTATCAATACGAAAAATGCCGCCTTTCTCACGCCAATACTCGCTGGGGTAGCTGTTCTTCTAACCGTACTATTTCTTTAAACATTGGTCTAATGAAAGTTCCTGAGCCTCTACGTGATTACGTCATCTTACACGAACTCGCTCACCTTAACCACATGGATCACTCTAAAGCCTTCTGGGCCGAAGTTGCTAGTCATGACCGCAACTATAAAGCCCACGAACGCAAATTAAAACTTTTTTCCCCTGGAGTTTAACTATTCTCAATAATCTTCAAAATTTCAGCGAAAATCTCTTCGATTGTTCCAGACGCATCTAGTGGATGCAAATTAAATTCTTTGGCAATTTTGGGATAAGCTGCGTTAACTTTTTGCTGGAATTCATTTGGTTTAGCCTCGAAGGTTTCTTGAGATTTACCGCGTGATTTCTGTCTTTTCAGTCGCTCTTCATCTGATACCGTCAAAATAAATCCTAAATCTGGCGTAAAATATTTTTCCGGCAACAAATCCTTAGTCAGGCGAATAATTTTGTTGCGAGACACTCCTTCTCCATAACCTTGATAAGCCAGAGTAGACCAATAATTTCGCGCTGAGATCACGACTCCTCCTCGCCTCAAAACTGGCTCAGCAATTTTTTGCCATAGCTCTACTCGCGCCGCCGTAAATAACAGGACATTAGTCAGTGGAGCCAAGTCATACCCTCGCGCCAAAATCATATCGTGTAAGTCGTGTGCCTGGGGTAAATCCCCATCTGGCTCTTCTAGCATCACTACTTCTAAACCCCTCTTCTCGAAATAGTCCACTAGTAGCTTTGCCTGAGTAGATTTTCCCGTACCGTCTTGACCCTCAATCACTATATACATGTTATAATCATTATAACATGCATGAGAGTTGGAAGCCATTTTTAAAGTCCGAATTTGCTAAGCCTTATTTTAGAGAATTATCAGAATTCCTACACCGAGAATACGAAACCAAGACTATTTTTCCTAAAAAACAATTGGTTTTTTCCGCTTTTACTACAGACCTGAATCACGTTAAAGTCGTAATTCTAGGTCAGGATCCTTATCATACCCCTGGTGCTGCCGAAGGTCTAGCTTTTTCCGTTCCGCCTTCACAACCCATTCCGCCTTCGCTCGTCAATATTTATAAAGAAATCGATAGCGATATTGGCAATCACGCCAACCCTACCGGTAGTTTGCGCAATTGGCAAAAACAAGGCGTGCTACTTTTAAATACCGTGCTCACCGTGGAGGCCCACAAACCTAAATCCCACGCCAACAAGGGATGGGAAACTTTTACTACCGCCACCATTAAATACCTTAATCAAGAGCGCCCACACTTAGTTTTTATATTGTGGGGCCGTGATGCTCGCAGCAAAAAAACCCTTATTGATACCTCTAAACATTTAGTCCTTGAGTCCCCTCACCCCTCACCTTTATCTGCTCATTCCGGATTCTTTGGTAATCGTCATTTTTCGAAATGCAATCAATTTCTAGCTCAGAACAATCTCGAACCTATTAATTGGTAGGATCCCTAAATCCAGGTCGCCAGTCGTTTATATTCTGGTGATTCTTTATCATAAGAATCCAGGATATCTTCAATGTAAGTTTTGCCATTGGTAATATTCAAAGTTTCAACTTCCGGCATTGAGGTCAGTAGACGAATTACCGCTTCATCCGTTTCTACATTGGTCATCGACTTGCTCGGATCAGAGCTATGCGAATGCACTCTTAATTGTCCATATACGAAGCGTTTAATCCCCGCCTGTAAGCAATACTTTAGGCAGTTTTCACAAGTCGCCACTCGATTATAAATCGTACAACCAGTCAAATCTTGATGCGCAAAAATCAGAGCGTTCATTTCTGAATGAATCGCAAAATAATATTTCATTGGCCGTTCACTTAAAGTCATTTTCGACTCATCTGCGCCCTGTAGCATGCCGTTATAGCCCAGCGATACCACCCTCTTGTTCGGGTCAACAATCACGCAGCCCATTTTGCTCGACGGATCCTTACTTTTGGTGGACACCGTTTCGGCAATTTTCATAAAATATTCGTCCCAAGTTTGCTGGCTGCTACTCATCTTGTTCCTATTATATCATGTTTCCTAGGTGGGGGGTTGAAAAATATTTTGCCCCATGGTAAGTTCTCTGCAAATTTAAAAACAGGAGTCAAAATGCGAGAAAAAAACCATTTAAAAATTCATTATTTACTGGTTGCTGGCCTGGTCTCCATAGCGATATTGTTTCCTATTCACCAAGTTAGCGCCGACAGCTGTCCTAGTCTTCGGCTGGTATTTGCTCGTGGTTCCGGCGGCGAAAGGTGGACTGATCAAAATTATCTAGCCTTCAAGAGTTCAATCGAAAGCAAACTCGGCACCACCAATTTGGATTATGAATTTATCGATCTGGACTACCCCGCCGTCGGAGTCGGTCTCGATAAACTAGACACCACCATCGGAGCCCTCTTCGGCGCCGGCAACGCTTATGAATTCGGCGAAAGCATTAATACTGGTGTCGAAAATCTTAAAAATATGATCGACGACATTCATTGCCCTAACACTAAATATATTTTAGGTGGCTATTCTCAAGGCGCCATGGTTATTTCCAAGTCTCTCCATCAAATCAAGTCCGATCGTATTATTTACGCCGCTACTTTCGGCGACCCAAAAATCTATCTGCCCGAAGGTGCGGGTCTTTTCCCTGCCGCTTGTCGCGGCGAAAATCTTTCTGACTATCGCATGTATGTGCCTGATTGCTATGCCTACACGGGCCTACTCGGCGCCTATCAGCCTTACGAACCAGACAATTTTAAAGGTAAAGTCGGCACTTGGTGCAATAATCGTGATATTTTCTGTAGCTCTAAGCACTACAACCTTGGTGACATCCTAGACCACACTTCCTATGTTAAAGACGAACTCTATACTGACGCCGCCAAAGTCATTTTCGATAAAATCACTAAGACCTTTGGTCTAGAAAATCGCATTTCTTCTCCCCACGATACCGCCTTCTTAATCGATTCAAGTTCCTCGATGGCGGATTTGTTTGAGCAATATAGAAACGAGGCCATGCGCTTAGCGACTGAAACCATCGAATCTGGCGGTCGTATTGCTCTATTCGATTATCGCGATTTAAGCGATCCTTATGAACTCAAGCAACACTGCGGTTTCGAGGACTGTACTTTGACCAAGTTTTGGCGAGAGCTCAACGCTATCGAATTGGGTGGTGGTGGCGATATCCCCGAATCTTTGCTTTCGGCTTCCTTCCACACTATGCAGACTCTAAATTGGCGACAAGGCTCCACCAAATCCGTCGTGGTTCTGACCGACGCCGATTTTCTTTCACCCGATCTCGATGGGACTACCATGGACGACGTTATCAAACTTAGCAAACGTATTGACCCAGTCAACTTCTACATTATCACTGAGCCTGAATTTGCAGCTGCATACACAAAATTCGCCTCAGCCACCGATGGAAAAGTAGAGACGAATTTCGACGCCCTAAATCTACTTACCGATCATATTATGGAGCGATACGATAGTTTACCCCGAGTAGAAGAAATCCCAGCGCCTAAAGAATTGCCGAAAATTGAAGTCACTGCTGCTGTCCAAAACGGCCCCGCTTCTGCGATAGTCGAATTCGCCAACACCGGTAATCAAGCCATCATCGTGCTCAACGACCAAATTCTTGGCCTAACTAACGATATCAAGGTCACTGTTGCTGATTTAGATTACACAAAAACCAACACTCTCACTCTAATTCCGCTAGATTCAGACTCTCGCGGCAACCCCGCCACTGTTGATCTCTCCTCAGCAGTATTCATTCCTGGAGCGCCCAACACCGGCAAATTATAATCAACAAAAATGGCAGGGGCAGAGGGACTTGAACCCCCGACACCAGGTTTTGGAGACCTGTGCTCTACCAACTGAGCTATACCCCTACAAAGTTCTAATCTTATTTTACCATATTTTTCCCGCAAATCACCAAAAACATGGTAAAATAATATAGATGAAAATACTTATGCTAGGTTGGGAATTGCCGCCCCACAACAGCGGTGGACTCGGCGTGGCCTGCTTCAATATGGCCAAGGCCTTAGCTAGACAAGGTGCCGAAATCGATTTCGTCGTCCCTTACCTCGCCCAGCATCCTGATGTTGATTTTATGCGAATTTTATCCGCCACCAGCCTCGATCCGATTCATCGCTACGGTGGCGGCTCATACGCCTCTATGCAAATCGACGCCAAAATCATTCCCGGCCTAGACACTAAGCCTCTCTCTATCCGCGACGTCCAAAAACGTTATTGTCAGTATGTTCGCAAGTATTTAAAAACTCATAAGCCAGATGTTGTTCACGCTCACGATTGGCTGACTTATGAAGCCGGTATTCTCGCTAAAAAACAGCATCACACACCGCTCGTCGCTCACGTTCATGCTACTGAGTATGATCGCGCCGGCATGCATACCGGAAATCCGCTTATCCACGAAGTTGAGCAAGAAGGCCTAATGCTGGCCGACCGCATTATCGCTGTTTCTGAATCTACCAAACGCATTATTCACCAAAAATATCACATCCCTCTAAATAAAATTGAGGTAGTCTATAATTCTCTCGATGAAAATTACGAAAAGTCCGATTATCATTTTGACACTAGCCTTTATAACTACGTTACTAGTCTTAAAAAATCTGGCTATACTATCGTTTCAACTGTCGGACGGTTCACTATTCAGAAGGGCCTACCTTATTTTATGCAAGCTGCCAAATTAGCTCTAGCTAAAAATCCACGACTTATCTTTATTTTTGCCGGCGACGGCGAAGAACGCAACCAGCTAATCAATCTATCTGCTGAATACGGCATTGCCAAAAACGTTATTTTTACCGGTTTTGTTCGTGGGCAAAAACTCCGCGACATCTATTCCTTATCGGACATTTTTGTAATGAGTTCAGTCTCCGAGCCTTTTGGTCTTACCGCTCTTGAAGCCGCTCATCACGGTGATGCTCTGATTCTCACCAATCAATCTGGCGTTTCCGAAATTATCTGGTCAGCCTTAAAATACGATTTTTGGGACACCAAGAAACTTGCCGACGAAATTTTGGCTATTGCTAATAACCCAGCTCTTTCTCACACTTTGAAAAATCACATTCAGAAAGAATATCATCAAATTTCTTGGACCAAAGTTGCCAAAAAATGTTTACGCGTTTACAATAATACTATAAACTATAAGCGAGGTAATTAATGCGGGCAATCTGTCTATATCTTCATATGCACCAACCGATTCGTTATCGCGAATATTCAATTTTTGATGTCGGCAATAGCACTAATTATTTCAACGATGACTACTACGGTCGACAGTCTAATGAGCGTATCTTTAAAAAAGTAGCTAATAAAAGCTATCATCCGATGCTTAATCTCCTCGAAAAATCTATGTTAAAGCACCCAGATTTTAAGGTCTCTTTATCCATCACTGGCACTTGGTGCGAGCAAGCCGAAAAATGGGACCCAGAACTAATTGCCCAAATTCGTCGTTTAGTTCAGCGTGGCCAAGTCGAAATCGTCGGCGAAACATATTATCATTCCCTGGCGTTCTTTCATGATCTAGACGAATTCAACGCCCAAGTCATGGCCCATCAACAAAAAATCCAAGCTTTATTCGGCGTTACGCCTCAGGTTTTTCGCAATACTGAGTTGGCCTATAACGACCAACTTGCTAAATGGGCTGAGACCCATAATTATAAGGCCATCTTAGCTGAAGGTTGGGATAAAATCCTCGGCCAGCACAGTCCCAATCACGTCTTTTTGCCTACGGGTTGCTCTAATACCAAACTCTTACTTAAAAATTACCGTCTTTCCGACGACATTGCCTTCCGTTTTTCTAATCGCGGTTGGACCGAGTGGCCGCTTACGGTTGCCAAATACCAACAATGGATCAACGACGACTGCCTCCGTGGCTCTTTAATTAATCTTTTTATGGATTTTGAGACTTTCGGCGAGCACCAATGGGTCGAAACCGGAATTTTCAATTTCCTAGACCAATTCATTGATTCGTGGCTTAGCCAATACGACAACAAATTCCTCACCGTCTCCGAAGCTGCCGAGATAGAGCCGCCCGTAGCTGAGGTTTCCATGCCCGAGACCGTCACCTGGGCCGACACCGAGCGCGATCTTTCTGCCTGGGCCTCTAACGCCATGCAAAACTCTGCCACTCAAGATCTTTATGCCCTTCGCCCCAAAATTTTAGCTACTCAAGACCCCAAACTTATTTCTGACTGGCGCCACCTAACTACTTCCGACCACACTTACGCCATGTGTACTAAATATTGGCATGACGGCGATGTCCATGCCTACTTCTCCGCCTACGCCTCCCCCTATGAAGCCTTCATGTATTATATGAACGTTCTTCGAGACATTGAATATAGATTAAAAAATTTTGTCAGCGCCCCCAAAATATAAACTATTGCCTTTTTTCATTTTCTATGATACAATTATAAGAATTATGGCAAAGAAGAATAATACCAAGCGTAAATTAGTTGGCCTCGTTTCCGAGGAATCTGGGGTGCGTGCTTACTATACCAAGAAAAACACCATGAATACCCCTGATAAACTTAGCCTCAGGAAGTATGACCCGGTGCTACGCAAGCACGTCTTGTTTGTCGAAACTAAGAAGAACTTGGGTCGCAACGAAGTCAAAGAAAAGAAGCGCTAAATAACAAAAATGTCGGCGGGAGCAACGCTCCCGCCTTTTTGTTGATGAGCTAGGCTATGCCACTGCCCCTACAATAGGTGCAAGGTATCCCCCAAACATCTTTGCCACGGCCATCACAATATCTGCATTTGCCCCAGCTAGACGACGCCCGATAGCCCTGAACATGCTCGCGCTCAATGTGTTGAGCTAATTTCTTGCTGATTTCAAAACTATCACCATACACCACATATCCACAATGCGGACAGGTTTCATGTGCCACTCATCTCACCCCCTTAAATTGCCACACTCCCAACCAGTATCTCTGATATTATACAAACAAGACTAACTTTTCGCAAGCAGTAGCTCGATGAATTCCTTGATATCCTTTAGCTTCTTACCTTTGTCTGACTCCACGAAAATCTCCGGATCATCCATAAACTTCAAGGTTGACACCTGTTCGTATATGGCTCGCATCAACGCGATCAGTTCTTGCTCCTCCGTTTCATTAAATTCATATACTTTATCGTACACATGCCCATCCTTGTCTGGCGTCACAAATAAAATATGCGCTTTTTCTACTTTATATCTCCGATAAGTCGGAGAAGTATTCAAAAGCAACTTATAAAATTCTAGCTGCAACATGTATTTATATAAAGTTGCATGACTTTGCCATTTTTCCTTATGATAACCGCCAGTCTTGAAATCATAGATCTCAATCGTTTTGGTCGCATCATCCACTATAATATGATCAATTTTGCCGGTTACTGGCACGCCAGCAATTGTTAATTTTTCAGAAGCTAAGTCTACCTCGGCTCGCCCTTGTCGCAATAATCCGCCGAACTCTTTTAGAGCCACCGCCAAATTCTCTGGCCCCTCCTCAGCGAGAGCCTGTTTGATTTCCGCTGGCAAATCTTTCTCTTCTAAAGTTTTTAGAAAAAATTCTATCGCCGCTTCGTCACTTAAACCCTTATTGGTAACCGCTTCAAAAGTAGCGTGTACCAAATTCCCCATCGCTAAAATCTGATTCTCCGGCTCACGTGGCGCTTGTAATAGGTGATTTCGGAAAAACGCCTGTGGTCCTGCGTTTACTACATCAATAAACTCAGTCAAGCTTGAAGCGCTCATTCGCCAATTCGCCACCCTTTCTGCATAAATCGCTCGCATATCTGGGTCCAATTTTGCATAAGGCTTTAACCAGTTTTGCAAATTCTTTTCGCCAATCTCCGACGTACACATTTCATACTCGCAAACCACCTTTTTCCGAGGCAAAAATTCCGAGATCACGTCATCACCCTCGACATATTCATTTAAATATTCCAATCGTTCCGGCGACTTACCGTTAAAATCCTTTACTGAATTAGTAATAAATAGCCCTTCTTTTGCCCGAGTCAAAGCTACATACAACACCCTTAGCCGCTCTCCGTCGGTCATCCCTGTGTGCCGAATTTGAGTCAGATTTTTCGGCAAACTTAGCAAATTATTATTGCCCTTGCCTTTACCCCAGGCTGTGTGATCCGTCGAAATAACGAAAACATACTGAAATTCCAACCCTTTAGCCTTATGTGCCGACAATATTTGCACCGCTTCCTCTGCATCTCGGTAAGGTGAAGTCACATTAAGGGCCATTTCCGCTTCCAAATAATCATTCAGCATTGCAATTAAATCATCTAGTCGCACCGCTTTCTCGCCGAAATGTTTTTTCATTTTTCCCCTTAGTGCTGCCAGGTTTTCATACAAAGTAAAGGTCGAATATTCACCTTTGTTCGTATAGTACTTCAAAAACGGTGATCGATAGCCGTTCAGCTCCACCGCGCCAATCAAATAATCCAACCAAATTTCTAAAGGTTCAGTAAACGACTTCGCCACTAACCCGGCCAAAAACTCACCCACCTCTTTAATTTCGCTAATTTCCGACGCGCCCAAATAGTCAAACAGCGACTTGCGGTCGTGTTTAGCCTTAGTTGAAATTTTTAGTACTTCCAATATTGGTAAATCCCACCAAGGATACGACAAAATCTCTAGAGCTGCAGTATCTACCCGTTTTTCATTAGCCAGCTCCCATACATATCGTGCAATCGTAAAAATTTGGCGCATTGGCTCAATTTCAAACAAATCGTCCTTCTTTTCGTAGGCAATATTGATCCCCGACCGTGCCTTCAAATATGGCAGTAGTGGCATAAAATATTTTGTTTTATAGGAAATCACTGCAATTTCACTTTGTGGAACTCCCCCTTTCACCAACTCATCAATCTTATTTGCCACCCAGTCATATTCCATATCGCTAGACAAAAATTCATAGCGATAGATTTGCGAATCCTGAGGTTCAGTTTTATGCGCCATCAGCTCTTTGTCAGCAAACCGGTCCGGTGCTTGATTGATAATCTCTCGCGAAAAATCTAAAATTTCCTGCGTACTCCGATAATTATCCACGAGGGCAATCACTTCGGCTCCGTAGTGAGCCTGAAAATCCGTTAAGTTGGTTGAAACCGCCCCCTGAAATTCATAAATCGCCTGGTCGTCATCCCCCACCGCCATCACTTGCGGTTGCTCATAATCGGTCAAAGCCTTGATGATCGCAAACTGCGACGGATTAGTGTCCTGAAATTCGTCTAACATCACAAATTGATAGCGTTCTTGCATCGTCGCTCTAAATCCAGCATCTTTATTTAACACCCGTACCGCCTCTTGAATCATATCGTCAAAATCATACCAACCTTCTTTTTTTAGCCGCCGGTCGTATTGCTCCATCACCTTAGCTACACTAACTAATTTTTTATTGGCCACACGGTCCTTTAGACGATATTTACCCTTTCCGTCTTTTTCAAAATAGGCATCTTTCCAGCTAGTCAACGGTTTGATTTTTTCAGAACTTTCCGCCTCAGCAATCGCCTTCTTCAAATCCCGAGCTAATCCACCGATCGAGCGTTCTACATTTTTGCAAATCATTTCCGCTTCAGTGTAAGATTTGAGTAGCTCATAAATTGGTAAATACGCATTTTCGTAGGACTCTTTAAACTTCCGCGGTACTACTTTCGATAATAGTGGTGCAATATTTGCTGATAACACCCGAGAATCGTCCATGTTCTGCTCAGCAATCTTTGCCAAATCTCGCGCTGAGAGCCCCGCTCCCTTAGCCGCCGAGATCACTTCCACGATATCTTTAACATTGTCCTTCCTTAAGATGTCATTTCCCGGCAAACTACCCTGAATTTTCTTCACGACCTTGAAGCGTTGGACTTCATCAATCGCGGCCTCCAGGCGTCGGTCGTAATCCTCCGCGTAATTGGCATATTTAGCCAAAATCTCACTACCGAAAGAATGATAAGTACTGATATTCACTTTCATCGCCGCCTGGCCAATCAAAGTTTTCAGGCGCTCTCGCATGTTTGAGGCCCCAGTCTCGGTAAAAGTCATACACAAAATATTCTCCGGGTTAGTATCCGTATTTTGCAAAATATGTTCCACTTTTTTCGAAAGTAGCTGTGTTTTACCTGTGCCCGGCCCGGCAATCACTAAAAGTGGCCCCGCTAAATATTCTACGGCTTGCTTTTGATTAGCATTCAATTTCATCTAGAATCTCCTCCAAAATTTTTGAATTTCCCGGTAAACTAATCTCGCCTCGTTTGATTCGGCGAATCGCCGCTAAACCTTCCACTGTTTCCGGCTCGACCTGCGAATGTCTCCTTAATTTCTGCCCATATTTATAATTTCGCGACATCAAAGAGCAAGTAACTCTCAAATCACCTCGTCCACAATTTAACTCTACCGTGCGCGGATCTGCCCCATTAATTAGTAGTAGAGCTTGTATCTCAGCCGCGGCTTCGCGCAAATACGCTTCGTGCTCCTTAGTCCCTGATTGTAAATTTCTCAATCCTGCCCCAATAGCATAAACATTCTTCAGCGCTCCGCACATTAATACCCCCTTCTTATCCAAAGTCTGGTCAAAATCCAAACAGCCTATCTTAAATAATTCCGTTATGCGTAAATCCGTGGCCGTTAAATGAGTTGGCTTGGCCGCTTTAATATCCGCCGCAAACCCTGGGCCCGACAACACCATCCAGTCTTTAAATTCTGCAAAAATTGCATCCGTCAAAATTCCCTTCGTTGCCACGATTAAGGGAATGTTCTTAGGTAAATGCGGTAACATATGCGGCGCCACGACAGAAGGCACACTCAGCAAAATAAATTTTGCCTCCTTTACCGCATCAGACAGTCGCTCCTTTTCTTTGTATGCATCATAATAATCAATATCATACCCATTATCAGCCAGTACTCCGCCTAGCGCTGTCCCAAACGCCCCCGCTCCTAAAATCGCTATCTTCATGTTTCCTCCGTTATGTCTATTATACCATTCAAGTTTTGGCTTTGTTGATTTTTGCATTTTTTTCTTTAGTTATGGTATAATAGTTGTATGCCGCGATAGCTCAGTTGGTAGTAGCGCATCCATGGTAAGGATGAGGTCACGAGTTCAAGTCTCGTTCGCGGCTCCACTTTGGAGCCAAACCAACCTATCGTAGCAGAAGCTTATCAAGCTGGAGTCGTCTAGTGGCAATGACAAGAGACTGTAAATCTCTCGCGCTTCGCGCTTCGTAGGTTCGAGTCCTACCTCCAGCACCATAGAAATAAAAGAAGCCCTTTAGGGCTTATTTTATTTCTGATATGCTTGGGGTAGGTCGCGAACCGTAAGTTCGCCCTTTCAAGGAAACGAGCAAGAAAAGAAAGTTTACTTTTCTTTCTTCGAGTGACGCCGAAAGGTGTGCTTTTGCTAAAGCAAAAGCACAGACCTACCTCTAATACTGTAAAATATGCTATAATATCTATATGATTCGTACAGGGAAAAAATTCAGCAAACCCGCCATGTCGCGCGTAGTCAACGGCGACACTATTTTGCCGGAAACTCCAGAGGAAATTCCAAAAAAACGATTAGACCACATCATGGTCGAAATTTACAAAAGCTATAACCGTTCCACCTTGCAAAAATTCATTGAAAACGGCTTCGTTAAGGTTGACGGGGAGCCAGCCACTAAACCTAATCAAAAATTCCCTGACGGTGTTAAAATCGAACTCAACGTCCCCGAAAAGCTCAAAAATTCCGACGTTCAACCTAAAGTCATCTACGAAGATGACAACGTTCTGGTGGTTGATAAACCTGCTGGTTTACTCTCCGAAGCGAAAGGCGAATACTGTCCTGAGCGGACTTTAGCCGATTTCGGTTTTATCGCCCATCGTTTAGACCGCGATACTTCCGGCGTAATGATCTTAGCCAAAACCGAGGAGGTTCAAAAATTCTTAAAAAAGCAGTTCCAAGACCGTAAAGTCCATAAGACTTACTGCGCCGTAATCCACGGCCGACCCAAGCTTGATGCCGCTCGTATTGACCTACCTCTCCTTCGGGACAAAAAACGTCCTACCACCTTCCGCGTCGACCCTAACGGTAAAGAATCTGAAACTTTTTACAAGGTATTAAAATCCAACAACGATTATTCTTTAATCGAGCTCAAACCCACTACTGGTCGCACCCATCAACTTCGGGTTCATATGCAATACTTAGGTCACCCCATTGTTGGTGATCCAGTTTATGGTGATGGCAACGCCAAGCGTCTCTTCTTACATGCCTGCGAGCTCGAAATTACTCTACCTGGCGGCAAACGCACTACTTTTAAGTCAAAATTACCAGAAAGCTTTCGCCAATATGTGGTTTAATAGCGCCTCCGAAATTAGCGAAATCGCCGCCAAAAACGGCACTTCGATTTTCGTACTTTCACCTGATACGCAAATAAACATCCCCGGTGCAATTATTTTGGAGCCAGAGGACCGCACCATTATTACTATCGAGCAAGTTCGTCAAGCCACCGCCGGCCTGGGATTAAAGCAAACCACTGATCGCTTTTTGATTATTCGTCCCGCCGACAAGCTCGGACTTGAAGCCGCCAACGCTCTACTTAAAAATCTCGAGGAGCCCGGCCAGAACATCCACTACATCTTAATTACTGACACTCCATCCAAATTGCTCCCCACCATTCTTTCTCGCGCCGCTATTTATTTTCTAAAAGGCGCCGCCAATTTTAACTTAGAAATCAAGGCTAGTGAAATCCAAAAAACTCAAGCCAAGAAACTATTATCTGCCCGCCCGCAAGATTTAATCGAAATTGCTGAGGCTCTCGCTAAGAAAAAATCCCCTCGCACTGCCGCCTTAGATATTCTCAGTCTCGCTATCGAGATGCTTTATAAATCCTATTTCATCACTAAAAAAGATATTTTTCTACGCAAACTCCCTAATTATCTCGCCGCCTATGAGAATATCAGCAAAAATGGGCATTTGAAGCTACAAATTGTCGCCAATTTGTGTTAAAATGGTCTTGCTATGTTAGCAGTTTTTGTGATTTTATTATTTATCGTGTATTTAATCTTTTTCTTCCCTATGGAGCCAAAAGTCGTCGAGGAAGAAGAAAAATCCCCCAAATACACCGCTCAGATGAAAAAACTTTGGCAAGTTGCCCAAACTTCTATGAAGGAGCGCAAGCCCTTCCGTGCTGAAAAGGCCTTGCTGACTATCCTTAAATTCGACGAGAAAAACGCCGCTGCCTACAACCGACTAGGAATTTTATATGCCAAAAGTCAAAAATATGATGAGGCCGTTGAATGTTTCGAGATTGCCCAGTCCCTAGATAACAACCCCGCCTCCATTCATAACGTCGGTTTAATTTATCTCGAAACTGGCGCCTACGAAAAAGCCGCCATGGCCTTCAATCAGGCCATCGAGCTCGAAGGTGACGTCCCCACCCGTTATATCGCGCTGGCCAAAGCCGAAGAAAAGCTCGGCAATAACAAGAAGGCTATCAACGCCCTGGAAAGTGCTTACGAGCTAGACCCTAAAGCCTCCACCCTTAGACATATCTTGGCCATTTACGAAAACACTGGCGATTCCGAAGCCGCTGCTGCTACTGCTGCTCGCATCGAAGAGCAAATCGTCCGTGACAACGAAGCCAAAAAGCGCCGTACCGCTACTCGCGCCCGTGGCGCTACTGTTCAAAAATCTCGCCGTATGGCGCGTCCCAATACTGCCCCTAAAGCTCCCGCCACAACCAAACCTGTTGCCCCCAAAACCAAAACCAGCCCCAAAATCATTAAACCTCACGCTGGCCGTAAACGAATTTAATTATCTAAAGCGTTGCTTTCAACTTTACGTTGTAAAGTCGCTGCTAATTTCATTTTTTCTTCTTGGTTGCCGATTACTCGAACCTGAACTTCACCGTCTTTCATCGCTTGTTCAGCAAAACAAATATCCGTCGGCTCCTCTACTGAAATCAAAAATAAATATTGTTTACCGTCTAATTCTACACCATCAAAGCACAAGAACTCTCGATCATTTTCCAGCGTAATGCAATCACCTCTATTTACCATCTTTCTGATTCCTCCTTTCTCCGTTCACGTTCTTCTCGTCTAGCCCTATTTAATTCTTCTGCATTCGCGTCCCTAGTTAATTTACTGGCCACAGCGCCAGCCGCCCCCGATACTGCAGCCAAACCCAACGTAGCCACTGCTGGATTATCCACTACTAAATCGGACGGGTTTCCGCCAACCACCACATCTAGCGTCAAGGCAGCCCCCACGAAAATTGCACACAATGTTCCTACCACATTAGGATTCAATTGGCGTGGCGCAACTTTTCGCCAAGGATGATCAGGGGTATCTTCCTTCATATATCTATTTAAAGATTCCGCCGCATAGGCCGTACGTTCTGCTTCAATTTCCGAATCCATTCCTGAATCTGGGCCTAAAAAATCCCAGTCATCATCTGGGTAATCATCTTGCCACTGATTGGATTCTGGATATCTATTCATTTTACCTCCTGATTGCCTAAGTGGTGGAGCGTATGAGATTCAAACTCATGACCTCTACTATGCCATAGTAGCGCTCTAATCAGCTGAGCTAACGCCCCACTGCCTCTATTATATCACACTTTTGGCAAAATCTACTATTTATTTAGATTCGATCGGCAAACACCACCAAACGATGCGTGGCATCATTATCAGGGAGCATTTGGCCCGCACAGGTCATTAAAGCCACCGAATGGCCCATCGCCCCGTCGATCAAATCGTTCATAATAAACGGATCGCCGTTCAAATAATCATATTCACCATCGCTGGTCTTTTCATAGGTGATCATACCAGTGATCTGGTAACTTTGAATCACTCCGCCTTCGTTAATAGTAATCATTTCCCCTATGTATCGGGAAGCCAAGCTGCCCATAATATTTCCAGAATTATGGCCATAAATCAAATTACCAGTCTTAATAATCCCAGCCGGGTTTACCATTACGCCACTGCTATAACCAGTCACGGTATAAGTAGCTTGCGGCGCCACTACCGGCGTATAAGCCACCTCGGGCATAGTCTCAACTACTACAGGTTCGGGTTCAGGCTCAACGGTCTCCACCACCCCAGCGTCACTAATACCGGTCAGTTGTATCGTATCTGCAGCCGTCAAAATCCCAGACGCATTGACTAGCCCCATAATCCCCGCAAACGATAACAAAAAAAGGCGCTTGCCCATAGTAAACTCCCATTTATGACCAATTTACACCCTAATTATAGCATACAATCGCTAAAATGTCAATGTTTAAATCACAAAATGGAGATTACATCTAGAGCTAGCGCCTATCCCTGTTTTTTCTATGGCAAAGGGAATTCTAAGGCCACTTTTCGCACTTCTTCTCTAATTACTGCCAAATCTTCCCCGTAAGCATCCAGTTCCGCCTCTGTTCCCGCTTTTACACAAATATCTGCCACTACCCTCATCCAGCCAGCCAATTTCTTCATTTCGGCCACTCCTAGGCCCCTGGTTGTTATGGCCGGCGTCCCTAATCTCACCCCTGATGGACGATAAGCCCCTCCCTTGTCCGACGGCAAGGCATTGGCATTCAGAGTCAAACCAACTTTATCTAGTGCTATCTCATATAGTTTTCCGTCAATTCCGAAGCTTTTTTTCATATCAATTAACACCAAATGGTTCTCTGTCCCACCTCCCTGCAAGACAAATCCTTTCTCTATCAGCTCCCCAGCCAAAGCCTTGGCGTTTTCGACAATTTTAGCCGCATATTTCTTGAATTCCGGCTGCAAATCTTCCTTAAACGTTATCGCTTTAGCCGCAATCACGTGCTCCAGGGGTCCACCCTGAGTCCCTGGAAATACCGCCCGATCAACCAAAATCGGGATGTTCTCTAGAGTTTTTTCTGGCTTCTTCAAAGGTGAAGCTACATTTCCCTTAGACAAGATCAATCCACCTCTGGGGCCCCGCAAAGTTTTATGCGTAGTAGTCGTCATCACCTGAAAACCATAATCTAAAGGATTTGGATGCACACCGCCTGCAATTAGACCCGCTACGTGCGCCATATCGGCCATAAATAAGGTTCCAGGTAATTTTGCGCTGAGGGCCCCAATTCGTGCGAAATCCGGGATTTTCATGAAGGCCGAATACCCCACTAACACAATTTTGGGCTTTTCGGCTAAAGCTTTCTTTTCTAATTCCTCGTAATCAATGTCGCCGTCCTCTGTCACTCCATAGCTAATGAAGTTATAAATCTTGGCACTCCTGGTTACTGGTGCCCCATGAGTCAAATGCCCACCAGCCGGCAAAGACATAGCCAATATCTTATCCCCTGGCTCACACCAGGCAAAATATACCGCCTCATTAGCATTGGCTCCTGAATGTGGCTGCACATTCGCATGATCCGCGTGAAACAGCTCACAGGCTCGCGCAATCGCTAATCTCTCTATTCGGTCCACATTCTCCTGCCCCCCGTAATAACGATAATTCGGCAAAATCTCCTCAGCAATCTGCTCTTCGCTCTCTCCTGGCACACCCTTAAAGCTCGGGTATCCTTCGGAGTATTTATTGGTCAACACCGAGCCCATCGCCTCTAGCACCTCTTTCGACACGTAGTTTTCGCTGGGGATCAGCTCCAATCCTTCTGCCTGGCGCTGTTTCTCACTCTCGATTAAGTCGAATACTGGATCTTTCATCTTTTTTCCTTTCTCTCATATTTTACAAATTGATATTCTAACTCATCTTTTTGGCCCGCTTTTAACACTTCTCTATTAAATTCCTGAAGGTTAAACTCTGGAAACCAAGTGTCTACCTCGGGCACATCTGCTTCTACCTCCGTTAAATACAACTTATCCGCATACGGTAATAATTCTTGGTAAATTACGCCACCCCCAATCACAAAAATCTCTTCCGGTGACCGCTTGTTCTCCTCGATAAATTGCGCCAAATCCGTCACTGTCTTATCTGCCCCCTGAACCTCGTGATGCGACACTACAATATTTTCTCGCTCCGGTAGCTTCCCCGGCAAAGATTCCCAGGTTTTTCGCCCCATAAGCACCTTATGTCCCATCGTAGTTTGTTTAAAAAATTCCATATCTTCGGGTAATCTAAAAAGTAGTCGCCCCTGTTTACCTAATTCTCGATTTCTCCCTACTACTGCAATCAAACTAAACATCTCTACTCCGTAACTGGCATTTTAATTACCCCTAAATGCTCGTACCCTTCCAGCTTCATATCTTTCAGTTCTTTCGAATTGTCAAAATCTTTAAATTCCTTGATTTCTGGACTTAGCCACAGTTTGGGTGCCTTCGGCAAAGTACCTTCTTTTATTGCCTGGTCATAGCGAGCAATCTGTTCCTTAATTCCTTCGATTTGGTTCTCATAGATATGCGCATCGTTAGTGATAAAAGTCATTTGCCCCGGCTGATACCCCGTCACCTGAGCGATCATCTGACAAAGCGCCGCGTATTGAGCAATGTTATAAGGCAGTCCCAGAGGGGTATCCGTAGAGCGTGAAGTCACTAGCACATTCAATCGCCCATCAGTTACGTTCCATTGACTATTCCACACGCAGCTCGGCAACGCCGCCGTCTCTAGCCATTCATTCTGCCACAAAGATAGCACCATCCGCCGATTCCCTGGATTATTACGCAATGTTTCTATCAAATTGTCAATCAAGCCATATTTTTTGACGATCCAGCCATAGGCCGTACCGATGGTATGATTAAAATCCTCCTCTGGCTCATTAGGATGACGCTCTTTGAAAATCTGGTTTAAACTGCGCCCCTGGTATTCGCCATTTTCAGCGGCCTCCCATTCGTCCCAGATATGTACCCCTCGCTCCTGCAACCATCTCACGTCGTTCGACGCCGCTTGAAAAATCCACATAATTTCCAAAATTGCCGACTTCCAGCCCACCTTTTTACTAACCAAAATCGGGAATTCCTCTGAAAGATCGAACCTCATCATCTCGTGCGGTAAACGAATAGTTCTGGCTCCGCTCGACCTCTGTGCAGTATGGTCCGGAATCGCCGAAGCTACCGCTCTTGAACGCTTATCTTGCCCCTGGTAATTCTGCACTTTTTCGCCTTCAGCCAAAATCCGCCGACAAAGATCAATATATTGCTCATCAAATTTGCTCACACCTGCCTCCTTTTTTTCTATTATATCACAAACAACACACGGCAACCCGCTTTAAAAAGGACAGCTACCAGCACAAGCTCATTAAAATTATGTGCTGCGGATGCAACGAATATAATAACCCTGGTATTTAGCATTGCGAGGTCCGGTGTACAAGGTATTGTTGTAATCATACATACGATATTGGAAGGCGACACTCGTCGAAGTAGAAGACCACCAGTTTCCACTCGTAGCGGCTGAAACAATCCCGCCGCCGCTATAATACCCTCCATAGATTGGGGAAAACGGGCTAGGGTCTGAAGCCAAGGCGGTTTTAAGATCGTACATTTCACCACCCGTAGTATTGCCGGTATTATTAGGTAAACGCCAGCCAGATGGACAAATATCTTCAGAACCAGAGTAAGCAGTAGAGTTATCACATCCATGGTTGGTAGCATCTTTAGCAGACGCGGCGCAGAAGTTATACCAAACACCTAGCTGTTCGGCAGTGTATTGATTTTCAGAAGCGGCAATGTCAGCTGCAGTAGGCGTATGGTAATAAGCTTGAGTATAATCACTCCCCAGAGTCAAATCACCATCAAAAGTGATACTAGTAGCGCTAAAATTAGAATCTGTTCCAAGAATCGTGCCCTCCGGTTGACCCATAGAATGAGTAATCCGGAGGTTTTGCGTCATCCAGCATCTACCACTAAGATAGCGCACCGTATATTCACTGCCGTCACGACGATCTCTGACTATATAATCATGGTCTGTAGCATTAGTTTGGCATTGAGCCAGTGTAAAGTCTTGCATGTCCGGTGGGATGGTCGGCACAGCAGTATTCGGATGCACCAATACATATTTTACTTTCCCAGCATAATCATCCGCTATCTGTGAGGTCGAAGACTTAATTTTATAAAAAGCCTGCAAATTCGAACCTTCGGCGCTATCGCCAACGTCAGTCGCACCGGTCAATCTAGCTACCTGGGTAAAAGTATCCGGTACTACACTATAAGAACTATAACCGTTCATAATACTCGGGGTATAAGTCCCAGTCACGGCACTTAGTTTCATTGCCCACCAAGAGTTATCGCCAGAAGTCCCTGTAGAAATTGTTGAGTTGGTTCCAATCAGCTTAGTATGATTTGTTCCAGTATAGGTATCACCAGAATAACCGATTGCGTAAATCGAATACCCATTAGGATCATTGCAGACTACTTTAATGTTAGAGGGCCCTAAGTCAGCAGACTCCTGTCCAGGATTCAGGATAGTGGAGTACGTGTTGTCTCCGCTGATCATAGTACAAGCCGCCGAAACTGAAATATTGACGGTATCAGCCTTGGTCGTATCGTCGGCATTCACCTTTGAATTAGCCAAAAATGCCCCAGCCAAAGCTGTAAAACTAAATAAAATCCCAAAAAAAGCCAAAAACAATCTCGACGCATCTACAGACTTGTCTGTCAGCCTTAGCACAATCGCAACTCCTCTCTTTAATACCTCCATTATAACTTGCTTATGCCATTCCCGTCAAGAGTTTTTCGGCCAAAAAAATGGTGGAGCGTGCGGGAATCAAACCCGCGACCTCAGCAATGCGAATGCTGCGCTCTATCAGCTGAGCTAACGCCCCATCAACCATATTTTACCATAAAAAATAATCCCCGTAAAGGGGATTATTTTTAACGCTTGGAGAACTGTTCGCGTCGACGCGCCGAACGCAAACCATATTTCTTGCGTTCCTTCTCGCGTGGATCGCGCTTCATCATCCCTGCCTTCTTTAGCATCGGACGTAGGTCTGGCGCCTCAGTAACTAAAGCTTTTGAGATAGCTAGCTTGATTGCGTCTACCTGTCCAGCCAAGCCCCCACCTTTAACTAAGATCGTGATATCGTATTCCTTCTGCTTTCCAGCTAGGGCTAATGGATCAGTAATCTCCGCTAAATAAGTCTTGTTATCAGACAAATATTCTAGCGCTGGCTTGTTGTTGATCGTGATTTCACCTTTACCCTTATACAAACGTGCAGTAGCCGTAGCTGCCTTGCGTCGACCTAGGCCGTAGGTGTATTTTTTCTTCGTCTCTGCCATTACTTAATCTCCTTTGGATTCTGTGCTGTGTGAGCGTGTTCAGCCCCTGCGAAAACGCGGAGTCTCTTCAATCGCTCAGCAGCTAGTTTATTCTTCGGGAGCATCCCCTTCACTGCCTGAGTGATGACCCGTGCTGGATCTTTCTCTAATACTTCCTCTAATTTGAGTTCTTTCAACCCACCTGGGTAACCACTGTGACGATAGTACTTCTTCTGTACCATCTTGTCACCGGTTACCACCACATCTTTAGCGTTGATTACCACTACGTAATCACCATTATCAATGTGTGGGGTGTAAGTAACTTTTGATTTACCACTCAATTTATCGGCAATGATTACAGCCAATTTCCCTAGTGGCATAGTCGAAGCATCGATCACCCACCATTCGCGCTTGATTTCAGCTGTCTTCTGAGAATAAGTTTTCATTACTTGTCCTCCTTCTTGGCTGGTTTAGCGGCTTTCTTGTCTGCCGTAGCAGATTTCTTGGCTGCAGCAGGCTTCTTAGCTTCAGTAGTCTTCTTAGCCGGCTTCTCTGGTTTTACTTCGAAGTCGATTTCATCTACAAAGCTAATTGTTCCCATTTCCGCATTATCTCCGCGACGGTAACCTGCTCGTTCGATTCGCAAATAACCGCTGTCACGCTTAATTTGTGGCGCAACTACGTCTACCAACAAATTTGCTGTCTCTAGGCTATTTAGCCGAGCAATAATCATGCGTCGGTTATGCAAACCACCTTTACGTGCTAAAGTAATTAGCTTTTCGGCTTCTCGACGAATCTCTTTACACCGAGCCAAAGTTGTAGTTATAGATTGATATTCAATGAGAGAGCACACTAGCCCACGACGGAGTGCTCGTCTCTGGTCTGTTTCTCGGCCAAACTTTCGGCCTTTATATCCATGGCGATGCATTTTAAATATTTAACTCCGTTAACTTTTCTTTTACTTCGTCTAATGCTTTCTGACCAAAGCCCTTCAAATCTTTCAAGTCACCTTCCGACAAAGTCACGAGGTCCCGAATAGTTCGAATATCATTGTTGACTAAAGCATTAGCTGTGCGAGCGGAAAGATCCAACTCTTCAATTGGCAACATTAAGCCAGAATCATCTTCGTCATCCGTAGTGCCTGGAGTTGGAGCTGATTCTACTTTTGTGCTACCCGCTAGTGCGGTATATTGGTTGACCAAAATCGCTGCTGCTTCTTCGAAGGCTTCCTTTGGCGACAAAGTGCCGTCAGTGTCTACCGTCAAAGTCAATTGTTGCAAATTAGTATCCTGGCCCACACGAGTGTTCTCTACCTTGTAACGTACGCGAAGTACTGGGGTAAACACCGCGTCTACCGCAATCATATCTGAGTGCAAACGCTCTTCACTAGCCTGGTCAATCGTCAAATAGCCGCGACCGCTTTCTACTACGAAGTGCATTTTAACCACCGTTTTGGGGTCATCGATGTGGCAAATTACCTGATTCGGGTTAGCCAATTCGATTTCTGCTGGCAATTTAATATCACCGGCAACTACTCGCTTTTCACCATTCTTTTCAGACTGGGCTTCACCCTTCATCTCTAGGGTTAGCTCAACCGGAGCGTCAGTGTGCATCTTGAATCGAATATTCTTCAAATTCAGCATGATATCGAGCACATCTTCACGTACCCCTGGAATAGTAGTAAATTCGTGGGTGGCACCTTCGACTGAAAATGCCGTGATTGCTGCGCCTTTGACGCTAGAAAGTAGTACTCTGCGCAAGGAATTACCAAGCGTATTACCATAACCATAATATAGTGGCTTGATCACAAACTCGGCGCTAGTGCTGCTGATTTCTTTCACACTGTCGAGTCTGGCTTCGTGAATATTTTTTATTGTCATGCTCTTTCTCCTTAACGTGAGTAATACTCAACGATTAGTTGTTCATTAATACCTGGCTCAGCCTCTTCGCGTTTCGGTAAACCAGTAACTTCGATTTTCATTTTCTTGCCGTCGACCTTTAACCATGAGACCGCTACTGCATTTGCAGCACCGATGACATTCGGAAGATTCTTGAAATATTCAGTTTTACCCGATTTTGGGCGGACTTCCAGAACATCACCCGGGTTCAAGCGAATTGACGGAATGTCAACTCTGCGACCGTTCAATAGAAAATGTCCATGGCTGACTAATTGCCGTGCTTGTCGGCGAGTTAGAGCAAATCCAGCGCGGAATACCACGTTGTCTGCTCGTCGCTCCAAGAACTCTAAGAGTTTTTCACCCGTCAAGCCTTCAGCTTTCGTAGCTTCTTTCATTAATTTTGCAAATTGTTTTTCTAAGAGACCGTACATGCGGCGCACCTTCTGCTTTTCGCGTAGCTGTGTCAAATATAGACTGCCACCACGTACCCGCATCCCTGAATGCTCACCTGGAATGCCAGATTTCTTGGCCATCACCTTGTGAGCTTTGGGAGCCAAGGCTACACCTTCACGGCGACTCTGCTTTACAATTGGAGAATGATCTCTTGCCATTATGGTTTCCTTTCTCCCTTCGGTCGCACACCACCGTGAGCGATCGGGGTTACATCAGTAATACTGTCAATTCTAATTCCAGCTGCCGAAATAGCACGCACTGCGGCATCTCGACCTAAGCCGATACCTTTTACGTATACGTCTACCGAATTCAACGCGTGGTTCTTCTTAGCGATAGATAGAGCCTTTTCTGCTGCTACACCAGCCGCAAAAGCTGTGCCCTTCTTCGAACCGCGGAAACCATTAGCTCCAGCGCTCGAAGCCGAAAGCACACCCCCGTTCTTATCAGATACGGTGATAATCGTATTGTTAAAAGTGGCTTGGATGTGTACCGCACCGGCATTCACAATTCGCTTGGCTTTCTTCGAGCGTTTGGTCGCCTTAGGCGCTTCCACCTCAGTATTAGTTGTATTTTTTACTTCTTCTTCTGCCATGTTTACTCCTTAAGTCTTGCTCGCTGCCTTAGGTTGTGCTCCACCGACCGCGATCGCCTTACCCTTCCGAGTACGTGCATTCGTCCGAGTACGCTGGCCGTTGACTGGTAACTTAGCCTTGTGACGCATTCCCTTGTAGGAATTAATATCCTTTATTCGTTTAATATTATTGCTCACCAGGCGCTTCAAATCACCTTCAACATGGTATTTCTGCGAAATAATGTCGTTAAGTTTCTTTTCGTCAGCCTCGGTGAGATCTTTCACCCGAGTGGTAGGCTCGATATTAGCCTCCGCAAGGATTTTTTTACTGGTCGTACGACCAATCCCATACACATAAGTTAGTCCAATCCAGACCTGCTTATCTGAAGGGATAACTACACTAGCTATTCTAGCCATATTTAACCCTGCCTTTGCTTATTCTTAGGTTTTTTCTTGTTGATGACTCTGAGTACACCCTTCCGGCGCACAATGATATCATCAGGGGAGATTTTTTTAACACTTGCACGTACTTTCATAGTGTCAAAATCCTTTCCTTGTTAGCGTTGTAATTTTCCAACACATCAGTATCAAGCGATAATCGCTAAATACTTTTGCAACTAGTATCTAGCTCTCCTACCTAATACTAATTGTTGTAAAAATTACAACAGTTAATATTAATCTTTCAGCCGAAAGCTGATTCTGCCCTTTGTA
>JAILSC010000023.1 GCA_024697865.1 Candidatus Saccharimonadota bacterium | reverse complement strand
TGAGTACTTTTTGTCGCATGAATGCCATGATGTCTTTTTTATCACGAGCAACATCAATATCTGGTACGGGAATACCTATTATTTCAAAACATTTTTTTACACACTCCCCCAAATCTATATCATCATTATTATTTTTACGCTTTATACAAACCGAGCCTTCGGGCATTTCTGGGCAACCGTCTTCGCGAATATGAATTATCCGATGTCCACTCTCTTGTGCTATACTGTCTTTTCTTGTATCACGCTCAACATTTTGGTGCCAATACTTTCCGTCGTATTCAATTCCGATTCCTGGGGGATCAACAAAAATATCTATCTCTAAATTACGCCCCGAATCCGGATTTTTAAGCCAATCCGGATGAGATCCTTGCTCAAAATTCTGCCCGGCTTTTTCGAAATAAAAGGCTACGGTGTTCTCCGGAATACTCGTGCCAGCCCAAGTATCCTCTAAGCTCTCGAGTATGACTGATTGTTGTTCTGGAGAAAGAAAAGTACAAATAATCCCTCTCTCATCCTTATACTCAGATCCTTCTATCTGCAGTTCTTTTACTCTTTTTCCGATAGTTGCCTTGTCTACATTAATTTTTTCAGCGAAAGACCTAGTTGTAAGGTAGCCATCAGGAACTTTTTCTGCAGATATCAAATAATCTAGTGAATCTCTAATTTGTTGCTGTTGCTCTGGAGAAAGAAAAGAGCAGATTATTCCTCTTTTGTCTTTATACTCGGTTCTTTCTATCTGCAATTTGCTTATCAATGTATTTATAGCGTCCCAACTGACATTTAGTTCTTTTGAAAAAGCATCCGCAGTTAAATACCCATCTGGGGCAAAACGAATATTAGTTTTATAGCTAAATAACTCGCGTATCTGTTGCTGTTGCTCTGGAGAAAGAAAAGAGCAGATTATTCCTCTTTTGTCTTTATACTTAGACATCTCAATCCGCGACTCACGTATCCTTTTTCTTACCGTTGCCTTATCTACGCCTATTTCTTCCGCCATTTTATTAATAGTGATATAGCCGTCAGGAACGTCTTTAGCAAGTATTAAATATTCTAGTGAATCCTCAATTCGTTGCTGTTGTTCAGGCGAAAGAAAAGAACAAACAATATTTCTTTTATCTTTATATTCGGTCCCTTTTATCTGCAACTCATCCATTTTTTTCTTTACCGTTGCCCAATCTACACCTATTATCTGTGCAAAGGAATCAGCAGAAAGGTACCCTTCTGGCACCTCTCCAAAATTTGCCTTGCCGTGTTCCAAATAATCTAATACGGCTTGTTGTTGTTCTGGCGACAAAAAAGTACAAATAATCCCTCTCTCATCCTTATACTCAGATCCTTCTATCTGCAGTTCTTTTACTCTTTTTCCGATAGTTGCCTTGTCTACATTAATTTTTTCAGCGAAAGACCTAGCTGTAAGATAACCATCGGGAACTTTTTCTGCGGATATTAAATAGTCTAGTGAATCTCTAATTTGTTGCTGTTGTTCAGGCGAAAGAAAAGAACAGATTATTCCTCTTTTGTCTTTATATTTAGTCCCAATAATATGTAGTTCATTAACCTTTTTATTGACAGTAGCATGAGCCACGCCGATATTTTCAGCGAGAGACCTAGCCGTAAGATAACCATCGGGAACTTTTTCAATTTCATCCTGCCGTAAATCCTTATCTAATATCTTCTTCCCTATCTTTTTAGCCTGGTTGCGGAGCTGTTCGTTCTCGATTTCATTTTCAATAATCGAAATATCCATTTTTTCAGATTTCATTTTTGCTCCTTATATACATTGAAAGCATACGCTTGTTCCGACTTGTCAGTAAGGACTTTTGTGTAATTTTTTTCATCCTTCCTATATTGCACCGCAAAAAGAATGTCTTTAAAATCAAAACTACCAAAATATAAATAACTAAATTGTTTGTAATATATTATTTTTGAGCATAGATATTCTTGCCCGGTGGATTCTAGAACACAAATATCATCTAGCTCTATTGGCTCGGTGATTGTCCATTCGGAATACAAAGTCTTATGTTTCTTCCCCTTATCCATATAGTTAATATTATACACTATGATATGAAAATATTTGTCGAGAAGCCGCCCATCGTGTTTGAACCTACGGTTCTCGCCCTGTTGATCCATTTATAGAAAATACCTAACCAGAAGGTTAGGTATTTTCTATGGTGGGGATTACAGGGCTTGAACCTGTGACCTTACGAATGTGAATCGTACGCTCTAGCCAGCTGAGCTAAATCCCCGTAAGTGTGCTATAATTATAGCATGGATTTAAAGAAATTTGAAGAGGAGCTAGCGGAGATCGATCAGTTCCTGGCACGGCCAGATGCATATGCGGATCCGGAATTTGCGAGCAAAAATAAGCGCGCGAATGTGTTGCGTGAAATTTTGGATTTGAATAAAAAAATTGTTCAATTTGAGACGAATTTAACAGAGGCGGAGGCGCTAATTAATGATCCGGAGCTAGGCGAAATTGCGCGAGATGATGCAGAGTCGATAAAAAATGAGCTCAAAGTTTCGCGAGAAAAATTGGAGGAACTGTTGATCCCTCGCGACCCAGCGGATGATAAGCCGGCAATCGTGGAAATCCGAGCGGGAGCGGGTGGCGACGAAGCTTCCCTTTTCGCGGGTGAGCTGCATAGAATGTATCAGAAATACGCAGAGTCGCATGGGCTAAAATTTGAATTAATATCCGAAAATTTGAATGATACTGGCGGCACGAAGGAAGTGATTTTCAAAATTTCAGGGGATAACGCGTATGGACAGTTGAAGTTTGAAGGTGGCGTGCACCGAGTACAGCGGGTGCCGGTGACGGAATCTCAGGGACGAATCCATACTTCTACGGTAACGGTGGCGGTGTTGCCGGAGGCCTCAGAACAAGAATTAGAAATAAAGCCCGAGGATTTGCGTATTGATATCTATCGTTCTGGTGGACATGGTGGACAGGGGGTAAATACCACAGATTCGGCAGTAAGAATTACGCATCTTCCGACCGGAATTGTGGTGGCAATGCAAGATGAACGTTCGCAACAACAAAACCGAGTGAAAGCGATGAATATTTTGCGATCCAGACTGCTGGAAAAGCAGCGCGAAGAAGAGATTAAGAATGCTTCGGAAGCTAGAAAGTCCTTGATTGGCACGGGAGATCGGAGTGAAAAAATCCGGACTTATAACTTCCCGCAGGACAGGGTGACCGATCACCGGATTCACTATTCTAGGTCCAATATCCCGGCGGTGATGGATGGTGATATTGACGATATAGTTCAGGAACTAGTTAAGCATGAACGAGGCCTCGCGGAAAGTTGATTTCTATGGGCGTGATTTTACAGTGACGCCTGATGTACTAATTCCCCGCCCGGAAACCGAGATGATGGTAGATGCGGTGCTAAATTTAGCTGGCAAGGCGTATTTGCCGGGCGTAAAACCAGCGCCTAGAGTTTTACCGGAAAATCCTCGGATCCTAGACGTAGGGGCGGGTTCTGGTTGTGTGGCAATAAGTTTAGCATTAGAATTATCAGAAGCTCGTGTGAGCGCCTGTGACGTCTCAGAAAAGGCTTTAAAAGTGGCAGAAGAAAATGCTAGAATGCTAGATGCTAAAGTGAAATTTATTAAGTCTGATTTGATAGATGGCGTATCTGATGAATTTGATGTGGTGGTGGCGAACCTGCCATATGTGGATGAAGATTGGGATTGGCTGGATAAGGAGGCCTTGTCAAAAGAACCGGCTCTGGCATTATATGCAAAAGATGGCGGTTTAGCATTAATCAAAAAACTAATTGACCAAGCAGCTAAGCGAAAGATTGGGTACTTAATCTTGGAAGCCGACCCGTGTCAGCATGAACGAATCACCCAGTATGCCAACAATAATAACTATTCCCTACTGGAAACTCGCGGGTTTATTTTAGTTTTTACTCTGGATAACCTTCAAGCGTAACGTTGACAGCGATTTCATTGCCGTCGCGGATGACGGTGAGCTGAACGGTGTCACCAGGCTTGTACTCGCCGATAAGATTCGCGAGCGAGCCAGAGGCGCCGACTTTGACGCCGTTAACTTTAGTGATGATATCTTTATCTTTTAGGCCAGCTTTAGCTGCAGGACTATCCTTGATAATGGCGGAATAGCTGGAAGGACTATAAAGATATACACCTTCTTCGACAGGCAGATTATACTGTTTGGCTAGCCCGGGAGTGATTTCTACGCTGTAGACACCGAGATAAGTACGTTCAGCTTTGCCGTTTGCGATCAGTTGTTCTAGCATGCCCTTAGTGCTAGAGATCGGGATAGCGAAGCCCATGTTTTCAGCGGAGGCGGTGGCAGTGTTGATGCCGATTACTTCCCCGGCGGCGTTAACTAATGGACCGCCAGAATTACCGGAATTAATGGCAGCATCAGTTTGAATCATATCAGTTAGAGTCTCGGTGTTGGCGCCAGTGCCGTCCGAAGCGGTGACAGAGCGACCGGTACCGGAAATGATACCGGCGGTGACAGTGTTTTGATACATACCGAGAGCGTTGCCGATAGCAATCACTTGCTGACCAACAGTGACAGTCTTGGAATCGCCTAATTTGGCAGCGGTGAGGCCGGAGGCATCTTTAATTTTAAGATAAGCTACATCGTTTAACGGATCAGCTGCTACTACTTCAACGTTCTCATAGGTAGTGCCGTCGTCTAAGACTACGGTAACTTTAGTAGCACCATTAATAACATGTTTGTTAGTAAGGATATAACCGTCTTCAGTAACGATGATACCAGTACCAGCGGCAGAAGCTTCTTGGCTTTGACCAAAGAAGTTCATAGTCTTAGTTGAAGTGACAATAGAAACTACGGATTTGGAAACCTTATCAGCGACTTCAGCGATAGAACCTTCGGTAAAGTTGGCGGAATTACCATCAGTGCCACTACCAAGGAAGGTTAACGGAGTAGCAGTCTTATTGTAGCCCATCCAACCAAGAGCCAGACCACCAGCGCCGAGAACGAGAGCGATAGAGGCCATAGCGATAGCGGCCTTGTTGGTTTTAGAAGTAGTTGAAGCTACTACCGGATCCGACGTTTCTGGCGTAGTAATAGTTGTTTCGGTGGCTACGGCTTCCTCATTTTTTGCGGCTTCAACATTCTTGCCCTTCTTTGAATCTTCCATTTTTCCTCCTTAAATATTAAATATTGGATTACTAAAACCTATAACAATAATTGCAATCAAAGCGGCACCAAAAATTACCGGTCCGACAATATGTTTGAAGCGAAAGTCGGCTTGATATTTAATCATGGCGCGACGCGTATAATTGTAGACGAAAGCGAAAATGGTGAGGATAATGGCTAGCTGCGGAATGCGAATGCCGGTGCTACCAAAAGTGTAGATGATAGACCAAGAATAACAAAGCCAAGCGACCTCAGCGAAAACGAGACCACAAACAAGGGTAGTAAGAGTGAAGTCTTTATCCTCACTTTGAGAAAGAACATGACGGCTAGCCGCGTAACCGATGAGAAAGGCCAAAAGGGCGAGCACTAAGGGATTAAGGGTGGCGGTCATGATGGTGGCAGCCGAAATACCGAAGAAAACAGCAATCAACGATTGGGCGAGAGTGGCCTTCTCAGAAGAGAGCGGCTTGATGGCAATTAACCAGATAGAGTAAGCCGCCATCAAGATAAAATCTACAGACAAAAATGAGTTGCCGGCAGAATAAGCCAGTAAGACTACGCTGATGCCAACGATGAGATCTACTAAATTGGATTTAAGATTAAGCCAGAGATAGCGCCGACGAACGGCGAAGATACGCCATTTAGAGGCGACCACCAAGATCAAACCAAGCAAGGGGCTACCAGAAAGTACGGTAACTAAAACTGAACCCACACCAAGTAGTAAGTTTAAGAAAACGTGAACCATATTACTGGCGACATTGCGAGATTTTCTTGCTAATACATAATCTGCCATACCTATATATTATACCAGAAAATTTAAATAAACCTGAAAAACTATGAGCTTTTATCTCGCTACTAAATGCCCCGGCATTTTATCAAAAATAATGGTATAATGGGGGATATGGAGCAAATGGAACCGAAGTTTTTCCAGAAACATCCCTTGCTGAAAGATCTTTTGAGTCTGGGTGGGTTTATTTTGATAATTATATTAGGAACTTTATTTTTGAATACCTATATCTACCGATCCTATAATGTGGTGGGGGGCTCAATGGAAAACACTCTACACGAAAACGACCGAGTGATAGTGAACCGAGCAGCAGTAAGCTGGGCGCATTTTACGGGTTCGGAATACGTGCCAGAGCGTGGCCAGATAATCGTGTTTTTGAATGAAGACGAAAAGAAAGTAGCCGAATATAAGGAGCAGGGGGTGGAACATCCAATGACTTGCGATGTGCCATCTAACGTAAATGATCAATATATCATTAAACGAGTAATTGCTTTTCCGGGCGAACGAGTGACTGTGAAAGACGGAGTAATGACGATCTACAACGACGAACATCCAGACGGATTTGTTTATGATAAAGAGTGGCGAGTATCAGAAACGGATGGACCAAAAGAATATACTTCCGGTGAAGTGAATATGGTGGTGCCAGAAGGTGAACTGTTCGTATCGGGCGACAATCGTGAGGGCTCACACTCGTGGGACTCAAGGAACGGTCTAGGAACTATTCCCTACTGCCGAGTGATTGGGCCAGTAATGATGAGACTATTCCCACTAGATAAAATGAGAACTTTCTAATTACAAATCCTTACCCTTTCAATGTACTCACTAACTTTTTCAGTTCGGAATCGGTTTTGCATTTGAAGGTGAGGGAGTGGCCGGTGATTTTGACGAGCGTAGCATATTTAGCAGACAGCGCATCCTCATCTTTGATATGCTGATGGCGCTTAATTGCAGCGGCGGATGATTTCTTCTTGGTGGTGGCAAAATAGCGCTCTACCTGGCGGGCGGTCCAACCTTCTTTGACGATTTTAGGCAGGACTTTCTTGATTGTAGCCTCGTCACGAGCAGTCAATGGACGCATCACGCCTTCGGTGAGTTTGGCCTCGACCATAATTTGTTTAGCGAAATCTGGCAAATTAAGTAGGCGTAAATAGCTTTGGACCGAAACTTCGGATTTGCCAACTTTGGCAGCGATGTCTTCGGTGCTAAGATTAAATTGGTTGGCAAGCTTGGCATAGGCCGTAGCTAATTCTAATGGGTTTAAATCTTCTCGCTGAGCGTTTTCGATAATGGCAAGCTCTAAGCGATTTTGTGAATCCAGAGTACGCACAATGGCGGGAATTTTCTCGAGACCGGCCAGCTTAGCGGAGCGCCAACGACGCTCGCCGGCGACAATTTTATATTTACCGTCTTCTTTAGTGACAACGATAGGCTGCAATACGCCGTGTTCTTTGATGGAACTAGCGAGAGCATTCAGGGCCTCCTCGCTAAACTCACGGCGAGGCTGATCCTCGTCGCGGATAATATCGGTAACTTTGATTTCTTTGAGTTTACTCTCCTGCTTATCTTCTTTAGCGGTGGGGTCAAATTCCTCATCGATCAAATCGGTAGGAATCAAAGACTCAAAACCTCTACCTAAACCTTTCATTTGGTGCGCTCCTCTACTTCTTTAGTAAACTCTTTATAAGCCTTAGCCCCTTTAGAGAACTTGTCATAAGCTCCGACGGGCACGCCGTGGGAAGGAGCCTCGGCCACACGAACATTGCGAGGAATTTTAGTCTTGAAAGTGAGCTGTTTAAAATACTTCTCAATCTCGGCATAAACTTGGCTACTTAGGCTGGTACGCTTGTCATACATGGTAGCGAGAACGCCGAGGAGTTTAAGTTTAGGATTTGCTTGCCTCATTACTAGCTTCATGGATTCTAGAAGTTGAGCCACGCCTTCCAGGGCATAAAACTCCGTCTGAACTGGCAAGAGTAAATAATTACTAGCAATCATGCCGTTAACCGTAAGAAGAGACAGAGACGGGGGCGAATCAATAATTACGTAATCATACTTTGCTTCTACACTACGGATAGCATCACGCAGACGAGTAAATTTTTTATTCTGACCAGTGATCTCGACTTCGGCATTGGCGAGTTCAGGGGTAGTAGGAGCAAGATCAAAATTCTTGTACTTGGTAGAGCGGATAGCCTTAGCTAATTCAGCGGTGCCGAGAAGTACTTCATTCATAGTAACGCCAAGACTTTCGACGTCGGTCTTATCAAAACCAAGACCAGAAGTGGCGTTGCCCTGGGGGTCAAAATCGATAAGCAGAGTTTTCTTTTTGTCTTTAGCTAAATAGTAAGACAGATTAACTGCGGTAGTAGTCTTCCCTACCCCGCCTTTCTGATTAGTCACACAAATTACCTTCGCCATAGTACTTACGATTATAGCATAAAAATACTTAAAAATAAAAACAAACAAGAAAACCAAAATATGCCCTTCTCGACACGCTTCGTCGCGCCCATCGTCACGGGGCTCCTCGCTAACTCGCTCCCCGTTGGTCGCGAAATGTCTCGAAAGGCATTATTTTGGTTTTACCTATTTAATTGAAGTAATTTCAATTTCAGAGTACTTCTGGCGGTGGCCAGTTTCTTTGTGCACGCGCTTCTTAGCTTTATAGCGGATAACGCGGATTTTATCACCCTTAACTTCGGGCGTTTTAACTTTGGCTGAAACTTTTACGCCCTTTACCGTAGGTGTGCCGACGGTAGTTTTATCACCGTCGATTACGAGTAAAGCGTCAAGTTCGAGCTCTTTAGTGCCTGCCGGGAGGAGGTCCACCCGTAGGGTCTCTTTTTCAGCGACAAGGTATTGCTTGCCACCGACTAAAATGACTGCTTTTTTCATATTATTCCTTTATTACTCTGACTATTTTACCATATTATCAGGAGTTTGTGAAGGGGTATCGTCAGATTTTGGCGTATCTTCGCCTTTGACATTACTCTCAACGGTCTTTAGGGCCTTGCGAGTACGATAGAGGTAATATCCACCGCCACCGATACCAGCAATAATCACGATAGCAAGAACGATTTCTAATGGACCAGTATTAGGTAACTCCTGACATCCCTCCATTTCGGGATTAGTGGCACAGTTTTTCTCCTGACATCCGGGAGCTTCGGGATTAGTGGTACAATCTTCGTTTTTCTCGGCTACCAAGACGTAGGTGATGTGACCAGAATATTCGGCACAGCCTGGAACGGTACCGGCAAGTTTATTAAAGCCAATCGGCGTGCCCTCCTCAGAAAAGAGAGCTGTCGGCAGAATGGACCCGTTGGCGGCACCGGAGTTATGAATAACAGCCGATGAAGCCTTAAATTTAAGCGTAACGCCATCGGTTTTAGTCGTGAGATAAGCTTCATCCCAAACTTTGCCTTCGTTAACGCTATCGTCGGCTGGATTTACGTAGCTCCAAGTGATAATTCCACTTACCATGCCACGATCGCCAGCGTTTAAGGTAGTAGGATAGCCCGACGAGACTCTAGTGTTAGTGGCCATACCGTAACCAGTCTCGTTGGTGTCGGAGCCTGCATCGTTGTGATAATAGATATAGACTTCGTATTCTTTACCAGGAACGACTTCGATTTCATCGCTATACGGGGTAGAAGAACCGACTTCACCTACGCGTACGAAATTGCGCTCATCGCCAACGCCGGCGTTATTAGTGATTGAGTTAAATGTAGCATAATCGGCTGGCGATTCATTAGTATAGAGAGTGCGCTCTGGACCCCAGGCGGAAGCCGTCCCCACAAAAGAGCTAGCTAGCAAAATTGTAGCTGCAAATATCTTAGTTGTAACGCCCACCATTTTTGAGTTTTGAGTGTGTGTAAAAATTCCTTTACTCATTTTACCTCCTTTTATTAATAATCACCATTAGCAAACATGTTGGCGCGCTCAGCAGCGGTCTTACCAGCATTGGCGGTAGACTCATTCGAAGCGGCCTGAGCGGCTTCGTCGACCTGCCTTTGGGTGTCTATTTCTGCCTGAGTACCAGCCATATCGCCGCTACTTACCTGTTCGTGCGCTTGTTGGACTGGCGCCAAATCTTGCTCCAACGTGGTTGGTGGCGTGACTGCTTCGTTAAGCGGTTGCTGATCTACGCGGTCGCCAGCATTCCTGATTTCGGCTTCAACATTTTTAGCTGGGTGACCTGGGACAGGTGTTGGTGTGGGTGTCGGCGTCGGTGTGGGTGTCGGCGTCGGTGTGGGTTCAGGCGTGGGTGCTGGTGTGGGGGTATCTGGCTGACCTGGATTGTTAGGGTTATTGGGGATTTCGTTCATTCCTTGGTAGAGGAAACTAAAGGTACCGACTTCAGTAACAATTTGCGTACAAGAGCCCATGCCTTCGCCTTGAGCGATATGACCATTAGCGTCACGAGAGATTTTAGCGGTGACGTCGCCCATTCTGGCGCTATTAGCATTGCCATCTACGGTCCAGTAGAACTTAGTGGCGGCGGTACCGTTTTCCTGAGTAGTGCAGAAAACTAGCTCAGTGTTTTCGTGAGTGACTCTTTCGTCTCCAGTAGCAGATGTGCGCATAAAGGCGTTTTGATATTGACCATCAAGAGTGACACTCTCGGTGAGGGCTGCGTCCCAGATTTCATCTACTTGCCGGATCAATTTGTCGTAATCCTCATCGCTGAGGTGCTCAATCATATTTTCGGTCTCCGAGATGCTCTTTCCTCCCATAAATTCGGAAGAGATGCCATACATAGCTTTAACCGTATCTGGGATACAGGCGAGTTGGTCGGCGAGAGCTTCGGACTCATTGTGGGCAACCGTCTTCATAACTTCGCATTCATCATCACCGACTACGCTAGCAACCTCAGCGGCGTTAGCAAAATCGTATGGTGTGCTTTTATTGGCGGACATAAATTCGCCTGTCTCGTAATAACCATCGTAAATACCGTGATGCTCGTAAGCTTCACCGGAGGCTTGAGCTTGGTCAACTTGCTCAGTAGGAGTTTCGGGAGAAGCTTCGTCTCCACCAGGTTGGTTGCCGCCTTTATTGACGGCACCGATGCCAGTAACGACGCTAGTGATGCCGCCAATGAGGACAGCGGCAGCAAGAACCACGGGTAAAACTTTTTTAGTAAAGAATTGTTTAATAGATAGGCCTTGCGCAGCTTTTTCCCCGGCCTTGGCCCTGGTTCGTTCGAACTCTTCAGTGGTGATAGTGTTGACGGCGGTTTCAGTAGCGGTTGCATTCGCAGCTTCAGCAGCGAGCGTAGCAGCGGATTCAACTTCAGCGGCAATGGTGGCTTCTTTTTCGTGAGCGGCGGCCGCGACGATTTCTTTTTCGTGAGCAACGGCAGCTTCTTTTTCACGATTAGCGGCGGCGATTTTTTCATATCCACCCTTCATTTTTTCGAGAGCCGCAATGAAGGTCCGAAGTTCTTCTCTGGGCAAATCTTCGGGCTGAATCTGCATTAGCTCTTCGTGGCTAAGGCTTAGAAATCGATTTTCTGGACTTGAAGCTTCTTTTTCAGCCATAACTGCTCCGTTTGGTTTCTGGCCTCGTGGGCGAGCAACTTCACGGGGAAGCTGATTTTCTACGACTTCGGCGGAACTATTGTTTGATAGACTTTCCCCTCTAAACATTTTCACCTCCTTCTAAAAAATTTGTCGCGAATTGCTTCATGGCGTCGGGGATGATTACGTCAAGATCGAAGCCGATGTCGTTGAAGAATTTTTCGTAATCTTCCTCTGTGGTGGCGTCGTTATCTAGAAGTTGATTAAACTCAGCGTTCTGTTCTTTGGTGAACCTGCCAAAAACGGCTTTGGCGATCTGGTCGTCGAGATCTTTAATGGTTTGCTCTCTGAGAGCGTCTAAATTTTCGACTGAACCAGCAGATAAAGTCTTGTTTTTAATAAGCTCGTCGACAAACTTGCCCAAAGTTTCCCGATCGATAAGATAATTGTCCATAATCGATTATTTTTTATTTAGTATGTTAGACCTTTCTATTTTTCAGTTTAGCATAAGCTTTGAAACAGGTCAAGAATATTACAAAGAGCTTGCAAAAGAAAACCGAACATGGTGTTCGGTTTTCTTGGGTTGTCCTCTCGTAAGAGGGCGTCTATCGCTCAAATTTGTTTTAGGTGATGAGGTCTACGAAGAAGATCGTCAGTTCGTAGAACAGTTGAAAGTTCATCAAATGAATCTGTTTTACATTGGTCATCCTTTCACTTAAAGTTGATATTAAAGTACTCATTTCGTAATGTGCTCCTTTCTAGGAAATGTTTATATTGATAGCTCCCTGCTAAGGTTTAGGCTGCGAGTTTTTCTTGTTTAATGATACTTAGGATACTATGTCCAAGCTTTTCTTTGCGAGCCTTAATCTTTTCGATACTTTCCTTACTGACTTGGGCCGGAGAGATGTATTTTGCTTCCTGTTCATCTGTCCCATAAGATTGGTAATCGATATCATCTTTCCAGTCCGAATCGATTACTTGGTTAGGTATTTTGAGAGCTTCTGCCATTTTTATATTTTCCTTTTTGTTTTAGTGGTTTTTATTTCTGTCTCTGGACTTGGCTAGTCTCTGGTTGTTAGAATGTTTGTTTTGTTTTCTAACTTGTTTTGATTGTAGCACACTTTGGTAAAAAAGTCAATAGCAATTATGCTAAAAAATTATATCTTTGTCAAATTAACAGATTAAATGGCAGCAAAAAAACACCCGTTGAAAATGCGCTGCTAGACTCGTTTATACTTTTTCTAACGAAATAGTGATGTTTTCGCCGTTTACCTTAGTGATTTCGTCATAGGCGTAGTTTTGACCTTTGGCGAGCTCAGCGGCATTAGTTTCGGCCTTGATCAACTCTGAGTGCTCTTTGGGTGGATCGATAGAGAGGGAGAGCTTGATGCTATCGTCTTGCTTCAAACCGGCATGTTTACGAGCAGATTGAATGGCGCGAATGATTTCGCGAGCTTGTCCTTCCCTCTTTAATTCCTCAGTCAAAGTTTTGTCCAGAGTAAATTCTTTGGCGTTTTCAACTTGTTTAACGTTGACTTCGTCGGCAATGATCTGCTCATAGAAGCTGTCTAGCTTATCGCCGTCGTAAGTGAGCCGAGAAAGTGGCTGACGGACCTTAATTTGTGCCTCAGCGTCAGATTTTTGCATACGAAGAGCCAGTGCATCGGTAATAATAGCACGAGTACGGGCCATATTGTTCAAGATTTCGGTGTTGATTTCACCGGCGGCGGGCCAGTCTAAGAGGTGGACGGAGTCTGTACTGTCGGTCATTTTCTGATAGAGTTCCTCGGCCAAAAACGGCGTAAACGGAGCGAGCAATTTGGATAAATAAATTAATAAATAGTGGAGAGTAGCGAAGGCCTGAAGCTTGTCCTGCGCGTCGTCGTTTTTAGAGAAGCGGCGACGGGAGCGGCGAACAAACCAATTAGACAAATCTTCGACGAAAGGGATGACGCCCTGAAGGGCTTTAGGTAGGTTATACTCTGACATGCCCGTGGTGATTTCGTCACGTAGCTGGTAAACTCGAGAGATGATCCAGATGTCTAGAGAGTTTTGAGGGTTTAACTCGAGATCGTCGCTATCTATATTCTCTACTTCGGCATAGGTAGTAAAGAAATCGTAAACATTCCAAATCATGGCAAGTTTGCGATTAATATCAGATACATCTTTATCGAGCATAGCAAAATCCTCACCGGACATTACAGGGCTAGAAAGAAGCAAGAGGCGATAGGCGTCAGCGGAATACGTGTCCATGAGTTCATTGGGATCAGTGTAGTTGCCGAGAGACTTACTCATCTTGCGACCGTCGTTACCGGCCAAAGTCCCAGTAGTAATGACGTTTTTGTAGGCGTTCTTATGCCCAGCTTGAGCTTTCTCACCGAAAGCGCCGATTTCAGCGAGAGAGGTGTTGACAGTGTGGACATAGTAAAACCAAGCACGTACCTGACCGACATATTCAACGATGAAATCTGCAGGATAATTAGCCTCGAATTTTGCCTTGTTTTCGAAAGGATAGTGTAGTTGAGCAAAAGGCATAGAGCCGGACTCAAACCAACAGTCCAAAACCTTCTCGATACGAGTAAAGTGCTCGCCGTTTAGATCAAACTCGATTTCATCGACCCAAGGACGGTGATAATCTTCTAATTCCACGCCGGAGAGCTCTTTGAGTTCGGCGTAGCTACCTACGACCTTAACGGAGCCTTTGTCGCCCTTCCAGACCGGCATAGCGGTAGCCCAGAAGCGATCACGAGAAAGATTCCAATCGGGAGCAGCCTCAATATTATTCGCAAAACGACCGTGCTTAAGATAAGCTGGAAACCAATTGATGTGCTCGTTTTCCGCCAACATGAGTGACTTTTGACCGGCAATGTCAAAGAACCAGGATGGGAAAGCTCGATACATAATACGTTCTTTAGAGCGAGGATTGAAAGGATATTCATGCTGAATATAATCAATCTTATAGATAATGCCCTCAGCTTCCAGGCATTTGGCGATAAATTTATTAGCGGCCCAAACTTGGATGCCATGTTCGTCGGTGTCACGAACACCCAAGGCATGAAGTTTATCGGCGTATGTTTCGGTGTAGTAGCCGTTTTCATCGAGAGTGTCTACGAAATCGACTTCGCCTTCATGCTGACGATAGAGCTCGTAATCATCCTCACCATAGGCAGGAGCAATGTGGACGATGCCAGTACCTTCCTCCTCGCCGACAAAATCAGCGGTGAAGACTTGGCAAATGGTGCCGTCTAAAGATTCATATTTAGAACCTGCTAATTCTTTGCCTTTAAAGATTTCTTCAGATTTAATCTCTGGGAAAATCGCTTCGGCGCGCTTAACGGCGAGAATAAATTTTTCACCATCTACGTTATAAAGACCGTAATCCATATCCGCGCTAACGGCTAGAGCTCGGTTGGCCATCAAAGTCCAAGGTGTAGTGGTCCAGGCTAAGAAATATTTGTCGTTGGACTTGAATTTAACGTATGCTGATGGATCAGTGACGGTTTGATAGGCGTCATTATCCATAGTAACTTCGGCTTTAGAAACAGGGGTGGCAAACTTAGTATCGTACATCAAAACTTTACGGCCTTCGTAAATTTTGCCGGCATCGTAAAGTTGCTTAAAGGCCCACCAAACAGACTCCATAAAATCTTTATTCATGGTGCGGTAGCAGTTATCAAAATCTACCCAGCGACCAACGCGATCAATCGTTCCCCGCCAAGTTTCAGAGTTGGCGACCATGGATTCGCGAGCCTTGATAATGTAATCTTCTAGAGTCCACTTGGTGCCAATATCGCGACGGTCAGTAATACCAAGTTGTTTCTCGACGAAATTTTCGGCCGGCAGACCGTGGCAATCCCAGCCCCAACGACGTTCACAGCGGTAGCCGTTCATGGTCCAGTAACGGGGGACGGCGTCTTTAACGATAGAACTAAGTAGAGTGCCGTGATGAGGCAAACCGGTAATAAATGGCGGCCCATCATAAAAGACATAGGACTTGTCCTCTGGTCGTTGCTCAATGGATTGTTCAAAAATTTTATTCTTTTTCCACCACTCAGTGAGGGCTTTCTCATATTCGACGGCTTTGCGTCGTTCTCCCGCTCTATATTTCATAGGTATTATTATACCATAAAATTTTAGCTCAAGAAAACGCTTGACTTAAAATTGGCATAAGGGGAAAAACGTGCTAAAATGGATAGATAAAGGTCATACAGAATGTTTATTGTGAAAGATAAATTTTTACTGTTAACGGCCCTTGCCGGGTTTTTTGTGTTGAGTGTATCGCTACTACTAGGCGTTAGTGGCGATGCTTTTGCCACCACCAGCTCTATTACCCTTTCGATAGTAGAGGGCACGGCTGATCGAGTGATCGACGTTCCGCCTACGGCAGAAGGCAAGTTTGCGGCTAGCTCTAATACAACGGCCAAAGTGATTTCTACTGGAGCGGCTGGATATGTGCTCACCACTACTGCTGCACCGTTATCTTTTACGGACAGCGGCTCTGGCACAACTTACACTATTAGCCCATTAGGAACAGGCACTAGCATCAATACTGATACTTTCTCCAACCCTAATAATACCCAGTACAACAACATGTGGGGCTATAAGCCCAGCCAATACTATAATGGCAGTAGCGTGGTAGATAATACTACCGACCAATATTTCTTCCCCGCCCCAATAAACACGTCTCAAATTTTGGACAATAACCCTGGCGCCACCTCGGCTACTGGCAAAACTTATGATGTAGCTATAGGTACGAGAGTAGACAACAGCACAGCGCAAGGAAGCTATACAAGTACCTTTACTTTTGCGGTGGTGGCAAATCTCGTGCCTTATAGTATTACCTACAACGCAAATGCGGGAAGCGACACGGTGAACAATATGCCAGCGATTAATCCTCAAGTTGGGAGTTTAGACTCTAGCACGGATACTATTGTTCTACCCAACAATGTACTGACCAGAACTGGGTATACTTTCCAGGGGTGGTGCACAGAGCAAGTGACGGATGGAGCCGCTTGTACTGGCAGCCAATATGTGGCTGGAGCTAGCTACGTAGTGGACCAGACGACTACGAGCAGCGTGAATATTACACTTTACGCGATGTGGACCGGCAATACCTATACGATAAATTATTACAGCAATCCGTATCAGATAGATAATACGCCGCTGATAGTAACCTTGAATGGAAGGACTTACACGAAGACCAACGGAGGAAAGGCGTTGGCAGCTTATGGCGATAACATTTGGATAGATTCAACGGCGAATCAGTATTGTATGCCATTATTAGTTTCTGAGAGCAGCCCGGCAGTAACTTACACGACGGGCGGCGACGGATACATAACAACTCAGACTAGTAGCGGTAGCTTCGCTTATAGTGGCACAACATATTATCGTTCGTCTACGGGGGGCTGGCATTGGAGTGGAGGGACGATTGCGACCGCCGTAACGACGAAAAAATATAGCAATATGTCTTTTGCTAGTGCAACTCAACAAATGGTACTAGATAGCAAGGCTAATAAAATCACTCAAAACTTTGTGTACGGACAGACTACAAATCTAAGAAGTAACTCCTATTCACGAAGTGGATATACATTTATGGGCTGGAGTACTACACCTACCGGAAACGTAATCTATACGGACGGGCAAAGCGTAAGTAATCTAGCGACTTCTGGCTCGATAGATCTATATGCAATTTGGTCATTTACGATGCAGGGGGTAAATAATACCGTACTGAATTATCTAATGCCTAGCAGCCAGAAGACCACAACCTTGAAAGATACTAGAGACAATAAAGAGTATTCAATCATAAATATAAACGGCAGCTATTGGATGGCACAAAACTTGCGAATCACTGGCACGGTGCCCGCTGATGGGTCTAATTTCACCGGCTCGGATGTAAATATCTCGGTGAATGATTTAACTGCCGGCAATAGCTATTCTGAACCCAGAACTCACACCGGGACTGATGATGCAGGAAATGCTACGGTTTGGTATAATTATGCCGCAGCTTCGGCGAGAACTATTATTGGCGATTCTAATACCACCAAGGCCACGTCCGACATTTGCCCAGCAGGTTGGAGGCTGCCCGTTAAAACGGAGTTCCAGGGCATTCTAGGGACTGATTATGCGTCACTCTTTACTACGGGCGGCTATTATTACAACGGAGTAGTTGATACGCGGAATAGCGTCTGGTGGTCTAGCGAAGCTAATGATGGGGTTTATCGTTACGGTTTGCATAAAAGCACTGGAGCGTCGTCTCTGGGTCTATCCAGTATGATAGGCCGTGCCGATGGCCGATTCATCCGGTGTGTCCATAATTAATGACTATTTCTTATTATGAAGATCCAACTGCGGATAAGGGATAGAAATTTTATGCTTGGCTAGAACTTTAGCGATAGTATCAAGCGAATCACGACGAAGCTGCGGGCGAAGATCAGGAGAACCATAAACTTTGATTCGATAGTCCATAGATGAGTCGGAAAAATTGCTGACTTTACGGTATTCGGAATTAGTGACGTTGTCTTGTTTCTTGATTTCGGCGGTAGCCTCAGCCAAAATCTGCTCGGCCTTATCTAAACTAAGTTCGTAGGGCAACGGCACATCAATATCAATCATGTCGGACATAATTTCGACCTCTACGATATTACGGTTGGCGATAGAAACAATATTTTTAGTATTGATGTCTTCAAGTTTGGTAGTTTTAAGGCCGACAACTAAAACCTTCCCTTCTACGGTGCCAATTTTAACTACATCGCCAACATTGTAATAATTATCAGAAACGATATCAAAGCCGCGGATAATGTCCTGAAGGGCATCTTTAACGGCAAAGGCGATGATGATACCGGCAACGCCGGCGGCGGCTAACATGGAGGTAACGTCTACACCAAAAATCTGAAGAATAACTAAGAAATCAAGGATAATCAAGATATAGCGAATGATACTTTTAATCATTCGGTTCATAGTGCGGCTCTTCTTGTTGGTGAGCAGCTTAGATTTTCGCTGTTCGCGGCGTTTAATAACTCGAGAAATAATGCCGTAAATGATAACGCTGACTATAATAACTATTAGGGACCAGAAAACTCTCTGCACCCAAATATTTTCGATGACATCTTTAATAAAATCCATAACTACATTATACTACTTGCGAGTATGGATGTCGAGCTGGTCGTGAGGGACGTGAATCTTGCATTTTTCGAGATTGGAAATCACAACCTGAAGAACTTCGCGATTGGTTTGGAGCTTATTTGTTGGATCACAAGTTACGACTAGCTGATGGCTATAAGCAGAGTCACTGATACTGCTGACCCCTTGATAGTTGACCGTAAGGATATCTTTGCGCCGAGCCAATTGCTTAGCAATTCCCTTCATCAACATTTCGGCCTTGGCGAGTTTAATTTCATGAGGCAAAGGAACATCGATATAAAGATAGCCGGGATCGACCTCAACCTTATCAATATTGCGATTGGCAATGGAGACAATATTCATGGTGTTGATATCTTGAATTTTAGTAGTAAGTAGGCTGACTGAAACTACTGGACCAATGTTATCACCGAATTTGATCACATCGCCAATTTCATAGTAATCATCAGAGATAATGACGAAACCGCGAATAATGTCTTTAAGTGAGTCTTGCAGGGCAAAACCAATCACGATACTAGCAATCCCTACCCCAGCTAGCATAGAAGTGACGTTAACACCGTAAATTTCCAGGATCACCAACACTGTAATGACACCGATGATACAGGCAGCGATGCTCTTGAGCATATGGATGAAAGTTTTATTTTTCTTATCGGAAAGAATGCGAGAATTTTTCTTTTCTTTAACATTCAAAACTTTCGTAATCATACGATAGATTAAGAGACCGATCGCCACTACGATCACCGTCCAGCAGATACGCTGGACCAAGCCATTTTCTACGATGCCCTTTAGAAAATCCATAAGTTTATTATATCATATAGTAGAGAACTTCGTTAATTAGGGGTAAATCTTTACCGCGCCAGAAAGCACGAACTTCACCTCGTTCGCCGATAGCTAAAATGGATGGATAC
>JAILSC010000004.1 GCA_024697865.1 Candidatus Saccharimonadota bacterium | reverse complement strand
CCATTTTTTGTGTTATAATTAAACTACTCATGCTAAACCTAGGTCACTGGCGATGAGAAAAGTTTATCGGCATTCACGCGTTTGTCATTTGCGCGGTGTGCTATGAGCCTATTAAATGCGGGCTCACATAAATGACTCTGATTAAATCTAATTTAAAGGAGTCTTTATGAAAAACTTTAACAAAAATCAAAAAGAGCAAGTCGAGGTAATGGCTCTCTTCGGTTACGAAATGACGCCTTGCCAGCCGTTAACAATTCGGCGGCGAGGGGAAAACGAAACCGAAGTAACGGAATTACTCCGGACGCAAATTCGCTTCGTAGGTGGAGTGGCGTTGCATATCTTCGACGTGCTAATTGGCCGGGAAAAATTACGGCTCGAGTTTGACTCGGGAAATTTGTCCTGGTATCTCGTGTAGAGGGTGGCCCTTAGGGGCCATTTTCTATGATATAATTTAGAGTATGCAAGAAATGGAAAAACGGTTGGATGCGCTCGAGGGGGAGTTTTTGCAAGTGTATGAAAAATTGGCGATTGCTGAGAAATTACAGAAATTACAGAAATTAGAAGTAGAGGTAGCGGAACCGGAAATTTGGAAAGACGTGGCTAGAGCTACAGAGATGAACCAAGAATTGGCTAGATTGCAAGACGAGACGCAACCGTGGGAGCTGCTAAAAACCCAGATTGGAGATCTAAAAGAGTTGATTCGGCTAGCAGACGAAGATTTGAAAGAGGAGATCGCGGGGCAGATTACGGGGATGGAGGCTGAATTTACAGAACTAAAGAAGGCTTTGCGATTCCAAGGGGAATACGACAAAATGGACGCGATTTTGCGAATTACTTCTGGGGCAGGAGGGACGGAGGCGATGGACTGGGCAGGAATGCTAGAGCGGATGTATCTGAGATTTTGTGAAAAACATGGGTTCAAGGTCACTTGCTTGGAGCGCGTAACAGGAGAAGAGGCAGGAATCAAGACTGCGGTATATGAAGTGGCTGGCACTAACGCTTATGGATGGTTGAAATCAGAACACGGAGTACATCGATTGGTGCGATTATCGCCGTTTAACGCCAATAATCTCAGGCAGACTTCATTCGCGCTAGTGGAAGTTTTACCGAGAATTACGGCGGATACTGATATTCGAATCGACGAAAAAGATCTTAGAGTCGATGTTTATCGTTCTGGCGGACACGGGGGACAGGGAGTGAACACCACGGATTCGGCAGTGAGGATTACTCATTTGCCCACTAATACAGTAGTGGCAATTCAGAATGAGCGTTCGCAAATCCAGAACAGAGAAAAAGCAATGGAAATCTTGAGAGGTAAATTGGTACAAATGCAGTTGGAACAACACGCGGCTTCTTTGTCTGAATTGAGGGCGGGCGAGTCGGCGGGTTGGGGACAACAGATTAGAAATTACGTCTTACAGCCCTATAAGTTAGTAAAGGATACGAGAACTGGGTATGAATCTACGGAACCAGATAAAGTGTTAGATGGTGAGCTGGATGAATTCATCGAGGCTTTTATGGCATAAAAATTCCCCCGCAGAAGCAGGGGAATTTCTCTAGAAGGACGGATTTAAATCTTGAACATTAAACGAGCTCGAACTTCATGGATTTCTCGCAAGGCTTGATCACCAAAACCACGAAGGCTAAGCAATTCTTCATCTGTATATCTAAGTAACGATTTTACAGTGAAGATATTATTACGTTTGAGGAGGTTGAGTGTTCTCGCGGTAAGATTCAACTCCTCTAAGGACCCGTTTTGATCGATTTTGGAACCCGAGTAAGGATTGTTGTCGATCAAGACGGCGACTACCTGTTGGAGTTCTTTAATCTCGAGGCGTAAGCTGGTCACCTTTTTAATCAAGGCTTGGTGAGAATAGCAAGTTGCTACCTCCAGTTTAGCCAAATAATCTGGGCGGCGCAACTTGGCTAAGGCCTTGTTGCGTAAGTGCGAATTAGACGGTCTTTGGCCATCACCTCCTTTGACATAAGTCTGAGTCCCGTAGACGGCTAAGCCGTAATAAGCCTTGATGAACCGTGCTTCTTGCCTACTGAGAGCCTCCTCTATGGCTCGATCCACCGCGGTCAAGGCCTCTGTAGACATGTTCTCTAGGATTTCGTAGTTGTCAATAAAAATCCTAGGGCTGTTAAATACGGCTGCAACCAACCTCCTAGCATTACGAGATTGCGAGCTCTCGTGCAAAATGAAACCGGCCCGATCGACCGCTGCGATAATCTCGACGGCGCGAACTTTGCCGACGCCAGGGCAGGTCGATAGTTGCTCGGCTTCGGGCTTATAAGACCGGTTGACCCAGTAATTCTGCAAAATTGCATCGTTCCTGGCTTTTAAGACAAGCTCTTTAACGTCAATGTCGACCTTCTCGAGGGCTTTCATCGTGCTAGGTTTGAGGTCTAATTCGTGGAGATCAGAAATTGTATCGATTCTCCGAACTGCCATTTGTCCACCATCCTTTCTGGAGATTTAAAAGAGCTTTACTGGTCTAGTAACTAGATTAAGCTGAACTCAATCTCTGTAATTTTACTATATTTTAAATAAAATGTCAAGTTTGGCTCCTCGAAGTTTCGCGGGATTATCCTGCAACTATGATGTGTTCTTTGAAGATTCTAGAAAAATAATAAAATAGGGGTTGTCAAGGGATGCATTGTGTGATATAATGGAAGAGTTATATCTAGACAGAAGGTAAGGTCCCAACCAAAATAGGGAAACCAGCCTAAACGTCTAGTTTTAATAGTGCGATTTTACCTGTGGAGGGTGAAGTCCGAAAAACAGAGGTAGTTTTACTTGGTGTACAGAGGTAAAACACCCTGGAAATGCTTACTAGAGGTAGGCAAAGAATATGTTTTGCCCGGTGTACAGGGGCAAAACTTAAAAAATAATATTAAACGAAAGGAATAGGATGCAAGTCATTCTCGGCACCAAAATTGGTATGACCCAGATCATCGGTGATGACGGTGTAGTTACTCCTGTAACTATCCTTCAAGCCGGTCCGTGCACAGTGACTCAGATAAAGACTATCGAATCCGATGGTTATAATGCTGTGCAAATGGGCTACGGTCAGGGTAAGAATCTGAGCAAGTCGGTCGCTGGTCATGCAAAAAAGGCTGGCGAAAACAATAGTCCTAAGATCCTAAAAGAATTTCGCGTTGAAGAAATTCCAGAAGGAATGAAGCTGGGCGACACTATTAATGTCGAAAGTTTCAAAATTGGGGACAAAGTTGCGGTAACTGGTACAAGCAAAGGTAAAGGTTTTGCTGGTACGGTGAAGCGACACAATTTTATCGAATCACGCAACACGCACGGATTTAAGGGGAATATCCGACGAGTTGGGTCGATCGGTTCGATGTATCCGCAGAAAGTTTGGAAAGGCAAGAAAATGCCAGGTCGAATGGGTCATGAGCAGGTGACCGTAAAGAATTTGGTAGTTGCCTATGTTGACGCGGAGAAAAATTTGATCGGACTTAAAGGCGCAGTGCCTGGTCCACGCAAAGGAATCGTAAGTTTGGAGGGAAAGGAGTAATATGGCTACGTTGAATAAAGATATTTTCGGTCTGAAAGTAGAAAACCACGAACTCGTAAAACTCGCTTATGATGCATATCTAGCTAACTCACGCAGTTCACACGCTAAAACTTTGAAGCGGGGTGAAGTACGTGGTGGCGGCAAAAAGCCTTGGAAGCAAAAAGGGACTGGTCGAGCTCGATTCGGTTCTACTAGAAACCCAATTTGGCGACATGGTGGCGTGGCTTTTGGGCGAACTGGTAACGAAAACTTCACTAAGAAGATTAGCAAGCAAGCTAAGCGCCAAGCAGTCTGTCAAGCGCTTTCAATGAAAAACGCCGACAAGTCCGTAATCGTATTAGAAAAGGACGTAAAATTGACTGGTAAAACTAAGGATGCAGTGAAAGTTTTGAAAGATTTGAAACTCGAGGGCAAGAACGTGCTCGCAGTTGCAAACGAAAAGACGCCAGAAGTTTTACGTTCAACTAACAATTTGCCAAATGTAAAATTGGTCCGCGCGACCTACCTCAATGTCTTCGACATTATGAACGCGGATGCAATCGTATTTTCAGAGGCAGCATTAAAGGCAGCTGAGAAGTGGCTCACTGGGGAGGAGAAGTAAAATGGCAGAGACAAAAGGAATCAAACTCAATATGCTAGAGCCACGTGCAACCGAGAAAACTTATGCTGAGCAAACTAAGCGGGTATATGTATTTCCAGTTGACATGAAGGCTTCGAAGCAGGCAATTGCTAAGAGAGTAGAAGACGAGTTTAACGTAAAGGTAACTGAAGTGAAAACTCTAATCCGCAAAGGCAAAAAGACTCGCTTTAGCAAAGGCAAACACGCTTACCCAGGCATTACCTACCGCAAAGATCGTAAGTTTGCTTACGTTAAATTAGCAGAAGGTAATTCGATCCGCGTGTTCGAAGAACAAGAAGATAATAAAACCAGCGCAAAGGAAGTCAAAAAAGCTGAAGCTAAAAAAGCGGACGTTAAAAAGGCGGACAAGAATGCAGGTAAGGAGAACAAATAATGGGAATTAAAGCATATCGCCCAATGACTCCGGCTCAGCGTCAAAAGACGACTCAGGATTTTGACCAAATTACAACCAAGAAGCCGATGAAGTCACTACTAGCTTCCAAGAAGCAGCAAGCCGGGCGAAATAACCAAGGTCGTATTACGGTACGACACCGTGGTGGTGGGGTTAAGCGTCACTACCGGATCATTACTTACAGACTACCACAAGATTTGACTTTCACGGTAGAAGAAATTGAGTATGATCCAAATCGTTCAGCACGAATTGCTCGGGTAAAAGACCAAAATGGTGTTTACTATTATGTAATTGCTGATACGAAGATGACTAAGGGGACCGAATTCAAGACCGGTAAAGAAGTAGAAGTAGAAACTTCTAACCGAATGCCGCTTGAAAACATTCCGGTAGGTACTTTCGTTTATGCGATTGAATTGAATCCAGGCAAGGGTGCCCAGATGGTGCGTTCAGCTGGTACTTCAGCTCAGTTGATGGCTAAAGAAGGTCGTTATGCGACTTTGAAGATGCCATCGGGTGAAGTTCGCAAGGTGTTGGTCAGCTGTGAAGCTTCGATCGGTACTGTATCTAATGAACAACATCAGAACATTAAGATTGGTTCGGCTGGTCGAAAACGCCGCAAGGGTATTCGTCCAACTGTACGTGGTGTAGTAATGAATGCTGCGGATCACCCACACGGTGGTGGTGACGGTGGTCGTCACGGTTCAGGTAAGGCACCTCGCACACCTTGGGGCCAGTTGACATTGGGTTACCGTACTCGTCGCAATAAGAAAACTAATAAAATGATCGTGCGCAGTCGCCACGAAGGAAAGAGGAGATAATGTCTAGGAGTTTGAAAAAAGGTCCGTTTGTGGACTATAAACTAGCTAAAAAAGTCGCAGCTCTCTCTTCTGAAGACCGCACCGTGATTAAGACTTGGGCACGCGCCTCTACTATTTCTCCGGAAATGGTAGGCCGAACAATTGCTGTGCACAACGGTAAAGTTCACGTACCAGTTTATATTTCGGAAAACATGGTCGGTCATAAATTGGGTGAGTTTGCGCCGACTCGTAAATTCCGCCGACATGGTGGTAAAAAAGCCGCTGAGGCTGCGAAAGGAAAGGGGTAAAATATGGCAGATACACATTTTGCACACGCATATGCTAAGGGTGTAGATATCCAGCCACGCAAGACTAATATAGTTGCATCGTTGGTTAGGGATCGTTACGTAGCCGATGCAGTAGTAATTTTGGAACATACCCCACGCAAAGCTGCGAAAGCAGTTCTAAAAGCTGTAGAATCAGCTAACGCAAACCTATTAAACAATTCTGGAGTATCGATTGATCCAAAAACTATCAGAATTGCTAGGATTTTCGTAACTACGGGGACCCGAATGCGTCGCTACAAGCCAGCATCTCGAGGTCGTGCATTACCATATGAGAAAATTTCGTCCAACATATTTGTTGAGGTCGCAGGCGAAGAGAAAGTAAAGAAAACTGCTGCTAAGCCAGTAGAAAAGGAGAAAAAGTAATATGGGTCAAAAGGTTAATCCCATCTCTTACCGTCTTCAGCTCTCCAAAGACTGGTCTTCGAAGTGGTTTACTCGCAAGAGTGAATTCCGCCACTGGTTGGTAGAAGACGACAAGATCCGTAAGATCATTGAGGAACGCTTTAAAGCACGCCCAACGATTGCGCGAATCGACATTGAACGCTCGGCTAATCTGACGACGATTACAATTTTGACTGCGAAAGCAGGCGCGGTGATCGGTAAACAAGGTTCGGGCATCAATGAGTTGAAGAAGCAATTAGAGAAAATTGTGGATGGTCCAATTAGGATCAACGTAGAAGAATTAAAGAAACCAGAACTAAACGCCAAATTAGTGGCCGAGAATATCGGTTTCCAGCTGGGTAAGCGGATGAACTTCCGTCGAGCCGTGAAGATGGCTTTGCAATCTTCGATGAACGCTGGTGCTAAAGGTGTGCGTATCGAAGTAGCTGGGCGACTTAATGGAGCAGAAATGAGCCGTCGAGAGAAGTTTATCGAGGGGTCTGTGCCTCTACATACTCTTCGCGCGGATATCGATTTCTACTGTCATCACGCACCAACTATTGCTGGTATCGTAGGCGTAAAAGTTTGGATTTATAAGGGGGAAAAGTAAGATGGCAATTTTAGTACCAAGAAAAGTTCCGCACCGCAAAGTGCGTAAAGGCAAAAACACGGGTGTTGCAACTCGTTGTAATACAGTAGCGTTTGGTGAATTTGGTTTGATGTCACTAGACAACGAGCGAATCACTTCACGCCAAATTGAGGCAGCTCGTCAGGCAATTACTCGTTATGTAAAGCGTGGTGGTAAAATCTGGATTCGGATTTTCCCGCATACGCCAGTATCCAAGAAACCGTTAGACGTAAAAATGGGTTCCGGTAAAGGTGAACCACAGTTCTACGTAGCTAAGGTGAAAGCTGGGACGGTGATGTTTGAAATCGCAGACGTAGCTGAAGACAAAGCTCGCGAAGCTTTGCGTCTGGCATCGCATAAGTTACCAGTGAAATGTAAAATAATTAAGAAAGAGGAGTTCTAAGATGGCGCACACATTAATTGGGACCGTAACTTCCGACAAGCGTGATAAGACCATTACCGTCTCGATCGTCAGTCGTGAGACACATCCCCTCTATCGCAAACAGTATTCTAAGACTCGAAAATACACCGCGCACGATGCTAATAATGAAGCTCACGAGGGTGACCGGGTACAGATTGCTATGAGTCGACCAATTTCTAAGACTAAGGCTTATACCTTGGTTAAAGTATTAGAGAAGGCCCGTGGCACAGTAGAATTGAAAGAAGACGTAAATAAGGCTTACGAAGCTGAAAAGGTTGGCGCGGACGCTGAAGCTCGCGCACGTCGAGCAGCTGAAAAGCAGGCCGCCGAAGAGGCCGCTGAAGCCGAGAAAACAGCTGAAAAGGCCGAAAAGGCTGCGGCTAAGAAGGCCGCCAAAGAGTCTGAACAGGCTGAAGGGGAGGACAAATAATGATACAGCAAGAAAGTAGACTCAAAGTAGCAGACAACAGTGGGGCTAAGGAGCTCGGAGTAATTCGAGTACTTGGCGGCACACGGGCTCGCTATGCACGAGTAGGTGATATCGTAACCTGCTCGGTGAAAGAAGCCACACCGAATGGTAACGTAAAGAAGAAGGCGATTGTACGCGCAGTAATCGTACGTACTCGCCAACCAATTCGACGCCCAGATGGCTCAACCATTCGATTCGACGAAAATGCAGCAGTACTAGTTAATGACGATAAGACGCCAAAAGGTACGCGTGTATTTGGTCCAATCCCTAGAGAACTTCGCGAGAAGGGCTTTATGAAGATTATTAGCTTAGCACCGGAGGTACTCTAAAATGGCAAAAGGTTTGAAAATTAATGATAAGGTCAAAGTAATTGCTGGTGACCACAAGGGCAAAGAGGCTAAAATCGTAGGAATTGACCGCGCAGCTGGTAAGGCGATGCTAGAGGGGATTGGGCTAGTAGAACGCCACATGAAAAAGACTCAGTTTAATCCAGCTGGTGGTAAGAAAACGATTCACCAAGGAATTGACTTTTCGAATTTGAAGCTCGTAGAAGCAGCTAAATTTGAAAAGAAGACTGCTAAAAAAGCAGATAAGAAAAATACTAAGAAAGGAGCTAAGTAATGGCGGAAAAGAAAACGGCTGCCAAAGCGAAGTCGGCTGAAAAAGCGACAGTAGCTAAAGCACAACCACGCCTTAAAGAGCTCTATAATAAAGAGTTTAAGGCGAAACTAGCGAAAGAATTGGCGCTTGAAAACATCAACCAAGTACCAGAGCTAAAGAAAGTAGTGGTATCTTGTGGTGTAGGTAAAAAGCGTGAAGACAAGCGATTTACCGAAACGGTAGCTTTGACATTGGCTAAGATTACCGGTCAAGCACCAACTTCGAGACTCGCGAAGAAATCAATTGCCACCTTTAAAATCCGTAAAGGCATGGGTGCGCCAATTGGCTATCTCGTAACTTTGCGTAATGATAAAATGTACGAATTCGTGGATCGTTTGATTAATGTGGCTTTGCCACACGTTCGTGATTTTCACGGAGTTTCGCGTACGGCTTTTGATGCACAGGGTAATTACAACCTAGGTATTAAGGAGCAAACCGTATTCCCAGAGATTACTTTTGAGGATGCGAGCGTGCTTCACGGCCTAGAAGTAACGTTTATTATTAAAAATGGTTCAAAGGAAGGAAGTCTAAAATTGTTAGAACTCTTCGGCATGCCATTTGAAAGGGAGGGTAAGTAAATGGCGAAAAAATCTGCAGTTTACCGTGATATCAAGCGGCGCAAAATGTATGAAAAATATCAAGCTAAGCGAGCTGAGCTAAAAGCAGCTGGTGATTTGGAAGGACTTCAGAAATTACCACGCAATTCTAGCCCGACGCGGCTCAAGAACCGTGACCTATTGGACGGACGTCCACGCGGTTACATGCGCCGATTTGGCTTGAGCCGTATTAATTTCCGGGAGAAAGCATCAAAAGGCGAAATTCCGGGTGTAACAAAGAGTAGTTGGTAGGAGAAAGGAGAAATATGTCATTACAATCTACAGATCAAGTTGCCGATTTATTGACCCGCATTCGTAATGCAGTAATGGTTGGCAAAAATGAAATCCTCGTTCCTACCTCTAAATTGAAGGTAGGGGTGACGGAAGTTTTGAAGAAAAACGGATACCTAGCAGACTATGAAGTAGTGGAAGGTACTCCACGCGGCATGCTTAAGGTGGTGATCTTCGAACCAGGCACAGTTGCCAAGATTAACGAGATTTCTAAAGTTTCTAAGCCAGGGCGACGAGTGTACTCTAGCGCTGACGATTTGCCAGTAGTAAAATCTGGTCGAGGTATGATTATTGTATCTACTTCTAAGGGTTTAATGACTGGTCGTGAAGCTAAGAAACAGCGTCTTGGTGGCGAGATCTTAGTTAAGGTCTGGTAAACCGTTGAACTTGTCAAAAATAGCCCTGCGGGGCTATTTTTGGTGGTAATTAGCGAGAATGGTATAATATAAGGAAGATGAAGCAAAATTTTTTCTTTTATGATTTAGAGACTTCGGGCTTAAAGCCGCGTGAGGACCGAATTATGCAATTTGCGGGGCAAAGAACCTCGATGGAGCTAGAGCCAATTGGCGAACCGGTAAATATTTTGGTTAAAATGACAGATGATGCTTTGCCGAGTCCAGGGGCGATTAGTGTAACAGGAATTACGCCGCAACAAACTTTGCTGGACGGTATCAGTGAGGCGGAATTTTGTAAATACGTACAAGCAGAAATTTTTACGCCAGGAACGATTGCTGTGGGGTATAATACGGTGAGATTTGATGATGAATTTATGCGAGCGTTGTTCTGGCGGAATTTTTACGATCCATATGAATGGGAGTGGCGAGAAGAACGATCGCGTTGGGATATGCTAGATGTAGTGAGATTGACGCGAGCTTTAAGGCCAGAAGGAATTGAATGGCCATTTCGAGAAGATGGAATGCCGACGAATCGATTGGAATTAATTACGAAACTAAATGGACTAGAACACGTGCATGCCCATGATGCACTATCGGACGTATATGCGACAATTGCGGTAGCACGATTAATCCGTGAAAAACAACCGAAATTATTTACCTATTTATTAAAAATGCGAAATAAAAATGAGATTAAAAAATTAGTGAATCTGGATGATAAGAAACCGTTCGTTTATGCGTGTGGAAGATATAGTAATGAATTCAATAAAACTACGGTGGCATTTCCGCTAGCAGCGGGACGACACGGGAATGTGCTAGTATTTGATTTACGTTATAATCTAGAAGATGTATGGGCGGGTGACGGACTTGGAAGGGCTCCCGCAGAGCACCCGGAGGGTGGAGCTGCGGGAGGGAAAAGTCCGGCAGGACCCGCCCAGAGTTTGTTCCCGATTGTGAAGGAATTGTGCTATAACAAATGCCCGGCTGTGTCGCCGCTAGCGGTGCTGGACGTAAATGATGGATGGAATAAAATTGGTTTAGATGCGGAGACAGTGCAGAAGAATTTGGAAATATTATTGGCGCATCCAGAATTCGCAGAGCAACTACGTAGTGCCTATGAAGATCAGCCAGAATTTCCGCCAGCTAAAGAACCGGAAGCGGCGATTTATGAAGGATTTCTGAATGATAAAGACCGAACAAAGGTGGCGGTAGTCAGGAGTGCGGATGCGAATAGATTAGCCGATTTTCATCCAGAGTTTGATGACGAAAGATTGCCGGAACTGTTACTTCACTATAAAGGACGAAATTTCCCACAGTCATTATCAGAAGCAGAAATGGAAAAGTATGAAACATACCGCAGAAAACGATTAGAACAGCAGGCGCCAAGGTTCTTGACGGAGTTGGAAAATATGACGGATGAATTTGTCAAAGAAGAACTAATGCTCTACTTTCAATCTTTGACTTAGAACTTAATGATTTTGATAGCCTGTTTAAGCGTATTGATGGATTTCTGGAGGGATATACCTTCTTTTTCAGAGAGTTGTAAATCTAAACGACGGATGACGCCTTGACGGCCGATTACGGTGGGCCAGCCAAAACAAGTATCGGAAAAATGATCATGAGAAGAGACCGCTAGTACACGGTGCTCATCATTTAAAATGCAGTTAAGGATGGCGGCGACACAGGTAGCAATACCATAATAAGTAGCGCCTTTTTTGTCAATAATGTCGTAGGCTTCGTTTTTAACGAAATCAGAAATATCTTTGCGAACTTTAGCGGGGAGTAGTTTGGTGATTGGCTGACCGCCGATATCGGCAAGAGACCAAAGGGTTAGTTCAGAATCGCCGTGTTCGCCGATTTGGTGAGCATGCACAGACTTAGGATTGACGTCGAGATAGCCGGCGATTCGAGCGCGCAGCCGGGCAGAGTCTAAAACCGTACCGGAGCCGATTACTCTTTCGGCAGGGAGACCAGAAAATTTCATAGTGAAATAAGTCATCACGTCCATAGGGTTGGTGACGACTAAGAAAATACCATCGAAGCCAGAAGCCATAATTTGATCGATCATGCCTTTTAGGATATTGACGTTTTTCTTGAGTAAGTCCATGCGAGTTTCGCCAGGTTTCTGAGCGGCGCCAGCAGTGATGACTACTACGTCGCAATCTTTAGCGTCCTTATAGGTGCCGTTTTTGATTTTGACGTAACTAGGAGCAACGGCGAGAGCATCGCATAGGTCCATCGCTTCGCCTTCGGCGTCTTTGGCAATGATGTCAGTCAGAACGATTTCGTTAACGGCGGTGCGTTGATTGATTAGGGCGAAAGCGATTGATGCCCCAACGTTACCAGTCCCTACAATCATGATCTTATTATTGTCCATAGTACAATTATAGCATAAGCAATTTAATTTGGTATAATGGATTTATGAGAAAGTGGATTTTGGGATTAATTATTGGACTATCAGGTTTAATTGCGTTACCAGCGGCGGCCGGGACGCAAAATTTTTATTTTAGTGATTTTACGGGAGATTATTATCTGACCAAAGACGCTGAGGGAATTAGCCATTTGAAGGTTGTAGAGAATGTCACGGCGGAATTCCCGGATTATAACCAAAACAAGGGGATTTGCCGGCAAATTCCTTACAAAAATCAGGATGGAGCGAATACTACATTGCCGAAATTAGATCGTTCGGACATTAAAGTACTTCGGAACGGTGAGATGGAACCGATTTACAGTATCGAAAAATATAACGGTCACTATGAAGTATGCACTGGCACGGAAGATTATCTGCTAGGCACGCAGCAATTTACGTTTGAATATGAATTCGAAAAAGTAGTAACGGATTTTGGCGCGTATCAAGAACTATATTGGGACACGAATGGTAATGGAGCAAGTCAAAAGTTCGATAAAGTGACAGCGCGAGTGCATTTTGATGATTTTACAAAAGATGCCTATGCTGGAAAACAATGGTGTTATGTGGGGATATATGGTGAGAAGGGGCAGAGTCGATGCGCGATTAATGAGACTGAAGACGGATTGGAATTTACGGCCAATGATTTAGCCAGTCACGAGAATTTAACTTTCGATGTGGAGTTAAAGCCAGGTAGTTTTACTGTGCCAGTGCCAGAGAATAATTATTTGCTAGTAATGGCGATGGTAGGTACGGGTGTAATTTGCGGGCTGCTTTTAATTTTCCCAATTCGAAAATATCGTAAGGCGGCGGCAAAAATTAAAGAATATAAGGGGATTTTCACCGCGCCACGGTATCAGCCAAACGATAAATACGGATTGGCAGAAATGACGGAAATTTATTTAGGTCAAAAAGAAGATTCTAAAGTCGGAATTATCTTAGATTTGGTAGTGAGAAAGAAAATTGAAATTAAGAAAAACGAGGCTGAAAAGAAATCACGGCAGTGGGAAATAATTGTTAAAGATGCGGCTAAATTAGAGTTAGAAGAACAATGCGTCTTGGAGCTGTTGAATGGCGGAGCAGCGGTAAAAAATGGTGATACAATTGTGATTAAATCCCAAACGGCGACGAGTGCCCTGCAAAAATTGGGCAAGAAATTTGACGACGAGATTTTGGCGAAATTAAAACGAGATAAATTGGTGGAGGATGGTTATAGGATCGGCAATAGTCGGACTGGTGGCTCGGCGGGTAAAATTGCAACGGTGATAGTAACAGTGCCACTATTATTGATGGGGTGGATGTTCCTATCTGGCATAGCCGCAGTAGTTATGGATTCGGTAAAGGATTTTGGGGGTAAAATAATAGGTGAAAACTGTTTTATTCCGGTGGTTTCGATTATCGTGTTGGCGATGATTGTGACTTGGATGATTCTGAACAGTAGAACGCGAAAATATGGCCACTATACTACTGATGGTTTGAAGGCGTCTAAATACATGGAAGGGCTAAAATTGTATATCAAAATGGCCGAGACAGAGAGAATGAAATTCTTACAAAGCGTAAAGGGTGCAGATACTTCTAATACGGGAATTGTGAAATTGTATGAGAAATTGTTGCCGTATGCGGCAGTATTTGGTTTAGAAGAAAGCTGGATGAATGAAATGAAACAATATTGTGAGTTGAAGGAAATTGAGGAACCGGATTATTTGCTTTCTGGAATCACAGCTTATGAATTATCGCGAACCATGCGAAACGCAGCTGGATATGCGAACAGCGCAACTCATTATGCTAGTGGTTCGGTGTCTGGCGGTGGGGGCTTTTCGTCTGGATTTTCGGGCGGAGGGGGCGGAGGATTCTCCGGTGGGGGCGGAGGGGGCGGAGGATTTGGCGGAAGATAAAAAGTATGATACAATTTAGGCATAAGCGTTATTAATATTTAATTTTGAAGGAATATTAAAATGGATCCAACTACAAATCCTACACCAACACCTAATCCGGTACCTGGTGTACCTGGACCAGTTCCGGGAGCGCCAACTGCGCCAGTTACGCCGCCAGTGACGCCAGCTGCGCCAGCAGCACCTGTTGCGCCAATTGCACCGACGGCGCCAGTAGCCGCACCAACGCCAACTCCGGCTACAGCAGCAGGCGGTATTACTACTCCGCCAGTAAACCCAGTAATCAAGCCGGCTGCGCCTGGGATGACGACTCCTGCCCCTGCGCCAATAGGCAACCCAACGGCACAACCAGAAGGGCTAGCGGCGACGGATCCAATTATGATGCCGGAACCAGCTCCGGCGCCGGATCCAGTAGAAGAAGAATTAAAAGCTCCGATGAAAGCAGCGGCACCAGTTCCAGGATCAATTGGCTCGGCGGTATCTGGTCCAGCAGCGGGTGAGACTCCAGCAGAAGAAACTCCAGCCCCGGCAGTAAACCCGTTTGCTAACGGCCCACAGAAGACGCCAAATGTAGCCTTCAACGATCCGGCCACACAACCAGAACCGGCGACAGGTGGAGATACTGTGGTGCCAGCTAAGCCTAAAACTAATAAGAAAACTTTGATAATTTTGATCGCTGTGGCAGCGGTAATCGTAGTTGCTTTGGCTGCGGTGTTGATTTTTCAGCTTTTGAATGATCAAAGTAAACCAGTCAGTACTACGACTAACACTCCGGTAGAGATCGATGATTCTGGCGACACGACTAAGAGTGATTCGACCAACGACACAAGTGATAGCACTGTTTCAACTGCAACTGCGGTTGGAGGAACATTAAGTTGTACGAGAAATATGACGCCGGCGGAAATTGCTAGATTAAATGACGCGGCTTCAGGCGCAATTAGTATTAGTGCGGAATTTGACGCCGAGGAAATGCTGACGAAGATCGCACTGACTGAAATGGTGACTTACAATGATGATAACGCAGTAAATAACGAGCCGGTAGAAAATGCCGTGCACGAAGCCTTGGCAAGTGATTTAACATTGGAAAGTGCGAAGATTTATTATCTGCCGACGAACCGTTCAGGGGCTCTAGATTTGGATAAGGTAGTGATTCAGACTAACTATGAGTCACTTGATTTTGTCTGTAAAGTATTGTAAAATATTTTCATGACAAAGAAGTATATTACTACGGCGATTCCGTATATGAATGGCGATCCTCACATCGGCCATGCACTGGATTATTGCTTGGCCGATGTTTGTGCCCGATATTATCGATTACGAGGAGACGAAGTGCGTTTGCAGGCGGGTGCGGATGAGCACGGTAGTAAGATCTGGCAAAAGGCGATTGATTCCGGTATATCGGTGCAAAATTTTGTAGATACGAAAACTGAGGCATTCATAAAGTTTATTCAAAAATTAGGAATTAAATATACGGATTACGTTCGGACTACAGATACTGAACATGAAAAACGAGTGCAGGAAATTTGGCAACGACTAGCAGATCATATTTATTTAGATACTTATGAGGGATGGTATTGTACTGGTTGTGAGAGATTTATTACGAATAAAGAATATGAGGAGAATAACGGAGTTTGTCCGGATCACTTGAAACCATACGAAAAATTAAAAGAAGAAAACTATTATCTGAGAATTGCAGATTTTAAGGAAGAAATTGCGGCGGCGATTGAAAAAGATGAAATGTTGATTTTGCCGGAATTTCGCAAAAAAGAGATCTTGAAACTGCTTGCGGATTCGCCGGATGTGTCGATTTCTCGGCCACGAACGCAGCTAGAGTGGGGAATTCCGGTACCTGGCGACGATACTCAGGTTATGTATGTCTGGATGGATGCTTTAGCTAATTATATTACGGTGTTAGGCTATCCGGAGGCGACGGATTTTACGGAGTGGTGGCCAGCGGCGGCTCAGTTTGTAGGTAAAGATATTTTAAGGTTTCATGCGATTATTTGGCCAGCAATGCTGCTTGGGTTGGGATTACCTTTACCAAAAGTCTTGGTTTCGCACGGGATGGTACTAGCTGATGGCCAGAAAATGAGCAAATCGATTGGCAATGTAGTGAACCCGACAGAAGTCATTGATAGATATAGCTTGGATGCGTTCCGATATTATTTCTTAAGGCATATTGATACTTTTGCCGACTCGGACTTTACCTGGGAAAAATTTGAAAATGCCTATAATAATGAACTAGCTAATGATTTGGGTAATTTAGTACAAAGGCTGGCGGCGATGTGCGCAAAAAATGGTATAGCATTAGAGCGAGAGCCTGACTTAGCGCTAGACGAGAAATATATCCAATTGATGGATAAATTCGAATACGCAAGAGCCTTCGATTATGTATGGGAGCTAGTGCAAGGCTTAAACAAACGAATTGATGATGAAAAGCCGTGGGTACTGGCTAAAAATGGCGAAATGGAGAAGCTGAAAACGTGCCTGAATGGAATTGTAACTGATTTATTGAATACTAATCAAATGTTGCAACCGTTTATTCCGGCAACGGCTGAGAAACTAAAAGAGATTTTTGCGGGTAAAATTGAACCGCCAAAACAGCCACTGTTTCCGAAAAACTAAATTTTATTAAGCAATAAAAAATGCCTCGAATCGCAAGTTTTAGCTTTTCGAGGCATAACGAATTTACTCTTCAGCAGAGAGTTTGCTGGCGAAGTCGGATAGATAGAAACCGATTACGCCACCAATCATCGGAATGATTGCGTAGAGTGACAAAGCTTGGCAGATGCCGCCGAGGATTTGCCCAAAATCATCACCAGATGAAGGGAAAATTTGTAACATCATAGCTACAGCTGGGTTCATGACGAAGCTGTTATTGGCGCCAAGGAAGGCAGCAGAAACAACGTAGCCAACTAGGATGGCCAAGATTAAGCCACCAGCTACAACTGCGCCAAAGGTGAAGACGCTGCGTTTGTACTTCAAAGCACGAGCAAAGAAGAACGCAATAACGGCTGCGCCGAGTAACTCAATCATAGCGATTGGCCAGAATCCGTTCTCGGCGAGAGCGGAAATAGCTGGGATGTCGTAGGCAGTTTCGCCACCAGCTAGGTGGAAACCATTGAAAATCATCCAGCCGAGCCAAGCACCAACGACTTCCGCGATGATGTACATGATACCGCGAATAACGGACATGCGGCGGCTAGCCATCATACCGACAACCACGATAGGGTTGAGGCAGGCGCCAGAAAATGCGTAAACTGCAACTAGAATTGCGATTACGGCAAAGGCGTAGGTTGCGATGTTAGGTAGACCCATGAGGAACAAAGAGAAGAGTAACAATGCAATTAGCATAGTACCTAGAACTTCGCCCAAGAGTGAACCGTAGAATTTATGATTTTTGAAGATGGTTAGGATGGATTCCTTTTCATCGTATTTTTTGGCGAAGAAACCGCAAAAACAGGATTTCTGTGCGCCAGCTTTCTCCACCGTGTTGGTTTTGACTACCTTATCGGCAGTCTTGGATTTGGTCGATGCAGTCTTTTTGGACTTGGTCGACGATTTCGACTTTTTGGTCGCCATTTTTCCTCCTTTAATAATATTTACTTTATTATATCACACTTTTTGTGCTATAATGGAAAAAGTTATTAACTTATTTAGGAAAATTATGGGCGTAATAGTCAATAAACAAAACACTAATAAAGATGAATTATCTAAACGGATCGACGCAGATTTAAAAGCCAAGCAAATGGCGACGGCTGATATTGAAGGTAATCCAGATCCAGACTTTGCAGATGATTCGGAGTATGTAAAAAATATGAAAAAAACTGGACGATTCAGCTGGATTTGGGCTGTGTTGATAATTTTGGCAGTGATTTCGATTATCTCGATTGTATTTATTTAAGATGATTAGGGGGTGGAAATTGTGGGTCGATTTTTTAACATAAGTATTATATAATATATATTATATATGGATGATGAATCTGGCAACGGCTTAGTTAATCGTGTAAAGAAAAGCTTTAAGGGTGGGGCGAGGCCAGGATTTTTAGGCGGTGAAGGTGGGGGTGAAGCTCCGAGTGGATCAAGAGCTGAGAGAAAGGCTTCCGAACGAGCTCTGACCAATGGATTAGCGGCGGACAATTTGAAAGATGCAGAGGGAGCGGCCAGCGAAGGGTTAACCAAGCAGGAAGATAGTTTAGATGCAGCACGAAAAAGCGAGCAAGACGGTGGCGGATTATATACTGGAGGTGCGAACGATAAGGCCGGAAAAATTGCTAGCGCCGCCCAAGATATCAAGAAAGGGAATTTTAAGGGGGCGTTCAAAAAGGTGGGGCCGGCAGTAGGAATTTTGTTGATTATTTTTGTGGTGGGGGGTGTAATGGCGGGGACGCAGCTGTTCCAGCCCTTTTCAATGGTTGCGCAGTTTCAGGATTCATTTAATTCGATGCACACATCGGCCTATAATCGGTCGGCAAAGTTTCTGCGTTATCAGATGGACAGTGGAAGAAATAAAGACCCGCGGAAGGGGACGATATTTGGTTCTCAGAAATTCGTACTTTCGAAAAAGCAGATTGCTAAGTATGAACAGCAGGGGATTAAATATAATGACAATTATGAAGGATCGGGGATTAGGGTGCTTGAGTATGAGACCGAAGGTGGGCAGAAGCGGATTGTGGCAGCGACGAAGGCTGATTCCGATAAGTTAAGAAATCTTGGCCATACTAATGCTTTGTCTTTTGACGCGGCTTTGAATGATTCGACTTTCTCGCATAAGTTTACGGCTGCGTCGCAGACTTGGCGGGGGCAGTTTGCCAACTGGTTTGGGACGAATACGGGCGAGTTTTTGAAGAAAAACAAATTAACGCGAAATATGTTTAAAGATTGGAAACAGAAAAAAGAAGAGGCTAGTAAGAGCGGTAAGTCGACACTGGATCTAGTGAAAGAGACGATCAAGAGTAAAATGGTTGATAGTACTGGGGGCGGGGTGTCGAGGAAGGTGATGGAAGACGCCAGGGATAAGGATGGCAATGTTATTTTGGATGAAGATGGTAATCCTATGAAGAAAGTAAGTGATAAATCGGCAATAACAAAAAGTTCGAAGATTGATGCGAGTAATATAGGGAAAAAACTAAATAGCCTGAAAGGGAGTTTTGATGCGGGTTCAGTAGCGAACGTGGGTTGCGCAGTAGCGGATTTTGTGGGAGTGGTGAATTTGATGGTGGCGGCTGAGGAAGCCAGACAAATTTTAAATATCGTAACGCCATATATGGAGGCGGTAGACAAGACTAAGGCTGGTTACGGCGATGAAGCGCCCATTAATGAGCTAGCCACAACCCTAAATGAGCAAACAGTGACTGACCATGAAAAAATAGTGGCGAATGGTGGAGGAGTTTCTTCTCAAAAAGAAGATGGAAAACTGAAATCGGCGATGCAGTCGGCTGGGATGGCGGCGCTGTTCGGTAATGGATTAACGGATCCAAAGGATGCTAGCGTGCAAAGCTTTAATTTAACTAGTAATATGAGTACGCTACTAGGCGGAGTTGGCATAAGTATGGCGTCATTTAGGGCTTGCACTGTAGCCAGGGCGACAGCGGCGATAGCTAGTGCGGGTGTAACTGTGGCGTCTTGTGCAGCGTCGCTAGGGGTAGGATGTGCCATAGATGTATTAGCGGAATTTGGTAAAGGCATAGCTATCGGATTAGCAATACAGGGGGTAATTGATATATTGACGCCGTGGTTAGTTAGTACTTTGGGGCGAGATTTGGTGTCAGAATTGGCTGGTGAAGATTTAGGCAATGCACTGGTTTCGGGAGCTAATATGTATCATGGTTATATACATAAGGCCAATGGTGGGTCTTTAGCGACAAGGGAAAAATATGAAGAATTTACCATAGCCAAACAACAAGTGATTGCAGAAGAAGCGCGCGAGGAAAGAGAGAGCTTGAGTCCGTTTGATATGACGTCTAAGAACACCTTTATGGGGTCATTGATGACGCAGCTAATGAGCTTTAATGCTTCTAGCTCATTAATGAGTACGTTAACTTCGGCTAGTTCGGTGATGGGTTCTTCCTTAACGAAACTCTTGCCGTCGATCTCGGCGGTCGCCTCGCAGATTGCGGAAACTTTGCCAAGCACGGAGGATTACGCTCAGATTTGCCCATATTTGGCGGAGATTGGAGCGGTAGGAGATTCGTTCTGTAACCCGTATATGGTGACGGACATGAGTACAATGGATGAAGATCCAGCAGATATAATCGCAGAGCTTGATGATGGCGATAATTTTGAAAAACAAGAAACTAGTGACGGGAATGTTAAAATCAAGAAGGGTTCAGAATTGATGAAGTATATTACGTATTGTAGTGAGCGAACTTCGCCTTTTGGGGTAGCGGACCAAGAGATTATTGCGGGCATCAAGGGTGGCACTGGAAATTCGACGGCTGACACTATTATTGGGGCGGCACCAGTTTTAGGGGATATAGTTGAAATATACGAAGACACGGAGACGATAGGCTATATGGGCTATATCAGTGGGCAATCTTGCGTGGCGGGGAATAATTTGGGAAACGATGCCCTGACGGAGAGGACTTCTGCATGGGGGGCTGCTAGCCAATACCAACGTTTCATCGAGGATCAATCCCTAGCCGAATCGATGGGGATAATAGAAAAATCAGCCGTAACGGTGGCTCTAGAAGAATATTATGAAGAAAACCCGTTAGACGAAACCTACGAAGGGCAACTAGCCAGATGGTCGGGGCTAGATAAAGAAACGGTGTCAGATTTGTTGGACGTAGTGGCTTATTATGCATACGTGGATAATTATGACGCGAGCGAGCGTTATGCCTTCGGAGGAGCAGTAGTGGACGAAAATGAAAAAACTTTGCAATTCGGGCAAGAAGATGTAATGGGCGGGATGGCTACCATGATTGAAGGAATCGTTTATGCTGATGTGCGAAACCGGACCTTTATGATATAATATATGATATATGCAAGAGCTGGAAAGATTAAAACAAGAATTAAAAAACCTGAACGCCAAAGCGGCGCAGATTCGTGAAATAGCCGCGGAAAAGCGAGCGGAATTCGGGCGAAAATTAAATACTGAAAAACAAGAGATTTTAGCGCAAATTGCAGCCTTGGAAAAAGCTGAATTAGACAAAGAGGTAGAACCGATCGACGTAACGGCTTGGAGCGGAGTGAACGAACCAATGCCGGAACTGTACCCGACTTTGCAAGGGTCTAAACATCCCTTAATGACGGAGCTAGATCGGGTAGTGGAGATTTACCAAATGATGGGCTTTGACGTGATTGAATCACGACAGCTGGATGACGAATATCATATGTTCGATTCTTTAAACTTCGCTAAAGATCATCCGGCGCGAGATGGTTATGATACTTTCCGAACAGAAGAAGGTTTGATTCCTCCAGCCCATACTTCAACCATGCAGAACCGAGCCTTGAAACAATTTAAATCAAAATTAAAAGAAGAGGGGCAAATTGCAGTAGTAGTGCCGGGGCGAGTATACCGCAATGAGGATGTTGACGCTACACACGAACATACTTTTTATCAATGCGAGGGTGTATACGTATCGCGAGATTGCAATATGGGTCAGATGCTAGGAATTCTGCGAGATTTCTTTGAAAAATACTATGAACAGAAGTTGAATATTCGGACTCAGCCGGGGTATTTCCCATTTACGGAGCCATCTCTTGAGTTTATGATTGAAAAGCCAAAATCATTAGGCGGGAAGAAAGGCGATTATCTAGAAATGCTGGGTTGCGGAATGATTCACCCAAACGTACTGAAGATGGCCGGGATTGATCCGGAAGAATATCACGGCTTTGCGTGGGGCGGCGGAATTGATCGGCTAGTGATGCTACGTTATGGTCTGAAAGATGTGCGATATTTTGAAAGTGGTAACCTTAATTTCTTGCGGGAGTTTAAATAAATGAAGATCAGTCTAAATTGGTTAAAAAAATATGTAGAAATTCCGGAAACGGTATCGAATGAAGAGCTAGTGCGCCTAATTGGTGCGAGATTAGTGGAAGTTGAGGGGGTGATTGATGAGAGCAAAAAATATGACAATATCTACGTAGTGCGAGTAGAAACTTGTGAAAAAATCCCCAACACGCATTTGACGCTTTGTCAAATAAATATCGGTGGTGATTCTGAGCTAGTGCAGGTGGTTTGTGGTGCGCCGAACGTGCGAGCGGGGATGTTGGCGGTCTGGATTGCGCCAGGGGCCATTGTGCCGGCTTCGGTACATGAAGATGCACCATTTGTAATTGGCAAGCGTAAAATGCAAGGCTATGAATCCTGCGGGATGTTAGCAGGGGCGGATGAGCTAGATTTTGGCGAAGATCATAGTGGTATTGTAGAAATTGAACCAGAGACAGCGCAGCCAGGAGATAAATTAGTAGACGTATTTGGGCTGGATGACTTGATTTTGGATATCGAAAATAAATCATTGACGCACCGGCCGGACTGTTTTGGAATTATTGGGTTTGCTAGGGAGGTGGCAGGAATATTAGGTGAAGAATTTGAAGAAAATGAAATTAGGAGTAATTTAAATGTCCATAATGGGATAAAAATAGCAATCGAAGACGAGAAGATATGTAGCAGATATAGTGCGATCGTACTAGAGAAGCATGGCGAGATGAGACAAAAATATTTGACGTGGATCGACACGGTGTTATCTAAGTCTGGGATGAAGCCGATTAGCCCGATTGTTGACGCGACGAACTATTTGATGCTACTAACTGGTCAGCCTTTACACGCTTTTGACTATGATAAGTTTGTGGCAGTAGGTGGGGGCGGAGAGCCAGAGATTAGGGTGCGATTGGCGCGCAAGGGCGAGAAATTAGAATTATTAGACGATACGGAAGTAGCGCTAAACGAAAACGACATTGTAATTTGTTCGGGTGATACGCCGGTAGCTCTAGCAGGGGCAATGGGGGGTAAATCCACGATGATTGATGAAAATACTAAGAATGTTATCTTAGAATCAGCGACGTTCAGCCTGTATAATTTGCGAAAAACCCAGATGGCACACGGGATTTTTAGCGAAGCGATCACAAGGTTTACTAAGGGCCAACCACCATATCAGACTTTAATCGTAGCGGAAAAATGTGCCGAGATGCTAACAGATGGCTTCGAAGTGGCCGCGGTGGGGGACGAATACCCCAAACCAACTAAGGATATTGTTGTAAAAATTACAACAGACGAAATCAACGAACTGTTGGGCACAGATTATGATAAGAAATTGATCGTAGATACTTTAGAAAATGTAGGATTTGTGGTAAAAGGTAGGCGAGAGGAGCTCGAGGTGTGCGCCCCGGCTTGGCGGACAGATATTCACATTAAAGAAGATATTATTGAAGAAGTGGGCCGGCTTTTAGGCTATGATAATATTGAACCAACTTTGCCTCTGCACGGAACGGCCGGCAAGAATGAAATGTGGGAGCTAAAACGGCAAATCCGCAATACTTTAGCGCGATTTGGAGCAAACGAAGTATTAACTTATAGCTTTGTTAGTGAGAGGCTTTTGAAAAAGGCGGGTCAAGATCCGAAGAATTCATATAAGATTGTAAATTCGATCTCACCGGAATTGCAGCATGTTAGGCAATCACTAATCCCGAGCTTGCTAGAGAAGACTTATCTCAATGAGAAATTACCGGTTGAAAAATTTGCGATTTTTGAGCTGAATAAAGTTTACCGTAAAACGTGGGGGATGGATGCTGAGGGTGTGCCGGTAGAGAGAATGCAATTAGGCTTAGTGGTGGCAGAGCGTAAAAACAAAGAAACGGCTTTTTATAAAGCAAAATTATACGCAGCTAGATTGTTAGAGAGCTTGAACATTAAGGCGGAGTTTACGCCGATAAAACAGGAAACGGCGGAAGGTAGGCCGTTTGAGGCGAAAAGAGCTGCAGAAATCTGGGTCAACGGTGAATATGCTGGAGTGGTAGGTGAATTTAAGAATTCAGTAAAACATGAGTTTAAACTAGCGGATTATGTGGCAGGATTTGAGCTGGACCTAGGTTTAATTATGCAATATTCGGTGCATTCTCCAGAGATAAGACTAGGGGATAAAAAGAAAGAAGACATAACTATAACAACCGACAGAACTTATGCAGAGGTGTTGAGAGAACTACAAGATAAGTACCCGGGGGCGGCGATTGCGCCAGGGGTGATCTATCAAGCCCCAGGGCAACAGACGAAAAATATGACTTTTCATCTTGAGCGTTAGCATAAGCATAATTACTTGACTTTTTAAAGCGTCTGTGGTATAATTAAGGTAAGGTGAACCGATGGTGGTCCATGTAATTTAACAAAGGCAGGATAACAGAAAGGGTGGGGTAAGATGAGCTTTAAGAAGTTGGCGGGACTGGTAGTTTGCTTGGTTTTGACGAGTGTGATGCTGGTTGCTTGTGGTGGCCAACAGGAAAGCTCGAACCAAGCCCAGAACAGCAGCACGGCGAGCACGGCAGTTTCCAGTGGTAGCGCGGCCTCTGAGGCGGTGCCCGGCGGAACGAAAAAACAGGAAGTGAGGATAGCAGGGGCGGAAGATTATAAGATTTTTAGTGGAAACCCTGAAACCGGAATAAATTTGGTGATAGGTGGGAAGATAGGGGTACCGTCTGGGGAAAAAATCTACGTTGGAAGCGACGATGTCGTAGCTGAATATGGGTATTATGACGATGAAGGTCATTTAGGCTATAAAATGAAACACCTTTATTACCCTATTTCTGGATTGTCGGTGCTGGATGGATATAGCCGTTTGATCGGTACTTACGGCGATATTCCGGTCGTTGAGCTGAATCGTCAAGCTGACAGAATCTTAGCAAGGGATGGCTCAAACGGTAACCTAGTAGCGTATCGATGTGAACTGGCTGGTTGTACCGTAGCCTTCGTCGATGACGAGAATGCTATTTGGAACCAGAACGATTTGATTCCGGTCGGCGACCTCAAAAACGCTCGATTTGTCGACGCCAACGGTCAATCGCGGGCTAATCCGCTGGACTGGACCCTGGGAGAAGAGGTCGTCGTTGAGTGTGGCGGTCAGAGCTACCCGATGCATGCCGATAGCTATGTCTACTCCGTGAGTGATAAGAAAACCGAAATCACTGGCGGAAAAGTCGACATCAAAAACGGCAATAGGCTTGACACTTACTACGGCTACGACATCTCCAAGCTCGAACCCGGCCTCTATTACTTTGAAGGTCTGGGAGTTTACAAGGTAGTGTAAGCTAGCTGCCTGCCTCTGCGCTGGTGCAATCGTTTTTATAACGGTTGCACTGGCGCATTTTTATATGCGAATTATTTGAAATCTTTTTCTACTTATGTTAATATGGGGGTATGATATTACTCGATTCGGTAACGAAGAAATACGCTGGCGACACGGAGCCAGCTTTGGATGATGTATCTTTACATATTGAACCAAATGAATTCGTGTTTTTGGTTGGTAAATCTGGGGCGGGTAAGTCGACCTTGATGAAGATGATTACTAAAGAAGAAAATCCGGATTCGGGTAAAATAATCATCGGGGGTATTGATCTTGATTACGTGAAAAAACGCCATATTCCGGGCTATCGTCGGCGACTGGGCGTAGTGTTTCAGGATTTTAAGCTATTGCCGCGTCGCACGGTTTATGAAAATGTAGCTTTCGCCTTAGAAATTGCCGGAATGAGCGGCAAGGATATCCGTCGGACAGTGCCGAAGGTCCTAGAATTAGTAGATCTAGCTGATCAAGCTAAGAAATTCCCACATCAATTATCGGGCGGCCAACAACAGCGGGTGTCGATTGCGCGTTCAGTAGCTAGGCAACCGAAGATTTTGATTGCTGATGAGCCAACGGCGAACCTTGATAAATTGACTACAAAAGAAATTATTGATTTATTAAAGAAAATTAACGATTTTGGCACAACGATTCTAGTAACTACCCACAACGAAGGGATCGTGAATAATTTACAAAAGCGAGTAGTGACTCTGAAAAACGGTAAGATTGTGGATGACCAGAAAACCGGTGGAGTTTATAAGCTGGACGAAGCGCCAGCGCCAAAGCGTCCGGCACGAGCTGTACAGACACCAGGACATGCATTGAAAACTAGAAGGAAGGTAATTTAATGACAAACGAAGCAAAGAGTGGGCAGACCAAGGCCGCTAAAGAACAAAGATTGAAAAGTATCTCGAAAAAAGGCCTAAAGACGATGCAGAAAAATCGCAATCGTCACGTGGTGCGTAATAAGGCTCGGGTTGTGAAATATGGAACCAAGAGCTTTGGCCGGAATATTTGGCTATCAACTGCAGCTACCGTAGTGATGGCGATTACTTTGATCATCTTGTTCGTGACGGTAGTAGCTAGCGTGATTCTGACTAACACGGCGGAGATGATGAAGGATAAAATCGATATCACGATTTACTTCAAGCCGAATACTTCGCAGGAAGTGCTGGACGAATTAGAGGGGCGAATTAGCTCGGACCCTAACATCAAAACAGTAGACACTTCCACTTCGGAGCAGGAATATGAAAAGTTTCTCAAAGAAAATGAAAATAGCGATGATATTTTGGAAGTGATTGATAGCGAAATGGCTGCCGTTATGGTCGCTAAAATGCAGGCAACAATGCGAATCAAAGTCTACAATGTAGATAATTTGAACAGTATTAAGCAAATTGTTGAAACGGACGAGTTGTTTACTGCTAACACCGATAAGGAAATGGCGCCGACCTACGATGTTAACCAGGCAGAAATCAATACTATTACTTCTTGGGCGCGAATTGCTCGGACCGGCGGGATTATTCTGGCAATAGTGTTCTTGGTGATTTCGATTTTGATTATTTTCTCAACCATCCGGATGGCGATTTTCTCTCGCCGAGAAGAAATCTACATGATGAATCTAGTAGGGGCAGATAAGGGATTTGTGCGCGGGCCGTTCCTAGTGGAAGCTGAAATCTGCGGGGTAATTGCGGGGGTGGTTGCCGGGATTGTTTCATACTTTGGATTTGAGTTTATGTCGCCTAAATTGACAAAATACGGAATTGACGTATCCCAGATTAATAGTATATTGGAATCTAATCAATTAGTGTTAGTATTCTTGGTCTTTATTGTGGCCGGAGCTTTGATCGGGCGGATTTCGGCGCGACTGGCAGTCCACAAATATTTGCGCAAAACTTAAAAAAAACAGCAAAAACTTGCATTATTAATAATGCTTATGGTATAATAAAATTATGAAAACAAAAACTTTACAAAAATCAGTTCTAGGAATTGCAACGGTGCTTTTAGCGGTGCCGTTTTTGAGTTTAAATGTAGGACAGGCTAGCGCCTTGTCGCGAGCTTGTCAGAGTTCACCCGAGTGTGTGGCAGCGGCGGCAAAAGAAGCTGAAGCTAATAAGGCGGCAGCGCAGGCCACGAGTTCGGCTAATGCCTATCAGATTAAGGTAAGTGAAACAGCGGCTCAGATTGCTTCTAAGGAAGCAGAAATTGCGGAGACTAAGGCTGATGTTGAAGCCTTGGAAGCTAAAATCGAAAAGAACACTGCTAAAATTGCAGATGAAAGAGAGGCTTTGGCCGACTTACTACATAACGAACATTTTAAATCGAATGCCGAGCCTATCAAAATTTTAGCTGGTTCGGTTTCAATTTCGGATTTGGCAGAAAAAGCTGCCCGCGAACAAGTAGCTCGGGAACAAATTAACGCTCAATCTAACAAGATTAAAAAAACTAAGGCTGCGCTAGAGAGCGACAAGGCTAAAGTGGAGTCCAAATTGTCGCAACAAAAACAAGCCAAAGAAGAATTGGTAGCAAAGCGACAAGAACGAGAGCAACTAGTCGCTAAATATCAGAATGATGCTGATGCCTATGAAGCAGTGGCTAAGGCCGCGCGGGAAGAAAAACAAGCAGCAGAGCGAGCTTGGCAGGAAACTCACCGAGATAGTTTAGGCGGTTTAGCTTACTATTCAGGCGACAATACCTATCCGTGGCAGGGCGATTGTCCGGGTAGCCAAGATTATTATATGACTTATATTGACGGCAGAGCTGTAGGTGGCTATGTTTGTGAATGCGTAAGCTATGCCGGCTGGAAGGCTTATGAGTATTACGGCGTTTATCTAGCTTGGGGCCACGCCTACTCTTGGGACGATTACGCTAGGGCGGCTGGATACCGAGTAGATAATTCTCCGGCGGCCGGGACAGTGGGCCAAGTGGATGGTTATCCTTATGGACACGTCTTCTGGGTAGAGAGTGTTAACGGCGATGGTTCCATTAACGTAACTGAGTATAATAACGCAGAAGCTACCAGACTTTATTCGGGCAGTTTTCACTATGGTGACTTCGGGGCTAGGACAATTCCGGCAGGAGAAGTTGGCCAGTACAATTATATCCACTTTTAAATTCTTGTGCTATAATTGAGTAATGGAAGAAAAAAAGGAGTGGAAAGAAAAAAAAGTTAATTTGAGCAGCGCGATTATTATCGGTGCGGTGCTGGCAGTTGTGGGGGGAGTTATTGGGGCGAACTGGGGAAATTTGTTTGGTGGATTTGGTCCATATTTGGGTTTATCCGGGAATAGCACCAAGGTCAACTGGTCGGCTCTAGATGAAGTATACGATAAACTAGCTACGACTTATAATGGCGAAATTTCTGAGAGTGAGGCAATCGAAGGAGCCAAAAAAGGCTTGACGGAATCTTTGGGCGATAAATATACGGTTTATATGGATTCAGAAACATCTTCGGATTTTTATGATGATTTACACGGTAATGTAGGCTCGGGTATTGGAGTAGAGATTGGCGAGCGCGATGGTTACGTAAGAGTGTTAAGAACTTTGCCAGATAATCCAGCTCGCAGAGCAGGAATATTGGCTGGAGATATTTTGTACAAAGTGGATGGCGAAGAAGTCTACACTCTATCTAGCGAGGAAATCGCTAAGAAGGTGCGAGGTGATCAGGGCACTGAGGTAAGTGTTACGGTCGTACGAGATGGTAAAGAAAAATCTTTCACCATGGAACGAGAGAAGATAAATAATGTTTCGGCTTATGTTGATTATGATGGCTCTACGGCAATTATTACGATAACTAGATTTGATGATAATACTGGAACAATGATTCAGGGCTTTACTAATGAATTCAAGGATAAGGGGGTGGATAAAGTGATTTTGGATCTGAGGGGTAATGGCGGGGGCTATGTGTCGGCGGCAAAAGATTTGTTAAGCCTCTGGTTGGATAACGAGCCAATTTTGATTCAGAAATCTAAACATTTTGGCGATTCCACGGAAAATTCTAATTCCGGTAAGGCTATTTTGAAGGACATAAAGACTATTGTGCTGGTCAATGGCTCAACAGCTTCGGCCTCAGAAATCGCGGCGGGAGCTTTACAAGATTATGGTAAGGCTACACTCGTCGGGGAGAAGACTTACGGCAAGGGGGTAGTTCAGAATTTGTATAATTTGTCTGGCGGCAGTACTTTGAAAGTGACTACGGCCGAATGGTTTACGCCAAAAGAACGCTCGATCAACGGGGAGGGTATTACTCCAGATGTAGAAGTAGAGCGGACCTACGAAGACATCAACGCGATGCGGGATCCGCAATTGGACAAAGCAAAGGAGCTGTAGTGCGTATCGTAATAGCCACCGCTGTGTATTATCCTCAAATTAACGGGGTGGCGGTGTTCTCGCACAATTTGGCTTGTGGTTTGGCTAAGCGGGGGCATGAGGTATTGGTAATCTGCCCGTCCACTACTGGCAAAAATTATACGAAAACACAGGACGGGGTGCGAGTTTGCTATTTGAAGTCGGTAGATGCAAAGGTCTATCCAGATCAAATTCATGAAGTGCCTGAGAAAAAACAAGTTGGACGAGTGAAGTTGCCGCAATTGTTTTATCGACACGGACTAAGGGTGTCGGTGTTTCCGTTTAGAGAAGTGCGACAAATTTTGGATGAGTTTAAACCGGATGTAGTACATGTACAGGTGTCGGATCCGATTGGGCTTTCTGTAGTGGGGTATGCGCGGCGGCATAATATACCGGTAGTAACCACGGAACATAATCAACCAGAAGTGTTGACGGATTCTTTGAAGATGCCTTCTGTGGTGAAGAAAGGGGCAAACGTGGTGCTTTCGACGTATTTCCGGAATCGGCAAAGTAAAAGTGATTTTGTGACCATGCCGACGGAGCGAGCAATTCGAGGGCTACTGAAAGATATGCGACGAGATTTAGGTGTACCGGTGGCGGCAGTTTCAAATGGGGTGGATTTGACGTGTTTTAAACCAGGGAAAGCGCCAAAGACAGTTTATGAAAAATACGGAGTGGCGCCTGATCGGCCAGTGGTGCTATATGTAGGGAGATTGGATCCGGAAAAACAAGTCGGGCTAGTAGTCGAAGCCTTTAATAAGGCGCGTACAGAATTAGCGAAAATAGGGATAGACCCGCTGCTAGTGATTGTGGGGGATGGGACTGATAAAGCGCGGTTGGAAGGTTTGAGTCTGAAATTAGGACTAACTGGATCGGTGGTACTTTTAGGCAAGGTATTGCCGCCGGATTTGTATGAGATTTATCAAATGGGGCAGATATTCGTGACGGCTTCGCCAATTGAAACGCAAGGGATTGTTTTGATTGAGGCGGCGGCTTGCGGTATGCCTTTAATTGCAGTAGACAAGGGCGCAGTGGCGGAAGTATGCCAGGATGGCGTAAATGGAGTGCTGTGTGAAGCCGGAGACACTCAAGCGATAGCGAATGCGATGATTAACATTCTGACAGATAAAAAGACGCGGGAAAAATTTGCCCAGGCTTCTCTTAAAATTGCTGCCGAGCACGACTTCGAAAGGACCCTAGATAAGTTCGAGAATATTTATCGGCAAGTGGTTAAAGATTCTTAAGGGCGCGTTTGATAGCGGGACGGTCGAAACCGACGATGCGTTCACCGTTTATTTCGGTGACAGGGACAGAAGTAATGCCCTCTTCTTTAGTGGCATCCATTTCTACGTATTCAATACCTTTGCTATCGAGCCAGTCCATAAGGGCGTGGCAGTAAGCACAAGTGGGAGTAGTGTATACTTTTATCATAATCTCATTATAACACGAAAAGCCCTTTCTCGGACACGCTTAAGGCTGCGAAAGAACGCGTCCCAAGGGGCGTCCGGCCAAGCTTACGGTCCTCAAAAGGGCATTTTCGTGTTATAATATGGGTTATGGAAAGATACGAACCACTGAAAATCGAAGAAAAATGGCAGAAAATTTGGGAACAGGAGAAACCGTATAAGGCCGTAGAAAAAGACGGCGCACCGAAGATGTATCTTGCGGAGATGTTTCCCTATCCGAGCGGAGCGGGCCTACATGTAGGTCACGTACGGAATTTTACGATCGTAGATGTATTGACGCGATTTTATGGACAGCAACGATTAAATGTGATGCGTCCGTTTGGTTATGATACTTTTGGTTTGCCGGCGGAGAATTATGCGATTAAAACTGGGCGATCGCCGAAGGACGTAACGGCCGAGAATGTGGCAAATTTCCGAAAGCAGGCAAAAAGACTAGGTTACGCTATTGATTGGGACCGAGAAATTAACACCTCGGATCCGGAGTATTATAAGTGGACACAATGGTGTTTTCTGCAGTTGTACAAGAAGGGACTAGCGTATCAGAAAGAGTCTTACCAGTGGTGGTGTCCAGTAGACCAGACAGTGTTGGCCAATGAACAGGTGGAGAATGGTTGTTGCTGGCGCTGTGGTCACGAAGTAGAGAAGAAAAAGATGAAACAGTGGTTCTTTAAAATCACCGAGTATGCGGACGAGCTCTTAGACGAGGTTGATGCACTAGACTGGCCAGAGAAGATTAAAACGATGCAGAAAAATTGGATCGGACGATCGACCGGCGCAGAGATTGAATTTAAGGTAGAAGGGGGCGCGCCACATATTACGGTGTTTACCACCCGACCGGATACGATTTATGGTGCGACATTCTTGGTGGTGGCTCCTGAGTACGCAGGGTTGGAAGCGTTAGTGAGCGACGATGCACGGGAAGAAGTAATGGCTTACAAAGCTGAGGCGATGAAAAAGTCGGAAATTGAGCGTCAAGAAAATAAGGAGAAGACAGGGGTGTTTACGGGAGCGTATGCGATTAACCCGGCGACAAAAGAAAAAATTCCGATCTGGGTGGCAGATTATGTTTTGAGCGGTTATGGAACCGGAGCGATTATGGCGGTACCAGCGATGGATGAACGAGATAAGGAATTTGCCGAAAAATTTGATTTGCCAATAGTGGAGACAGAGTTGTGTGAGTTTGATAAGTTTGGTACACCGAAAACAACTTACCGAATGCGAGATTGGCTGATTTCCCGTCAGCGATATTGGGGCTGTCCGATTCCGATTGCCTACGATAAAGACGGTAATGCGCATCCGATTCCGGAAGACCAGTTGCCAGTAATGTTGCCAGAAATTGATGACTACAAACCGGATTCTTCAGGGCGAAGCGCGCTAGCAAAAGCCAAAGATTGGTTGAAGGTAGAAATTCCAGTGGTAGATCCAGAAACCGGTGAAACTCACATGGAAGAGTGTACGCGAGAAACAGATACGCTCGATGGGTATGCTTGTTCTTCGTGGTACTTGTGGCGATATGTATCGCCGCATGATGCCGAGCATGCTTGGGATCCAGTGGCCATTAAATATTGGGCGCCAACGGATATTTACGTAGGGGCGGACCACGCAGTAGCGCATCTATTGTATGTAAGATTCTGGTGTAAATTCTTTGCGGATGAAGGATATTTGCCATTCCGCGAGCCGATCAAAAAATTGATTTATCATGGTTATATTAACGCCCCGGATGGCAAGAAGATGAGCAAATCCAAGGGTAACGTGATCGATCCTCTGGATGTGATTAATGATGGCTATGGAGCAGATACTTTGCGTACTTACGAGATGTTCATCGGGCCGGTGGAGCTAGATGCAGCGTGGGATCCACGAAGTGTTGGCGGTGTTTATCGATTCCTTAATCGATGCTACAACTTATTAAATGCAGATGTAATCAATTCCTGTTCGGGGTCGCGTCCGGCCGGCCCGTCGCCACGGGCGGCCGGCGCTAACTCTCGCGCTGCCGCGCTCCGAAATTCCCCGAATCAGGAATTGACTCATATTCGCCATAAAACCATCAAGAAAGTCACCGAGGACATCTATAAATGCCAGTTCAACACGGCGGTGGCGGCGTTGATGGAATATGTGAACGAATTATATAAAGTAGGAGCGACCAAAGAGGATTTGATAATTCTTTCGAAGTTACTCAAGCCGTTTGCGCCGCATTTGGCAAGCGAAATGTTGGAAAGATTAGGCGCCGATGATGAATGGCCAAAGTGGGAAGAAAAATATTTGGTGGCGGATACAGCTGAAGTGGTAGTACAGGTGAACGGTAAACTGAGAGCTAAGCTAATGGTGGATGTGACTGATTTGGAAGATGAAGCCAAAATTGTAGAAATGGCCCTAGCTGAGAAAAAAGTCCAGAAATACACAACCGAGGGAGTGAAAAAGACGATTTTTGTGAAGAAAGCCAAACTGGTGAATATTGTAGTATGAAATTGAAATTAGTTTTGCACAATATTCGGTCCTGTTATAATGTAGGAGCGATTCTACGTACGGCTGAGGGCCTAGGGGTTTCGGGGGTAGTATTATCCGGGTATACTCCGAGAGTGCATGACGCTAATTTGTTGCCGCATTTAAGGGACAAATTGGACCGGGAGATCCACAAGACAGCGTTAGGGGCAGAAGATTTACTAGAGATTTATTCGTCTGGTGATATATTGACCGATTTAAAAAAATGGCATAATCAGGGATGGCAGATTGTAGGCTTAGAAAACAATATTCAAGATGAAAGATTAATTGCTTTGAGCGATAAGGGATTGAAAGAGCGATTGTCGGACCAGGTGGTGCTAGTTTTAGGTGAAGAAGTAGAGGGGATTGACGATTCGCTCTATGAGATAATTGACCTGTTTTTAGAGATCCCGATGCGAGGCCAGAAGGAATCTTTTAATGTTTCAGTGGCGGCAGGGATTGCGATGTTTGAATTAATGTGCTATAATGAATAAAATTATCTATTAAATTTAAGGAGTAAAATGCCTGAACCTAAGAAACAGAGTAGTCCACGTAAGACTGGTCTACGACGGAGTCATCTTCGATTAGAATTAGCGAAGCGGGTAAACAAGATTTCCCCGGTTAAAGTATTTGAAACGAAGAAACGCACTCCGAATTTGAAGGTTAAGACGGTAAAGTCTAAGCCTGCAAAAGCAAAGAAAAAATAATAACCACTAAAGAAAAGAAGTTTAAAAGATGGCAAGTAATCGACATTTAGGTAGAGTAATAGTGTTACAGAGCTTGTATGAATACGAGCTTAGAACGCTAGCTAAGGACCCAGAAGTCGATCTAGATATCGTGGTGGCTAAGAATATTGAGCCTTACGAGAAAGCTTTAGGGGATACGGAATTTGTATATAATTTAGCTCGCAAGGTAGCAGAGAATTTTGAAACTTTGGATAAGGTACTCACCCCACTCGCACCAGAGTGGCCAATTGCCTCGATCGCCGCGATAGATAGAAATGTACTCAGGATGGGGCTATATGAACTTTCGGAGTGTCGGGACAGTATCCCGCCGAAGGTGGCAATTAATGAAGCCGTGGAACTAGCTAAAGAATTCGGGTCGGAGAACTCATCTCGATTCGTTAACGGAGTGCTAGGCACGGCTTATAAGCAATTAGGAATTAATGAAACAGATAACAATGGAAAAAAGCAAGCAAAGTCTGGATCCGTATCGGGCAAGGCCAAAGCAGGCGAGACCGCAGATGAGGCCGCAACGACCGCAGCAGAAACCGCAACCACGACCACAACCACGGCCGCAGCCGAAGACGAGCCCAAAAAAGACTAACGAGCCACTGGCCAGAAGATCTTTGAAGGTTCCAGAAGCACTACCGGTAGAAAAAAAGACGACTTTAGATAAGATCAAGTCAGCTTTTCGTCGAAAAACGGCAATTCAAGAAATCGTCCGGGAGCCGACTTCAGGTGGGATTGTGTTTAGATTCACGCCAGACCAAAAAGACATTGAGATTTTACTAATTCAGGATTCGAAAGAGCGTTGGACTATTCCGAAGGGGCATATTGAACCAGGTGAGACGGCTAAGATGACGGCCAGACGGGAAATCGAGGAAGAAACTGGTTTGCAGAATATTACAGTTTTGACTTGGCTGGGTAAAATTCACTTTAAATATCGTCGAATGGATAAATTAGTATTAATGACCACGCAGATCTATCTAGTGCAATCTCTGGACGGCCATGAAAAGCCCGTTCCAGAGAAGTGGATGAAGGGGATCCAGTGGTTTTCTTTTGCAGAAGCTTTGAATTTGATAGAATATGATGATATCGAAAAATTAATGTTAATTGCGAAGAAAAAAATTCGTGCGGGAGATTATTAATGGATATTACACCTTACCGGGAATTTGCTAAGACCAAATTAGGCTTTGAGTTTAATGATATTAATCTTTTGGTTACAGCGTTGACGCACCGGAGCTATGTGAACGAACATCAAAAATCAGTCAAAGAACATAACGAAAGACTGGAATATTTGGGGGACGCGGTGTTGGAGCTGGTGACGTCGGATTTTTTGTATCGGAATTATGATTATCCGGAAGGGGTGATGACGGCTCTAAGAGCTGCCCTGGTGCGAACGGAGTCTATTGGTGACGCAGGTAAGGAACTAGGGTATGAGCCGCTAGTTAGATTGTCCAAGGGCGAACAAAAAGGGACCGAGAGGGCGCATGAATCGATTTTAGCGGATTGTTTTGAGGCAGTAATTGGGGCGATTTATCTAGATCAAGGATATGAGGCGGCTAGAGATTTTATTGCTAAACATATTTTGGTAAAAATTGACACAATTTTAGAGGAAGAAAGTTGGCGTGACCCTAAGTCTTACATGCAGGAATTAGCTCAGAAAAGTGACGGGGCTACTCCAGTGTATCAGACCTTGAAAGAAGAGGGGCCAGACCACGATAAGTTATTTACTGTAGGAGTATACGTTAGCGGTAAATTGAAAGGTACAGGGGTAGGGCACTCCAAGCAAGAAGCTCAAACAGAGGCGGCTCGCGAGGGAATTAAGAAATACCGCCAAGCGAAATAGAGCTAAGATCCAGAGCAGATAGAGGTTGTGGTTGACTTTTTTGATGAGATGTGGTATAATTAAGTTAGAACCTTAAAATATCGATTTATAGTGAAAGGTGGTGGGCTAAATGCCTAGCCAGATGCAGTTTGGAGAGTTCGACGAAGAATTTGGGATTTGGGATGAACTGGATCAGATTGAAGAAATCGAAAGGAGCGTGAAAGAGCTTGACCCCCGCCAGTATTGGCAGAAAGCTCTTGAGGTAGTGAATATCTGGGCTAAGTACCAGAGCGTCAAGAAGCTCTACATTAACGCTACTCACGACGAGACCCGACATATGGTCCAGCGAGTAGTGAACGACTACTACGGTGGTCACGTGGGGCGAGTGCACAATCACGAACAGGAGCTGTCGCTCGCGGTGGATCGGCTGTTAGGCGAATTTGATACGACTTGCGACTCCTACAGGGTCGAAAGGATTAGCCGTAACTGGCTGTACCACAAACTGGTAGACGCCAAAGACTATGATTCGTATCGCAGAAAATGCGAAAGGAGATTGAACAAAGCGAAGGCGGCGGTTTCACTGAGAGAGATATAGAAGGGGGGCGGGGGCTCGGTAAACGAGCCCCCTTTTCAATTTAAGATTTTTGTGCTATAATGGGTGGAAATTAATTTTAAGGAGAAAAAATGCTAGCGATTCGCATGCAACGTAAAGGCCGGGCGCATTATCCTACGTACCGGATAGTCGTCCAAGAATCCCAGCGTCACCCCTTGTCGGGGCGCGTAGTGGCTGAGGTCGGCAATTACAACCCCCAAACTAAAGCTTTGACTTTAGACAAGGAGTTGGTAGAAAAATATCTAAGCAACGGAGCGCAACCGTCATCACGAGTAGCGTTCATCCTCAAGAAAAACGGGGTGAAGTTACCGAAGTGGTATAAGGAAGCTCCGAAAAAGCAAGCTAAGGCTAAACACGCAGATAAATTGCGTAAGAATCAGCCAAAAGAAGAAGCTCCAGCTGCGGAGGCTCCGGCAGAGGAAGCTCCAGCTGAAGAAGCTAAGGCAGAATAACATAAAATAGTCCCGTACGGGACTATTTTATGTTATAATTGGGTTATTAACATAATTTTAATGGAGGAAATATGGCTACTATTGACCAGCAATTTGTAGAATATATCGTAAAAACTTTAGTCAATAATCCCGATAAAGTAGCAGTAGAGCGCAAGATCGACGAAAAAGGCGTCTTATTGTCGTTGACCGTGGATCCAGAAGATGTTGGTCGCGTGATTGGTAAAAGGGGTGTAACAGCCCAGGCGATTCGAGTGCTGCTAAGGGCGTTAGGGACTAAGCAAGACGCACGTTATAACCTAAAAATTGTTAACACTGATGAAGAAGGTGCTCCGAAGCCGGAAGAAAAGCCAGCCAAGGATGAAGCGGAAACGGTGACGGAAATCGAGGAAGTTGAAGAGGTTGAAGCAGAACCAGAGCAGGAAGAAGGAGAAACTTCTGAGTTAGCCGAGAAAACTCGAGCCGAGTTGGCAGACCTAGACGATCTAGATATCTAGAAGATCAACAAAACCACCAAAAAATCCCTCAACGGTAGGGATTTTTTGAACATAGATAAGCTCTCAACTTTTGCATGTTCTCTTATTAAGCTGACTCGCAGTTAGTTAGCTTAGGCTCTATTATATGTGGATGTTTTGAAAAAAGCAAGAGCTTTTTAGACTTTTTTGGGATTTTTAAAATTTTGACTTGATTTTTCCACAGAAATTGCGTATAATGGAATTCAAGAAGTAGTGTGCCTTATTTTGATGGTGACTCTGGAAGTAGCGAGGCCAGGGTGGTAAATAGGGCAGTAATCTTCAAGCGCTGCGGTGATTTGAAAATAAAAATAGCGAGAGCGTATATTTTCGAATTGCTGGAAAGATTAATAACACTAATAGAAAAAGGGGCTAAATGGCTACAACTCAAAAGTCCGGTGAACGTGTGTTTTTCACCGAAGGTGACCATGCGCTTCCCATTCCGGATCTGACTGCACACCAGAAAGATTCATGGGAAGACTTTGTCAAAAATGGACTGAGAGAGGTTTTTGCTGAGTTAAATCCGATTGACGATTACACCGGCCAAAAACTATCTTTACGGTTCAAAGATTATTATTTTAAAGAACCAAAGGAAACCGAGCAGGAAGCTAAGTATAACTTGGCTACTTACGAGGCGCCTTTGCACGTATTAGTGGAACTAGAGAACAAGGCCACTGGTAAGAAGAAAGAACAGGATATTTACTTCGGTGATTATCCGTGGATGACCGACAGAGCTACGTTCATCATCAACGGTACGGAGCGAGTGATCGTTTCGCAGTTGATTCGTTCAGCAGGGGTATTCTTCAACGCGGAGGCTATTGGACTCCGTAACTACTACGGAGCTAAAGTAATTCCGGGACGAGGTGCGTGGTTGGAATTTGAAACTGCAGCACACGGAGCGATTTACGTAAAAATCGATCGTCGCCGCAAGTTGCCAGTCACTACATTCTTAAGAGCGCTCGGTATGTCTCAATCTGAGATTAAAAAGAGCTTTGAAAAGATTGACACTGGTGAAAGAAAATATATTGAAACTACCCTAGAGAAGGATACTACTTCAACTCAGGGTGAGGCTTTACTTGAAGTCTATCGTCGTTTGCGACCAGGTGATTTGGCTACTGTTGAAAACGCTCGTTCGATGATTGAACGAATGTTCTTCGATCCGAAGCGTTACGACTATTCGAACGTGGGTCGGTTTAAGATTAATCGCCGACTTGGCTTTGATACACCAAATGAACCACAATATCGCACTTTGCAAATGCAAGACGTGGTGGCTATCGTATCAGAAATTATCCGTTTAAATAATACTCAAGAAGCCCCAGACGATATCGACTCGCTATCGAATCGTCGGGTAAAGTTAGTGGGCGAATTGGTTCAACGTCAATTCCGTCTAGGAATGCTTCGTTTACAACGCAATATTCTTGATAGAATGTCAATGGCGAATTTGGACGAAGTTACTCCGTCACAACTACTCAACTCGCGACCGGTAGTAGCGGCGGTGAAAGAATTCTTCGCTACCTCGCAGCTCTCGCAATTAATGGACGAGGTTAACCCATTCTCAGAACTAGCCCATAAACGACGCCTCTCTTCGATGGGTCCTGGTGGTCTAACTCGAGAAAGAGCTGGTTTTGACGTACGCGATGCTCACCCAACTCACTATGGTCGAATTTGTACAGTGGAGACTCCAGAAGGTGGCAACGTAGGTTTGGTATTGAACTTTGCTACTTACGCCAAGATCAACAAATACGGATTTATCGAAGCCCCATACTTGGTAGTGAAGAACGGTAAAGTCACGGATGAAGTGGTCTATATGGACGCTGACACCGAGAATGACATGGTAATTGCCGATGCTTCAGTTAAATTAGATAAAAATAAAAAGTTCGTAGAAGACTGGGTGTCAGCACGGGTGCATGGCACGCCAGCACAAGTAGAAGCCTCGCGGGTAACTCACATTGATGCAGCGCACAAAGAGATTTTGGGTGTATCAGCGAGCTTAATTCCATTCGTTGAGAAGAACCGGGTAGACCGTAGCTTGATGGCCTGCGCCATGCAGAAGCAGGCGGTACCTCTATTACGTCAAGATACTCCAGTAGTGGGTACGGGTATTGAGCGAGAAGTAGCTCAGAATACCTCACAATTAGTGATGGCTAAGGGTCCAGGTGTAGTTAAGAAAGCTGATGGTGAATCAGTGATCGTAACTTACAACAACGGTGGAGATGTAGAATATAAATTACAACACTTTGAAAAGACCAACGACGACCGCTGTTATAATCAACATCCAGCGGTAGCTCGGGGGCAGAAGGTTAAGAAGGGCGACTCTTTGATCGAAGGTGCTTCGGTAAAAGACGGCGAACTAGCTTTGGGTCGCGATCTATTGGTGGCCTTTATGCCTTGGCGTGGCTACAATATGGATGACGCCATTGTAATTTCTAGTAGATTAGTAGAAGATGATACCTTAACTTCAATCAATATTAAAGATTTTGACGTAGAAGTACGTGAAACTAAGCTAGGCCCAGAACAGGTAACCCGGGATATTCCGAATGTATCTGAGCACTCGTTGCGACATTTGGGCGAAGACGGTATTGTTACTGTGGGCTCGGAAGTGAAAAATGGCGATATCTTGGTTGGAAAGATCACACCAAAAGGCGAGCAAGAGTTAAGTTCTGAGGAACGCTTGCTAAGGGCTATCTTTGGTGAAAAAGCCAAAGATGTACGCGATACTTCTGTCCGGATGAATGGTTCTTCGGTAGGTAAGGTAGTAGACGTTCGCGTATACACCCGCGAACAAGGCCATGAACTAAAAGCTGGTGTAATCATGCAGATTAAGATCTTCGTCGCTGAGTTGCGTAAGATCGGTGTGGGTGATAAATTGGCTGGTCGCCACGGTAACAAGGGTGTGGTTTCGCGAATCCTACCGGTAGAAGACATGCCATTTATGGAAGACGGAACACCAATCGATGTGATTCTTTCGCCAATGGGCGTGCCTTCACGTATGAATTTAGGACAGTTATTTGAAACTCACCTAGGTATGGCAGCTAAGGCCTTGGGCTATAGAGTTGCTACCCCGTCCTTTAACGGAGTCCCAGACGAGAAAATTAATGAAGAATTAAAGAAAGCCGGCTTTGCGGAAGACGGTCGAGTACAACTGTTTGATGGCTTGACTGGTGAACCATTTAATGAGCGTACCAGTGTGGGCGTAATGCACATCTTGAAGTTACACCACATGGTGGAAGATAAGATTCACGCTCGTTCAACTGGTCCATACACAATGGTGACTCAACAGCCACTAGGTGGTAAGGCGCAAAACGGTGGTCAGAGATTTGGGGAAATGGAGGTTTGGGCCTTGGAAGCTTATGGTGCAGCCACCACTTTGCAGGAAATGTTGACGATTAAGTCGGATGACGTATATGGTCGGGCCAAGGCTTATGAGGCAATCATCAAACACGAGCCAATTGAGGGTCCAAAACTCCCTGAAGGCTTCAATGTGTTAGTGAAAGAATTGCAAGGTTTGGGTTTGAAGGTAGATCTCTTGGAT
>JAILSC010000019.1 GCA_024697865.1 Candidatus Saccharimonadota bacterium | reverse complement strand
GAGATCGCGGAAACCTTTATGCTCGACGATTTTAGATTCCCACAATTTTTCGCCTTTAGTTTTTATAGACATGCGCTACTCCTCGTTTAAATTAAGTTCATTATAACACGATATGCTCCAGAAACGATATATATTAGATATACCGATTTTATCCTTCGATAACTTCAGCGGAACTAATTCCGCTCGCGTCCTTTTTTACGACAATTTATTTATCGATACGATCCTTCAACTCTTCGACGTGAGGAATTATGCCAACTAATTTTCCGCCGGCGTGGTCGGTTAAGCTCGAGAGAGCGTCCATCGCCTGTTTCAGGGTTTCGCTATCGAGGGAACCGAAGCCTTCGTCGATAAACATAGTCTTTAGTTTAATTCCCCCGGCTGAGGCCTGGATTTCGTCGGAAAGACCGAGAACGAGAGAAAGAGAGGCCATAAACGATTCCCCGCTAGAGAGAGTTTTTACGCTGCGCTCGCTAGCGTTATAGTGGTCGATAACGTTCAAATCAAGGCTCGATAAGAGTTTTACTCGAGTTTAAAGTTTTTTCTAGGTTTTCGAGAGTGCGACGGTTCGAGGCGAGACGAGCGGAAACTTTTTTATTCTTCGCGGTTAGAGTTTCTTTCTGGGTTTTTATTTCCGCTAATTTTTCTTTAATTTCCGTTTCGTCTAAAGTCGGAGCGGAGTCGATTTGTTTTTCTAACTCAGAAAGTTCGCCGGAAAGTTGGGCGATTTTGCGTGAGCTGAGATTATAGGCCTCGTTCGCTTTTTCGATCGCGGAAGCTAGGGAATCGGCCTGGGATTTTAGTTTTTCGATTTCTTCGCGACGTTTTTGGTCAGAGTTCGCAGTTTTTAGAGCCTGGTCGACGGCGAGTTTTTTTCGGTTCCTGGTCTTTTATTAAAGATTTAAACTCGGCGAGGGCTTCGGATGAGTCGGTTTTTCGCTGTAGTTTTTTAAAACAGAAAGAAGTTCAGAGTCGAGAGATTTTAGACGGGTGCGCAGGGTGTTTAGAGCTAGGCTGGTTTTTTAGCGCTTCGTCGGCGGAATTAGATTTTTCTTCCAGGATTTTTAGTTCAGCTTCGGACGGCGCGGAGGAAGAAAGTTGGGCGAGAGAAGGATGATGAGTTGAGCCGCAGACCGGGTCGAATCTCCAGCCACTGCAGCATGATAATAATTTGAGTAAGAGCGACGATTATCCTGCTTGGATTTCAGCTAAGACGGCTGACGGTAATCATAACGTGATATATCGTCAACGGATTACTCGACAATAAAGCAAAAACCGTCCTAACGGGCGGTTTTTTGATTAGGATTAGTTCGCGTTGCGCTATTGACATTGTATTTCTTTTGCTTTCTCCATTGTCATTGTTTTAGCCCTCTACGGTTCCAATTAAGCCATATATTCTTAAAAGTTCGAATGGAGCGAAGCGACATTCCTATCTCTTTGCCTATATATGTATACCTCAGAACTCGCATGGCATTAGAATAGTATTGATAATAGTGATTGATATCGTAGCTACTTTATCATCCTTCACTATTTTTAAGCGGTTGTGATATAATTGAGACATTGTTAACTTAAGGGAGGTTTTGATATGTGTGGAATTGTAGGATATGTGGGGGACAAAAATGCGCAGGATTTTTTGGTGTCAGGACTAAAACGACTTGAATACCGAGGCTACGATTCGGCAGGAGTAGTGACTTTTGACAATTCCGGGAAAGCTACCCTAGTAAAAGCGAAAGGCAAAATTGCGGATTTGGGAACTAAACTAGTCAGTGAACGCAGAGAAGACAAAGTGGGGATTGGACATACTAGATGGGCGACACATGGTGAACCTTCGGAGGTTAATGCGCATCCGCACCATGTAGGGAATATTTATTTAGTACATAATGGGATTATTGAAAACTATAAAGAATTGAAAAATGCTCTTTCTAATTATGAATTTAAATCAGAAACGGATTCAGAAGTCTTAGCCGCCTTAATTGATTCATTCTACAAAGAAGGGAAATATCCTTTGACCAATGCTGTAGTGCAGGCGCTAAAGTTGGTGCAAGGGACTTACGGTATTGCAGTAATGAGCGATAAAAATCCGAACGAAATCGTAGTAGCCAGAGCAGGGTCGCCACTCGTGATCGGTGTAGGCCACGGTGAAACCTTGATTGCTTCAGATGCTTCGGCTTTACTAGGTCACACGAAACAAGCCATTTATCTGAATGATGGGGAAGTGGCTACAGTAACGGCTGGCAGCGTGGAGATTAAGACTTTGAATGCAGAGCCAGTGTCAGCTAAAGTAGAGGAGATTGAAACTAATTTAGCAGCAATTCAAAAAGACGGCTACGAGCACTTTTTGCTAAAAGAAATAATGGAGCAACCGAAGTCGCTGAAGGAAACTTTGCGAGGACGAGTAGACACGCGTCACGGAATGGTGCACTTGGGCGGGCCAGGGCTGCCCGAAAGTGAACTGCGCAAAATTAAACATTTAGTGATTGTGGGCTGTGGCACAGCATATAATGCTGGGCTTTTGGCGAGCTATTATATTGAGCAATTTACGCCAGAAATTACGGTAGAAGTGGTGGTAGCTTCGGAGTATCGTTATCGGCAAGCTTATATCCCAAAAGATTCGTTAGCCTTGATCGTATCTCAATCGGGGGAAACGGCTGATACTTTAGCGTGCTTGCGGGAAATTAAGAAACAAGGGATTCGTACGGTGGGAATTGTGAATGCGATTGGCTCAACGATTGCCAGGGAAGTAGACGGGGGAACTTATGTGCATGTAGGACCAGAGATTTCGGTAGCTTCAACCAAAGCCTTTACCTCACAAGTAATCGCTATGGTAATGATGGGGCTAACGATTGCCCAAGCAAAGGGCGTGAGAAGTAGTTTCCTTAAGCCATACATCGAAGAAATTGCGAGTTTGCCGGAAGAGATTCGCAAAATTCTAGAGGAGTGGAATGAGCCGGTGCGAGCATTAGCCGATAAATATAAAGAATATGACCACGCGATTTATTTGGGACGAGATACGGCTTATCCTACGGCGATGGAGGGGGCTTTGAAACTGAAAGAAATTTCATATATTGATGCGAACGCCTATGCATTTGGCGAATTAAAGCACGGACCTTTAGCTCTAGTAGATGACAGATTCTTTGAATTCGCATTATTGCCTGATGGGCAGCTATACGATAAGGCGGTTTCTAATGTGCAGGAAGTATTGGCACGCGGCGGACATATAATTGCGGTGACCAATAAGAAAGAATTTGATTTGGAAGTGGAGAATGTGGTAAAAATCTCAACATCAGCGAAGTTGTTCGCGCCGCTTTTGATGAATTTGATTGCCCAATTATTCGCTTACTATATGGCAGTAGCTAAGGGGTATAATGTGGATCAGCCGCGGAATTTAGCTAAATCTGTGACAGTAGAATAAACGCTTAAATATGCTATAATATATATATGCGGAAAAAGTCCGATTATATTTTGAAATTACTGTTGATCATAGGGGATGCATTAGCGTTAATCTTGTCGTTTGCGATGGCGTATTTCATCCGAGTGAAAGTAGACCCGCGGCCGTGGATGTTTGAATTTCAGTTTTTCGAATTCGTACAGACAGTAGTGTGGCTAGTACCAGTGATGCTCGTAATCATTGCGGCGCTGGGATTATACCGGAAAAATATCATCATTAATCGGTCGAGGTTACCAGAGCGAGGAAGGCTGGCATTAGCGGCAATATTGTCGGTGGCGGCACTAATTGTATATGATTTCTTTACAGGAGAAGAGCTGTTTCCGGTGCGGATAATGGCTCTGACCTCAATGCTACTGTCATTCCTATTCTTGTTACTAGAGCGTATTGTGGTCCGGTTTGTTGTACGACAGATTTTCAAGAGCGATTATGGAGCGAGGCGAGCAATTATCATAGGAAATCATAAAAATACAGAATATTTGGCAGATTATATTACCTCAATGCCAGAATCCGGATATCGCTTGGCGGGGGTGGTGGCTGCGAAAAAGTTTATTCCTAAAGATTTAAAAGCCCATCACTATTCATCGCTTAAAGATGCTTTGAAGAAAACAAAGGTAGATGTGATTTTTCAGACGGATGAAAAATCAACGGAATATGTCTATAAACAAGCTATAGAAAGACATTTGTTATATTATTTTGTGCCTTCAGAAACGGCATTGTCTTCACACTTTGGTGAATTGGAGCTGATCGGAGCGACGCCGGCGGTGTTAGTGTTGGCCACACCACTAACAGGTGGATATGCGGTAGTAAAACGGACCTTTGATGTCGTATTTTCTTTGCTAGCTTTAGTTGTGGCAGCGGTTCCGATGCTTGTCGTTTGGTTAATCTTAAAAGTCTCAGATTTTAAGGCGCCGGCAATTTACTCTGATGAGCGATTGACACGATATAATCAGAGATTTAAATGCTATAAATTCCGATCAATGAAGCCGGAATATTCTGGATTGACGGCAGAAGAAGCGTTTACCAAGATGGGTAAACCAGAATTAATTGCTAAGTACCGAAAAGATGGGGATTATTTGAAGAACGATCCGAGAATTACAAAATTTGGGCACTTTATCCGCAAATTATCGTTGGATGAGTTACCGCAATTAGTGAATATTTTGAGAGGCGACATTTCGCTGATTGGGCCGAGAGCCTTACTACCGGGAGAATTACGTGATTACGGCGATCGCTCATTGATTTTAACGGTGAAATCTGGATTGACGGGATTTGCGCAGGTGTCAGGGCGGAGAGATATTCCGTTTGAAGAAAGACGAGCTTTAGACATTTATTATGTGCGAAATTGGTCGCTAATGTTAGATACGGAAATTTTCTTTAAGACAATCGCGGCGGTATTGAAACGAGACGGAGCGAAATAAAAATGAAGGTCGCGATAGTTTGCGATTGGTTGACGAATGTGGGTGGAGCCGAGAAGGTGTTGCTTAAAATACATCAAATGTTCCCGGAGGCTCCGATTTATACTTCGAAATATGACCCGAAAGGGATTGATTGGTTTAAAGATGCGGAAGTACGAACGGGCTGGTTACAGGTTTTTCCGTCTAAATTAAGGCGAGTATTGGGACCTTTGAGACAACGGTATTTTTCGAAATTGGATCTTTCGGAATACGATTTGATTATTTCGGTAACGGGTGCAGAAGCTAAGTCGGTGAAGTCGGGCAAATGGTTAGCCGATAACGGAAAAAAATCGAAAAATCCACAAGGCATTCACATTTCGTATTGCCATGTCCCGACCCAATATTATTGGCAAATGTACGATGATTATATTAAGAATCCAGGATTTGGAGTGTTGAATCCGTTTATTAGATTTTTCTTCCGACTACTAGTGGTGCCACTGCGGAAAGCAGATTTAAAAGCGGCGCAACGACCGGACTATTATGTGACGATTTCGGATTACGCAAAAGAGCAGATTCACAAATACTATGGGCGAGAAGCCAAGGTAGTGCATCCACCAGTAGAAATCGAGGATTTCAAACTAAAGAAGAGGGAAGTAAAGGTTGGCGATTATTATGTAGTGACTAGTCGGCAAGTGAATTGGAAACGAGTAGATTTAGCCGTGAAAGCTTGCATGATGGCGCAGAGAAAATTGATAGTAATTGGCGAAGGGCCAGAGCATAAGAAATTGGTGAAATTAGCGGCTGGTTCGGGCTTGGTAGAATTTTTGCCAATGATGGGAAAGAAAAAGTTGGCATCGTATTTGACGCGAGCTAAGGGATATTTATTCCCTAGCTTGGAGCCATTTGGTATTGCACCGGTGGAAGCGTTAGCTAGCGGTTGTCCAGTCGTTGCCTATGGAGTGGGAGGGGCCCGCGATTATGTAATTGATAAAAAGAACGGAATTTTGTTTGAAAAGCAGGCTGCAGCGACATTGGCGGAGGCAATTTTGAGATTTGAAAAAATGAAGTTTAATCGAGAAAAGGTAGCAAAGACAGCATTGGGATTTGATGAAAAACGATTCGACAAAGAATTGAAAGATTTCATTAAAAAATGCGAGAAGAAAAATGGTAAGTAAACTGGAAAAAATCTTTCGAGGGATGATTTATATCTTGCCGGGAGTGCTGTTTTTTTCGTATCAACCTTTGATCCATTTTGGAACAAGTGAATCAATGAACTTTGAAATTTCGTTGCCACTAATTTGGTTGGTGTTGTTTGATGTTTTAGTGATATGGTTAATGGGTCAGAAGAAAATGTTGTTTCGCGGGTTTTCGAAAAAATGGATGTGGTTGCTGTTGCCGATCTGGCTTTCTTTGTCAGTATTATGGTCACTGAATGCTTTGCGCGGAATATTGGTGGTGGGAATTGTGTGGCTATTATATTTGGCGATAGACGGGATTATAAGTTTACGTGAGCTATTTAAAAAAGAGAGCTTGAAGGTCAAATTCTGGAAAGCGTTTTTTGGGTCCTCACTACTGATTTGTGCGTGGTGTTGGATTCAATGTGTATTGGATCTAGTGGGAGTGCCACGAGAATATAGCTTGATGTGTGCTGGATGTACGTATTCTATGTTTGGCTTTCCGCATCCGGATGGATTTGCGATTGAGCCGCAGTTTATGGGAAATTTATTGTTGGCACCAACAATAGTGGTTGGCTGGTTAATGCTTCGCTCGCGGCCGCGTCCGGCCGGCCCGTTTGCCTTCGGCAATTCGCGTCCCAAGGGGCGAGCGCCACGGGCGGCCGGCGCTAACTCTCGCGCTGCCGCGCTTCGAAATGCCGCTTCGCTGAAGCATTATACCATCCTTTTCTTCGTCTTCACCGCTACATTGTTTTTGACGTTTTCGCGGGGGGCGATTTATGCATTACTGGTAGCTACGCTAGTGATGATGATTTGGCAAATAGTTCAAACTAAAAAATGGCGATGGTTGTCGATCGGATTAGTGATTGTTTTGTCGTTCTTATTTACTTTGAATATTCAGGGAATTATGGCACAGGTATCAAGAACTGACGATACTTATTTTACCGGAATATCCAAGGTAATTAATCATTTATCATTGGGTGTGATTGACCTTGGAATAAATGATAGTGGGGATGTGGGCGCAACAGACGGTTCAACGGAGGCAGTGTTCGACGGGTATGTGGCTGAATCAACGGATACGAGACTGGAACTGTCGGAATCGGCATTTCGGGTTTGGCGCCAAGATTTTAGTACGGTAATGTTCGGCGTAGGCTTGGGCGGTGCAGGACAAGCATTATATGTAAATGGATTATCGTCAGCACCAAAAGAAATTGTGCAAAATCAATACGTTTCGATCCTATTAGAAACTGGCATGGTAGGAGCGGCACTATGTGTGCTGACCTTGATTTTGATGGTGCGAACTTTTTGGCAGAGCCCTTTGAGGGTGGTATTGATTGGTTTGTTGATAGCTTATGGGGTTTCGCTATTGTTCTTCTCGGGGCTTCCCAATGCGCTGCATATTTATTTGCTACCAGTAGTAATCTATGCGATAGGTTTGCGGAAGAAATTAGTGTCGTAAACTGCGGCGCCTTTGTGTTTGTAAAATTCTTGTGAAGCTTCACGACCGTTGCCACAGGTGAATTCAAGATTCTTGCAGCCTTTCTTAGCGGCCCAATCGAGCATAGCGTCCCATAATTGACTACCGATGCCTTTGCCGCGGATTGTGGAGTCGGTGACGAAATCTTCGAGGTAGGCATTTTTGCGAATGCCGGGACCCATAGTAATAGAAAGAGTAGCGATGCCAAGAATTTGACCATCTTCTTCGGCAATTAGCATATCATGCCAAGGTGAAGCAATTAAATCCTCGAACCATTCTTTGGGGATTTCTCCTTTGTCTTTGCCGCTGCGGGAAAGTTGGATTAATAATTCGCGAACGCGAGTGGCAGTTTCGGGGGTATATTCTTTTAGAGTAGTGATGTTCATAAAACTTCTCCTAGTTTAGTTTTTAGTTCATTGGCTAATTGGTTGATAATTTCAGCATTGTCGCCCCACATAGTAATACGAATGAGGTTTTCGGTGCCGGAAGGACGAACTAACAGGCGACCCGATACAGATTCTAGTTTTTGGCTATATTCTAGTAATAATTGTTTGGCGGCGTCTTTTTCCTTTAGGGCTTGTTTTTGCTCTGGCGTGGCCGTCATATTAACAATTATTTGCGGGAATTTAGTAATAATGCTAGCTAGCTCTTTTAAGGATTTGTTAGATTCGGCGACGGCTTTAGTTGTCATTAAGGCGGTGAGCATACCATCACCGGAAGTGAGGCCGGGCAGAATGACGTGGCCGTTTTGTTCGGAGCCAATTTTAATATTTTGAGAAAGCATAGCGGCAACAACATTAGGATCACCAACGGCGGTGATTTCGGTATGAATGTGGGAATCTTTGGCCCAGTTAAGCAAACCTTGGTTAGCCATAACGGTGGTAACAATGGCGTCGAGTTTGAAGTATTGAGAGAGAAAGGCTAGCATTTCGTCACCGTCCACTTCGTTGCCTTCAGCATCTACGGCTAGACAACGATCGCCATCACCATCGAAAGCCACACCAAAATCTAAGTGATTTTCGGTGACAAGATTTTGAAGCTGTGCAAGATGGGTGCTACCACAATCTCGATTAATTTCGGTATTGTAATCAGATTGGCAGTTGATTAGTTCAACTTTGGCGCCAAATTTTTCGAAGATAGTTTTGTTGATAACACTGGTAGCGCCGTTAGCGCAATCCATTCCGATGTGAAGTCCGGTGAAATCGGTTTGACCAATGTAGTCGGTGAGATGTTGGATGTATAAATCTAAGGCTTCGGCATGAAGATTCTCACGATCGGTGGGCGAAGCTGGTTGGTATAGAAAATTCGTGTCTGCAAGGACGGCTTCAATGCTGGCGCGGCCTTGTTCGCAGAGTTTGGTGCCCTGGCTAGGACCGCGTTCAAAAACTTTGATCCCGTTGTCGGTATAAGGGTTATGGGAAGCTGTAACATCAATAGCAAAATCAAAACCCATTTCATAAAAACAATAATTGATGCCAGGAGTAGGAATAACTCCGGCGACACCATATTCGATGCCAAAAGTTTCACAGGCGATAGCCAGGTCTTGCAGGATCCATTCAGTAGATTCACGGGTGTCACCGGCGAGGAAAATCTTGATATTGTCGCCAGCGTAATTAATTAGACCCTTTATAATGCGGGCAAGAAAGTCAGGAGTAAAATCTTCAGCTTTACTTCTGATGCCGTCGGTACCGAATTTATGCATCTTATGAGTTCCTTTCGATTTGTTTAATTAAAGTTTTGAGGGTGAGAGTAACATCTGCAGCAGTGCTTCCTCGGGAGAGATCAGCGAGAGGGTAGGAGAAGCCTTGGATCATGGGGCCAGCAATAGTGAAACCGCCGAAACGTTCCATGGCCTTATAAAGAAGATTGCCGGAATTGAGATCGGGAGTGATAAGGATATTGGCATCACCTTTGATCATTGAATCTGGGAATTTTTTATTAGAGATTTCAGGAATAATAGCGGCGTCTAATTGCATTTCGCCATCAATAAGCCAGTCTGGATAGTGGGTTCGGATTTGGTCAATGACAAAATGAATTTTTTCGAGATCGGGATTTTTGCCGCCGGAGCCATTAGTCGAATAAGAGAGCATGGCAATTTTGGGTTGATTGCCGGTGTAGGCTAGGTAAGTTTTGGCAGTATCTTCGACGATAACATAAAGCTGTTCTTTAGTTGGGAGCTTGTTAACGCCACCATCGGCGAGAGCATAAATTTTGTCGCCTTTTTGACAAATGAAAGAACTGGAGAAATAAGTTGATTTTAACGGGAGATGATCTTTCATGGCGACGAGAACATCGCGAGAGGAATAATCCAAGCCAGAAAGGATGGAATCAGCTTCGCCGTTGTTTAATATTTCAGTGGCCTGCTCGAGAGAATCGGCGGGCAGAAACTCAACTTCGGGAAAATTTTTTATAGCTTCCTGAATGGTTGGGTTTTTGAGTTCCGGTATGACAATTTTCATATTTAATATTATAGCATAAAAAAATAGCCCCTTAAGGGGCTATTTTTTACTTGTCGACTACTTCGCCTTCAACAGGTTCGTCTTTATCATCGTCAGATTTAGCATCGTCGGACTTAGGGGCATCGCCTCCTTCAGCTTGGTACATTTTAGCACCGATAGGCATAATACGATCGCCAAGTTCCTTAGCGGCGGCTTCAAAGGCATCTTTGTCGGCTTTATCGTCGTTTAACACCTTCTTGGCTTCTTCGACAGCTTTTTTGATGGTATCTTTATCTTCGTCGCTGATTTTATCTTTAAAATCATTAGGCATTTTCTCAGCTTGATAAATGGCGTTTTCTAGGTGGTTTTTAGCATCGACAGAGTCTTTTTTCTTCTTATCTTCCTCGGCGTGAGCTTCGGCTTCCTCTCTGGCTTTTTCGATATCTTCTTTACTCATATTGCCAGAGTTTTGGATGGTGATGGACTGCTCTTTGCCGGTGCCTTTGTCTTTGGCGGTGACGTTTAAGATGCCATTGGCGTCGAGGTTGAAGGTGACTTCAATTTGAGGCACACCACGTGGAGCCGGAGCAATACCATCTAGGATGAAACGACCAAGAGATTTGTTGTCAGCGGCAAATTCACGTTCGCCCTGCAAGACGTGAATTTCTACTTGAGGTTGATTGTCGCTAGCAGTAGAGAAAACTTCAGATTTACTGGTTGGGATGGTGGTGTTGCGATCGATTAAAGGAGTGCGGACGCCACCCATAGTTTCGATACCGAGGGTGAGTGGGGTAACGTCGAGCAGTAAGATGTCCTTGACGTCGCCTTGAAGCACGCCACCTTGAATAGCGGCACCGATGGCCACTACTTCGTCAGGGTTAACGCCCTGCATTGGGTCTTTGCCGAAAATGGATTTGACTTTTTCGACTACGGCTGGCATACGAGTCTGACCGCCGACCATGACGATTTCGTCGATATCGGAGGTTTTGAGTTTGGCATCTTTGAGGGCCTTTTCTACTGGGCCAGCTAGACGATCGATTAGCTCAGAAACAAGTTCTTCGAGTTTGGCGCGAGTAAGAGTATATTCAAAGTGCTTAGGTCCATCAGCGTCAGCGGAAAGGAAGGGAAGGTTGATATCGGTAGAAGTGGAGCTGGATAACTCTTTTTTGGCTTTTTCGGCTTCGTCTTTGACACGTTGCATGGCTGCAGCGTCATTCTTGATGTCAATGCCGGATTCTTTCTTGAATTCATCGACTAAGAAATTAACGATGATGTTGTCGAAGTCTTCACCACCGAGATGAGTATCACCGTTAGTGGACATAACTTCGAAAACGCCGTCGCCAAGTTCAAGAACGGAGACGTCGAAAGTACCACCACCGAGATCGAAGACAACGATTTTTTCGTCTTTTTTAGATTCGAGACCGTAAGCTAGCGCAGCGGCAGTAGGCTCGTTAATAATACGCTTGACCTCAAGGCCGGCGATTTTACCAGCGTCTTTAGTGGCTTGGCGTTGAGAATCGTCAAAATAGGCTGGCACAGTAATAATGGCTTCAGTGACAGGCTCACCGAGGAAAGCTTCTGCGTCGGCCTTAATTTTAGATAGCACCATGGCTGAAATTTCTTCTGGAGTATATTCTTTGCCATCCATCTCTACGGCTACACCGTTACCTTTTTTAACGATTTTGTAAGGGCTGATTTTGGTGTCGCGTTCTACTTCTTTATCGGTGAATTTGCGGCCGATAAGACGTTTAACCCCGTAGATGGTGTTTTTCGGGTTAGTGACGCGTTGACGCTGGGCAACTTTACCAACTAGACGTTCGCCTTTTTTGGTGACGGCGACTACTGATGGAGTGGTGCGATCACCTTCGCTGTTAGTGATAACTTCTGGCTTGCCGGCTACCATGTAAGCAAAGGCGCTGTTGGTGGTACCAAGGTCAATTCCAATGATTTTGCTCATATTATTCCTCCGTAATTTGGGTTACTTTGATTCCATTAGCACTCGTTGCATGAGAGTGCTAAGTCTACCCCTATTGTAGCACGCTAGCACTCGCATGTCAACACTGCTAATATAGGGGTGACAGAAAAAAGTTTGGAAAAATCATAAAATAGGGTTGCAGGGGCCAGAAGTATGATATAATGGAGAATAATGAGCGGTAAAAAAGATGATATTTTGAACGCGAAAGAATTAGAACATATTGCCGAGCCAGAGACGGGGGACTTAGAGAGAGAAGAAGAATTATCGGATGAAGAATTAGCAATTACGGCAGAGAATGTAGATTCTTTTGCAGATGATTCAGTGCGACTGTACCTACGTGAAATCGGTAAGATTCCTTTGTTGACCCCTGAAGAAGAAGCAAAATTGGCCCAGAGAATCGTGAAGGGCGATAAGAAAGCTAAAGACAAAATGGTAGAGTCTAATATGCGGTTGGTAGTATCAATTGCCAAACGATATGGTGGACGAGGTCTGGATTTTCTAGATTTGATTCAGGAAGGAAATACTGGGCTGCTTAGGGCGGTTGAGAAATTTGATCCGGATAAGGGATTTAAGTTTTCGACTTATGCCACTTGGTGGGTGAGACAGGCGATTACTAGGGCAATTGCGGATCAGGCCAGAACAATTCGGATTCCAGTACATATGGTAGAGACAATCAATAAGGTGCTCAGAACTACCCGAAAGTTGACTACGGAATTAAATCGTGAACCGACTAATGAGGAAATTGCTAAAGCCCTAGATATGGAGCCCGAAAAAGTAGACTACGTGATGCGAATTAAGCAGGACATTGCTTCGCTGGATGCTTCAGTCGGACGAGAAGGGGATGACGAAGATTCGGTATTGGGTGATTTTGTAGAAGATGAAGAACGAGATTCACCGGAAGATTCAGCGGCAAACCAAATCCTAAAGGAACAATTATCAGAGATTTTGGCGACCTTAACGGAGAGAGAGCAGAAGATCATCCGCTTGCGATTTGGGATTGGCGGTGGTCGGCCACATACTTTGGAAGAAGTCGGAAATGAATTTGATGTAACTAGAGAACGGATTCGTCAGATTGAAGCTAAGGCATTGTCTAAACTGCGCAAGAATAAAGAAACTAAAAAACTCCACGAGTATTTAAGATAGGAGACAAAATGAAAAAAGCGGTAGTAGCAATAATGACATTAGTCTTAGGTCTGGTAGGGTTAGGGACGCCAGCTTTAGCTACGAATGGTTCGGAAACCATGGCGGTAGAGACGGCTATTTTGAAGACCTGTGGGGATAAGGCAGACGGCGAAAACGGAGAAGGGGTGATGTGTATTTTGCAAACCGTAGTAGACGTGATGACGGTAGGGGTTGGGATTTTGGGGGTACTAGGAATTACTATTGTGGGCATCCAATATTTGACAGCAGGGGGTAATGAAGAGCAGACACGAAAAGCTAAGCGACGCATGGTCGAAATTGTGATTGGCTTAGTGGCTTATGTGTTGATTTACTCGTTATTGAAATTCTTGCTACCGGGCTTTAATCCGTAATTTATAGGAAGTTTGCGTGAAAAGACTATTAATTGTTTACAATCCACGATCGTCTAGAGCGGCGGATGTGAAAAAGGAAGTACTAGCTCCAGCTAGAGAACTGACTGGCTACATGGTGGGGAAATACGAAATTGAAAAGACAGATGTGGACAAAAATGCGGCGAAATTTGCAAAGCTTTTGAAGGACGGCGATATGGTATTAGCCGCGGGGGGCGATGCCACGGCAATAATTGCGGTAAATGCAATTTTGCAATCCGATAAAGATGTGGAACTAGCGGTATTGCCGTATGGGAATTTTAATGATTTAGCGAGGACATTGGGTACGAAAAAATTTGACGATATATTTAGCGCGAATAAACGTCAGTGCAAAAAATTATATCCGTTAGAGATTTTAGTTGACGAGAAATTTATTCGGTATGCAACCTGTTACGTGACGATGGGGATGACGGCGGAGGCGGTGAAATTATATGATGAAGCGAAAATGCGAAAAGTGCTGAAAAAGAGCATCGGGCGATATGTTGGTTCATACACGCATTTAATGGGGTGGTATTTTAAAAATCGACGAGGGAAGCAATTTTTACCGGAGTTTAAACTAAACGGAGCATTGCAGCCTAAGCAAACCTCAGATTATGCAGCAGTGAACGGTAAAAGTATGGCGCGAGTAATGAGAGGGGGAGAAGATTGGCGGGATGCTCGGAAGTTTCGAAGTGAGACTGACCGATTAACGAATTTTTGGCGGTTATTTAAATTGATGGCGAAGAGTATTCTAGCGAGAATACCAGGAAGTGACACTAAGAGTGACATTTTGGAATTTGTCGAATCGGGCCAAGTCGAGCTTCAAGCTGAAGGAGAATCGTTGGTATTTAAAGATATGAAAAAAATTGAAATTAGAAAGGCGAATAAATGGGTGAAAGTAATCGTGAACTCGTAAAAATTATCGAATATATGCGAGCGCATTGGCCTTCGCCAGCAAAAGAAGAATGGCAGGTGGGATTAGTAGAATATCCAGAAATTTTAGCTAAAGTAGTAAAAGATTTTACGTTAGCAGCTACACGTAACCGACATCTAATTAGGCTAGCGGGAATTTCGGGCTCAGGAAAGACGACGCAAATTTTGCCGGCAGTAGAAGCTTATTGTGAAAAAAATGGCTATGAGCCGATTTTGATGGCGGCAAGGCGATTCGTCGAATATCATCCCCATTACGCGGAGATTAAGGAATTTTACGGAGCAGAAAATGTCCGAAAGATGACGGATGAGTTTAGTACGATCATGCTGTTTTTGACACTATCGGAATTAATTAAGGGTGGATACGATGTAGTATTGGATGTGACTTTGTTGGACCCGGAGATGGAGGGGATATTGGTCGAGATGACGAACAAGGCACAATACGAAATGTTAGTATTGATGATTGCGGTTTCGCCGGCAGTGACGGAAAAATATTTGGCAGGACGAGCGTGGCGACATACTAAAGAAACGGAATTAGAATTTATTCGAGCGACAAGACGGGCTTTGGAATTTTATGCTGAAAAAACACCGGAAATGCGAATCGTGTTGTGGAGTGTTTACGACAAAGAACCGGTATACGATGGGCCGATCAAGGGGGTGATTGCCAAATTTGATGATTATTCGACGAGGACGGAATTACCAGCTCAAGATGATGACGAGCGGCGAGAAGCCAAAATTGAATATCTTACAACTGATTTAGATTGATTTCTGGGAAATTAGCGCGGATATGATTAGCATAGCCAGCGTCAATGTGTTGCCAAGCTTCTTTCATACGAGCGATCTCAATAGTATCTTCGAATTGGCCGAGTAAAGTGTCAGTGAACTCTGTTGGAGCAGGGCGAGAAAGCATCCGCGCTACGTCCATGTTAGGATTGCCGGTACCGGCAAAACAGAAGTCAATTACGCCAATAACTTTATCGTTAGAATCTAAAAGAATATTGCCGAGATTTAGGTCGCCATGAACGAGATTTTGTTTTTCGGTTTGCTTGATATAGGTGTGATCAGAATCGATATGTTGATCGTAATGTTGATAATCCAGCTCTTTTAAAAAATCCGAAAGAGGATATTTAACTTTATCAGGGGCATTTTGTAAATTGATGTTGGAAAGCTCTTTGATGAATTTCGCCACATCGTAAGCGGCGCCAGTTAAGGCTGTATGCGAAAGGTGATAAATACGATCCCCCAAGCAATAGCCTTCGATTTTCCGATGAATAGAAAAAGGGCGACGTTTAGAATCGTAACATAGTTTCATTTGAGGAGTGTAGAAACTGGTTTTACCCTCAACGAAATTACAAACAGCAGCATCCTTGATAATCATCTTAGACCAAAAAGGATTACGCGGAAAACGGAAAAAATAACTGCCTTTATCGGTAGTGACTTCAATCACGATATTGGTCCAACCCGTAAGAATATGTTCAGTATTTAAAATTTGATGATCAATTAAAGTTTCGGCGATAATTTGATTTAAAGGATCTTTGGTAGTAAAAAATTTAGCCATACCCCATTATAACATGCTATACTTGTTATATGGATAATGTAAAGATTTTAGCAATTGTGGGGATGAGTGGAAGCGGAAAGTCAGTGGTAGTAGATCATTTGACAGATGAAGGCTATCCCAAAGTATACTTCGGGGGAATGATTTATAAGGAAATGGAAAAACGAGGAATAGAACGTACGGAAGACGGAGAAAGCGAAAAAGAATTTAGAGAGATGATTCGAGAAACAGAGGGAGCAGACTGGGTAGTGCGGCAAGTAATTGCTGAGGCTCAGGATTTAATCGCAGCAGGACAGAAACGGATTATTCTGGACGGAGTGTATTCGTGGACAGAATATAAAACCTTGAAACATGAATTTCCGGGATGTATGACTTTTCTCGCAGTGGTAGTGGATAAGAATTTACGTTATGAAAGAGTAGCCAAACGTCCAGGACGAGCTTTTGACGCCAATGCCATTCGAGAGCGAGATCGTTCAGAAATTGAGAATTTAGAAAAAGGTGGGCCAATTGTGGCGGCAGATTATTATGTGCTAAACAATGGGACGATTGAAGAGCTAGAAACAGATGTAAACAAAGTCCTGAAGAAGATTGATTTTTAAGGAGGATAAACGATGAAGCGATTAGTACTGATTGACGGCAAATCGGTATTTTATCGAGGATATTATGCGATGGGGGCTTTGAGTTTGTCTGATGGTACGCCAACGGGAGGTGTGTATGGTTTTGCAGCGATTGCAATGGAGATTGTAAAACGGTTGGCGCCAACTAAAGTAGTGGTAGCGTGGGATTCACGAGATTCGGCGGAGAGTCGGAGAAAGATTTTTGCCGATTATAAGGCGGGCCGAGTAAAGCCAGGTGATGATTTTTACGCGCAAATACCGCTCCTTGAAGAATTAATTAATGATTTGGGTTGGGCCTTTATAGAAGTGTCAAAATTTGAAGCAGACGATATTATCGGTACTTTGAGCCGACAAGCGGATGAGGCTGGGGGTTGGGAGACCTATATTATTTCGTCGGATTTAGATATGTTGCAGATCGTAGATAATAACACTCACATGTGGCGGATCTTGAAAGGGTTTTCTAACATTGAACAAATTGACGTAAAAGAAGTAGAAGAAAAATATGGGATTTCGAAATCACAATTTTTAGATCTCAAGGCCTTGAAGGGAGACGCATCAGACAATATTCCGGGAGTACCAGGAGTGGGAGAAAAGACGGCAGCAAAACTACTGAACGAATATGGGAATTTGGATGAGATTTATGCGCATATTGATGAAATTAAAGGCTCGGTGCAGAAAAAATTGATTAAGGGAAAAGAATCAGCATATATGTCACGTCAGTTGGCGCAGATTATGTTTGATGCGCCGGTGAAGCTAGCCGAGATTCCCGATTTTGAATTTGATCCTGAAAAAGTAGTTAATGGGCTAAAGAAGTTAGAGTTTAATTCATTAATTAGAAAATTTAATTTTAGTGAGCTCGAAGCTCCTGCTCCGAGACACGTTCCTTCGCGCCTGTCTTCACAGGGCTCAGTCACTTCTCGTGAGCCCAGCAGGGCTCACAAATTTTCGGATCAGAAGCAATTGAGCTCAGCTATAATTATCGATTATGACGTAAAATCATTAATGCATCATAACGAGAAGGTGGCGGAGAAGATTTTAGCAGGTGAAAAGTTTTGGGATGTGGGCCAGGCAGGGTTTTTATTGAATCCTCTAAAGCGGGAACAGGCGACATTGTTTGAGGCGACAGATACAACAGAGGCTTATACAAGACAACAAGCAGAGTTTGAAAAAATGCCGAGACTTTATCAAGTCTATAAGGAGTTTGATTTGCCGCTGATACCGGTACTCTACAAGATGGAAAAGAAGGGGATGTTGATTGACCGAAAGTATTTTGAGAATTTGAAGAAAGAATATACGGAAGAGGTGGGGCGATTAGAGCGAGAAATATGGGACTTAGCGGGTAAAGAATTTAACGTAAATTCACCGGTGCAGTTATCGGAAGTGTTATTTGTGGATCTTCGGTTGCCAGTAAAGGGAATCAAAAAAACTACTAGGGGATATTCCACCGGAGCGAAGGAACTTCAAAAACTAAAAGATTTGCATCTAGTGATCCCGAAATTAATGGAATACCGAGAAGCTGCGAAATTATTATCGACTTACATCACGCCGATGCCGGAATTGGCAGACGAGAAGGGGCGAATTCATACGACCTTTACGCAGAATGTAACGGCAACGGGACGGTTGTCATCAAAGGACCCGAATTTGCAAAATATTCCGGTGAGGACGGAAGAAGGAAAACGAATTCGGACGGGCTTTGTAGCGCCTGCTGGGAAAGTATTGGTTTCGGCGGATTATTCGCAGTTCGAATTGAGGCTAGCGGCAGTACTAGCTGGTGACCAAGCATTAATAGAGGATTTCAATAAAGGAATAGACATTCACACTAAGACTGCGGCGGAAGCGTTTGATGTATCACTGAACAAAGTAACGAAAGCGCAGCGTCGAGCAGCAAAAGTGATTAATTTTGGCATACTTTATGGCATGAGCGTAAAAGGCTTAGCGGATGCAGCAAAGATGCCAATTGGGCAAGCTAAAGAATTTATTGATAATTATTTTGAGCTAAGAGCGCCAATCAAGAAGTATTTGGACGCAACCTTAAAACAAGCGCGAGAAAATGGGTACGTGGAGACTTACTATGGCCGAAGACGGCCAACACCGGACGTAAAGTCGACTAATTTTGTGATTCGCCAAGCAGCGGAGAGAGCGGCACAAAATATGCCAATTCAGGGAACGGAGGCGGATCTAATGAAACGGGCGATGATTAAAGTGGCCGCAGTGTTGCCTGCTGGAGCGGAATTAGTAATGCAAGTACACGACTCTTTAATTGTAGAGTGCGAAACTAAATTGGCTGAACGGGTGGCTCAGATTTTGCAGAAAGAAATGGAGTCGGTGGCACCAGAATTAGAAATAAAACTTGCCGTAGAGGTTACAACCGGTAATAATTGGGGAGAATTATAGAATTAAAAAGAACCAGATTATGAGTCTGGTTCTTTGAATACTTAGCTGTTAAGCTCTAGCGTAGGCGATGTTGTGGGACATAGCCTGAGTTTCTAGTGCGGCAAGGCGTTCAGCGTCGTTAATAGAAGAGTTAACGGAGTGTTTGACGCGAGCGTGTTCTTCGGCCTTTTTAGCGTCGTTCCAGCGGTCCAGAGTCCCAACCAGGTAGCCAGTGATACGGCGCAAGCGTTCGAACTTGCCTTCGTCGAAATATTCAACGTGTTGATTGAAATAATCTTCAGCAGCTTCTTGGCCAGCTTTTTTAGCGATGAGCTTGGTGCCAACTTCTACTAAACAAGAAACATGTAAAATATCGTAATGATCAAAGTCTACAAGAGCTTCTTTAGCTTCCTTTTCAGTAATTTTAGCGTACCTTCCGAGCGATTTAACGAATCTCTTGATGTCGAAATTTTCGGCGTCTGAGGGATTGCGGTAGATGATGTTTTTCATGGTTCGTAGACCTTTCTGTTTAGTTTATTGATTTATAAATATTACCTGAATTCTATTATAGGCGCTACATATGGTGGCGTCAAGTAGGTTTTTAACACTAAATATGGATTACTTGTGGAAAACTCATTGACGTATGATAAAATAGAGATATGCCAGAATTGCCGGAAGTAGAGACAGTGAGGAGAGGATTAAAAGACTTTATTTTGAACGCGAAAATAAAGCAAGTGAAAGTATTGTGCGAGAAGTCTTTTATTGGCGAGCCGGTGTGTGGAACAGTATGTGATATCCGTAGATTTGGCAAAGCCTTAGTGATTGATCTAGATAATGGCTGGTCTTTGATGGTGCATTTAAGGATGACGGGACAATTAATATTTGATGGCGCTGAACGCTATGCGGCGGGACATCCGAATGAGAACTTTGTGGCAAAGTTACCAAATAAACAGACGCGAGTAATTTTAGAATTTGAAAATGGGACCCTTTATTTTAACGATCAGCGGAAGTTTGGCTTTATCAAAGTGCTGCCGACCGCTGAAGTGGAGGAAGATGCCTTTATCCGAAAATTAGCCAAAGAACCATGGAAGATGACGAGTGAAGAATTATATCAGAAATTGCAACGACGAAAGAATTCTGCGGTTAAATCAGTGATCTTGGACCAGACAGTGATATCGGGACTAGGGAATATTTATGCGGATGAAGCGCTCTACCAGGCCAAAATTCATCCGGCCAGAAAGGCGGGAGATTTGAGCAAAAAAGAAGCAGCAACGTTACTTGAAGCGGCTAGCCGGGTAATGGATAAGTCGATTGAGTTAGGTGGGTCAACGATGCGAAATTATGTAAAAGCTGATGGCACGCGAGGAAATTATTTGGATTTATTTGCGAAGGTATATCAACGAGATGGAGAGCCGTGTGAAAGATGCGGTACGGAAATTGTAAAGATAAAGGTGGGCGGGCGAGGAACGCATTTTTGTCCAAAATGTCAGAAGGAGGAACATGATTAAGATATTTTATGGCGAGAACCGAATGCAAGCTGGGGCCGAGATTAAAAAATTTTTAGGCGATAAATATGAGATAGTGGAGGGAGTCAATCTAAAGACGACGGATTTGCCGAGTTTGTTAAAGGGGAGTTCACTGTTTGCAGAAGAACGAACGATTTTGATTCGAGATTTAGCTGACAATAAAGAAGTTTACAGTGAGATTGAAAAATATTTAGATACGCCGCATAAGGTGGTGATTTTGGAAAGCAAAATAGACAAAAGGTCGGCGGTATATAAATCATTGAAAGACAGAGTAGAATTTCGAGAATTTACAATGCCGAGAGATCGAAATGCAGGGTTGGTATTCGAGGTTTATAAAACAGCAAAAATTGACGGTAAGAAGGCGGTAAAAATGCTACAGGAAATAGAATCGAAACAAGATCCGATGATGTTTTTGGGTTTAATGGTGAGTCAAGCTTTGCGAGACTATGCAGTGCGGGCAGGAACAAAAGAAAAGAGAGCCTTAAAAGAACTCTCTAAACTCGATATGCAATTGAAGCAAGAATCTACTTTGCAGCCTTGGACGTTGATTTCTGCGTTTTTGCTGCGGTTGTCTTCGTTGTAGACTTCTTGGTAGTAGCTTTAGCGGCTGGTTTCTTAGCAGCTATTAATTTGACGCCGGCAGCCTTAGCCATCTGATGCAATTTAGCTTTGCGACGAGAAGCAGTATTTTTCTTAAGTAGATTTTTCTTAACGGCCTTATCGTATTCAGATTGAGCCTTGGCTAAAGTCTCAGCAGAAGGCTTAGCCTTGAAAGCCTTAAGAGCGGCCTTGATATCTTTCTTGATTCCTTTATTGTGCTCGGTGCGCTTTTCCGCTTGACGAGCAGCCTTTTTGGCAGATTTAATAATCGGCATTTTCTTCCTATTTGAATTAAAAATTAATAACTTATTACTATTATAACGCTTTTCTCTGAAAAAGTAAAGGGGGAATCTGGAATAATCTGAAAAGGACGCTTGCTTTTTCTAAAGGCTTATGGTAAGATTTGGTTAGAAAGGAAGAACATGCCTGAAGAAACAAACACAACCACTGATCCAATGAACGTTGGAACACCGACTTTGCCTACGGTGGCAGCGCCAAATACTTCGACGACGGACACTGCTCCAGTGGCTGATAGTGCGGTAGTAGAACCGGTAGTGCCGGCAACGGACGCAGGAACAACCCCGGCAGTAAGTACTGAAATTCCAGCAGAAGTAGCTCGAAAGATTAGCGAATCACAAAATGTATTAGTGGCTTTATCTAGCGACCCATCGGTAGACGAAATGGCGGCGGCAATTGGTCTTTCTTTATATTTGGATAAATTGGGTAAGCGAACAACAGCGATCTATTCAGGCCAAACTCCGAATGCTTTGGAATTTTTGAAACCAGAGGAAACTTTTGAAAATTCGGCGGATACTTTGCAGGATTTTGTGATTGCTTTAAATAAAGATAAGGCAGACCATCTGCGATATAAATTAGATGGCGATTATGTAAAGATTTATATTACGCCATATAAAGCTAAGATTACCGAAGAAGATTTGGAATTTTCGTACGGAGATTATAATGTAGATTTAGTATTAGCATTAGATGTGGCGAACGGTGTGGATTTGGATGCGGCGCTCAGAGAACATGGACGAATTATGCATGATGCAGTGATCGTTAATATTACGACAGGAAATCCAGGAAGGTTAGGCGAAATTGAATGGAGCGATAAAACGGCCAGCTCAGTATCAGAGATGATAGCGAGATTGTTGTATAGCGTGAACAGTAAAGTAAAAATTGAAAAAGAAGAGGCTACGGCTTTCTTAACGGGTATTGTGGCGGCAACAAACCGTTTTTCAAGTGCAGGGACTACATCTGAAACAATGCAGATTGCTTCTAAATTAATGGACTCGGGGGCGAATCAACAATTAGTGTCGAAGAATATTACGCCTGATGTTGAAAACGAAATGATGAATATAGGTAGTTTTGGTACGATAGAGACCGAGCCTAAAACGAATGGCGATCCTACGAAATTAGATATTCAGCATGATGGGAAAGATGAGGTAGAAGGTGCAGTGCCCGTAGCTGAGGGGACAGAAGCAGAAGCGAAAAAAGAAACGCAGCCCGAGAGCGATAACGCTAAAGAAGAACAAGCCCCCTCTTTATTAGATGACTTGAAGGCGGCAGAGGCGAGTTTGGCTACTGCAGGGGCAGAAACTGCGCCAGAAGCAAAAAATGAACCATTGAAAATAGATAGTGCGACAGAGTCGGAATCCTTACCGAAAGTAGCAGAAGAAGTCAAACAAGAGGTGGCACAAGATGCAAATGTAATGGGTGAAGGCGTAGTGACTCCAGCAGAGAATCCAGCCGTTCCGGTTGAAGCTTTAGCTGAAGCTCCGGTGACTGAGACTGCTGGCAGTGAGTTTATAAGCGACAAACCAGAAAAAGTGATTCAACCCCCTGCTGATATGCTGAATAATTTATCAAATGGAGGTGAAACTGAAAAATATGGTCAAATGCTAGAAGATGCTTTGGCTGGCGTGAGCAATACCGCTCCAACTCCAGTTGAGAACCCGGCAGCAGTAAGCGCGCCAGCGGTAGAGGCTAATCCGGAGATTAATGGAGTGCCGCAAATAAATTATATGCCAATGCCCGGAGACGAAGTTTTACCACCACCGCCGGCGCCGCCAATTGATATGAATGTACCGGTGACGGAAGCTGCGCCAGAGGTTAATGTGGTTTCAGCTCCAGTCGAGAGTCCAGTAGTAGAAAATACATCTGGGCCTGAAAATGCGCAGACAGTAGTTCAAGATCAGCCGGCCATGGATCCAGGGGCGTTTAAGATTCCGGGAATGTAATCTTTGATAGTTGATTTATTTTGGTAAATGATATATAATATATAAGTGCTGGAATCGTAGCTCAGTTGGTTAGAGCGCTGCCCTGTCACGGCAGAGGTCGCGAGTTCGAGTCTCGTCGGTTCCGCCATTTTTGTTGCACAAAAACGGCTCCACCGGAGCGTCCCAAGGGGCAAACGGTTCCGCCATTTTTGTTTTAACATCTTGCGGAAAACGCCAAGGTGTGATATAATGTGGAGAATATGGCTATAAAAGTTACAAGAAAAGATCAAGGGGAAGCGAATGAGAATATCATTCGACGCTTTAACCGAAAGGTTTTGCAAAGCGGAATGATGCCTTTGAAGAAATCACAGATGCGATTTTCTAAACCTATTTCAAAACGTGAACGTAGATTGAAGGCAATTATTCGCGAGAAACGCAAAGCCGAGAAGACCGAGCGAATCAAGCTAGGACTTAGGTAAAAATATCCCCGAGAGGGGATATTTTTGAGGTATAATGGAAAAAAGGAGATAGAAATGATAATATTATTTGGTTTGGCAGGATCTGGCAAAGGAACTCAGGGCCGAGCGTTAGCAGAAATTTTTGGCTGGCGGTGGTTATCCGTAGGAGAAGTGATTCGACAGACTGGCGAATACAGGGAATTGACCGACAGTGGAAAATTGATCCCCGATGAAGATGTAATTAATTTAATGAATAGACAGATCGAGAAAGCAGAGGACGAAGGATTTGAAGTGATTTTGGACGGATATCCACGCAGTGCGACGCAGGCTAAATACATAGTAGAAAACATGATAGACAAGATAAATGGGGCGGCGATGTTGGACGTGCCAAGAGAAGAGCTGCTGAAAAGATTGGAATTAAGGGGGCGGGATGACGATAAAGAACGAGCAAGTATTGAACGTCGGTTTAAAGCATTTGAGGAAAATATTCCACCAATCGTAAAAATGTTTGAAGAAGCTGGAGTACAAGTAGTGCATGTAGATGGCGTAGGTAAAGTTGGCGAAGTGACGGATAGGTTGGTGGATGCTGTAAAGCGATTAGATCCTGAGGCCATTGAACAAAATGAAGACGTAAACGGTGGAGAAATCGAGCGAAGTTATGGTGAATAAAGAGAATAGCACGTCAGAAGAGTTGGCAAAGAAGATTGTTGCAATGCGAGAAGGGGGGAAGATTTTGGGAAATCTACTTAGAGACTTGAAAGAATATGTGGAGCCAGGAATGACTGGAAAAGAGATCGATGCTTGGGTGAGAAAAGAGATTGTTCGACGAGGAGCAGGGGTGGCATATGACGATTTAGATGAAGATTTTCCGGGAGCGATCTGTATATCAATTAATGATCAACTAGTGCATGGGGCACCGTCGGACGAAGTATTAGAAGAAGGAGACAAAGTTTCGTTTGATGAAGTGATTTCCTACAAGGGTTATTATGTGGATGCAGCGTTTACGATGTTAGTGGGCGATACCGGGTCGCCGGCAGTGAAAAAAATGATTTCGGTAACCGAATCGTCATTGTGGGAAGGAATTGAGCAAGTGAGACCGGGGGCGCATATTGGCGATATTGGTCATGCGGTAGAGAAAGTTTTAAGAAAAGGACATTTGGGGGTAATTGAAAACTATATCGGTCACGGGATTGATAAAAAAATGCACCAGGCGCCGGAAGTCCCGAACTATGGACGCAAGGGCACAGGATATAAACTAGTAGAGGGAGATACTATTTGTATTGAGCCAATGTCATGTTTAGGCAAGCCAGCGAATTATGTAGATAAAGATGACGGTTGGAGCGTGAAGATGAAAGACGGTTCGATTGGCTGCCACTGTGAACATACGATATTGGTAACAGCCGACGGATACGAAGTTTTAACTTTGCCAGATTAATGTGATATAATAAGCTTATGGATGAAAATAAGAATTTCGTAACTGGACTAGATGTAGGGACAGAGAATGTGCGGGCTGTGATTGCAACGGTTAATAAAGATGGTGAAATTGCGATTGTGGGATATAATGAAGGAAAATCAGCAGGGATGCGGAAGGGGATTCCGGCAAATTTGGCGGGTCCAGCAGAGGCCATCGACAAGATGTTGGGGGATGCCGAAAGGATGGGGGGCTACGATGTACGGAATGCTTATGTGTCAATTAATGGTTCAACGGTGATTTCCACTCATACCGAAGGAATGATCGCGGTGGGAGCGGCAGACCATGAAATTGTTGATGAGGATTTGGACCGCGTGGAGGGGGTAGCAGTGACGGGGCGAATTCCGGCAAATCGAGATGTACTAGACGTGATACCTTTGGAATATGCCTTGGATGGACAAGGCGGAATTAAAAATCCATTAGGTATGGCAGGGTCTCGTTTAGAAATGCGTGCTTGTGTGATTTCGGCGCTTTCGCCGAATTGTGAAAATTTGAAGCGAGCTACGATGACGGCCGATGTAAAGGCGGAACGTCTGGTGCCGGAAGTAGTGGCGGCAGCTAAAGCCGTACTTTCTGACAGGCAAAGAGAAAATGGCGTAGCAGTAGTAAACATGGGGGCAGCAACGACGTCAGTGGCGGTATACGAGGAGGGTGATTTGCAATATGTAGGGGTGGTGCCGGCGGGGTCGAATAATATTACGAATGACTTAGCGATAGTTTTAGCTATCGAGCCAGAATTAGCAGAAGAGATTAAAACGCGTTTTATTACGGGTGATTTTGATACGGAAAAAAGTTTAGCGATTAAGGTGGGTAATGGTAAAAATAATGAACGAGCCTTTGACCGAAAGGAAGTGGAAGAGGTAGTTAAAGCTAGACTTTCAGAAATTTTCGAAGAAGTACGCAAGAAGTTGAAGGCGGCAAAATACGACCAGAGATTACCGGAGGGAGTTATCTTAGTGGGCGGTGGTGCGAAGATGCGTGATATTGAACTATTTGCAAAGAAAATTCTCGAAGCAGCAGTAAAGATCGGTAAACCATCTGGATTAAATGGTGTAGCGGAGGCTGTACAAAAACCTGAATTTGCTACAGCAGTAGGACTGGCGATGTTGGCGGCAGAGGATGCTAGTTATGCGGCTCCAGCAGCCAAAAAAGGTTTTAAGTTGAGCAATAAAAATAAGGGTGAGAAAAAATCCGGCTTATTGAAGCGGATTTTCTCGAAGTTTTAAGTTTAGCGACCATTCTTTAAACGCGGATGTTGACGTTTGTCGCTGTGTTTGTGATTATTGTTGCGGTTTTGTTTACTAACCGGTTTCATCTTAATTTTTCTTGCCATAGAGATATTATAACATATTTTAGGGAATTATGGTATAATAGAAAATGGAAAGGTGGCCGAGTGGTTGAAGGCACTGGTCTTGAAAACCAGAGACGGAAACGTCCGCAGGTTCGAATCCTGTCCTTTCCGCCAAGTTAATCCGTCGTCTCCAGTAGACTTTTTTAGTTGGGGATTCGGACCTTCGGTGCGAATCCTGTCCTTTCCGCCAGGTTAGTAAATCCAAAGCTTGCTTTGGATTTGGTAATCTGAAGAGAAGAACTAGGATGAATATCCTGTTATTCGCCATTTTTTATGTTTATGATTGTGTTTTTTGTGGTAAAATGGATATAAATAGGTCATAAACATAACTGGTGGGCGGAGGAGGTGCCCGAAAAAATGAAAAATAAAAAATGTAAATATATCTTTGTGACGGGGGGAGTATTGTCAGGTGTAGGCAAAGGAATTACTGCTGCATCTATGGGGGCAATCTTAAAAGCTAAGGGCTTTAAGGTGACGATGCAAAAATGTGACCCGTATCTGAATGTGGATGCGGGGCTTTTAAATCCAGTAGAGCACGGTGAATGTTATGTGACGCACGATGGAGTGGAAACCGATCTTGACCTTGGGCACTATGAGAGATTTTTGGATTTTGAGACTAGTAAATATTCAATTACTTTGTCGGGGTCAATTTATAAAGAATTGATTGAAAGAGAACGGTCGGGTGGATTTCATGGTAAGACGGTGCAGTTAGTCCCGCACTTTACTGGACTAGTCTGCGAGAAGATCGAGAAGGCTTCTGAAGATAGTGATATTCACATTGTAGAAATTGGAGGAACAATAGGCGATTATGAAGGTTTGCCGTTTGTCGAGGCGATTCGATTATTTGCTAACAAGGTGGGGCGACGAAATTGTCTGTATGTCTCGGTAGTGTACGTGCCATTTATTCATACTTCGAACGAATTGAAAACTAAACCGGCGCAAAATGCGTTGAAAGATCTAAGAGGTTTCGGGATTATTCCGGATATCGTTTGTGTACGAACAGAAGAACCATGCCCGAGAGCAATTTGCGAAAAGATTGCAGCTTTTTCAGGCATTCCGGGAGAAGCAGTATTAAATTTGCCAGATATCGATAGTGTGTATGATGTCCCGTTTAACGTGTTGAAAAGTGGAGTATTACCGATTCTAAATGACTTTGTGGATGATGAAACGGAACCAGATATGCGAGAATGGAAAAAGTTTTCGAAGAGACGAGCAGCTAAACATGATAAGACTATAAAGGTGGGGTTGGTAGCAAAGTATGTCGGAAATGACGATACTTATATGTGCGTGACGGAGGCTTTGAAGGCGGCAGCGGCTTGGGCGGAAGTAAATCTAGAGATTAAATGGCTGAATGCAGAAAAAGTAACCAAAAAAGATCTAGATAATGTGGACGGAATTGTAGTGCCGGGTGGGTTTGGCACACGAGGCGTAGAAGGTAAAATTAAAGCTGCTACGTATGCGTTAGAGAATGATAAGCCATATTTGGGACTTTGCTTAGGCATGCAAACGGCTTGTATTGCGGCGGCAAGACTTGGAGGAGTCAAGAAAGCGAACTCAGAAGAGTTTGGGGCCAGCGAAAAAGATGACAATAACGTGATTTATATTATGGAAGGCCAAAAAGGAAAAGAATCGACTGGCGGAACAATGCGGCTGGGTGATTATGAGGCAGTATTGAAAAAAGGAACGGGGACAGCCGAGGCTTATGTGGAGGCTTTAAAGAAAGAACATTATATTGACGGAACGGAGGTTTTGAAAAATGGAGATGTACGGACGGTGGAGCGGCATCGTCATCGCTATGAGGTGAACCAGAAGTTTTTGCCAGAAATAGAAAAAGGCGGTTTGATCGTGTCGGGGACTTCGCCAAATGGAAAACTAGTAGAATTCGTCGAAGCACCTAAGTGTAAATTCTTTGTAGCGACACAAGCGCATCCGGAATTTAAATCACGACCGCTGTCGGTGCACCCACTATTTACTAAATTCCTGAAAAGTATTAAATACTATTAATTTCGTTTTCGGTAATAATGAGGGTAGAGCCGGGCTGAGCGGTGCCGGAAAGAATGGAAGCAGCAACGATGTTTTCAACGGTTTTTTGCACAATGCGACGCATGGGGCGAGCTCCCATTTTAGGATCATAGCCTTTGTTAATTAAGAGTTGTTTGGCTTCAGGGGTAAGTTGAACGGAGATTTTCTGAGGCTCCAAAGTCTTGTTGGTGGAAGCAATAATGAGATCAAGTACGCCGAGTAGATCTTCTTTAGAGAGTGGTTTAAAAAGACAGACTTCGTCGAAACGGTTTAAGAATTCGGGTTTGAACTGATTGGAGGTGATAAGCTGTTCGATAAATGATTCTTTGAAATTATTGATTTGTTCGCCGGCAGTGATTTTCTCACGGATTTCGTTAGCGCCAGCGTTAGACGTGGCGATGATGATGGTGTCGCGGAAAGAAACTTCGCGATTTTTTTCATCACGAAGAATGCCCTCATCGAGTACTTGTAAGAGAGTAGTAAGGACGGAGGGATGGGCTTTTTCGATTTCGTCGAGCAATACCACGGCGAAGGGTTGTTTCATGACTTGAGCCGTAAGGCTGAGAGGGTCGGTGGCGCCGTCACGAATGAGACGATTAACGTCGTCAGCGGAAACAAATTCGTTCATATCGAGACGAATGATGTTGTTTTCACCGTTGAAATAAACTTCGGAAAGGGTCTTAGCGAGCTCGGTTTTGCCTACACCGGTAGGACCAAGGAAGAGGAAAGTCCCAATAGGGCGAGATTGATTCCTGACGCCAGCACCGGCGCGACGCAAGGCATTGGCGACGGCAGAGACGGCTTCCTCTTGGTCAATCATACGATCATGAATTAACTGCTCAAGATTTAAGAGTTTGTCTTTGTCTTCGGCCTGATCGGCGACTTTGACTTTGACGCCATATGATTTTTCGACGGCAGTTTGAACGGAATCGGCAGTGACCAGACCACGATCAGCAAAACTGGCAGCGGACTCTAGGAGTAATTTGGCTTTGCCTGGCATTTCAACATCATGAATATATTGTTCGCTTAGGCGATAGGCTTCAGTTAGAGCGCGATAAGTATAAACTACGCCTTTTTGATGTTCAAGGATAGGGATTCGGTCCATGAGAATTTTGAGAGTTTCTTCGCGGTCGGCAGGATGAACAACGATACGATTTAGGGAATTAGCTAGGGCAGAATTTTTAGCAGAGATTTCGAGGAATTTTTGATCGTCCATAATCATAATAATTCGGATGCGTCCGGCTTCAAGAATGGGGGTAAGAAGGTTAGAAATATCAACTGAGCCAGGGCCTTCCTCAAAGAAGAGATGAGCGTTATCAAGACAAAGAATGATATTTTTAGCGGAATAGATTTCGTTGAAGATTCTGATCATCAAATATTCAATTTCACTTGGATTTTTGGTGGCAGAAATAAGGCTGGGGGCGTCAAGGGAGTAAATTTGACGATATTTTAAGTTGGTGGGGATTTTGGTGTCGGCGTTCATAAGAGTTTCAGCGAAAGCTTGAACTAGGCTGGAACGACCAGAGCCGTAGGGCCCAATGAGGGCAACATTTTGTCGACCGGGGTGAGAGAAGATATCAATAATTTTGTTGATGATTTCGGTGTTTTCGGCTTGTAGGATTTTATTGGCTGAGCCGGTATAGCGAGTAGAGAGATTAATGGCGAATCTTTGTAAAGTAGGAGTAAAGCCAAAGGCAAAATCCCGAGCAACGCCACCAGTGTGAGGGTGTTTTTTGTTGCCGCGAACGATGCCATTGAGGTGATTGAACCAAATAATACCTTGATCGAGATCGGCAATTGTTAATTTGGAGTGACTGAGGACTTGTTCGAATCTGGGAAGATTTTCGATGATGGCGACGGCAAGTACGGCGCCGGTGATGGCTTTGGAGTTGGTGCGGTCGCGGATTTTAATGGCGGAAGCGTAGATTGGCTCGGTAGAGGTGGGTAGGTAGCTAGCAATTTGATCAAAGAACGGAATGGTGAGACCAAAACGAGCCATGAGAAACATGCCGCTATGAGTTTTGGCGGGGACTTTAACTAGTTCGGCCGGAGTAAGTTGGGCTTTGAGGTTCAGCAACAAATCTTCAGAGAGAAGGTCGGTAAAATCATCTGATTTGCCAAGAGGGATCTCAGCGAGAGCATTTTTGATCCAGAAAATTAACATGAGCGGAAGAATAGAAAAGCCGATCAGGGTCCAGCCGATGGACATTTTAAAAATGAGGAGAGCAATGCCGCCAATCAGCAAAGCCGAGAAAAGAAAAACATTGAGAATGATAACGGGAGGATGGTTGAAAATGCGTTTCTCATGAGCCTGATGGACGCGAGGATTTTTAGGATCGAAAGTAGTATTCATAGGGTAACTCCAATAATGGTTAGTATAATACCAACGATGGGAATAAGGGGGATAAAAGGCCAGAGAATAATTAGAACAAGACTGAATAGACCGCCGACGATAATAATTATAGTTCCGGCAACTAGAAGAATTAAACGAGAACAAAACCCTACAATGCGAGAAACGAGACGGTCAATAAACATGTGAAATTTAAGATCGATTGAAGAGTCAATAGTGGCGGAATCAGCGGAGATTTGACGGAAAGGCTGAAAGAGAGTCCGAATTAGATCGCTCATAGAGAAAAAATCAGTGATATTGGTGAGGCCGATTTTGATTTTTTGAATAAAGACGGACCAACCATGAGCGTACCACCACAAAAACATTTCAGCAATTGCCATAACCATATTATAACACTTATGCTATAATTATGGTATGGATGAAAATGAAATTCAGTTGAAAAGGCGTGATAACGAAGAGAGAGCGACGGCGGATCGAGCAAGAATCCTGAGTTTACCGTATTTAGATACCCGAAGCTTCGAGAACGAAATCGCCTTAGTGCCAGATTTGCTAGATATAGCACAAATGCATAGAGATCATATCATCCCGTTGCAACAGGGTGGAGGCGAAGAACATTATCAGTTTATGGTGACTAGCCAGACGCCAAGATCTGTGATTGAACGAATGCGACAAGAATATACAGACGAAGGTGAGAAAGCAGATTTCTTTTTGATTTCCAATTCGGCATATAAAGTATTTATGTTGAGATACGATCCGCCGAAAGTAGTAAAATATGATGACATCAAGATTGCAGGCGAAGGGGATTCGGAAACGATTGCCAGCGTTTCACGAACCTTGAATATGGTATCGACGGAGAGCGTCTTTGATTTTCTAATTGATCAAGCAGATAAGTTGGGAGCTTCCGATATCCATATTGAAAATATGCGAGGAGAAATTCGAATTCGGATGCGGGTGGATGGAATTTTGCATCCGGTAGCAAATATCGATAAGGACCGTTACCGAATATTTATGGGGGAATTATCTTCGCGAGCGAATGTTTCGATGGCGTCAAATAAGCCACAGTCGGGGCATATGCAGAAAGAAATTCATCGAGATGGAGCAACCCATATTCTGAATATTCGTGTAGAAACAATTCCGACAATGTATGGACAAGACGCGGTACTAAGGTTGTTTAATTTTGACGAGTCGCTGCTTAATTTGGATCTTTTGGGGCTTTCAAAAGAAGAACGCGCTGAAATTGATGAAGTGATTTCGCATCCACGAGGATTAGTGTTGATGGTGGGGCCGACGGGTTCAGGTAAATCTACGACTCTGTATTCAATGTTGAACGCGTTGAACACTTCAGATCGAAAAATTATTACCTTGGAAGACCCGATTGAATATGGCATTACGGGAATTTCGCAAATTCCAATCCACACTAATGATGGTGGTTCATTTGCGGAAGGGTTGAGATCGGTATTACGTTTAGATCCAGATGTAGTAATGGTGGGCGAGATTCGAGACGCAGATACAGCTAAGACCGCAATTCAGGCTTCGATTACTGGGCATTTAGTGTTATCGAGTTTTCACGCGAACTCAACTGCGGCTGCGTTTTCTAGAATGATTGATTTAATTGGTGTAAATCCGATATTCTCAAGTTCGATTCGTTTGGTGGTGGCACAGAGATTAGTGAGAAAGTTGGCCGACTCTAAAAAGCCGCGACCAGCGACAGAGGCAGAAATCAATTACATAAGAAAAGTATTGAACGGTGTACCGGAAAATAAATTAATAGGCTTGAATCTGAACGAGATTACTTTATATGATGCGGTAACTAGCGATGCGGATCCGTTTGGTTATAGTGGACGGACGGTAATCATGGAGCAATTAATAGTGGGCGAAGATATCCAGGCGTTTATCCGAGGAGACGTAGCAGATGTGGATGCGTCGGCGATTGAGAGAGTTGCAAAGAAGAATGGCATGTTAACCTTAGAACAGAAAGGGGTATTAGCGGCATTGAGAGGGGAAACTACTTTAGAAGAAGTGTCGCGTGTGATATAATAGGTGTCATGAGTGAAAAAATAGTATCAGATTATAACGGCTATGACTACAAAACCGAATTCTGGGAAAAGGCAGATCGGGAGTATGAAGATCAGGCAGACCGAATGGCAATACGAAAATTGTTGCCGAAAAGAATGGAAAAATTTGCGGATATTGGTGGGGGCTATGGCAGACTAGCTAGTGAATATTTGAAGCGAGCTCGAAAAGTATATATTTTTGATTATTCGAAGTCTGAGCTGAAACAGGCAAAAGAAATTTACGGTGATAAAATCGAAACTAAAGCCGGAGATATCTATAAGTTACCATTTAAGGATAATGAATTAGATGGATTGATGATGATACGAGTGACTCATCATTTGAAACATTTAGATAAGGCCATCGCTGAATTATATAGAGTTTTGAAACCAGGTGGCGTAGCAGTAATTGAGGTTGCAAACAAACGGACTTTGCCAAAAATTGCGCGATATGTGACTGGGCGAAGCAAGGTAAATCCGTTTGATCGTAAAGTAGCTAACTATAAAGAAATATCAAAGGATGGATTTTACAATTATCATCCAAAATATGTAGAAGAGATTTTTGACAAAGTTGGATTTAAGCAAGAAAAGGTATTATCGGTGTCGAATTTCCGCAGTAGAGGTCTAAAAAAGATATTCGGTACACAGAATTTAGTAAAAATGGAAGACAAGGCACAGAAGGCATTAGCAGGAATTAGATTTGCGCCGTCGATTTATTATAAATTAAGAAAGCCGGAAGAGTAATTAGAATTTCGCAAGCGTGCCCTTCGGGCACGCTCCAGGCCGCTCTGGCCAAGTCTTTATGTCCCTTAGGGCACATTTACGAAATTCTGATTACTCCGTGTTATAATATATGATACGGGGCCGTCGTTCAACGGATAGGACATAGACCCTCTAAGTCTACGATGCTGGTTCGATTCCAGCCGGCCCTACCAGAATTTAGAACCGTATCCCGCGCACAAGCGCGGGATTTGTTTTTGTAAATATTTAATTAGTCTTCTTCGGGAAGTAAGGCGAGGTGAGACTCCTCGAGCTGTTCGGGGTCTATTGTGGAGGGGGAGTCCATCATCAGATCAACACCAGAGCCGTTTTTAGGGAAGGCAACGATGTCGCGGATGTTGTCTACGCCTTCTAGGACCATGAAAATGCGGTCTAATCCAGGAGCGCAGCCAGCGTGCGGGGGAGCGCCGAATTTGAAGGCGTTCAACATGCCTTTGAACCGGGCTTCTACATATTCGTTGCTGTAGCCGAGGATATTGAAGGCTTTATACATGACGTCGGGGTTGTAATTGCGGACGGCACCAGAGCAGACTTCGTAGCCGTTCATGACCATGTCATACTGGTCAGCCATAATATTTAGTTTATCTTCGTCGGTTTTGGCGTTCTCTAAGGTTTCTAGACCGCCTTTAGGCATAGAGAATGGGTTGTGGCCGAAGTCGAGCTTTTTGGCCTTGTCGTCCCATTCGTAGAACGGAAAGTCTACGACCCAACAATAAGCGACTTCATCAGGATTTTTAAGTTTAAAGTGGTCAGCGAAGGAGATGCGGAGTTGTCCTAGGACTTTATTAACTTTGGTGCGCTCGTCAGCGCCAAAGAAGACGGCATCACCAGTTTCAGCTTTAGTGAATTCTTGCACTTTAGCAATTTCGGCTTCACTCATAAATTTGAGAATAGGAGATTTTGCTCCTTCGTCTGTATAAAGAATGTAGGCGAGGCCACCAGCACCGAGTTTACGAGCTTCTTCGGTGAAGTTGTCGATTCCACGACGGGTGAGAGAGGCGGCGCCTTTGACGCAAAGAGCCTTAACACAAGGTTGTTTGAAGACTTTGAAATCGGTATTTTTGAAGACATCGGTGAGTTCGATTAGCTCCATGCCGTAACGTAAATCTGGTTTATCTGTGCCGTAAGTATCCATGGCGAATTTGTAAGGCAAACGAGGAATTAGGCTGTTTTCTGGTAGGTATTTTTGGGCAGGTTCGGAATTTAAAACTAATTTTTGGTTGGAGAAATCCGTAACAAGATTAATAAATAAAGGCTCGATGGCTTGACGAACGGTCTCACCATCTTCGACGAAGCTCATTTCCATATCTAACTGATAGAAGTCACCGTAGAGGCGATCAGCGCGGGGATCTTCATCGCGAAAACAAGGGGCGATTTGGAAATATTTATCGACGCCACCAACCATTAAAAGTTGCTTAAATTGTTGAGGTGCTTGGGGGAGAGCATAGAATTTGCCGGGATGGAGACGAGAAGGCACGAGGAAATCGCGGGCGCCTTCGGGGCTGGAGTTGGCGAGAATCGGGGTAGAGATTTCAGTGAAATCATGCTCATACATGTAGTTACGGATGAAACGATAATACTCGGAGCGACGCTTGAGCAAATTTTGCATGGAAGGACGACGGAGGTCAAGGTAGCGATATTTAAGACGAAGCTCTTCGGAAGATTTTTCGCCATCATCGTGAGTATTGACGGGAGGAGTGATGGATTTGTTGAGGAGCTCCAAATTCTCAACAACAAGTTCAATTTTACCGGTAGGAATGTTGGGGTTGATTAGCTCTGGTGCGCGTTCGCGTATAGTACCGGTGGCACGAAGTACGAATTCGTCGCGGATAGATTCGGCGAGCTTGAAAGCTTCGGCAGTCTCGGGGGTGACGACTAGTTGGATGATGCCGGTATGGTCACGTAAGTCGATGAAAATTAAGCCGCCATGATCACGCCTGGAATTAACCCAGCCCTCGACCATAACAGTTTGTTTCAAAAAATCTTTTAATTCAGTAGCTAATTTTCTCATATCTGTTATTATATCACTTTCCTAGTAAATAGTCGAGTAAGATTTCAACAGTGAAGAAGCCGGCGAGAGAATCGGTTTCATCTAGAATGAGAAAATAATAACTGCCCGTGCGGATGATTTCCGCTACGGCGTGGGGAAGAAGGTCGGAAGCGTGAAGATAATTAAAATCTTTATTTAAATATTTATCGGCACGATCGGTTTTCTTGATTTCTAGAGCGTTAAGGGCTTCAGTATGAATGATGCCTTTGACCTTGTTTCTAGAATCTACTACAGGGAAATGAGTGAAGCCAGATTTATAGAGTTTGTCTAGGACTAGGGGGCCGAGAACCTCATCTTTTTTGACGAAGGCCATTTTGGATTTAGGAATCATTAGTTCGCTGACTTTACGATCTTCGTAGCTCATGATGGCGGCAATACGAGCGCGATCGATATCGGAAAGTACGTCTTTGGGGGTACGTTTTAGGACTTCAATAAATTCGGCGAGAGTTTTAGGTGTATATTTGGTAGGTTTAGTGGGTTTGGCGGGAGTTTTATGGGTACGAAAACGGTCAAGTTTGGGATCAAGCCAAGAAATAAACTTTTGCATTAATTCGGTGAGCATGATACTATATATTATATCATTAGTGAAGGAGTTATGGAATGAAAAAGAGACAGGGGTTTTCAGTCGCAGGAGTAATAATTGGAATATTGGCGGTGGCGCTGCTTGGTATAGCAACTTATGCAGTGATTGACGGTAATAATAAGGCAACGGACTTTAATAATTATGATTTTTATTCAGTAATTGGACCGACTAAGGATAATGGTAATATTGGCGACCACGTTAAGGGTGATCCAGAGGCGCCAGTGTTGATTTTTGAATATGCAGATTACCAATGTCCAGGGTGTGCATCGATCAATACTAAGGTGAATAAAGCGATTGACCAATTAGACGGAAAAATGGCCGTAGTGTATCGTAGCTTCTTACTTTCTTACCACCAGAACGGGACGGCGGCAGCTTCAGCCGCAGAGGCTGCTGGGTTGCAAGGCTATTGGAAGCCGTATGCGGATAAATTATTTAGCGAACAATCAGAATGGGAATATGCTTCGGCGAGCGAAAGAACAGCTCTGTTTGATAAATATTTTGAAGAAGTTTCAAATGGCAAGGGCGATATGGAAAAATTTCATAATGACATATCTAGCGAAAACGTGTCAAAGAAGATTAGTTTTGATGGAGGAATTGGTAAGAGGGTAGACGTACAAGGCACACCAGCGTTCTATGTAGACGGACAATTAATCAATTGGGGCAGTGAAGGTAGCGTAACGGTAAATGGTAAAACTGTTAGTTGGGATTCGGCTCGTTCGGGCGATGATTTCGTGAAATTGCTGAAAGATATCACGGCGGCTAAACTGGGTGAATAATTAGCCATTAAAATAAGCCCCTTAAAGGGGCTTATTTTTTAGATTTCGATGAACTCTTGCCAGGCGGCAGGAGCAATAGTTTGCTTGCGCTCCGGAGAGCGACGAAGCCGTTTGATACGCATGTATCCGATGTTCTCCTTAATGTTTTTCGCTCTACGACCTCTGGTCCACCCCTGTGAAGATATTTTTCACACCAGTTTTGGGAAATTTTTTTGAGCGATACGATCTATTTTAGCAAATATTTCCGCTAATGTCAAGGGCTTTAGGGTACGACTTAAAAAAACATGAATCTCATGATATAATAAACATTATGAAAAAGCGTGGGCCAAAAAAGTTCCATAAAATAAAAACATGGCAACTTTTAGTGATACTGATACCGCTATTTTTTATGGATGCGACTTTGCTTAGATTAGACCACATCAGGATGACGGAGCTTCGTGATGCAGTAATGGCGGCGGATGAGGCTGAGGAGTCGGATGAGGTAATTGCGGAAAAGTTGACTGCACTAAAAGATTTTGTGTTCAGCAATGTCGTGATAAATGTGGCAGATGACAACGGTAATCAAAAGATAATGTTTGGGACGGGACCGTTTTATTTGGAACATACTTATATTCGGGCAGCTAATAAAGCCCTAAGTGAAGCGGAGGCTAAATTGGCCGATGACAGCAATCCGAATGGGAATATCTACGGCATGGCCTCAGAAACCTGTCGGGCACAGGCAATCGCCAATGGGTGGAGCTGGGATGACGCTAACTATATTAATTGTATGATGGGAGAGATTAATAAATACCCAGCATCGGACGATATTCAGAGTACAATCAAGGCGAGTTTACCATCTACAGAGCTGTATCGGCATAATTATGCCTCGCCGATTTTGGCTCCTACGATAACAGGGTTGGCGATTTTGGTCACCCTGATAATTATCGTTGTGATTTTGATGAGAATGATCTGGTGGGTGATCTTGAGGCTATCTCTGTTATTTATATAATTATTGGGAAAATTGAGAAAACCCCTTGACTTTTTACTCATGGGGTCATAAGATAGGAGTATACATTAACTTAAGGAGGAAAGCTAAATGGCTTACGAACATACCAACAGCAAGGGTGTGAAATATTATCTACACAAATCTGAAGTGACGCTTCGCGGTGGCAAACCTCAGACGATTTATTTCTTCACTAAGGAAGCAACTGGTGGCAAGGGTACTCCTTGTGATTTGCCAGCAGATCGTGAAGTCTGTGAAAACCCACGCAATGGTTTCTTGACTCTTAAGAAAAAATAATTAGACAAAAAACAATCGCCCTTCGGGGCGATTTTTTGTTTGATTCCTACGGTGGTAGGGATGCTAGGACTCGAACCTAGGACCCTGCGTGTATAAGACGCATGCTCTAACCAGCTGAGCTACATCCCCGTGTATTATATTTTATCATAAAATGTTATAATATTAAGCGTGAGTAGAATGAAGAGTAGTTTGCGGCGTATAAAATTTAAGTTGAAGCACGATTTTTTTACGGTTGAAAATATAGTGCTTGTTGTAGCGATTGGATTATGTTTGGTGTGGACTTACCAATCGATTGCGGCGATGAGCCGAAACTGGGAACTATCTGAAAGATTGACCGAGGAAAGAAAAAAGCTGGAATTGATAAGCCTGGAGGTTGAAGCCACAGAACTAACAAACGAATACTATAAGTCTAATGAATATCAAGAATTAATGGCGCGAAGAAATTTGGATAAAAAGCTGAGTGGGGAGAATATGGTGGTGATGCCGGAAAATTCGGAAACGGCAAAAAATAAACATAAAGACGAACTGAGGACGATAGCTGTAGAAGAACCGGAATATTCGAATTTTGAAAAATGGATGATGTATTTGTTTCCGAAATATTAAAGCTTATGGTATAATATGAGGTATGAAGCAGGGTAAATTGGGCTTTACTTTGGTTGAAGTATCTTTGTTTTTGGCGATTTCTGGACTTTTGTTTTTTGCGATTACATTGGGGGTGCAGAACTCAATTTACCAACAACGAAAAAATGATTCGGTACAGAGTTTTATCGAATTTCTAAGAGGGGTCTATGATGAGGTTTTGAATGTGCAAAATGACACGGAGAACGGTGGTAGATCAGAAAATGCGATTTATGGTAAATTGGTTGTGTTCGGGGAAAACGCTAATTTAGCTGGGACTAAGGCCAATCAAAACGAAATCTTTACTTATTCGGTAGTAGGACGGATTGGAGACGTAGAGGGCGGCCAAACCTTGAAAATGTTAAAGGATTTAGGGGTTAATGTGGTAGCTCAAACGGGCGACAAAAAGACTTTGGCGGGATTTGCCGATAGCTATGAGCCAAAATGGTCGGCACAGATTGAAACCACCGATCATCAACAATTTAAGGGCATGCTCCTAATTGTACGCCATCCGAATTCTGGAGCGGTGAATACTTACTTTAATGGAAATGTGGTGCAAATTAATGAAGCCTTGCAAACGGGTACGGTTTCGATTCTGAATGACAGCAATATGAATGGTTATCAGATTAAAAATGTAGATTTTTGCGTTAATTCGGACCCGGGCAATAAAAACATTTTAAGAAGCGATGTGCGCTTGCTGGCAAACGCTAAAAATGCTTCTGGAGTAGAATTGATGACCGACGAGGAGAGCGTATGCAAATAGAGAAAACCAAGTCGGGCTTTACCTTGATTGAACTTTCACTTTCGATAGCGTTTATCGCTGTGCTTTCGATTATCGTGGTGATAATGATAGGGAATGCGGTATCAGCTTACCACAAGGGGTTGACGTTGAACCAGGTTAATACTGTGGGGATGGAGTTGGTTGACGACATGAGAACGACGGTACAAAATTCGCCAGGCAAATTGCCAATAGATGAATGCTCGGATGCCTATTCGGATCCAAGTGAGGCTGAAAAGTGCGAAAACGCCAAGGCGGAAGGTTTCGTACACAAGGAACGCTATGCTACAGTTAAACCAAGGGGCGGGAGTGAATCTGATAAAATGACAGTACCAATTTACGGGGTATTTTGCACGGGAGAGTATTCGTATTTATGGAATTCGGGATACTTATTTAATGGGGATTATACGATAGAGGGGGGCGGCAATATTGGCGGTGGCTTAAAATTAAAATATAAAACTATTGAAGGCGGTACTTTTGAAAAAAGTAACTTCAAATTGTATAAAGTACAGGATAGCGAACGCTTAGTCTGTAAGCTTGCGTCTGGCTATGTAGTAGGCAATGAAGGAACTGGGTATGGTAAAGGGACTTATAATACGAATTTCGCAAATTTGACAGACAATAAAATTGACATATCCAGCATCGCCTCAAATGGTGAAGCAACGGACTTACTGGAGGGGAGTAGCAATCTGCGGATTTACGATTTGACGTCAGGGATACCGGCTGAGAATGGCATTTCAAACAACATCTTCTATTCGGTTTCCTTTATTTTAGGAACGGTCCAGGGGGGAATTGATGTTGCGGCAATGGGTTGCGAAGCCCCAAATAGCGGGTCGGTTTTAGAGAGTTTTGATTATTGCGCGATAAATAAATTTAATTTTGCCGCTACGGCGACTGGAGAATAGGACATGAAAAAGTTAAGAAATCAATTTAAGAAAGGTGCAGCGTCGTTTTATATCGTAGCTTTCTCAACCTTGATTTTATTGATCGTAGCTACGAGCTTTGCGACGATTATTATTTCAGAGCTTAACAGAACATTGAATGAAGATTTGTCGCAATCGGCATATGATTCAGCAATGGCGGGGGTTGAAGACGCCAAATTGGCCTATTATAGCTACCAAAACTGTGTGGCAAATGAGGGTGGTAGCAGTGATTGTAATACGATTAAGTCAATCATCGACGATCCAAGTAAATGGAATTGTGATATGGTAGCACAGATTTTAGGGCGAAGCGAAGGCGGAGTGATGATTCAGGAATCAACCACTAATAATAATATGCAACAAGAATACACTTGTGTAAAAATTCAAACTGTGTTGAAAGATTATCGCTCAAGTTTGTCTAGCTCGGATCAATTAAAAGTGATTAATGCTAAATTTGAAAATGGTAGTATGGCTAACAAAGTGCAGAAAATTAAGGTTAGTTGGTACGATGATACTAGTTGGGGGCGAGCCTATAGCAATTCTATTGGTGGAAAAGTGACGTTCTGGAATGCAGCGCAAAAGGCGTTAGCTGTGCCGCCGACGATTTCAGTGGCGGTGCTGCAGACGGCAGAAAACTTCAATTTAAGTGATTTCGATATAACGGTGGGGAATAAGACTAACCGAGGAATGTTATATTTGGTGCCGACTAATAACGCAACTGCCGCAGCTAGTAATACGGAAGACAACCATTATGGAGCCTGGAGTGTGGTAAAAAGTGAAAATATTATAGGTGCAGAAGCGCTAACGAAATCGAATGATAAGAGAACTACGAATTTGCCATATCTAGTAAACTGTCCAGAAAATTCTGATAGCGAGTTCGCTTGTTCAGCGACTATTGAGTTGCCACGACCAATTACTGACGCATTGAATGGCGGAGACATTAGAAGTTCGGATACTTTTATGGTGGTAGTATCTTTGCCGTACGGCAACCCTTCAACAAATTTTGCAGTAGAATTCTTGTGCGGAGATGGTGAAACTTGTCATACAGAAGAGGTAAAGACAGAAGAGGGTAGTGAAACTATCAATAATAATACGGCATATCTAAATGGCGTGCAAATTAAAGTAGATTCAACGGGACGCGCGAATGATTTGTTTCGAAGAGTGGAAACTAGATTGCAATCCTCAGCGGATAGTTCGTACTTGTCAATTATGGGGCCGTTAGAGCTCTTGGGCAATAACGATGGTTCGGATCTACTGAGAAAGGTAGATGCAGTAAAGAGAGAATGGAATTTCTAAAAAAATAGAGTCCCGGAGGCGCTCTAGTCGTTAATTGTGGTTGCGGGGGCTGGATTTGAACCAGCGACCTTTTGGTTATGAGCCAAACGAGCTACCGGACTGCTCTACCCCGCGATGTACTTGTATATTATATAGTATTATTACTTTTTAGTCAACAACTTTTTGGCGGCAAGTTTAATTAGATAATTATAACTATTGATAGAGTGAGGATTACTGGCGAGCTCAATTACAGTAAGGTTATGACGAACAGCAACAGCTAGTTCGGCAGCCATTAATTCAGCATGAGGGGCAACGATTGTGGCGCCAATGATGTGGTTGGAGCGATCGGCTAATAATTTAATAAAGCCATAATCGAAGTTGTCAATTTTGCTGGCAGAAGTATCGCTAAGTTTGACAATGGCCTTTTTATATTTGCGGTCGCGTTTTAGAAGATCGTCTTCGTTGAAGCCTACGGTGGCAACTTGCGGAAAAGTGTTAACGCTACGAATAAAACCTTGATAATTGACTGGGCTTTTAACTTTGTTGATGATATTATTGGCAAGAGTGGTACCTTCAGCGTGAGCTAAGTCGGTGGAAGATTCTCCACCACGGCAATCACCGATAGCGTAGATATTTTTAGCTGAAGTTTCGAAATAGCGGTTGACGGTGATGCCGGAATTTTTGAATTTGACTTTGGCATTCTCGAGCCCGTAATCTAGGTTGGGTTCGCTGCCGGTAGCGAGAACGATACAATCTACGCGTACCATTTTTTCAGAATTATCGTGGCGGAAAATTACGCATTTGCTAAATTCGTCTTGCTCAACAGCGGTGACTCTACAACTAGGTAGAACAGTGACGCCGAGGCGTTGAGTGAGGTAATCGGCAAGACAGTTACCGACTTCGTAATCTTCGCGAGGGAGTAGGCGCTCAGCTGTTTCGAAAAGCATAACTTTGATGCCCAATTCGGCGTAATACTCAGCAATTTCGACACCAGTACTGCCTCCGCCGATAATGGCGGCGACTTTTGGCGCGCGCGCGATTTTGATGGCGGATTCGGGAGTTAAACATTTGACGGTGTCGGTACCGGTGATCTCGCTGACTTTAAGATGCGCGCCAGTAGCAAGGATGAAATTTTCGGCAGTGAACTTTTTTTCGTTGACAGCGACAGTGTGTTGATCAAGAAAATTGGCAAACCCTTTAATACAGGTGATACCAGCCGTCTCAAAAGGTTTTTTATTGTTGCCGCCCGATTCAATGACGACTTTGAGTTGACGTGCAGGAATTGTGGGCAAGTTAAAATGAAAATCTTGACTTCTCAGTTCGGGAAAAGTTTGAATATGAGCGTAAGCGTGAGAAAACCTTAATGCTGCGGCGTAAGGGATGTCACGCGTATTAGTATTGGTACCGCCAAAAAAGCGACTTTCGATTAAAGCTACCTTCTTTTTGGCTTTAGCTAATTTAAGTGCGGCAGTAGCACCAGCAGGACCGCTACCGATTACTATGTATTGGAAATCGTATTTTTTACCCATCTTTATATTATTTTATCATGATTTTCGTAAACATAAGCAAGATCTTTGTGATATTTCTTTAATTCTTTAGTAACTAGGCGTTTTAAGTCTTGGTCGGTAATAATTTTTTTGGGTTTTAGGGCCTTGGTGACATCTTGGATGGCACGTTTGATAAAGTCATCAGCAGCGCCGGTGGGAATACCTAAGGCGTGAGCGTGAATCTTAAGCTCAGCTTTTAGTTTTTTGAGGTCAAGGGGGGTAGAGGTCATGCAGTAACTCCTAGAATAATTAAAGCAGCGATGAATAGATAAAATAAAGCCAGTACGAAGCGAAAGAAGGCCTTGTTCTTGAAACGGAATTTGATAAAATCAGCAAAATTGTGATTGGACAAATGATGGATTATAATAAGAGGAAAGACAGAGACAATGGCAAAGAGAAGAATGATGCCGGCGCGCTCTAAGGGGGTAGAATCTAAACGCATGATGGAAATAGCAGCCATGAGGTAGATAGGCAAAGTGAAAATGAGTTCTGGTACGCTAGCGGTAAGACCAAGGGTAAAAGCGTCGGAACGAGTTTTGGTAGCAATAACTTTAGCGTTGAAATTAGAAGCTAACCGACGAGAAATAAACAATTTAGTGCCAGGGCCTTTACGGAAATAAAATCCAAGAATGCCAAGGGTGAGAGCGATGAAGATTCCGGCCATAGTCCAGGCAAAAATGTCGCTATCGACAATAAAAGTAACGGCTGGTGAACAGCAGAGAATGGCATAAGTACAGAAGAAGATGACGACGACTGAAGTTTCGACGCCGAGAATGAAAAAAGTTGATAAATCAGTAGCTCGAGAACGAGGATATTTGCCGGCGACGTAGTGAGAAAAAAGTGCAAAAATACCCGGTACGAGTTGTAGAGAAGCCATGATTAACATGGCTAGAACCAAAATTCCCACAGCGGTCAAAACGCTCATGTTTCAATTATAGCATAAAAAAGGTTGCAATCCTAGGGAGGTCGTGATAGCGTTCTAGCATGAAGAAAAAAATAATGATATTGATGCTTGGTTTTGGGTTGATGGTCAGTGGAGTGTGGCCAGCAATCGGGGCTTTAGTGGGCGCGGTAAACAACTTAGACGCGTATGCTGAAGCGGAAGAGAAATCGGACGATGGACTAGGCGATGAATTGAATGACGAAGTCGAAGAATTGCCTGAATTATATATAAGAGCCGTTAACCCTGGTTATAAGGTTGGCGGGATAAATAATGTCGGAGAAATGATTGAAATTGCCCGTACTGGAAACTCCGACGCACCGATTTTGCTCGCTGGAATGGCTATCAGCTATACTAATTCAAGCGGGAATACCTCGATTCTACGTGAGTTTCCCGAGCATAGCCAAATGACTGGCGAGACTCTCCTCCTCAAGTTGGCTAGTTCACCTGGAGCTGAACTAGCCAACTTAGCTTATAGCAAGACTTTGGCGATGAGTGCAAAAATTGCTTTGATAATAGATGGGGAGGTTTTAGATGAAGTATGTTGGACTGGCAAGGAGGGATGTTATAAGGCTTTTGATTCGGCCAAACCGACTACTTTAGTACGTAATTTAGAGACAGGAGAATTTACTCATGAATTCATTTATGAGCCAAGTTATGATGCTAAAAATTATTATGTAGAGGTAAAGGAAGATGATTCTAATGAAATGGAAGTAGGAGCGATGCCAAAATGTCGTGAAATGCAGTTTTCGGAGATCCTAAGTTATTATGAAACTGACAAGGCGGAACAATTTGTGGAATTTCATAATACGGGGACTGGAGCGGTGGATCTGGATGGCTGCAAGGTGCGATACAAAAATAAGAAATATCTACTTTCGGGAGTTGTGAAACCGGATGGTTATCATGCATATTATCCAGTGGGATTTAGACTGACTAAAAATCCAACAAACGCAAATAGGCTAGAACTGATAGATGTGAATGATGAGGTAGTGGATACGATGGAATATCCGAATGGACAAAGAAAGGGGGCTGCCTATGCGTGGTTAGGATATAATGAGAGTGGCAATAAAATTTGGAAGACTACCTACGCCCCAACGCCAGGAGCACCAAATAATTATCAGGAATTTAAGACCTGCGAAGCGGGGAAAGTGATAAATGAAGTGACAGGAAATTGTGTTAAAGTGACTAATGTTAGTGCGAAAATATGCCAGGAAGGATATTATTTGAATATTTTGACGGGGCGATGTAGGAAAATGGCCGATACGAAAGAAAAAACCTGTAAAGAAGGATATTACTTGAATCCGGAGACCAATCGATGTAAGAGAATTACAGAAAATAAAGGTGCAGATTATGGTTTGACGCCAGAAAATTACGATGAAAATACAGCGTTCATTGCACTATATGCGGTATTGGGGGTGCTGGGTGTGGGCTTGATTTATCTAGGATGGGAGTTTAGAGACGAAATCAAGAAAATAGGAAAGAAAATCAAGATTAATCGGTAATAGCGCGTTGGTAGAGTTTGTCGATAATTTCGTGAAAGACTTTTTCACGGGTTTGGTCACCATTAACTTCAATAAGTAAACCTTTAGACATATAATATTGCAGTACTGGAGCGGTTTTGATGCGAAATTCCTTAATTCTGGTTTGAAAGATTTGAGTGTTTTTGTCGTCGGCGCGATCGCCACGGTCATTGAGGACTTTGGCAGCCTCAAAACGTTTGGCGACGTCGGCTTCAGAGACATTAAGAACGATAACGGCTTTGGTTTCGTGGCCAGCATCAGCTGCGGCAGACATGACGCGATCTTCTTCACCGTGCCAACGACCAATAGAAGAAAGAATTAAAGGGTATTGACTGAGATCAGGACGTTTAAAATAGGGCAAAACCCATTCGTAGAAAATATTAGTAGGCGCAAGAATGCCTTGATCGGAAAAATGCTGCTTGGTTTGTTTTTCCATAGCTCGGATAATCATGCCGGAACTTAAGAATTTACCGCCTAAGGTTTCGGCTAATCTAATCCCTTGGGTGTCTTTGCCGGACATGGGGAGGCCGAAGAGATTGATCGAACCAGTGCCGAGCCACTCTTTGATGGCGGTAATTTCGTTATCCATAATATGATAATAACACAGTTTTATTTAAGCAGATACAAAATTAGCACTCTTGCGTTTTTAGTGCTAATTTTGTATAATTAAGATATGGAAATTACGCCACGGCAAGAAGAAATACTTTGTCAAATTATAGAGGAATATGCAGAGACGGCATCGCCAGTAGGTAGCGTGACGATGGCTAAGCTTTTTCATGTGTCGCCGGCGACGATACGAGCGGAAATGGCTAGACTAGAAGCAATGGGACTAATTGCTCAGCCGCATACTTCGGCGGGGCGAGTACCAACAGACGCTGGCTACCGATATTACGTCAACCATTTAGAAGTGAAGGAGGGTGGGCGAGATTATGGCATGGATGCAGCATATGTAGCTCAAATGCCAGAAGCGAGAGCAGATAATAGATTGAATCGCGGATTACACGCACTAGAGGTGCGAGTAAATTCGCAGTCGCGAGCGGATGCCGCAATTAGGGGAGCAGTGGATGCTTTAGTGGAATTGACTGGCAATTTAGGTTTGGCTACAATAGATGGCCAATTATATCTGTCGGGGATGGCTAGATTATTTACTCAGCCAGAATTTGGCGATACTCGAAGAGTGCAGGCGGTAGCAAAATTATTGGATAATCTAGAGCCTTGGCTAAGGGAAGCGGCGCCCGGTGAAGCTTTGAATATTTTTATTGGACACGAGAATCCAATCGGTAAAAATTCAGAAGTATCATTGATTATTTCACGCTTTAAATCACCGTTTTCAGACCAAAGTTATATTGGCGTATTAGGACCAACGCGACAGAATTATGCGCGAGTGATGGCACTAGTGCGACATGCAGGACAAATGTTAGAAGATATTTTATGAGGAGGATTAATGAAGGAGAAAGCTACGAACACGCCAGAAACAGAAGCAAAAATAGCAGAATTAACTGCGGATTTACAGCGGACACGGGCAGATTTTGAAAATTTTCGGAAGCAAATAGAATTACAAAAAACTCAAGAGAAAAAAGCGGTAAAATTTGCCACGATTTCTAAAGTATTACCGCTATTAGACGATTTAGATCGAGCGATAGATAGTTATGCGGAATTGAAGCCGCTAGAAAAATCTTTAGCTAAAACCTTGAAGGAATTGGAATTAGCCAAGATTGCCTCTAAAGAAGGGGCGGAATTTAATCCGGATATACATGATGCGGTAATGGCGGAAGGTGAAGGCGAGCAGGAGGTAGTGGCTGAAACTCTGAGACCGGGCTATTATTATGAAGGGGAAGTACTTAGGCCGGCGATGGTGAAGGTAAAGCGCGTTTCTTGAAAAAAATAGGGAAAAGTGATAAAATAAAAGAACTAGAAAGGAATTATTTATGGCTGAATATAAGTTGACGCTAGAGAAGCGAGAGCTGACTGGCAAGAAATTAAAAGATTTGAGAGACAAGGGGATGATCCCTTCAGTAATTTATGGGATAAAGGAGCCAATGTTGGCGGCTAGCGAATATGTCGCGACTGAGAAAGTTCTAGGCAAGGCTGGTTATCATTCGCCGATAGATTTAGACATTGCGGGCAAGAAGCAGTTAGCTATCGTTAAGAATGTGCAAGTTGATCCAGTTTCACGAAAGATTCTAAATGTGGAATTTAAAGCGATTTCAGCTAGAGCAGCCGTGACGGCAACTACTCCAGTAATGATTGTTGAATTTGGGGCTTCGGAAGCAGCTAAGACTTATCATTTGGCTTATAACCAAACCGTGACTGAGCTTGAGGTTAAAGCTAAGCCTGCTGATTTACCGAAAGAATTAACAATTGACGCTTCTAAGTTAGAGGCCATCGAGGATAAATTGACGATTGCGGATATTAAGTTACCAGAAGGCGTGGAATTTGCAGATAAAGAATTAGACCAAGAACAAATTGTAGCTTCGCTTTACGATCCGGCTGCAGAAGCTGAGAAGCGCGCAGCGGAAGAGACGGCGGCAGAAGCTGAAGCCGCGGCTGAAGGGGAAGCAGGAGCTGGAGCAGAAGAAACTGCGGAAGAAACTAAACCAGAAGAAGCAGCTGACGCCGAAAAGGCTGAATAATTACAATACTTTAGTATTAGCGATAAGCCTGTCAAGGAAAGCTTGGCGGGCTTTTTCGGCGTTATTGTTGTCTCCTGCCCAAGTGAAGAGTGCGGGGTCTTGGAGGGCACGAGCAAAAGAAAAGGTGACAGGCCAAGGATAAGGACCGTGTTTAATGATGGCAGCAAGATTGTCGGTGGCCTGCTCGGGAGTTTGGCCACCAGAGAGGAATACTATGCCAGCTAATTCTGCGGGGACGTGGTTTTTGAGAATTTCGGCAGTTTTTTCACCAACTTCTTCTGGGGTAGATTGATTCCCTTGCTGTTTGCCAGCGAGAACCATATTGACTTTGAGAATGCAGGCTTTGAGATTGATATCTTGATTGTTCAATTCGGCAAAGAGAGCATCTAGAATTTTAGCAGTAGTGACGGCGGATTGCTCGATAGAATAATTACCATTGTAAACTAGCTCTGGTTCGACGATGGGGACGAGCCCGGCTGTTTGGCAGGCTTTAGCGTATTCGGCGAGGATTTGGCAATTCTCGTGAATAGCGTAATCGGTAGGGGTGAGGATATCGCCATTATCGTTGGTGCGAATTTCGAAAGCGGCGCGCCACTTGGCAAAACGTAGGCCCATTTGATAATACTCTGCAAGACGTTTTTCTAAGCCAACTAGGCCCTTAGTGTAAGTTTCTTCGGAGGCTTGGAATTTTTCGAGTCCTTGATCGACTTTAATGCCAGGAATAATGCGCTTACCAGTGAGAAAATCTACGAAATTTTGGCCATTATCGGCTTGCTGGCGAGCGGTTTCGTCAAAAAGGATGACGCCGTTGACATGTTGTTCGAGGCCTGGAGTAGTAAAAAAGATATTACGATAGTCACGACGATTGTCATAGGTGTCTGGGATATTTAGACTAGCAAATTTTTTATGAATACTGCCGCCAGATTCGTCAGCGGCAAGAATGCCTTTGGGATGTAAAACGAGGTTTCTAGCGATTAATTCTAGACTGTTCTTTATGATGGTATGAGTGGCTAATTCTTGAAGCTCAGTGAGAGTAAGCACGGAGTTGAGCTTGGAATTTTCTAAATTGATGCGAGCGAGCTTGAGGCTATCTTCTACTGAGTAGCCAAGAATGAAGCTCCCCAAAATGGTGGCAGAAACGATAGAATAAAGAGAAAGATGAGTGAGGACGTTGGTGCGATTGGCCGAGATGGGCTCAGCGATGTTGGCGTAGGTTAATTTATTGTCAGAGAGATAGACGATTTTGGCGGGGTTGAGGTTCTGTAATTCAGGAGCATTAGAAGTTTCAGTAAAGATTAGTTCCGCCTGAGGGAGGAGTTGATTGAGCTGATGATTATGAAAATTACGAACATAAATGATTAATTTAGTGCTAGGGGAGTTTTTGAGGAAATTTGTGATTTGACCAGCAGTAGTGGCGGTGATTTCGGCGGAACGATCTAGATAAAGATAATCGACTGGAAAATTAGGGGCGTTGAAGGTGGCGGTAGTGAATTTACTGGGGGCGAGATAGGTGACTCCTTCATCGGCAATAAGAATATAACGATAAGCAGTGGTAAGGTTATTAAGATTATTTTCGTGTTGAAAACTAAGGTGTGAGTTGGATATGGCCGCATCTAGGCCGAGTTTTTGTAAAACTTCTAAAGTAACTGCAGCTCCACCATAGCTGGATTCACGATGAAAAAAGTGATGTTCGGAGGCGTTAAAGGCTAGATCTAGCCATTTGGTCTCGTTCTTGTCGGTTTCGAATTTCTCGGTACGAGAGTCAAGGTTTAGATAGACATCCTTAAGAATGTTGCCCACGATAAGGATGTTCATAAATTAACTATTCCTTTTAGCTTCAAGCATGTCGACAAGAGTAGTGAACCAGGCAGGAGGGTTATCTTGGCCGATGACCATACATTCACTGTTGTTGGTGTTGCTTTGGAGGCTGATATACCAAAGAGTGTCGGGGCCGGTGGAATAGATCTGATCGTAGTCGGGATCGCCCAAATTGTTAAGAGTATTTTGATAGGCATAGTTGACGATTTCGGAGGTGTCAGTAGTTGCCATGGTGCTGGACTCGACTTTTTCACCGGTTTCATCGGTGGTGTAATTAATGAAATCAATTTCGCCGGGGTTAGGAGTAATGAGGAACCTGGCTTCGGGGCTACTTTGAATGTTGATGCTGAGGATATCGTCTGTGCTGGTAGGAGGAGTACATTTGTACTCTACACTGTTGGCGCTAGTAGTTTGGCCTGAAAAAGCGTTAGTGGACTGATCTGAATTATTCTGGGTGCCATTAGTAATGTTTGCGGTATCGAAAGAATTTGCAAGATTATTGTGTTGGATAATGTTATAGATACCTAAGCCTATGCCAACCGCTGATAAAATAAGACAGATGACTACTGCGATAGTAAGTTTTTTGGCGGACTTTTGGGGCGGAGTAGTAGGAATGGGTTTCGGAGTTGGTTCCGGAGTCGGCTCTGGAGTTGGTTCCGGAGTTGGTTCTGGTATCGGGTTCGGCGTAGGCTCTAATACCGGCTCTGGGTTTGGGGTTTGCGATATTTGATTATTATCCATTATGTATCACCTTTCAAAATTAAATTAGCTTAAGCATATTATAGCATATTATGATGGGTTTGAGGATAATCGTAAATGAATTAGAGAATACCGAGAATGCCGCGAAGAGCGAAAGCAGTGTCTTCGTGGTTGCGCACGGTAATTGTGTCAATGCCCATTTGGACAACTGGGTAGTCGTTACCACCAGGCTGAGTCATGTCGCCAAAGTAAAGAATGTCGGATTTTTCGACTTTGAGTTCCTCTAACATGTGAGTCATGCCGAATTCTTTATTCATGCCAGGAGTGATAGCGTTAATTGAGGTGGTGCCACCAATTTCGTAATCAAATTCGGGGGCGAGCTCTTTGCAGCGAGCGACGATTTGTTCACGTTTTTTACAGTCTGGATCCCAGGCATATTTTTCTTCGGTGCCGGCGTGCTGGCCGAGGGCAGAGAAAGTCACTTGCGAGAGGCGGTTCTCGATGATTTCGTCGCCGGCCTGTAATTTGTCTTCTTCCCAGAAACCGAGTTCTTTAGCGGCGCCTTCCATTGTCTCGGTGATTTTGGCGACCTGTTCATCGGTTAAGGGGTAATTGTAAACTTGCTCCCAATCGTTTTTCTCGGTGTTAAAGCGATAATATTGAGTACCTTGAGCTACGAAGAGGTGAAGATGAGCGAGTTGAGAAGGCTTAACTCCGCGATCTTGCAGGCGATTGACAATCTGAATTAAAAATTGGTCGAATTTTTGGCCAGAGATAGGGCAGATTTCAAAGTGATCCAAACAGCCAATCAATAAGTCAGCGATTTCGTCGCCGATAGGAGTTTTGGCTATGTTTAAGGTTTGGTCTATGTCGAATGCTAAAACTTTTTTCATAATACTTCGATTATACCATGTTATAATAATTCTATGAAAACTTATATCGTGGGCAATTGGAAGCTAAATTTTACAGTCGGAGAAGCTTCTATCTATCTTCATAAATTACTGAGAAAAACATCAAATTACAGAGGTATAGAAGTGGTGGTAGCGCCATCAGCCATTGCTTTGCAACCGTTGTCTTTGCAAATAGACCGTCATAAGATGAAGTTGTGTGCGCAGAATGCGTTTTACCGAGACTACGGAGCGTTTACGGGAGAAGTTTCTTTTTCGCAACTGAGAGGATTGGTCGATTATGCAATTGTGGGACATTCGGAGCGACGGTATATTTTAGGCGAAAACGATAAAATGATTGCTAAAAAGATAGCGGCAGCAATTCGGAATAAAATCCGACCAATTCTATGTATTGGCGAGACGGAAAGTGAACGAGCTTTTGGTGAGACAGCGGACGTGATTCGAGATCAGCTAACTGGCGGATTGTCGGAGGTGGCGGACGACGATATCGATAAAGTGATGATAGCCTATGAACCGGTGTGGGCGATTTCTTCGGTAAAGGGGGCAAAATTGGCTGGTCCTGATGAGATTGCAGAGGCAGTGAAGATAATTCGAGAGGTTTTGACGAATATTTACGGGGCGGAGTCGGCTAAAGCGGTGCCAGTATTGTTTGGTGGGAGCGTGAGCTCTTCTAATGCGGGAGCATATTTAACGGTGCCAGGGGTAAACGGGCTGCTGATTGGGGGCGCAAGTTTGATTTTGAGTGAATTTACTGATATAATAGAGGTGGCTAAAAGAGTGAAAGAATGAAAAAGCAATACATGGATTTTGTGCCGACAAGGCCACAAATTAAAACTACCAAGAGAGTAGCGTCAGAAAAAACCGTCAAAACCGTAAAAACCGTCAAGCCTCAAGTTAAGGCCGAGATTAAAACTACGAATAAGGTGGGATTTGCTAGTGAGGATAAGCCAAAATTAGGAGCGGTAGAGAATTTAAATACGCGTTTTGTAAGATCAGATGTCCCAAAACGGCCTTTAAGTCGGGCAGCGCATTTTACGACTGGTAGAACTGGGATAGCTGCGGCAAAAGCGCAAAAGATCGGTATGAAGAGCGCCAAACCTGCTAAATCGGTGGAAAACTCAGTGGAAAAGTCCAAACCAAAAGAAGCCCCGAAAACGATTTATCAACCGCCAAAAACTCCTTTTGTGAATCAGGAAAAAGTGGTTAAACGCCCGCTATCGGCAAAAAATGTATATCCCGAGAAGAAGCCAGAGGTAAAAGAAGCAAAGCCTGAAGAGCCGGTAACTATCATTGAAAAGCCAGAGAAACAAGCCCATGCAGGAATGGTTATTGCGATTATTTTAACAATAATATTAGGGGCAGCAGCAGGGACGGTGGCGTTTTTGCTTTTGCCTAAATAAGGAGTTAAATGGAAAAGAACCCGTTCTTAGCTAGATTGATGAAAGATAAAAGCAAGGACGTGTTGCATTCATCGGCCTATGCAGAGGCTCAAGGCGCTGGAAAGATGGGAGCGGCTTCGACGCAGAGTTTTGCGGAGAGGCAAAGAGTTGAGACAAATCGGACTACGGTAAGAGGATATAAGGATTCCAGAGTAGTAAACGATGCCTTGGGCAACGTAGGCGCCAAAATTAAGAGTTACGACGCAACGCGTGACACTGATCAACGAGCGGCAATCAGGGAGAGATTCGGTGAGAGTAGAAGGGGCGAAGCAGGAAGTATTGGTCGTGGTGATGTTAGTAATGACCAAATGGCATCGTCTAGACAAATGACTCCACCGCCAGCGCGACGGAATCCTGGTATTTCGCGATAGGATATGATATAATGGGGGAGTGCTTTATCTGGTGGGATTAGCTCAGATGGTTAGAGCGTCGGATTGTGGTCCCGAAGGTCGGCGGTTCGATCCCGCTATCCCACCCCACACAATGGTTTCAGCGTGGCGTATTGCGGCTGGAACCGCCGAAGCGTCCCAAGGGGCAAACGGCGGTTCGATCCCGCTATCCCACCCCAGATTAAAAAGTTGCGAGTGTAGTACAGCGGTTAGTATACAAGTTTTCCAAACTTGGGATGAGGGTTCGACTCCCTCCACTCGCACCATTTTTGTTGCATAGACTTTCGGTTCGGGAGTCGGACCTGCGGTGCGACTCCCTCCACTCGCACCATTTTTGTTGGATTATGTTATAGGAATTGACAATTTGTGCTAAGTATGCTATAATCAGGTTATGTAGTTTAACATACACTAGCGAGATTAGACCTCTAGGAAAGGAGAACGCTATGACCAAGAACTCGCTTAGGAACCAGAAAAAGGAAAGGATGGCTGCGGCTCAGGAAGAGAAGGCCCAACAGGGCCAGACCAAGAGCCAACCGACCGTGAAGCCGGTGCAAGTCGGCGAACAGAAGGGAAAGGGTGTGCCGAAGGCACGAAAAACGAACGCAGCGAAAGCTGCCCAAGAGGCCGCTTCTAAGCCTACTGCTAAGAAGGCGGCGCCCAAGGTGGAGCCCAAGACTTCTGGTCAGGCTGAGTGTGGTATGCCAGAATGGATGGAGAAATACTTCAAGTACCAGGCTGGACTCACTATGCAGTTGGGCGATCAGATCGTCCAGGACCACCGAGTCTTGACGGACCATGAGTGGCGTATTCATGAGCTCGAAGAGTGGCGTACTGCCGTCGATGAGCGGTGCACGGATATGGTACTGGATTTGACTGAGCTGCCTGATGAGGATCAGCCAATTCCGCTGGATGAGGTTCCGCAGGTGGAAATTCCACCGGTGGAACTGGAGCCGGAGACCGAACAGCCTGAAGTCGTAGAGCCGATGGCTGAAGCCGAATCCGTGAACGCCCCTGATCAGTCCGAGACTGAACCTACGGAAGATCCTTCGATCCCGGAGGGCGCAATACCGCGCGAAATGTACATGGCTAAGACCTTCAAGAGCGGCAAGTGGCGTTGGCGCGGCCCGTATCAGCGGCTTAGTCAGGCTGAGCAGGCGGCCCACGGTGATCTGAGCAAGACTAAGATCATCAATGTCTGGTACGATCCCGAGCAGGATGCCGTTCTTGGCTATATGTCTGCTGAAGACATGGAATGCTATCTGTAGCAGCTTCTCTATACCGGGTCCTCCGCATATCAAGGGAACTACAAGTACGTTAGAAAAGGTCGGCTTTTAGCCGGCCTTTTCTGATGGAAAACACTACCTTAGTAATAAATTAGACATAAGCGCAAAAACCTATTATATATATTGACAAAATTGCTAAAGTGTGATACAATGAAGACAGTCTGAGTTTTGCGTGTGTTTAAAACGACGAGGACCATTAACAGCCAAATCATCTCAGGTTTCAATGGAAGCCTGAAATTGCTATCTAAGGTAAGGACAAACTCCCCACGACTCGGGGGCTGAAGCCTCCGAACAGACAATGAAAGGAGGCTCGCTATGGTTGCTATCAACATAATTTTTAGCGTAGCACTCGGGCTCGTGGTGACGTTTGTCATTGCGAGTATTATGCAACAGTTCGCCAGCGAAGAAAACCCCTCTTTCGAGGTTGCAGGCGATGGCGCGGTTGCAAGAAAGAAGTTCGCTGGTTTCGATCAAGTCGGCGACGGTTGGCGCTGGGCATTTAGCGTTGGTACGATTACGGGGTTAATTAACTTTTTTACTCCTGTAGTCGCCGAGAGTCCTTCGCCTGGTATCGGCGTGGCTTTCCTAATCATTATGGTCGCGTTTTATGTGGGTATGATGGTTTGGTGGGCCAAGGAAGGCGGTGACGGCAAGGCATTGGTGCGCTTTGTCATTTTAGGGCTCCTGTTTTATTGGCCGACTGTTTCGGTGGCTGGTGGGTTCGTGATCCCTAGTATATTGGTGGTGGTAGCCTTCGGGTTTATGGTCGCCAATTTGTTCTATTTCCGCTACAAGGAGATGGATGATACAGATTGGGAGCGAAAGCGCGATTTAGCGCTGACGATTGTGGTCAGCGTGATTGCTGGTCTGCTGGCGTTTGGTCTGTTGGCGAATGTGGCTTGGAGCCAAATACCGTCTGCTCACCAGACCGCTTTTGGCGCAGATGAAACTACCACCGATCAAAATAGTGATCCTTGGTACAAATTCTACAATTCTGACCTCCAAAATGACGGAGATGCGTCCAATGACTACAACTTTGGGCCGAATCCGTATGTGGACGGAAAGGATGCTAAGTACTATGATGCAGATTTTCGCGAGCGCCTAAAGCAGGACCCCGCGCTAGCTGCAGCAAGTACGGCTTGGCTTGATGCCAATGTAGGCACGCGCTATCTCGGTGAGTTCTATGAATCTTGCCAGGGCGATTGGGCCAAAACCATGAATGCGGCAAAGGACGGATTCATGAATAACGGCCAGGATGCGTATACTAAGAATCTGGATGCGTTCTTTAAGTATTTGGATTCGGCCACCAAGGTAGAAATACGCGAGTGTAAATCGGTATCCGATCAAATGTACATGAATCCGCACACTGCAGGTGGAGTAGTACCGGATATCATCGTGCTCTTGACGGACGACCATTCGGGCCATGAATTGGTGTATACCTTTGAAATTAAGGGGAACACCTTTGAGGTGGCTTACCGGATTGAGTGCGGCTATCAGCCGACCGATGTGGCGGAAATCATGGGGATTACTGCTCAGGATAAGTCGACGGTAACGTCGTCAGGCCCGGACAATCCGAGCCCAAGTCCGAATCCGCCTGGCCCAACTCCTGACCCTGGTCCAAAGAAGGACCCATCGAAATTGACTCCGATCAACACGGAGCCAAACGACAACCGTGGTCCGGGTGAGAACACGATTGGTGATGATCCGAATCATAGTACGAAGGATCGAGCCGATAACTCCACTTCTTTCCCTTCTTACGATGCCTATAGGGAATATATGGATTATCTGGCGGAAGTCAATCAGACTCAACGAGTCGGAGGCGACTCCAACCAACCGTCGACAGAAACGCCGACGGGTACTACCGTAGATAATAATGCCGCGAATGGCACTGGATACGGTGGTATTGACACACCAACGCCCGTTAGCGCACCGGCCGAAACGGCTAGTGGCGGGGCGATTACAAATAATTCGAGCAATGCCGCTACCGCCTGGGGAGATGGTAGCGATCCAATTTAGCTCGATAGATAGCAAAGGATGAGGCTGGTGGGAGCCTAGCACATTAGTCCAGAATGTCCCGGCGGCTTTTGCCGCCGGGCTCATCCAAGTTTGAAATTTGAGACGATTTGGCTGTTTGTACAGACGAAAATTAACAATTCGGCTAGCAAACAGAAGTAATTTATTATCATTTTTTAATGAAAGGATTATTATGCGTAAAGCTTATAAATCTATTATGGGCGTAACTGGTGCTGCAGTAATTGCGGCTTCAACGTTTGCGCCTGCTATGGTGTATGCTTGGGGTGACAATTCCGGTAGCCGTGAAGGTCGTCCTAGCTATTCACTAAGTCAAATCGATGCAGGTGAGATTGATGACAAGATCACCTTTAACTCTATCTCTGATCAAAATGTTTCGATCGGGGATGAAAAGAACTTCGTAGGCGCTAAGGTAGCTGGTCAAACCGTGACTACCTGGAATGCGGATACGATCAACGTGGAAGATGGTCAAACTTATACGATCCGTCTTTACGTTCATAACAACAACCGTTTAGGTGAACAAATGACTGCTACGGGCGTAAAAGCTACTTTTAGCTTGCCAACCAACGTGGCCAAGTCTCATACTATTGTGGGTTATTTGGATGCTGACAATGCTACGCCAAAACGATATTGGGATGAAGTAACTTTGACCTCTGACCAAGATTTTTACTTGGAATATGTGGGCGGTTCGGCTCAATATAACAACAACGTAGGTGTGTTCTCGTTATCTGATGATATTATCATCAACGGTGCTACCCTTGGTTACACTACGATGAACGGGGAAATTCCTGGTTGTTATCAGTATGCTGGTGTGGTAACTATCAATGTGAAAGTTCACAAATCAGTAGGTGCTGAACTTACCAAGAAGGTACGTTTGAAAGGTACCACTGAATGGAAAGAATCTGTGGAAGCTAAGGTAGGTGACGAAGTTGAATATCAGATCAAATACGTCAACTTATTAGCCGATCAGGTAAACAATGTGATGATTCGGGACATTTTGCCTACGAACGTAGAATATGTCCAAGATTCTACCTATTTGTTTAACTCTCAATATCAGAATGGTGTGCTCCTTAAGGACAACACAGTAACTACTTCTGGTTTGAATATTGGTAGCTATGCTGCTAAGGGTAACGCTTATGTACGGTTTACTGGTAAAGTCGTGGACAAAACCATGGCTTGTGGTAATAACCAATTAGTAAACTGGGCAAGTGCTACTGTAAATGGTGGGGTTTATAAGGATGACGCTTCGGTGTTTGTGGTTAAAGATGACGAAACTTGTCGTAATAAACCAACTCCAGTAAACCCAACTCCTGATAACCCGGGTACGATCGTCAGTACCGGTCCTGGTACTATCGTGATGGGGGCTGTGGGTGCAGGCGCTGCAGTGACTACATTGGGTTACTTCATTGCTAGCCGCAAAATGGCTTAAACTTTAAGGTTTCGAACTGGGAGTTAATTCTCCCAGTTCGGAGTTAGCTGAGTTTAAGTAGGGTTGGGGGCCGCTTCACATAAAAAACGAACCAGCGCACGCATTGGTTCGTTTTTTGTTGAGAAATTATTTTTGAGCAGCACGAATGACGTGATCATAGAGGCAGGTGATGGTAAGTGGCCCGACACCGCCCTTTACTGGGGTGATAGCGGTGAGATCTTGACGATCACGAATTTCGGGAGCGACATCGCCCTTTAAGACTCCGTCTTCGCTGGCGGTACCGGCGTCGACGATAACGGCACCAGGACTAATCATATCGCTAGAAATTAAGCCAGGTACACCAGTAGCTGTAATAATTACATCATATTGTTTAAGCTTTGTCAAGTCTGAACCACGGTGGAAGAGTTCGATGTCGTAGCCGGAGTTCGTGAACATTTTGTATAATGGTGCGCCGACGAGCTTACCGCGCCCGACGAGAGCGATTTTAGCGTTTTGCAGGTTAATATCGTAGCCAGTAAGCAGCCAATTAATGGCAGTGGCGGTGGCGGAGTCAAATTTAGCTTCTGCGCCGAGACCGTCGACATCTTTTTCGGGAGCGATGAGATTGCAGAGCTCGTCGGTTTGCGATTTATCGGTGAGAGGTAGTTGGATGATAATACCACTAATGGCGGGATCTTGATTGGCAGATTGAATTTTGGTGGCGATTGCAGCTGAACTGTCAGCGCAAAAATCTTCTACGGCGACACCGATGTCTTCACCGTATTTGATTTTAAGATTGACATATTTCATGATTACAGGATTATCGTTGTCGCGAATGATCAGAAGTTTAGGCCTAGGATTTAAGCTGCGAACCACGTGGGCCTGACGCTCTTTAATAAAGCCAGCTAGTTCGGAACCGTTTAGAATTTTCATTAGCCAATCTCCACAGGCTCTTGTTCAAGCCAGTAGCCGAATTTATCATAAACTTTGTTAATGATTTCGGCTCGGGCTTTATCTAAATCCTGATAACTGGTGGCGGACTCATTGATGAGAACTAGAGGGGCCTTTTCATTGACGCGGAAGCCGTGGAGGAGTTTGCCTTTAAGCTTACATTGCTCAATTAGCCAGGCAGAACTGATTTTAATACCATCGTTGCCACGGTGAACGGGATAGCCTTTATCTCCGGCGATTTCGGCTTCGGCTTCGGAAATATAGATATTCTTGAAGAAAGAACCAGCGCTGGCTTTTTCGGTGGGATCAGGAAGTTTGTCGGCGCGAATAGCGGAGACAATGGCGCGCATGCTGGCAGGACTGAAATCCGTGAGACCGTTTTCGTCGATATAAGTTTCGATGGAGTTATAAAAGGGGCGTTGCATTTGGCCGGGCTGGAGTTTGATGGTGATAGAAATTACAAAATAACGGCCGTATTCGGTGGTATTGAGGATGCTGTGACGATAGGAAAAACCAAGCTCATCGTGAGTAAGGGTACGGAAGGTGCCACTAGCGGTGTCGTAAACTTCAATGCTAACAAGCGTGTCGGCGATTTCTTGGCCGTAAGCTCCAATATTTTGCACAGGAGCAGCACCAGCTAGACCAGGAATTTTACTGAGAGCTTCGATGCCAGTGAGGCCTTTATTGGTACTATATTCAACAACGTTATCCCAGTATTCACCCCCCATGATTTTAAGTTGAACGCCGTTTGCGGTAGGTTCTTCGGTAATGCCACGCATTCGATTAATCATAATAATGCCATTGAAGCCTTCATCGTGACCAATGGTATTGGCTCCGTAGCCTAGTACGAAAACTGGTAGATTAAAAGTGCGGGCAAAACCATAGGCGTCAGCTACATCGCGAGGCGATTCTACTTCAATCACGTAGCGAGCTGGGCCGCCAAGGCGCATGGTAGTAAGACTAGAAATTAAAATATTTTCATTGACTCTCATAGTTTCATTGTAGCATATTTGGTGATTTTAAAGAATAGCGGTTGTTTTTATCGACAGGGGCCAAAAGGTGGGGGGTTGTAATAAATTTTGGTTCATGGTAGACAGGGGTCAGAAAATATAATATAATGGGAGGGAAAGAAAGGTAATACTATTATGGGAAAAAAGGAAGCGGTGGAAAAGAAAAATACTAAGGCTGAAGATGGCAAGAACGAAGCTTTAAAATTAGCAATGGCGCAAATTACTAAGCAATTCGGTGATGGTTCAATCATGAGGTTGGGCGATACTCCAAAGATGGATGTAGAATTGTTGCCCTCTGGGTCTTTATCACTAGATTTGGCACTAGGCGGGGGCTGGCCTAAGGGTAGAATTATTGAGATTTATGGGCCAGAATCTTCGGGTAAGACTACTCTGGCTTTACACGCGATTGCTGAAATGCAAAAGCAGGGTGGACAGGCAGCTTTTATTGACGCAGAGCACGCTTTGGATCCAGCCTATGCGAAGAAAATTGGCGTAGATACGGCGAATCTATTGATTTCACAGCCAGATAACGGAGAACAAGCGTTGGAGATTTGTGAGACGTTAGTGAGATCTAACGCAGTAGATTTAATCGTGGTGGATTCTGTAGCGGCGTTGGTACCACAGGCAGAAATTGACGGAGATATGGGCGATGCTCAGATGGGCTTGCAAGCTAGATTGATGAGTCAGGCGATGCGAAAATTGACGGGGATTATCTCTAAATCGCGGGCTACGGTGATTTTCATTAATCAAATTCGGATGAAAATTGGAGTGATGTTTGGCAATCCAGAAACTACGACGGGCGGTAATGCTTTGAAGTTTTACGCGTCAGTACGGGTAGATATTCGGCGAATTGGCCAAATCAAAGACGGTGATAAAATTGCGGGGAACCGAACAAAAATCAAGGTAGTGAAGAATAAAATTGCGGCACCTTTCCGATTAGCAGAGTTTGATATTATGTACAACGAGGGGATCTCTAAACCAGGAGACGTATTAGATTTGGGTGTGACTTACGGAGTGTTAGAGAAAGCGGGTGCATTTATTAAATATAATGGAGAAACTTTGGGTCAAGGGAGAGAAGCTGTAAAGAAGCTATTCCGAGAAAAGCCAGAATTAATGGCGGAGATCGAAGAAAAAGTACGTGCTGCGGCTGAAGCAGAATAATGGAAATTACAGACCTAAAACAGGGTGTCAAAAACCCAAATCGAGTGAATGTGTTCGTAAGTGGCAAGTTTGCCTTTTCCCTGGACGTGACGCAGGTAGTGGATTTGAAGTTAAAAATTGGGCAAACGCTGACAGAGGAGAAATTAATAGAGTGCAAGAAAGCCTCGGAATTCGGTAAGCTATATCAGAGAACGTTAGAGTGGGTGTTGGTGCGGCCGCGGAGCGAGCGAGAAGTTAAAGAATATTTGTTTCGCAAAAAAATCAAGAAGTCTTCTGCGGATACGTTCCTTCGCGCCCGTCTTTACGGGGCTCAGTCACTTCCTGTGGACCCGGTTGGGTCCACAAAATCCTCAGCAGACTCCTTTGATTTTTCGGAAGAAATAATTAGAAAATTGAAAACCAAGGGCTATGTGGATGATTGGAAGTTCGCGGAATATTATGTGGAAAATCGATTCGTAAAAAAAGGGATTTCGCAAAAACGTTTAAGAATGGAGCTAGTAAAAAAGGGAGTGGTCAAGGAGATAATTGACGAAGTGCTAAGTGGGCGAAATGACGAAGAAGAAATTGACAAAATGATTGCCAAAAAGCGAGCCAAATATGATGACGAGAAGTTGATTAGTTATCTTTGTCGGCAGGGGTTTTCGTATCAGCTGGCGCAAAGCCGGGTTCGTGAGTTCGAAAAGGATTAACGAAGTTGGGCACGAAATCTTCTTTGGCGGCGCGAGCCTTGATTACCTTCTCTTCGTCTTTGACAATAACTTTGTAATCCGTGACCTCGACAATTTCACGACGATGAATGGTAAGCTCTGGATCCATGAAACTTTTAATGGTGGGACGCTTGACGATGATTTGCTGGATGGTGAAATCTTCAGAAGTGAGGGAGAAATCAATGATTTTGCCGAGTTTAGAGCCTTTTTTGGTTTCAACTTTGAGACCGATAAGGTCGAAATTAAGATCTAAGACCTCTTTGATTTTGACGACGTCTTCAGGTCCGATGAGCTCGTCGTTATCGTCGATCACTAAGCCAAGAGGAGAATATTCGCGAACGGATTTAACGTCTAGGATATTGTTCGCGGCGTTAACGATGGGGCCTTGGAGTTTGAAGGCGAGAATTTTAAGATTATCAGGATTAACTACGGGAGCAACAATGCTAGCGATAGCACCACCAGCTTGAACGCTAAGAATTGGCGTACCAATTAGCTTGGAGTTGTAGGTTAGCATAAGTTAATTATAACACACTATACGTTATACGTCGCGCATGCATCTGATAAAGAGCCCCGCATATTTATCATAGTAGCCAGTCCCCACCTCACTACTTGAGAGGGCAAATAAATAATATTGGTCATTACGCCAATGTGCAGTAGCGGACCACCAATAGCCAATGATTCCGACTGCTGTTATCGAGCCGTTGTTGTAATATCCGCCTGGGAAAACAGAAAGATTGGACCCATAACTAGATATACTGTTAAATTGAGCTTCGGAAGGTAAATGCCAATTAGCTGGACAGATGTCTTGAGTGGCACTTTGCATAGTTTGACTACAAGACTGCCCGGCTGAAGTGGCACAATAATTGTACCAAGCACCTAATTGAGTAATAGTATAAGGGCCTTCGGGAGCGCTAGTTGAAGCTTCAACATCCGTGCTATCTGCTAGATGAGACTGAGGTTCAGTGTAGGTAGAGCTGCTACCTCTTAAATCTCCACCAGCGGCCGTATTAATGGAAGCTGGACTAGAAAAGTTAGAGTTAGTAGCAGAAATGGTACCAGTGATCCTGAGGTTTTGAGTCATCCAACAAGCACCGTTGATGTAGCGAACGGTGTAGTCTGATTTATCGCGACGATCATAAACGATAAGTGGAGCATCAGCGGCTTGGGCTTGACATTGAGCTAAAGTGAAATCTTGCATGTAGGTTCTGAGGTCTACTTCCCAGATGGCATAAAGATTTAGCGTACTGTTAGCAGCTATAGTACCTGGTTCTACAGTTCCTCTATCGGTGTAGGTCTCACCAGAACAGGTAGTTTGGGGAGTTTGCGAAGTGTCTTGGATGGTACACCAGCCAGCGAATCCGTAGCCAGAAGGTGGAGCAAAAGCATTGGTAATTAGTGTATGCTCGGCCATGTTACTGATGCCAGATTCTCCCGTCATCGTCCCACTACCACCATTGGCATTATAGGCGATGGAGTAAGTACCAGGAGCAAAACTGTTAGGATGGACTAACACATACTTCACTTTCCCAGTATAAGAATCAGCCACCTGATCACTGGCAGCCTTAATCTCATAAGTAGCATTGAAGTTAGAGCCAGTAGCACCAGCACCAGCATCAGTAGCTTTGTTTAGGCTAACTACTTTGGTATAAGTATTAGGTATTACATTATAGCTACTGTAGCTATTTTCTATAGTAGGAGTATAATTGCCAGAAGCTACACTAGCTAGTTTCATCGCCCAATAAGAACTACTACCAGCGGCACTAGGAGTATTAGTGTGAATATTGTAACTAGTATTAGTAGCCGAAATCAGATCAGTATGAGTAGCACCAGTATAGGCATTGCCAGAATAGCCGATAGCATAGATGGCATACCCATTATTGTCATTACAGATAGTCTTAACACTAGTAGGCCCAAGTTCTACAGATTGCCCTGGAATGAGAGAAGCACTATAATTACCGCCAGTACTATCCGTTCTAGCCATAGTACAGGCGGCTAAGATGTCTACGTTGACTGTATCTACCTCATTAGTATCGGCACTAGCATTGTTGTTTAGAGAAATAGTGCCTGAGAGGAGAGTAGCGATAAGAAATGCACCGAAAATTATAGATAATGATTTAATATTGGATTCATGTATGACCATAATAGAAATCCTTAATTATCGTATGGTTTCATTTTAACATAATGGCAACAAAAAACAAGAGCGGCTTTAAGAGAAGTCTGCCAATTTAAGGGCGTCGTCTACGGAGTAGTCGGCGATTTTAGTGCGGCGAAGGGCGGTGAGGTAGGCACCAGTGCCGAGTTTTTTACCGATGTCTTCAGCTAAAGTACGGATGTAAGTGCCACTAGAAACGTGACAACGGATAGTGAGTTCTGGGTAATTGTAGTTTAGAATTTCGAGAGAGTAGATCTCGACTTCGCGGGTGGGGATTTCAAAATCTTGGCCTTGGCGGGCTAGTTTATAAGCGCGTTGGCCGCCGATTTTGATGGCTGAAAACTTGGGCGGGCGTTGTTCTATCTTACCGACAAAGGATGCTAAGGTGGATTCAAGAGTGTTTAGTTTCGGGGATTTCGGAGGCTGCTGCCGAGAGGGAGCGCCTGAGCTCCGTGAAGACGGGCGCGAGGGACGTGGCCCCGAAACTGAATATTCTTGAATCTCCCCCTCGGGGTCACCGGTAGAGGAGACGAACCCTAGCTTTAAGGTGGCTTCATAGACTTTATCGAGCTTTAAAAAATCGGAAGATTTTTTGGTGTTTTTGCCAGTGAGAAGAATTAGAAGTCCGGTCGCAAAGGGGTCCAAAGTACCAGTGTGGCCAACTTTGATTTTGTGTCTAAATTGAGCTTTCAAATGCCCTCGGACTTTGGCCACGACACCAAAAGACGAGATATTTGCGGGTTTGTCGATGAGAATAATTTGGTCTTCCATAGTTTAATCAATTAAGCCAGTAGATTCGAGTTCTTTCTGGAGTTTACCTTTAGCTGCGAAAGTGTGTTTACTGAAAATGAGGCCGAATACGAGAGCGATAACAAAGAAGACTAATAGTAGTGCAATGCTGGCTAAATAATCGTGCTGGTAGAAGCCACCGACGGTTTCGCGCACGGCGTTCATGGCAGGAGCGAATGGCATAAAGGGCTGCAAAACTTGGAACATTTGAGGAAGCAATTCAATCGGGAAAGTGCCGCCCGAGCCAGCAACTTGCAAAACTAAAATCACGATGGCTAGGGCTTGACCGATCTTGCCAAAGGCAGCAGCAAGGGCATAGATAATCAGAGAAAATACTAAACTAGACAGCATTAAAGTCAAAAGGAATAAAGGCCAGTTGACGGTTTGAACTTGCATGATTAAATCTCCGATGCCGATGGCCAAACCTTGCAATATGGCGATACTGCCGAATAGGAGAAAGCGGCCCAAGAATTTTTGGTAATTTTTGGTCTGTTTGGTGATTTTGGTGTTTTTGATATCTATGGCAATAATGGCCACTAGGATAGTGGAGCCTACCCAACAAGCTAAGACCGAATAGAAGGGAGCCATTTCAGAGCCGTAAGTAGCAATGGGATAAATCTCGATTTTATTAGCAACTACGGGGCTGGAAATAAAGTCGGCGATAGTGTCGGGGCTGTTTTGAAGAAGGTTGATGAGGTTTTGGAAAATTTCGCTGTCTTTGATGGAATTGATCATAGTGATAGTGGAGTCAATGTCAGATTGAAAATTGGCTAAGATTGGATCTAGGTTTCGTCCGAGCTGAGCACCGCCTTGAAGGGCTTGAGTGGCATAATGCATGGAGGTTTCGAGGCTAGCCAGGGAAGCGTTGAGATCAGAGATGATGGTCTCGGCGCCGTCTAGGGTGCGGGAAACATTTTGGGAGATGTTTTTTAGCTCAGTGCTGGCAGTGGCTTGAAATTTATTTTGAAGGTTAGTGAGGCTATCAGTGATGGTTTGAATCCTGGTTTTAATGTCTGTTAATTGTTCGGAGGGAGCGAGCTCATTCAATAAGGCTTGAATTGCCTCTAATTCGGCGATTTGGGCGGAAATTTGATCGGTGAGCTCTTGAACGCTAGAAAGATTAGAGATATCATTAAGAGAATTAAGGCCGTTCCTGGCATCAATAATGCCCTGCTCGGCAGTATGGTTGAAGTTTTCAAGTGTAGGAAAAATCGCTTCAAGCGCAGAGAGAGATTTGCCGGTAGTATCAATAGCTAAAGTGGTAGTTTGGTTGATATCACGGAGTTGGCCGACCTTAGTTTTGGTGTCGGTCAATTTGGCGATCAAGCTGTTGGCGGTGTCGGTGCCTTTTTCTGTTAGGCCGATAGCTTTAGCCGTATCGGCGGCTTTGTAAACCAAAGTATCTACGAAGGCTTGGTTAGTGCCGTCTTGGATGGTGCCGGCGGCTTTGCTAGCAATGATGGGGGCGATAGGATTTTTCTTGTCGTTGATATAAAAATCGAAAGTGGGTTTTGAGGGTTCGGTGCTATTAAAAATAGTGGTGAGATTCTGGCTGAAATTTTCTGGAATGATGATGGCTCCGTAATAGCTGCTTTGCTCTACTCCTTCCAAAGCGGATTTTTCATCGGTAAAAATCCACTTCATGTCGTGATTTTCTTTAAGCGAGTCAGTGAGGGAATTGCCGATGTTAAAGCTTTCGCCTGCGATGGTGGCACCGGTATCTTTATTGACTACGGCAATAGGAATATTGCCGGTGTTGTCGTAAGGGCCCCAGTTGGAATCAATATTAAGCCAGGCATAAATACCCGGGATAACAATAATCCCAGCGACAACCAGCATGGCTAGTTTGCTTTTCGCTAGGCTTTTTAGATCATTCTTAAAAATTTGAAAAATTGTTTGCATAGCGTATGGTAATAGTATTGCTTTTATTATAACACATTTTAGGGAAAAATTGTAGGGCAACCCAAGGGTTTACTTCTTGAAGAAAAAGTGATATAATGGAGCAATGATAACAAAAGAGAATAAAGACAAGGCTATTGCCAAGGTCGCTCGTAACAAGAACGACGTTGGTTCTCCTGAAGTTCAAGTTTCGATTCTCACAGAGCGGATCAAAGAAGTAACCGAGCATGTGAAGAAGAACAAACATGACTTTATGGCCAAAAGAGGTTTAATTCAGATGGTAGGGAGGCGCAAGAAGCTTCTAAGATACCTAGAAGAGACTGATTTTGAGCTATACAAGAAGACTATCTCGAAACTAGGCCTCAGGAAATAATTTGGCAATAGGAAACCCGCCTAAATCTAGGCGGGTTTTTGGTGGAGATGAATTAGTCGGTGTCGGTGTCGGTGTCGTATTGATGTAGACGCTCAAGAATGTCTTCGAGTTCACTTAAAAGCTCGGCGCCACGCTTGAGTTCCGCTTCGGCCGGAGCGGGTGGATTATCGTTCTTGTATTTGAGGGTGTGCTCGGCTGTAGCCCAGGCATCCATGATTTTGGTACGAATTTGGATTTCGACGGGTACCAATTTGGTGCCGCCTGTGCTCGGAGAAAAAATTTCAACTTGAGCCCCAATGTGGTAGCTGGAATAACCGTTAGGTTTGGGCTTTTCGACGTAGTCTTTTTCGGAAAAGATATTAATACCGGGGATACGATGTAGAATCTCTACCACGGCATAAATATCGGACCGAAAGGGCGTAATAATGCGCACGCCGGCGATGTCGTGCAGTTCTCGGAACGAACTGTAATTTTTACGCTTACACTTTTCAGTGGCAGATTCAAAAGTTTTGATTCGGCTGCTGATGGCGCTGAACGGATTATGTTCGGCGGATCTCTTAGAGAACTCATAAACGTTTTCAATCTTAGCCACGGCAGTGTGCAGCGCGGCGCGACATTCGATCTCGACTGCTTCGTATTCATCTCTTGAAATGGTGCTCTCGGTAGTCATTAACCCCCCCCTTTTTTTCGAGAACAACAGATACTTTAGAACTAAACTAGCCCTAACTGTATTATTATAGCATATTTTGCTAAAAAATGCAAGATTTGGTATAATAAAACTAACATTAACAACTGGGAAGACAGCGGATATGGGTATCAAAGCCCATAACCTCCCCTTCGGACACGCTCGAGGGCGCTCGCCCAAGCTTATGGTCCTCAGGAAAGGTTATTGAGCTTTGATTTCAATATCTGAGGTTTTCCCAAGAAAGGATAATTTTTATGGAAATTATTAACCCTAACGGTAAGAAGACGGTGCGGATGTCTACCGAATGGTTGGGGCGAGAGTTGACGCTGGAGGTGAACAGGGTAGGATTTCGCTCTACTTCTTCGGTGCTGGTGACCTATGGAGACACCGTAGTGTTGGGGTCGGTAGTAGTAGGAACTAAGCCGGTAGTGCAGGATTTCTTCCCTCTATCGATTAGTTATGAGGAGAAGTTTTACGCAGCAGGAAAAATCTCTGGCTCGCGCTTTATTAAGAGAGAAGGCAAGCCAGCGGATGAAGCAGTGCTAGTAGGTCGATTGATTGACCGACCGATTCGACCATTGTTCCCTAAGGGATACCGCCAGGAAATTCAGGTAGTTTGTACCGTATTATCGATGGATCCGAACTTCCGACCAGATTGTGTTGCGATGATCGCAGCTTCTTCAGCTTTGATGAATGCCGGGGTGCCGTTCGACGGACCAATCGCGGGAATTAGAATTGGCCGGATTGGGGGTGAATTTAAGGGATTCCTAAACGCAGAAGAAAGGGAAAAGTCGCCGCTAGATCTAGTGGTAGCCTGTAAAGATGGTAAGGTTATGATGGTGGAAGCTGGGGCTAATGAAGTGCCAGAGGAGATGATCATTGAGGCGATGCACTGGGCAGTATCCAAGGTACAGCCAGTATTAGACTTACAGAGAGATTTAGCTAAGCAAGTAAACGCTCCAGAGCAAGAATATGAGCTAGTTTTGCCGTCGGAAGAAGTAATTGCAGAGGTGGCCAAGTGGACGGATGGAAAATTTGGCTCTAAAGTACGTGGTAACGTGATGGAGCGAGCCCAGATTCTAGATGAGATGAAGTATGCGATGCACGATGAATTTGCACTTTCTAAGGGTGAAGGCGAAACAGATAACGAAAAAGTGGCTTGGTATGATGAGAATTTGCGAGATGTTTATGACCAGGCTTTTGAATTAGCAGTATTTAAAGAGGTAAGGCGAGGCATTGTCGAGGAAGGTGTACGACCGGACGGGCGAAAATTGGACGAAGTCAGGCCGCTATCTTCGCAGGTTTCAATTTTGCCACGGACGCATGGTTCATCCCTGTTTACTAGAGGGGTGACTCAGGCGATGAACATCGTGACTTTGGCACCTTTGTCGTACTCTCAAGACGTAGATACGATGGAAATTACCGATGGCAAGCGTCGTTATATGCATCACTATAATGCACCACCTTATACCGTAGGTGAGCCAGGCCGAATGGGTAGCCCGGGTCGGCGAGAAATTGGTCACGGGTATTTAGCGGAGCGAGCCTTGATTCCGGTCTTACCGTCAGAGGAAGACTTCCCTTATGCGATTCGTTCAGTGACCGAAATTATGTCGCAAAATGGCTCAACCTCGATGGCGGCGACTTGTTCGTCCTGTATGGCTTTGCTCGATGCTGGTGTGCCACTAAAGCGACCTGTATCAGGGGTAGCCATGGGACTAATGGTGGATGTGCCTAAGGGGGTGGAAATTACTGAAAAAGACATCGATAAGGCTTACGTGTTGACGGATTTGATGGATGCAGAGGATTTTGCCGGAGATATGGACTTTAAGGTGACTGGAACAGATCAGGGGATTACGGCTTTGCAAATGGATATGAAAGTGCATGGTCTGCCGGTAGAAATTATGGAAAAGGCCTTGAAGCAAAGCCATGACGGACGAATGTTCATTTTAGACCACATTAAAGAGGTAATTAGTGAACCTGGTCAGATTTCGGAATATGCACCACGCATTGAGAAATTAATGATTAACCCAGATAAAATCGGGGCAGTGATTGGTAAGGGCGGTGAGACTATTAATAAAATTACTTCAGAAACTGGGGCAGGGGTGGATATTGAAGATTCTGGTTTGGTGACTATTTCGGGTACGAACCCAGAGAGTATCCAGAAAGCCTTAGATTGGGTCAGATCATTGACCGAAGAACCAGAGGTGGGCAAGATTTACACCGGTAAAGTAGCAGCGATTAAGGATTTTGGAGCATTCGTGACGATTCTCCCTGGGATTGATGGGATGCTACATATTTCTCAGATTACGGACAAGAAGCGTTTGAAGACAGTAACAGAGGTACTAAGCGAGGGTGATGAGGTGAAGGTTAAGTTAGTAGCGATTGACCAACGTGGAAAATTAAGCCTATCCATGATAGGGGTAGAACAGGGGTAAAATAGCAGGGCGCTAGGTAGATAAGCCTAGCGTTTTATGCTATAATGATAATATGAGTGTAGCTAGTTTTAAAAAACGGTTTTACTTTGTAGCGGCTAAATATTTCCGGTATTTCGCGAATAAAGTTTTTCAGAGGTGGCAACCACGAGTGATAGCAGTGACTGGTTCGGCGGGCAAAACCACTATGCTAAACATGATTGAATTCGAAATGGGCGACAGGGCACATTATTCACATGATGCTAATTCGGCATTTGGAATTTCGTTTGACTTGTTAGGGCTAAAAGGAGTTACAGGGAGCAAATTACGTTGGATTTATCTGTTTTTAGCGACGCCTTTTAAGGGGTTATTTAAGAGATACAAGCAAAAATATTACGTAGTAGAGATTGATGGCGAACGTCCACATGAGGCGGAGTTTTTGGCGGAATGGCTAAAACCGGAGGTGACGATCTGGGTGTCAATCGGTCTGTCGCACGCGGTACAGTTTGAAAAAGTAGTCGAAGAGGGTAAATTCAAGGATTTGTCAGAGGCGATTACGGCGGAATTTGCGCATTTGCCAGCTAATACCACTAAACGAGTTTATATCGACGCTGATTCGAAGTTAATGGTGGAAGCTACGCGAGAGATAAAGGCTAAAGTGATCCCAGTCAAGAAAACTGAAATGAAAAAATACGTGGTTTATCCGGATTTCACGGACTTTACTTATGGGGATACGACTTTCCATTTTGACCGACCAGAGCCAAAGGATGTGGCTTTTAATCTATTTGTATTGCAAGATTTGATGAAATATTTAAAACTGAAGTTTGAATCGGATTTTACTGGTATGGAAGTGGCGCCAGGACGAAGCTCGCATTTTAAGGGCTATAAGGGAGTTGATATTGTGGATAGTACTTATAATGCGCACATGATTTCGATGGCGTCGACTTTAGATATGGCTAAACGGATGCACGCCGAAAAGAAATGGTTGATTATCGGCGATATTGTAGATCAAGGGTCGCTAGCGGAAGAAGAACATCGGCGGTTGGCGGATTTGATTGCTAGAGTAAAGCCGGATAGAGTGGTGTTGGTGGGTAAAAGAACTAAAAAATACACTGCGCCAGAACTAAGGGAATTAGGAGTGTCGGCAGTGGCGACTTTGGATCCGAGAAAAGCCCTAGAATATATCAAGAAAAATGTACGAGGCAATGAGACTTTGATCTTTAAGGGAAGCCAATACCTAGAATGGGTGATTGAGAAGTTATTGGCGGACCCAGCGGAGGCAAAGAAATTATGTCGACGAGAGCGAGGGGCGGTGCAAAGAAGAAAGAGTTGGGGGTTGGACTCGTGAAAAAGGGAGGTTTTTAATGGCAGATCTTTATATCATACACGGATGGACTTATACGGTAGAGCCTTGGAAAAAGACGATTGCTCTGTTGCGCGATAAGGGTATCAGTGTAAAAATGTTGCACGTACCGGGTTTGACCGAAGAGTCAAAGAAGGAATTTACAATTTATGACTACATGAAGTGGGCGGATCGAGAGATTCCGGATGGAGCGGTAGCGCTAGGTCATTCCAATGGGGGGAGGATTTTACTAAACTTGTGCGCGGCAAAGCCGGATAAATTGAAATATCTGATCTTGCTGGATGCGGCGGGAATTTACGAACCTTCAATGCGAAAAAAAATAGTAGAAAAGTTGGCTAAAATAGGCAAGCCATTAAAGAAAATTAAATTAGTGGATAAGGTTTTTCACCGAGTGACGGGGTCGACGGATTATTCTCGGGCACCAGAAAACATGAAAAAGACTTTGGCTAATATGATTGAGTCGGATAAAGAATTAGACTTTTCTAAGGTGAAAACTAAGACTTTTATTCTCTGGGGTAAGAAAGACACTACTACGCCACCGCGTCAGGGAACAGCTATGTACGAAAAATTGCCAAATGCCGAGTTGAAGTTTTACGCTAATTGGACTCATGCACCGTATATTTCTTCGCCGGAAGAACTGGCGCGGGCGTTAGGTGCGCTGGTGGAGAGGATGAAGAAATGATGGCTTTTTCTAAGCGGCATTATTTAGGTATGGCGGCGGGGTATTCGGCAAGTGATTGGTTAAGGCATACGTTCACGATGGGACGAAAGAAAGATTATCAGGCTTTAGCCGACTATCTGAGCAAGCGCTATGAGGGCGAAGCTGTGCTTTGTAAGAATGGGCGATCGGCCTTGTGCTTAGCTTTGAAGGCGTATTTTAAGCCCGGAGAAGCAATAATTGTGAACGGATTTACTTGTTATGCGGTATATGAGGCGGTGAAGGCCGCTAAGTTAGTGCCGATTTGGGTGGACATCAATAAGGATGATTTGAATTTTGATTTGACAGACCTAGAGAAAAAAATAAGCAAAGATGCAAAAGGGATTATAGTACAAAATTCATTGGGGAATCCGGTGGATATGAAAAAAATTGAAGCTTTGGCAAAGAAGCACGATTTGACGATTATTGAAGATTTAGCTCATTCGGTGGGAGTACGTTATCTCGACGGACGGGAAGCCGGCACGGTGGGAGCAGCGGTAGCTTTTTCGTTTGGTAAAGAAAAGGCGATTGACACGGTATCAGGAGGAGCGGTGGTGTTGCGCGCGCCTTATAAAAATGAGATAACTGCGCCAACGAAACTACCAAAATTATCAGACCATTTAAGAGCGAGATTTTATCCTATGCTAGGGGCGGCTTGCCGGGGAATGATGGTAGTGCGAGCAGGAGGAGTTTTGATGCGGCTACTGGTTAAAATTCATTGGGTAGAAAAGTCGGCAGATAATAAGTTGGATTTAGAGCGGAAAATGAGTAAGTTTGAAGCTCGTTTGGCACTGCCTAAATTTAAGAATTTGCGAAAGTCTGGTGAGCCGGTCTTGAGAGAATTTTATTTGGTGCAAAATAGGGATGAGGTATTGAAGAAATTGCGAATGGCACGGTATTTCTTTGACGGATTTTGGTACGAGAAACCAGTGTCACCGAGAAGATATTATAAGCGAGTGCATTTCCCGGAAGTGGAATGCCCGAATGCGGTGTTCGTGAGTGAGCACATCATTAACTTCCCCACTTATTATCAGCGAGGCGAGTTAACTAAGGCGCGAAAAATTGTGGAACCATATATTATTAAGGATATTGTAAAGGAGGGTAAGGAATGAGCGTGAAGTGGTCAGCCATGATTAAGCGATTCCCGGAGGCAAATTTTCTACAATCGCCGGCTTACGGGAAAATGAACGAAATTTTAGGCGAGAAGGTAATCACTGAGGAGTTCGGTAATTCTGGACGCGCTTTAATGATTGTGCGAAACGCTAAGAGAGGTCGATATCTAGAAATTCCCTGCGGACCACTGATTGATTGGCAAGATGCTAAAACGGTGAAAGCAGCGATGGCGAAAATTACAGAAATTGCCCAAGCGGAAAAATGTGTATTTGTGCGGATCAGACCACAATTAGTGGCAAATAATCAGAATTTAGGAATATTAAAGGATTTGGGTTTGAAAAAATCACCAATGCATTTAGCAGCAGAGCACACGGTGATGATAGATTTGAGTTTATCAGAAGAAGAATTATTAGCTAAAATGCGGCGACAGACACGTTATGAAGTACGGCGAGCCGATAAGCAAGGAATTAAAGTAACGAAAAGTAATTCGAAAGAGATTTTTAAGGAATTTCATGCTGTGCAATTAGCTACAGCGCGCAGGCAAGGATTTGTGCCGCCAAACTTAGAAACTTTGATGGCTGAGAGAGAGGCTTTCGGTGACGATATCCAGATTTATGTAGCTAAAACGGCGGAAGGCGAGCCAATTGCTTATGGACTGGTGATCCATGATGAACAAGAAGGAGATTATTACGAGGCGGCCTCTACGGATCTGAACCGAAAAATGCCAGGAGCCTACGCTCTTTTGTGGCGAGCGATGCGAGATTTAAAGGCGGCGGGCTGTAAGCGATTTAACTTGTGGGGGATCGCACCAAAAGGACAACCTTGGCATCGGTATGCGGGGGTGACCACTTTTAAGACCGGGTTTGGTGGTGAGGTGGTGGAATATGTACCAGCACATGATTTAGTGATTTCGAAAGTAAAATATTTGAAGAATTTAGCGGTGGAGAAAGCACGAAAAAAACGGAGGCATTTGTGAAAATAATTGAGATTGAAGACAGGAATAAATGGGATAAATATGTTTGTAAGAGGAAGGAAGCGAATTTTTTGCAGTCGTGGGATTTTTATGAATTCCATAAAGCACGAGGGAAAAAGGTAGTTAGGCGTGGAATTGTAGATGAGGCTGGAAAATTAGCCGGCATATATGCGGGGGTAGTGGAAACGGCTAAGCGGGGGACGTATATGGCGATTGCCGGAGGGCCGCTAATTGATTATGCGGATAAAAAAATAGTAGATTTGGTTTTTAATGACATCCGTGAGCAAGGGCGAAAGTTAGGATGTGTGTTTGTCCGGGTGCGGCCGCAGGAAGAATTGTCGGATCAAATGCTGAAACTATTAAAAGAACAGGGCTTAAGACCGGCGCCGATGTATTTATCGGTGGAATATGCCGGGGTGCTAGATCTGACGAAGTCGGAAGAGGAGATTTTGGCGGGAGCGTCGCAAGGATTCCGGCGAAAATTAAGAAAGGCCTATAAAAACGAAATTGAAATATCAGCTGATATATCCGATGAGGCGATTGACGAATTTTGCCGGTTAGAAAAATTGCACGCAGAAAGACAGAAGTACGTGGCCTTTTCTACTAGTTGGCTGAAAAAGCAGTTTGAAGCGTTCCGAGCAGGAGGCGAAGTATTGATTTATACGGCAAAAAAGGACGGCGAAGTGCTGGCGCAGAATTTTATGATTTTCTATGGGTCGGAAGCAAGCTACCATTACGGAGTGTCGTCTCAGCTAGGGACGAAGTACTCGGCGGCGCCGCTGCTGCATATGGCGGCAATGGAAGAAGCTAGGAAACGCGGATGCGTGCGGTATAATTTGTGGGGGATAGTGGAGCCTGAAGAAAAGGAGCACCGATTCTATGGCGTGTCGGAATTCAAACGGTCATTTGGCTGTGATGAATTACGTTATACTCCGGCACATGATTTAGTGCTTAGCGCAGCTAAATATAGATTGACCTGGGGAGTAGAAACTGTACGTAGGAAAATAAGACACGTGTAGGTGGGAATAAAAAGTAGCCCGAAGGCTACTTAAACCTTTATGTGCTACGAATACAGCGAATGTAGTAACCGTAACGTCTATTCATTTTTTGATTATAGTTACCGCTAAAATAACTCCCAGAATAGCGCGAAATACGTTGACCGGTACTATTTAATCCGGTGGAAGTAAACCAATACCCGTAATCAGTAGCTTCATCGAGCTCACCCGCCACATAACGCCCGCCTTTAACAGGAGAAAATGGGCTAGGGTCTGATTCTAGGACCACGCCGAGATCGTACATTTCGCCGCCAGTGGTACCTCCAGTGCTGTTCGGCAATCTCCAGCCGGCTGGGCAAATGTCTTGGGTGGAATCCTGAATCGTACTACCTTGACAAACTTCGCCGGCAGAAGCCGCACAGAAATTGTACCAAGCCCCTAGCTGTTCAGCCGTGTATTGATTTTCAGAAGCGGCAATGTCAGCTGCAGTAGGGGTATGATAGTAGGCTTGAGTATAGTCATTGCCCAGAGTCAAATCACCGTCAAAGGTAAAGCTCGTAGCACTGAAATTAGAGTCTGTCCCGAGAATCGTGCCTTCTGGTTGACCCATGGAATGGGTGATGCGGAGGTTTTGCGTCATCCAGCATCTACCACTAAGATAGCGCACTGTATATTCACTGCCATCACGACGATCTCTGACTACATAATCATGGTCTGTAGCATTAGTTTGGCATTGAGCCAGTGTAAAGTTTTGCATGTCCGGTGGGATGGTCGGAGCGGGAGCAGTGTTCGGGTGGACCAGAGTGTATTTCACTTTCCCAGTATAAGAATCAGCCACCTGATCACTGGCAGCCTTAATCTCATAAGTAGCATTGAAGTTAGAACCAGTAGCACCAGTACCAGCATCAGTAGCAGTAGCTAGGCTAACTACCTTAGTATAAGTATTAGGAATTACGTTATAGTTATTATAATTATTTTCTATAGTAGGAGTATAATCGCCAGAAGCTACACTAGCTAGCTTCATAGACCAATAAGAACTACTCCCAGCAGCACTAGGAGTATTGGTATGGATATTATAGTTAGAATTAGTAGCAGAGATTAGATCGGTATGAGTAGCACCAGTATAGGCGTTGCCAGAATAGCCAATAGCATAGACAGCATAGCCACTGTTGTCGTTACAGATAGTTTTAACACTGGTAGGCCCAAGTTCTACAGATTGCCCTGGAATGAGAGAAGCACTATAATTACCGCCAGTACTATCCGTTCTAGCCATAGTACAGGCGGCTAAGATGTCTATATTAAGAGTATCTATTTTAGTGGTGTCGGCGTGAACTGCGGTATTTAGAGTAACGACCCCCGAAAGAAGAGTGGTGGCCAGAAGAATACCAAAAGTACCAAGAGATGCTTGAACTAATTTTTGCATAGCTGTAGAATCAATCATTTCTTATCTCGCAGTTATTATTAAGCTAATGATTTAATTATAGCATAAGAAGATCGCTCTGGGCAAGTTTTTATAGGCGTTGATTTTGGGGTGAATTATTGTATAATATAGAGGTATGGAGAAAATTCGGAATTTTTGTATTATTGCGCATATTGACCATGGAAAATCGACAATTGCAGATCGGATGATGGAGTTGACGGGCACAGTATCAAAGCGAGAAATGCAATCGCAACTGCTTGATTCGATGGAACTGGAGCGAGAAAAAGGGATTACGATTAAGCTAGCACCAGTGACTATGCGATGGAAAGGGTATACGTTAAACTTAATTGATACTCCGGGGCATGTGGATTTTTCGTATGAAGTATCGCGAAGTTTGCAGGCGGTAGAGACTGCGGTGCTAGTGGTTGATGCTACGCAAGGGATTCAGGCACAGACGCTAGCGAATGTGTATTTAGCCTTAGAACAGGATTTAACAATTATCCCAGTGATTAATAAAATCGATTTGCCGGCGGCAGAAGTAGAGCGAGTGGCGTCACAAATTATTAGCTTACTCGGTTGTAAGCGAGAGGAGATTATTGAGGTATCAGGTAAAACTGGTAAAAATGTGGATAAAATTTTAGATGCTGTAGTGGCAAATGGTCAGATCGTTTCTTTGAGGGATTTGCGAGCCCAGCTGGGCTCGCGAGAAGCGACCGAGTCCCGTGAAGACGGGCGCGAGAGAGCGTGCCCGCAAAGAAATGATCGACCATCAGCCACTCGAGCATTAATATTCGATTCGTATTTTGATGATTATCGCGGAGTGGTGCTATACGTGAGGGTGTTTGAAGGGGAAATTAAGAAAAACGCTGAAATCAAAATGATGGCGGCAGAGACTAAGGGGTTGGCATTAGAAATTGGAGTGTTAACGCCGAAAATGACACCACGGGAGGTCTTGAAGGCTGGAGAAATCGGTTATATTGTGACAAACCTAAAAACTACGCGGGAAGCTAAAGTAGGTGACACGGTGACCTTGGTGAAAGATCCGGCTGGGGAGCCTTTGCCAGGTTATAAGGATGTCCTGCCATTTGTGTATGCAGGGTTTTTCCCAGTATCTAACGATCAATATAAGGATTTGAAAGAAGCGATTGAGAAGTTGAGCTTGTCGGATTCGGCGCTAAGATTTGAGCCGGAAAATTCACCAGTGTTGGGCTTTGGTCTAAGAATTGGATTTTTGGGGCTTTTACATATGGATATTATTCGGGAGCGATTAGAGCGGGAGTTTGGATTAGATCTAATTGTTACGAATCCTTCTACTAATTATGAAGTAGTAATGGCCAACGGTGAAATAAAGGAAATAAAATCTGCGGCGGATTTGCCAGATGTGTCGGAAATTGCAGAAATTCGAGAGCCGTGGGTGAAGGGGGAGATTATCGTACCAAAAGAAATGATTGGCGGAGTGTTGAATTTGATTAATGAAAAACGCGGACACCAGACGAATTTGTCTTATATCGAGGAGAGAGCGGTGATTGATTTTGAGGCGCCAATGGCAAATTTGTTGACGGATTTTTATGATCAATTGAAGTCAGTAACTTCGGGTTACGCTTCGTTTAATTATGAGCTAAACGGCTACAAAGCAGAGGATTTGGTAAGAGTAGATTTCTTGGTGGGAGGACATAAAATTGATGCCCTGTCGATCATGTGTCACAAGACAGAAGCCGAAGCAATTGGCCGAGAAACAACTAAGAAGCTAAAAGAAGTAATCCCACGACAAAACTGGGAGGTAGCTTTGCAGGCGGCAATTGGAGCTAGAATTATCGCCAGGGAAACAATCGGAGCTTATCGAAAGGATGTAACGGTAAAAATTCATACGGGCGACCGAGATCGAAAGGCAAAGCTATTGCAAAAGCAGAAACGGGGTAAAGCGCGGATGAAGCGATTCGGGAAGATTGATATCCCGTCGGAAGCCTTCACGGTAATGTTGAAGCGAGATTAGTGTGTTATAATTTTTATATGACAAGAACAAGAAAGTTGATTTGTTGTGGGGCGCTGTTAATGATATTAGGGCAAACTGCGCCAGTGGTGGCCATAAGTGACGAACAACAAAAAACGATCGTAAAAAATTGCGATTCAATCCGAGAAGATTTAAAAAAGGTGCAGAAAAATGATGCTAAGGCGCGAGTGTATTTGGGGGCTTATTATGAAGAAATTTTAACGAATTTTATTACACCGCTAAATGTGCGGTTGGTGGAGAATAATCTGTCAAGTGCCGATTTGGTGGAAAACCAAAATAAGCTTGCTAGCACTAAAACTCTGTTTGCAGATGACTATGTAGTATACCAGCAAAATTTAGAAGAGCTGACCTTGATGGATTGCCAAAAGGAACCGGAAGATTTTTACAATAAATTAGATAAAGTACGACAGAAACGAAAAATTGTCGAGCAGGATGTTTTGAAAATGCGAATGTTATTGTCCGGACATATGCAGTTGGCAAACCAATTGAAAGGAAAACTGTAATGAATAAGAGCAGATGGAATTTAGTGATATTGGGTGTGGCCTCGGTGATAATAGCTTTGATAACGACTAGTGTGTCTTTGTTCGTGTATCATAGTTCGGGAGATATTTATCTGGATCGGTCGCGACCAGGATATTTGCCGGATGAGAATGAAATTGAAGAGGACAGCGACGAAGTAGAATATAAATTAGATAAATCCGGTAAGATGACGATGGAAGTCCTGGAAGAATATTTGGATAATTTAAATGTGAAAATACAAGCGATTGATGAGTATGAAAAGCCATTCGGAGCGGGAGCACTTTCGGACGAAGAATTGGGTATTCCAACAGAGCAAGAAACTGGCACAAGCGATTGACAGAACTAATAAAAAGTCTTATACTTAGGGCATGAAGTGGCAGAAAAAGTCACAAGTAATTATGATTACGGCTTTGGGGATATTTGTTTTGAGCTTAATATTGTCGATAGTGGGTTTGTCTCGGACGGTGAAAAATATTAATCAAGAGCAAGCTTCGCACACGCCGGAAGCAATACTAGCAAGTGCGGGAGTGGACGATGGTACAGACGTGAGTTTGCCAGTGACATATTTTGATCAGCGGAGCGATGCGTGTATAAATATGTATGATCAAAAAACACGAAGCGCGGCAGATGCGAGACAGTTTGAGTGGACGAGCTGTAACTATAACAATAAACAGCTAGAACAAGGGATAGTAGACTACAAACTGGGCGAGGATTATCTACCGGTAGCAGTGGGGGGAGAATTAATTCCAAATCGTGGCCTAGATAATATGAAGAGATGGTTTACTAATGTAAAAGATAAAAGTAAAGAATATGCCGGAAGTCTGAAATTGGTTTATCGAGATAAAGAAACTACGGAATTTTCATTTGTGAATAATGATTTTTATCCTCTGGATACGGTTAATTTTAGTGATGGAGACAAAGTGAATAGTGATGGGCATAACCATTTGTTTACGATGAACTTTGCAATACCGTTTGTGGTGGCGGCAAGTGGTGAAGAGACTTTGGAAATAACTGCAGATGACGACACTTTTGTCTTTGTAGGTGACGAGTTAGTGTTAGATATGGGTGGAATCCATGACGCAATCAAAGGGGAACTAATGATCAACGAACAAGGGGAAGTTCATGCGGCAGTCAACAATGAAGAAAAGGCTTATAGCGGAACGCAAGTTTCTGGCGATTCGATTGTGCGGATTTTCCACGCAGATAGAAATTCGGACGAGTCGGTGTTTAGGATTAGACTGAAGGGTATGAATTTGAATGTGATGCCGACTCAGTTGGCGAATGGCGATGATGGGGTTCAAGTAGCTTACGATCCGGAAAACCCATCGTTCGTGAAGCCATTGGGCGAAAGTTCAACTTTCCGACCGGACGGGACTAAGGGCTACGTAGTGATGGCGACGGTTTTGGGAATGACAATCGTGCTAGCATCTTTGTTTGCGGCAATGTTGGCGCACTCATTGATTAGGCAAAAACGCCGATAAATTATTTTTTAGGTTGACTGATATTAGCTTCGCGGCCGTATTCGGGAATAATAAGAGGGTGTTTGTTGCCGTGATGATCGTAGAGGGGAATATTTAACTCGTGAGCTAGAGTATTGACGACGGTGGCGCCGATGCGAAGACCGGTAAAAGATCCAGGCCCGGACATGAAAGTGATTTCGGTGATATCGGTCCAAGTTTGATGATTTTCTTGCAATTTGTCGCGGATGAAGGCGAGGAGTTTTTCGGCTAAATCGTTGGCGAAAATATAGTGATATTCTCGATCGTCTAATTTAAGAATGGTTTCTGGTGTGCTGGTATCTAAATATAATTTCATAAGGTTACCTTTCGGTCGCCAGTTTCAGTATAGGCGATATGAATCTTAAGATGGTTTTTAGGTAAAAATTCGGCAAGCGATTCTCCCCATTCAACCACGATGATGTTGTGAGGGTTTTGAAGGTTTTCCTGTAAGTCATCAATCATGAGGCCAGGATCGGATAGACGATAAAAATCATAATGGACCAAATTGCCACCTCCGGGCAGGGCATAGGATTTAGAAATGGTGAAACTAGGACTAGTGATAGGCTCTTTGACGCCAAGCCCTTGCGCTAGGCCACGGGTAAAAGTGGTTTTACCGGCGCCAACGTCACCAACTAGTTCAATCAAAATTGCGCCAGATGAATTCTGCTGGATTTTTTGGCTGGCGAAATCTTGGCCGAACTCTAGCATCTCTTGCTCAGATTTAATATTCATTATATAATAATTATATCATGAATATCTATATTTCAGGTATATCGGGGACAGGGATGGGGCCGCTAGCACTAATGGCTAAAGAGGCTGGGTTAAATGTGTGTGGTTCGGATTTAGCTAAGGGGGCGGTTTATGATGAGCTAATTAAGGCTGGAATCGAAGTGTATATTGGTGAACAGGATGGAAAATTTTTGCAGACTAAATTAGCAGAAGGAGTAGACTGGTTCGTACATACTTCGGCTTTGCCAGAGGATCACGCAGAGTTAATGATGGCTAAAGGGGCTGGGGTAAAATGTACTAAACGAGACGATTTAACGGAATATTTAGTAGAAAAATTAGGCCTAAAAATGGTAGCGGTAGCAGGAACGCATGGCAAAACTACCACTACGGCAATGATAGTATGGGCGAGTTTAAAATTAGGATTGCCAGTATCGTATATCGTGGGGACAACTTTGGGGTTTGCGCCGTCGGGGGCCTATCACCAAGGCGATCAATATTTCATTTATGAGGCGGATGAATACGATCGGAATTTCTTGAAATTCCATCCATGGCTGGCAGTGATTCCATATGTATCGTATGACCACCCAGATATTTATCCGACGAGAGAAGATTATACAGCAGCGTTTCAACAGTTCGAGGCGCAAAGTGAAACAGTGATTAAGGACGGGACTAATGAGTACGAGATAAAATTAGCTGGAAAGGCGAGGCGACAAGATGCGGCGCTAGCGGTGAAGGCAATTTTGAAGATGGCGCCAGAGATTAACGCAGATGAAGTGGTGGATATTTTGAATCAATTCCCGGGTGTGGGACGAAGATTTGAAAAACTAGTTGATGGTATATACACAGATTATGCACATCATCCAGAAGAAATCGCGGCGACGGTAGAAATGGCCAAAGAAGAAGCCGAATTGACTGGGCGGAAGGGCGTAGCGGTGATTTATCAACCGCACCAAAACACTCGGCAACATGAGGTGCGTGAAGGTTACAAAGATGCGTTTGTTGGGGCAGAAAAGATTTATTGGCTGCCGACTTATTTGACGCGAGAAGACCCGAATTTGACGGTGTTAACACCAGAGGATTTGATCGCAGATTTGAGCAATAAAAATGTAGCAAAAGTGGCGGAGTTGAACGACGAATTAGCGGCAGAGTTGCAGCAAGATATAGCAGAGGGTTATTTAGTGATCTTGATGACGGCAGGCCCAGCTGACGAGTGGTTGAGGAAAAAATTTAATAAATAAGACTTGACTAGTTTTTTTATTATAGTTATGGTAAAATGAGGGGGATGGGTGATAGGAAGACGGAAAAAAAATCTCGGACAATATTAGTCTTAGTTCTCTCGTTCTTGTTGATAGTGATAGCCGTACTTGTAGCAACGGTAATAATGAAAAATCAAGGTGAAGTATTGGAAGAAGTAGAGGAGGCGGTAGAAACGGGATATGTTCTTCCTGATGAATTATTAGGCGAGGATCTTTCTGCGATAGACCAGGTGACAAAAAAAGCTTCTTTGATACTGCATGATCCCAACAAAACTAAAAGCGATGTTGAAAATTATTACGATACAGCCATCGAAGAAGCCAAAAATAATCAGGATGATAATTTAGCCCTAGAAATAATGGTTCAAAAAATGAATTTTATTGCGATGATAGAGGGCGATTGCGAAAGGGCTGCGACATATATTAATAATATAGACTTAACTTCTTACCCGGCAGAGGGGAAGAGCTTCTTAGCTCCCTATGTGGTTTCAGTAGCAATTGAATGTGATAATCAAGAATTGCAAAAGCAGTGGGAGAATTTTTAAACCATGAAAAGGGACAAGGCAAATAAAGAAAAACTGTCCTTAAAATTGTTTGCCATTTGTACTTTTTTGGTCGGTGGATTATGGCTTACGTCGACCTTTGAAAACGCTTATGGTGATGAAGGTGGCGGTGGTGGTTCTGGTGGGGTTAGTGCTAGTTGTAGTAGTAACGCGTTAACTGACCTTTGTGGTTATCCGGCGGGGTCTGCTGGGGGTGGAGCCAGCTGGCGTATTTTTAAATCAGATGATGGATGGGGCTTAGATGACTGGACTGGATATGGCGGGGGCATTCTTACGGACTCATATAAGGCCGAGGCAATGTCCGTATGTCGGGAAGAAGGATGGTTTGCTTCCTATGGTTGGGATGGTATGGTGGGGAGTTATTATGGCTACAGTAATTATAATTTCCAAATTGGACCCGCCAACCGATATGGGTCAGAGCTTATTAGTCAGGCGGAATACAATGATTATGATGCAAAAAGTTATAGCTGGTTGAACTCTCACGGTTTTCCTAATAATACGAGAATTACTTGGTCGGCGGCGGCAGAATTGTACTATATGCTGCGGGGGACTACTTGGATACCGGATGGGGTGGGGTATTTTTGCGTGTCGCCAGACCAGTTCCAGGGTCTTTCTCAGACGAATGGGACTGATGCTGGTTGGGCTGGCCCTGGCGCGAAAGTGCACATCTACAATGTAGATAATTGCGATATTAATGGCTGCAATGTTGATTTTAACCATTATCTCAGGCGGACGAATGGGTCGGGTGCTACTAACTATTATATAGATATCAACGAGAATAATCTTGGCCAAAGCGGTAGGCTGGCTTCTGGATCCGAGGGTGGTTTTTGGGGTAGCAATGCCAAACTAATAAAATCAGTATCTTATACTATGTATCCGGGTCAATATATGTGTCAGACTTTGTATTTCGATTATGACTATAACACCAGAAATGTGTCGTATAAGGTTTGCGCTCTAGCTTTGCGTCCGGCTAGCAATGGTGGGACTACGAGTTTGTCTATGGGAATCCGGAACAATACCGTAACGCCCAGTGGTTCATATCAGAAGACCGTCTACGCCAAACCGGATGACACTTTGTCTTATCAACCAACCTATGTACCTGGAGCCCAGTACCCATATCAGAAAGGGATTTGGCCGCAGAGAATGGTAGTAAATGGCGGTGGTATGTGCGCTAGCATTAATCATATTGGCACCATGCTACAATCATGTGGCGGTGGAACTTGGGCCAATGGCTTTATGGTCACGAGTAGCAATTTTGCTAGCGGTCAATACCAACAAAAGTTTATTTATGCCAATGGTGACACCGGTACTAAAACGCCAACCAATACCCATAAAGTCAGCGGTTCGGAAGTAGGCCGTAGTTTAAGTGAAAGGGCAGAAACTAATAGCAGCGGTGGTGTAAATACGGTGCCTAAGTCCGTAGGATTTGAGAATAGATCTAATTTTGATACGGCAATTGTAGACACCGGAGCGTTGTCTGATTCTGTGCAGGCTTTGATTCCGTACAACTTTAGAAATGGAACGGAAGTCACCACCAAAGAATCTGGTACTACTTTGTATGCGGGTTCTCGTCAAACCATCAATTATACTTACATCATTAATCCTAAAGCCAATTCGGCCACTACTAAATCGAGTAGTGAGCAATATGCCACCACTGTACACAATCCTAAATGGCATTTGGAGCTTTGCATAGGAGATAGTCTTTGCGAAAACGGTTCTACTTTCCGGATAGATTATCAAACAACTGATAAGAGTCCAGCTAGCGAATCTGAGAGAAATTCCAAATTCAATGTTGCCAATATGTGGACGGGGAGAGTTGGCGATAATGCAATTAAGTTAAGTTCTACTATTAACGTGCCGGATGTCCCAGCTGGCACAAGGCTCTGTCTAAGGTCGGCGGTTTGGCCAGCCGGTAGTGGAGCGGATACTAACTGGAATGATCGTGATGGCGATCATCAATGGGCGCGTTCTGCTCCATCTTGCTTTACTGCGGCCAAGAAGCCTAGTATCCAGATTTGGGGCGGCAATGTGTATTCTAGCGGCAATATTACCACTGCTACTAACACGAAAGGTAATTTAGCAGGGTATAACAATTACGGAATTGAGAGTAACTATACTATGCTTTCCTTTGGCTCTTGGAACGAATTAGGCATCATAGCCAATGGTAAGACTACTGGATTTTCTAGTGGAGCCAGTTTAGGCTATGGCGGGATCAACAATGGTGTACTTTCGCCTAATCCGTTTAGCAATAACTCAGCCTCCAATACACCTAATCCTGGCGGCAGTAAACAATCTGTAGTTTGTAAACGTAGCCCTCTAACCTTTGCTAACAACTGTTCAGGTGATACTGCGCCAGCAATTGGTAATTCTACAGCCGGCAATAATAACAAGGCAGATAAATCAGCTCTAGTCAGTAAATACGTTTATGGCGATAGTGCTGATTCGCTTAACTATAATGTGTCGGGAGTAGTTTCATTGAATGATAGTTCCAAGCTGATCGATGGTGTTCAATATTATCATGGTGGTACGGGGACTTTAACTATTCCTAAGACTGAAATTAATGCTAATTCTACTCAAATCGTACATTCTGCTGGTAATATCTTTATTGATGGCGATATTACTTATCATGGTGCGGCTACTTATAGTTTATATAGTCATTTACCTAAATTGGTGATTTATGCAGAAAAAAATATCTACATCAATTGCTCTACGGTAAACAGAATTGATGCGATTTTAATTGCTGGCAAAGATAGTTCTAGTGATGGTAATGTGATTACTTGCGCTAATAGTAATGGAGAAATTCCTGAGATTAATAGTCAGGAACGCTCTCATCAGTTAGTAATTTATGGAGCGGTGATTGCCAATAAACTCATCCCTACTCGAACTTACGGAGCAGCTACTGGGGCTAACTCTATTATTCCGGCTGAAATTATTAATTTCGATCCTACTTTGTATCTATGGGGTGGTAGTGACGCCACTACTTCTGAAGATCGCAATACCAATATGGATATTACCTACATTAAAGAGTTGGCCCCGAGATATTAAAGAATCTGGTATAATAGGGGCATGAAGAGTAAAACCCAATTTGTTTGCCAGCAGTGTGGTGCGACATATGCTAAATGGATGGGACAATGTACGAATTGTAAGGCTTGGAATTCTTTGGTGGAGCAGGTATTAGATAATGGGGCTGGCGGTGGAGGGAAATCAGCGATCGCCAAAGGTAAGTTGTCGGGAAAAAAATTAGATTTTGTTAAAATATCGACGATTGTACCTTCAGATGCTAAAGCCAGATTGCTAACTGAATTTAATGACCTGAATACGGTATTGGGCGGGGGAATTTTGATGGGATCGGTATGCTTATTGGCGGGGCAGCCAGGAATTGGCAAATCGACAATTTTGATGCAAATATGTGCAAAAGTGGCCCAAAAACACAATGTATTATATGTTTCTGGTGAGGAATCGGCGGGACAAGTAAAGTTGAGAGCCCTAAGACTTGGCGCCGAGAGCGATAAGCTATCGTTTGCAGCATCGACATCAGCTAATGATATAGCTAAGACGATTGAATCGGGCGAATTTGATTTGGTAATAGTAGATTCAATTCAGACACTTGCGATGGACGAAATTTCGTCGGCGCCAGGGACGGTGTCGCAAGTAACAAACAGTGGTAATTTGATTATTCGGGCAGCGAAGGCTACAGACACAGCGGTGATTATTGTGGGGCACGTGACTAAGGACGGGACTTTGGCTGGACCAAAAGTTTTGGAACATTTAGTGGACGTGGTGTTGAATTTTGAAGGCGATAGGTACGGTGGTTTTAAGACGGTGCGAGCAGTAAAAAATCGGTTTGGCTCAACTAATGAAGTGGCGATTTTTGAGATGGCTGATTCGGGATTAAAAGAAGTACAAAATCCATCAGCGGCTTTATTGGCAGAAAGGAAAAATACTGATGGCTCAGTGATTCTAGCAACTTTAAGCGGGAATCGACCGATTTTAGTAGAAATTCAAGCACTTTGCAATAAATCAAATTATGGCTACCCTAAGCGTACAGCCAGTGGGTTTGATATCAATCGACTTAATTTATTAATTGCAGTTTTAGAACGAAGGACGAAGCTGAAATTATCGGATCAAGACGTCTTTATTAATGTAGTTGGTGGAATGAAATTGGCTGATTCAGCGGCGGATTTAGCGGTTTGCATGGCAATTGCATCTGCGATGGCGGGACGAAAATTAGGAGAAGAATACGTAGTGTTCGGCGAGGTGGGGCTGGGCGGAGAGATACGTTCGGCGTTTAGGGCAGATCAACGAATTGCCGAAGCTAAGAAATTAGGTTTTAAGCATGCAATTGGGCCAGCTACTGTGCGAGATAAGTTCGTGATTCCGATGAAAGATTTGCGTGAAACTTTAATTAAATATGTAAAATGAGAATTTTAGGTATTGATCCGGGCATTGGGATTTGTGGATTTGGGTTAATTGAAGCTACCGGACGAGCGGGAGCTAAGGCGTTGGATTATGGTGTAGTGACGACGATAGTAGATGCACCTTTACCCAGCCGCTTGAAGGAATTATACGAATCGTTATCACAAGTCTTAGAAGAAACCAAGCCGGAAGTAGTAGCGGTGGAAAAATTGTTTTTTTCCAAAAATATTACTACGGGAATTGCGGTGGCTGAGGCGCGAGGAATTATTCTGCTGGCGGCAGAACAAAAAGGCTTGCCCGTATATGAATATACGCCAAACGAAATTAAAAAATCTTTGACGGGATATGGAGCGGCAACGAAGACGCAAATTCAGGAGATGGTGCGAGTGCATCTAGAATTAGATAAGAAGCCCAAGCCAGATGACGCAGCGGATGCGCTGGCGGTAGCGATTACTTGTAGTTTCTTATATAAATTGGGTCAGGATAAGGGACATAGATTTTCTAATACGCGGCGAAAGTGATATAATCTTGATATGATAGCACATCTTAAGGGGACAGTGGAAGAAAAATTTGGCAATAGTTTGATTTTGGATGTCAATGGGGTGGGGTATGAAATCATGGTACCGGCGTCGGATTTTGAGGGGATTTCGCTGGGAGAGGAAAGAAAATTCTACACCTATCATCAAGTACGTGAAAATGCAGAAGAACTATATGGATTTTCTAGTTTGACAGCAAAAAAGATTTTTGAGCTCTTAGTTAGCGTGCAGGGAATTGGACCAAAGGCGGCAATAGCGATATTGTCGCTGGCAGAGGCGGAAGAGGTGCGTAATGCAATTGCTAATGCTGACGCCGGATTTATCGCTAAAGCCTCTGGTGTGGGGAAGAAATCGGCAGAGCGAGTGATTGTGGATCTTAGAGATAAGGTGGGAATCCCTTCACGATATGGGACGACAGAAGTAGCCGGTGATGTTGATGGTGCTAGTGAGCCGGACGAGGCTTTGGATGCGTTGATCGCTTTAGGTTTCCCACTGAAAGAAGCTACGGCCGCATTAGAAAAAGTAGATAAAACTTTGCCAGTAGAAGAACGAATAAAATTGGCCTTGAAAAGTTAGTTAAAGTGTGGTAGAATAGTGGGAGTTGTAAATAATAAAGGTAATAAAATGAGTTTTTCGATTCTAAAAGAAATTGGTGACGCACAGAAAAAGAAGGCGGTGGTAGATGTGCGTTCGGGTGACACGGTGAAGGTGACCCAGAAAATTAAAGAAGGTAACAAATTCCGTTTGCAGACTTTTGAAGGCGTAGTGATCCGAGTGGAGCGCAAAAATTCTCATACGGAACGAATTGTGGTACGCAAGGTGACTTCTGGCGTAGGGGTGGAGAAGTCTTATCTAGTACACTCGCCATTGGTAGAAAAAATTGTAATCACTAAGCGTTCGAAAGTACGCCGAAACAATTTGAGCTACTTGCGTCAACGTTCCGGTAAGTCAGCACGTTTAACCGGCAAAGATTTCGACCGAGTGGCAGTTAATGATGTAACGGTTGAAGAAGAGCCGGTCGAAGAACCAGCTGAAGTACCAGTTGAAGCGACCGAAGAAGTAAAAGAAGAAGTGAAGGAAGAAACGAAGGAAGAAACTAAGGCTGAGACGGAAGCCGAAGCAGAGAAATAGCCTAATGGCGATTCTGGGAATAGACGAAGTTGGACGCGGCCCTTTAGCGGGGCCGCTTGTTGTGGGCGCGGTGATTTTGCCAGAGGAAAAACCGGAGTGGGTGGACGAGCTGAAAGATTCGAAGAAATTAACCGCTAAAAAACGGGAAGCTTTAAACGAGGTGATTTTGCAGGCAGCCAGTGCCACTGGATTGGGCTGGGCTTCGCCGGCGGAACTGGACGAGGTGGGGATTTCGGGAGCTTTAAAATTAGCTACCAGACGAGCGGTGGAAATGGTACAAGAATTTAGGGTGCCGTTTTCGCAGATAATTATTGACGGAAAAGTAAATTTCTTAAAAGATACGGCATTGGGGAAGCACGTTTCGGTGATGCCGAAAGCTGATGATTTAGTTAAAGAAGTGAGCGCGGCGTCGATTATCGCCAAGGTGGCGCGAGATCGATATATGTATGAAATAGCAGAAAAATATCCGGAATATGGGTTTGAAAAACATGTGGGTTATGGGACGGCCGCGCACAGGGCGGCCATTGTAAAGCACGGGATTTGTCCAGAGCATCGACGAAGTTTTGAGCCGATTAAAAGTATGGTTGGCTTTGGGACTAAACAGGGTGTTGTAAAAAATACAACAAAAATAGGAAAAAAGGCAGAAGAGAGAGTAGCTGAATATTTAACTAATGGGGGGCATAAAATTGTGGCACGAAATTTCAAAACGTATTTTTACGAGATTGATATTGTTTCCGTGAAAAACGATGAGGTATATTTTACGGAAGTAAAATACCGGCGTTCGGATTTGGCGGGCGGCGGCATGGCGGCTGTGGACCAGAAAAAACTAGCCAAAATGCGATTTGCGGCGGAATGTTATATGAAATACCATATACGGAAAATGGCAAACTATAACCCTTTGTTGGCAGTAGCAGATGTTAGTGGGGATAACTTTGAAATAAGAGATTGGTTCGCTATACGTTGAATTTGAATTCGACGACATCGCCATCTTGCATGATGTAGGTTTTGCCTTCAGTGCGAAGTTTGCCGGCTTCGCGGACGGCTTTTTCGGAGCCAAGAGCCTTAAGATCGTCGTAATTGCAGATTTGAGCAGCGATAAATCCGCGTTCGAAATCAGTATGGATGGTGCCAGCAGCTTCGGGCGCAGTGGAGCCTGTTTTAATAGTCCAAGCGCGACACTCTTTCTTGCCAGCAGTAAGGAAAGACTGGAGGCCAAGGGTGGCGTAGGCGGCTTTGATTAATTCGCCCAAGGCATCATCTTTGACACCATAACTTTCTAGAAATTCTTTGCGTTCGGTGCGATTCATGCCGGACATTTCTTCTTCAAGTTTAGCGTTGACGAAAATGGCTTTAGCGGGCTTAACTAGCTCGTGGAGTTTGGTCTGTAAATCAGTATCTGTGAGTCCGGATTCGTCGACATTGAACATATAGATCACTGGTTTGTCGGTAAGAAAGGGGATATTTTCGTCTTCTGGAGATTTTTTACGTTTGGCGGCGATTTTAGCTTTGGTTTCTTCGTCGGCTAGTTGCAATTCTAGATTGATGATATCGATGTCATCTTTGGCTTGGGCAATGACGTCTTCCTCAATTTTGTTATCGGCGCGGACGATATCATCATTTTTAAAAGCGCGAACTACGTGGCAAATGGCTTGACATTCGCGAATGTGGGCAAGGAATTTGTTGCCCAGCCCTTCGCCCTGCGAAGCCCCAGCGACAAGACCGGCGATATCAACGAATTCTACAGTAGCGGGAACAACTTTGTCGGTTTCATACATTTTAGCTAGAACGTCTAAGCGTTCATCTGGTACCGGGACAATACCGACATTGGGTTCAATGGTAGCAAAAGGATAGTTGGCGGCTAAAGCGCCAGCGTTAGTCAAAGCATTAAATAATGTGGATTTGCCGACATTAGGCAAACCAACGATGCCGATCTTTAAATTCAAAACCAACCTTTCTATCTGTTATTATAGGTATAATTATAGCATAATGCGTGGTAAAATGGTACAAAAGGAGACAAATGCGAAGATCGTTGGAAAGTTCAAGTAGAAGCCGTAATATGGATATGGGGAAAGATCCGGAGGGTATTTATGGGCGCGCTAAGAAAACTGAAGACAAAAAGCCAATGTCTTACGAAAAACATATGAGAGAATTAAAAAACTTATTATCTTCGTTGCCAAATGATGAGAATGATGCCACTGTTGATCATAATGAAAAACATGATCAAGATGTGGATAGGGCTAGGAATGCGGTTCTAGAGGCTTTTAATAAAAGTAATAATAATACAGAAAATGACAAGCGGATTACTAGTTGTAAAAATAGGGTGTTTAAATCGGAATTTGGCCTTAGGTATGATGATAATCCCAATGTTTTTAAAACTAGTGAGAACTCAGTTTATAGGATTACTGGCATAGACCAAATAGTAGATATTATTAATTGTGGCTATGTAAGGTCTAAAGAAGGGAAAGTTAAGGGTGGACATGAGAATGAAGTTTTTTGGTCGGCTGGTGGCGATAAGCTAAATTTTATAGATGAAAGACCTATTTTGGAAACATCTATTGATACTGTAAAAGATGGGCAAATTGGCGCCCTCTCATTAGACGATTTAACTGCCGTTTGGGTATTTGATGGCGAAAGTGGTAAGAGAGAGAATAAACTCAACACAATAAAAGATATAAAAAGGTTTATGGGCAAAGATGAGCGAATAAGTGTCGAGGAACTAAACAAGAAAATAAAAGACGGAATAAGCCTAGCTGATATTTCTGCTACTTTTTGATATTGATGTCTTTCCACTTTGGCTTCGGTAAGTGACTTTTAATTGAAAATTAACATATTTTAGTGTATGATCTAAGGTATGGATAGATTAAAATTAGAATTTCCGACGCTGGCACGGAAAGAAGATGCGATAGAATATATAAAAGAATTTCATGCTGACGGTTCGAGATTGGACGGTACAAATCGGCTTGAACAGTATATTAACGACTATCCTAGCTGGTTAAAAAGGCTTGACGAGGATTTAAAAAAAGAACCGGGTGAAGATCGTGTGCCAGCGGAAACTTATTTTTTGGTAAGAGAATCAGACAATAAGATTGTTGGTATGATTAATATTAGACTGACTTTAAATCATAATTTATGGAATTTTGGTGGTCATATTGGATATAGTATTAGGCCTTCTGAGCGTAGAAAGGGATACAATAAGATTAATCTATATTTAGCGTTATGTATTTGTGAGAAACATGGAATTGAAGTAGTTTTACTTGATTGCGCCAAGGATAATCTAGGATCGTCAAAAACAATGCGTGCGCTTGGCGGCAAAATGATTTACGAATATTTTGATTCTGAGAAAAATATAGTTATTCAAAATTATGTTATCGATGTAGAAAAATCATTGGCGGAAAACAAAGAACGTTTTGCTGAAATGATTGCAAAATATCCAGAATAAAAAAGAAGTTCTCGCGCTCGGCGCATACTGCGCCCTGCAAGAACTTCGATATTTATATTATCCTTGAAATATTTAGTATAATGCTAGTTATAAAAGATGCCCAAGATATTGAATTATATCAAGCGCGTCTTTTTTTGTTTTATATTGATATTTTTCCACTTCGGTTTTGAAAGGTGAATTTTTGTAGTAAATGGGATATAAAAATCAGGTTGGTTTAAAAATTCAAGATTCCGATCTTTAAATTCATAACCAACCTGTGATACCTGTTATTATTAGTATAATTATAACATATTTATTGTATA
>JAILSC010000008.1 GCA_024697865.1 Candidatus Saccharimonadota bacterium | reverse complement strand
TAGGTTTAGGATGAGTAGTTTAATTATAACACAAAAAATGGTATAATTTGTCAATGAATATCTGGAATCAGTTACCTAAGCCCTACTTAATTCTCGCCCCTATGGAAGGAGTGACAGACGTTATTTTTCGTCAAGTGGTAGCAGCTGCTGGTAAACCTGATTTATTCTTCACTGAATTCACCAACGTTTCTTCTTATGCCTCCGAAAAGGGCCGTACTAACGCTCTGGAGCGACTCGAAATCGCCCCCACCGACCATCCTATCATCGCTCAAATCTGGGGCAAAAACCCCGAGCATTTCGCGGAAACTACCAAGGCACTAGAATCGCTTGGTTTTTCGGGAGTAGATCTCAATTTTGGCTGTCCTGACAAGCACGTCAATAAAGCCGGCGGTGGTGCGGCCATGATCCAAAACCCCGATTTAGCTATACAATGTTTTCAGGATACTGTCAAATCAACCAATTTGCCAGTTTCCATTAAAACTCGTCTTGGCTGGTCTCGACCCGAAGAATATCAAGCATGGCTCTCTACTCTCCTGAATCTTCGTCCTGCCGCTCTTACTGTCCATCTGCGCACTAAAAAAGAAATGTCCAAAGTTCCCGCTCATTACGAACTAATCCCTGAAATAATTAAGCTCCGCGCTACAACTTCCCCAGAAACTAGGCTGATCATCAACGGCGATATCAAAGACCGCGCTCACGCCTTCGAGCTACACGCCAAATATCCCGAAGTAGACGGTTTCATGATTGGTCGCGGTGTTTTCGCCAACCCTTATTGTTTTACTGATCACCAACCTACCCGCGAAGAATTAATGAACCTCTTGAAACTTCACCTAGACCTCTACGAAAAACAATCTCAAAAATATTTTATTTCTTACGAGACTTTAAAGCATTTCTTTAAAATTTACGTCAACAACTTTCCTGGCGCTAAAGAATTTCGCACTAAACTTATGGAAACTCACTCTCTCGCCGAAGCTCGCCAAATCGTCAAATAAAAAGCCCCGACTACAAACCCGCCGGGGCAATTTTCAACCAAAGCAAACTCTACACCCTATACAGGCAGTTCGACTTCGACGGCCACCGCTCAGAGGCATCAGAGACTAAATCTTCATATTTGTCATACGGGCTCGTTTCCGTCGTCATATCCACTGCATCTACCCAATCACTCCAATCTTCTGCGGCGCGGTCATATTTGGCCAGGTACTTGGCGTACGCCTCATCTTCCTGGAGTCGAGAAGCGAACGGGCACGTGTCCGAAGCCTCGCACTCGAAACGCGTCAAGGCATATTCGAGGCACAATTCATCCGAAGGCAACATCTTGACACTAGACGCCTGACAATATTGGCAATCAGCACAATAAAACACAAACCTGCTATGGTCCACAACCATTTGGCCCATCTTAGCCCCTTCCTCTCGTTTTTCACTTTGGCCTTCAATGTTCTGTCCCCGTACTCTTGTAAGAGCACAGCTGAACCTACTCCTTAAATTATACCACACTTTGCTGAAAACGTCAAAATCGCTCGTTTTATATGTTATAATAGAAACATGAAAATCGCACTACTCGGCTACGGCAAGGAGGGTAAATCCGCCGAAGCATATTTTAAAAATAAATACCAATCAGCTACTTTTGATATTTTCGAAAACGAAACTCCAGAACAATTAAGCCAACATGATTATTCATCTTATGATATAATTTTCCGCAGCCCCTCGATTCCACCCCTTAATCTCGATAACGAATCCAGCCTCACTCGTCATTTCTTTGACCATTGCCCTTGCCCTATTATCGGCGTCACCGCCACTAAAGGTAAAGGTACTACCTGTTCTTTTATTAAGGCTTTGTTGGATGCCGAAAACAGAGATGCTTATCTCGTTGGCAACATCGGTACCCCCGCCATTGAAGTTTTAGACCAATTAACGCCAGAATCCATCGTCGTCTACGAAATGTCCAGTTTCCAACTTTGGGATCTAAAAAAATCCCCCCACGTCGCTGTCATCGGCCAATTAGAGCCTGATCATCTCAATGTTCACAAGGATTATCAAGATTATTTAGATGCCAAGGCTAACATCACAAAATATCAAACCGAGCAAGACTACCTCATCTATTACGCTAAAAACCCCGAAACCACTAGAATCGCTGAAACCTCTCAGGCCACTAAACTCCCTTATCCTTTCGAAATCCCAGACGACATCAAAGCCGCCGTTAAACTCCCTGGCATTCACAATCAGGAAAACGCCATTGCTGCTATTGCCGCCGTCGCCGCCTCTAAAAATATATCACCAGACGAATATTTAGCCACGAGCGCTGACACTATTAAGCGGGGTCTCTCCAGCTTCCATGGCCTACCTCATCGGCTGGAGTTTGTTCGTGAGTTAAACAACGTTAAATACTACGATGACAATTTTGCTACCAATGCCTCATCTACTAGAGTGGCGGTCAATTCTTTCCTTGACGACCAGCTAGTACTAATCGTAGGTGGACGTGATAAGACTGATAATCAAGACCTCCCCGAGATTTATGAGATTCTTCAATCGCCCAATATCAAAAAGATTGTTTTATTGGGCGAATCCGGTCACGTCTTGGCCGAAAAATATTCCGATCCACGCTTTGTAATAGCAGAATCCCTGGAAGAAGCAGTCGACACCGCTAAGACCACCGCTGAGGCCCTTGGCCATGCCATTGTCCTAATGTCCCCTGCTGCCGCCAGTTTTGATATGTTTAAAGATGTTTATGATCGGGGGGACCAGTATCAAACCTTAGTTAAATCTTCGAAGTGAATATAGTCAAACTGCGCTGCGCCCTCTGCCGAGATAATTCGTACACCAAAGTCCTGCTTACGAGATTCTCCAGAGTATAAATACGTTGAATATGGATTGTTATACTCTGTTATCTTGATAGAGCCATCCTCATTCACGCTTTCTACCCAGAACACATGCCCATAGGGCTCTTTGTCGACTTGTCCTACCGCTCCTGCTGCCGGAATATTATCTACGCGGTAGTTAGCCATCCTCGCAGATTCATCCCAAGAATAAGCATTGCCCCAATATATCACCACGCCATATTTTTGGTACACTTTCCATGCAGCATAACTCACGCATTCGCACTGATATCCACCTATTATGCGCTCACCAATAAACGACACCGCAGGAGGCCTATTTTCTCTCGGACATTCATTTTGCCAAGGATAATCATTTACATTGTCGTCCACTCCAGAATATCCTCCCCCTCCCATCGCCAGCATTTCCTCTATTTTTGCCAGTCGCTCGGCCTCCTCCCTGGCTGCTTTTTCAGCCGCCTCTCTAGCAATTCGCTCTGCCTCCGTCTCACCCGAATCATTATCGGTATCTTGAGCCACCTCATTACCCGAATCCATACTTGTTCCCATACCTACATAGCCAAATCCCGCATCGACAGCATAGACAACCTCACCCCCCGATTCATCGCTAGCCTGTTTAGTCGTCGTCGCCCCTTTAGCCTCGGTTCGAGATTCCTCCGCTTCCTCACTGCTGCTATCATCTCTAGGTATGACTTCGTCAGTCTCGTTCTGGTCAACTTTGCCTATTTTATTCCCAGTATCTATATTCACCGCGGCAACCACCACCACGCCTACACCAATCAATAAAACCAATGCTGCTATTATTTTTGCTGCCCTAGTTTTATTCTCACCCTTCATCCTACTTAAAAGTTTAACCTATTTTCCAATTCGTTAATAAACGCTTTTTCCACTGAAGATACCGCGGCAAATCCTCGAATTCCTGAATCCGCAAACTCTCGCGCTAGTTCAATCATCTTAAATTTATCAATCGACTTAATCAAATTCGGCATATTGTCATACCGCATCACTGTCCCGTTGGTGAAATATCCTTCCGAATAATAATCTGCGATCTGCGATGGTGTTTGAGCCCCCATCTGGAACCTTCCCAGCGCGTACGATTTTGCCGCTAAGAAATCCATCTCCATAATCTCTCCATTCAGTGTCTTCATTAATTCTGTCTGAATCAAATCAAATAGCTCTTCCGCATTTTCTACATTCACTTCGCCGTCAAAATCCCAATAAGTACTCGCCGCATTTGAAGCGACCGACGACCCCATTCCGTAAACCAAGCCTCGTTTTCTAGCTGCTCCAAAAATTTTCGAATTCGTCGTTCCATTCAAAATATGATTCAAACAATTCATCGCAAACACTTCATCTGGTTCCAAATGTCTCGGTGTCACCAAAGAAAATCCAAAGGTAATATTTGAAGCATCCTTTCTTCTTATTGACACCGCCTCCGAAGAATGTAGCTCCGCCGTCGGAATTTCAAACTCTCGTCCTTCCTTCAAATTCCACTCTTCTAACATATGGATCAGCCGTTTACGTCGTCCTCTAATCTTTCCGGCAATAATAAATCTCATATTTTTTGCCGTGTGTGTCCGTCGATAATGCTCCCTAATATCCTTTAATTCAATATGTGGGATCGTTTCTCGCCGTGCCGCTAAATCTAGGATATCTTCCCCTACTGCCTGCTGCACCTTCGGCCATAGTAATCGATAATAATCATTCATGTAGCCAGTTAATTCTGTACGCACATTAGATTTCTCGCTTTTTAACTCCTCTTCGTTAAACCGTGGCTCGCAGATTGACACCTGCTGCAGCTCCATAATCCGTTCCCATTCAAAGTCCGCACATTCTGTCTCATAGCAAACCGAAACATCCGATGTCCAAGCATTGTGATAAGCTCCGTTCTTAGTAAACTCCGCTTCAAAAGCTTGTTCGTCTTTAAACCTCGCATTCGCTCCAAAGGCCAGATGTTCCACTACGTGTGGAATTTCATATACGTCTTTGTTTTTAGCGTACATCATTCCTGCGCGGAATTGAATGCGCGTAGCCATCACCGAAGCACCAGGAATATCAATAAATAGCCCACGCGCTCCGTTTTTTAGTTTTACCTCCTCGACTGAATGTTTCATTTTCGTTTTTTCTTCGATTTCTTCTTTTTAGCTGCACTTTTCTTTTTAGTAGACGCCTTTCTCTTGGTGGCTGACTTTCTGACCCCTGCTCCTGGCGTTTTCTGCTTAAATTCGTCGTCCATATTTTTATTCCCAGCCGAAATTTCATTTACCCCTCGCTCGGTTTGCGACTCAGCCATTTTAGTCAGCTCAGACTCATATTCCTCACCGTCCGTCACCTCATCTGCCGCTGCTTCTGCTGGCGTAATGGTTAACAGAATCTTCAAAACTTCTTCCCGCAAATTTCGTTGCAAACCATCAAACAACTTCTGTGATTCCGAACGGTATTCCACTAATGGATCTCTCTGACCGACCGAACGCCAATGGATTCCTTCGCGCAAATGTTGCATATTTTCCAAATGTTGCATCCACAAAGTATCTAGCACTTTCAAATATACTTCTCGCTCGATCTTCCGCATCGTGTCCGAACCAAATTCTTCCTCTTTAGCGGCGTAAGCTTGTTCTACCGCCTCTAAGGCCGTCTTCATTCGGTCTTTCTCCTTGCGCTTAATACCGATTCCATGAATCAAGTCGTTATCCAGCGTTGGAAATGCCGCTTTAAACTCTTCGTCAAAATACTTATTCACCCGTGAAGAAAACATAGTCAACATTTCGACTTCATCGCGCATTAATCGTTTAATCTCCGGAGTAATATCATCACCCTCCAAGATTTTACGGCGAATCATATATACAACCTTACGGTGTCGATTAATCACGTTATCGTACTGCACCACGTTTTTCCGAGAATCAAAGTTAAATCCTTCAATTCGTTTCTGGGCCGCCTCCAAAGTCTTCGAGATCGATCGTGTTTGGATCGGCATATCATCATCCACTCCTAGTCGAGTCATCAAAGTCTTTACTCTATCTCCCTGGAAAATTCGCATCAGATCGTCTTCACATGAAACGAAGAATTGCGTAGTGCCTGGATCTCCCTGACGACCGCCACGACCACGTAACTGGTTATCTACTCGCCTAGAATCATGTCGTTCTGAGCCAATCACTACTAAACCACCTAGCTCGGCCACTCCTTTGCCCAACTTAATATCCGTACCCCGCCCAGCCATGTTAGTAGCTAGCGTAATCGCGCCCTTCTCACCAGCTTTAGCAATAATCGCTGCTTCACGCTCATTGTTCTTAGCGTTCAGAATCTCATATGGCAAACCAAACTGTTCTAGATATCTGGCAATTTCCTCGTTATTGGCGATTGAACCTGAACCTACTAGTACCGGCTGACCTCGATCGTGGTATTTTTTGATTTCTTCGGCGATTGCTTTCAATTTAGCCGCCTTCGTCTTATAGATCAAATCGTCTTTATCTACGCGTGCGATCGGCTTATTCGGTGGAATCTGAATCACATCCAGAGCGTAAATCTGTTGGAATTCTTCCGCTTCGGTAAAGGCCGTACCCGTCATCCCAGATAATTTCTTATACAAACGGAAGAAATTCTGGAACGAAATCGTTGCCAGCGTCATTGATTCTTGCTTTACCGCCACCCCTTCCTTGGCTTCGATTGCCTGGTGTAAGCCTTCGTTATAACGACGACCCTGCATTAATCGGCCAGTATGCTCATCTACAATCATCACTTCGCCTGAATTCGTAACTACATAATCCTTATCTCGCTTGAATACAATCTCGGCCCTAATGGCTTGCTCCAAATGATAAACTAGTCGCGTATTCTTGGTTGAATATAAAGTCTCTACTCCCAAGATATCCTGAACTTTTTCAATTCCCTTATCGGTCAAAGTAACGCTGCGTCTCTTTTCGTCAAACACATAATCGTCTGGCTCCAATCTCGCCGCTACTTTGGCGAATTGATAATAGCTTTCCGGATTATCTCCTGCCGGTGCCGAAATAATCAACGGCGTTCGAGCCTCATCGATCAAGATCGAGTCTACTTCGTCCACAATCGCAAAATTCAATTCTCTTTGCCTTAAATATTGCACTTCCGAAGTCATGTTATCCCGCAAGTAATCAAATCCAAACTCATTGTTTGTGCCATAGGTAATGTCTGCGTTATAAGCTTCTTTTCTCGTACACGGCTTCAAATGTCGGAAACGATCGTCATCGTGTCCTTCATTTTCATAATCTTTATCATAAATAAAAGAAGCGTTGTTGATAATCACTGCCACCGATAAGCCTAGAAAATCATAGACTGGACCATTCCAGCCCGCATCTCGTTGTGCCAGGTAATCATTTACTGTCACTACGTGCACGCCATGGCCAGTCAAACCATTTAGATAAGCCGGCAGCATGGCCACTAAAGTCTTACCTTCACCAGTCTTCATTTCCGCCACGGCCCCTTCGTTCAAGACCATTCCACCGATTAGTTGCACGTCATAAGGTCTTAACCCCAACACTCGCTCACTGGCTTCTCGCGCTATTGCAAAAGCTTCAGGTAATAATTCATTCAAAACTTTTTCATCATTTTTAGCTTTTTTCCGAAGTTTTTCGGAGGCCTCTTTCAACTGCTTATCAGTCATCTTTTTGTATTTTGGCTCTAGCTTGTTGATTTCTTGAGCTCTTTTCCATAATCGCTTCAAGACCTTCTTCTGAGCATCACCAAACACCCCCTGCAAAAACTTAGTTAACGCTGTTCTATCCGCCAACTTATCAGTCGGCTTCTTTTCTTTCCGAACTTTTTTCGCCATATAACTCCTAATCTACCCCCTATTGTATCATATTATTTTCTACGGATAAAGATGTTTTTCAGGCTCCGTTTTTGGCGATGTGGTTGCACTTCTAGTTTGTAGCGCCGAATCTGTCCGGTCAGTTTAGCTTCAACTAAATCAATCCCCGCAAATACATTTGAGCATTCGTCTTTAGCAGCAATCACCTTACCGCCAGTAATCTCCATTGTCGCCACAATCTCGTATTTATCATTCTTGCTTTTGCTGATTTCCGCCACCGTCACTTTCATCACTACATCTTTTTTCGCCCCTCGTGGCAAGTATCGGTCTAATTTGCCCAGACGTTTTTCTACGTATTTTTTAAATGGCTCATCAATCTTATAGCCCTTGCCACTCATTTCGATCTTCTCGATCATTTATAGTTCCTCCTTGTTATTTAAATACGGTTTCAAAACTTCCGGTACGGTCAATTTACCGCCTGCTTTTGCGTAATTTTCAATTACTGCCACCATTGTTCTCGCTAACGATACTGCCGTGCCATTCAAAGTATGCAAAGTCTCTACTTTGCCATCTTCACGTCGAACTCTAATGCTCAAATTTCGAGCCTGGAAATCTGTACAGTTACTACAACTTGTTAATTCTCGGTAACATTGATCTACTGGCGACCAATACTCCACGTCATACTTCTTGGCTGCTGGCGCTCCTAAATCTCCAGCTGCAATATTAATTACTCGGTAAGGAATATTTAGCTCTTGCCAAATCTCTTCTTCTGTTGCCAAAATCATCTCGTGCATTTCTTTAGACTGTTCTGGCGTACAAAATACATACATTTCTAGTTTGTTAAACTGATGCACCCGGAATAATCCCCTAGTGTGTTTACCAGCCGAACCGGCTTCCTTTCTAAAACACGCCGAATACCCAGCATAAAGCAATGGTAAATCTTTTTCATCGATAATTTCGCCCATATGGTAGCCGGTTAAGGCGATCTCTGCCGTAGCGATCAAAGCTAGATCTTCTCCCTCAATGAAATACTCGTCACTCTGATCTGAAGTTCGTGGATTGAAACCAGTTCCTTCTAGAACTTTCGAGGACACTAAATCTGGCACCGTGATATAGTTAAAGCCTTTTTCAAATACTTTCTTCATGCCAAATTGCAACAAAGCGTTCTCCAATAAAGCTAACTCATTCTTAATATAATAGAACTTGGCTCCAGCCACCTTCGCTCCGCGTTCAAAATCCACCCAATCGCGTGACAAGGCATATTCTAAATGGTCTACACCGGACTCTTTTTTCTCGCCCCAAGCCTTAATTTCTACCGAATCTTCTTCGCCACCAAGTGGCACATCATCAAAAATAATATTAGGCACTGACTTTAAAGCCGCAGTATACTCAGCTTCGGTTTTAGTTAATTTTTCTTCTAAGCCAGCTAATTCCTCTTTAACCTTTTTCCCTTGGTCAATTAGCGATTGTTCTGGTTTACCGCCCTTCATCTTAGCAGCAATCTCATTCCGTTCTCTACGTAGCTCTTCTACTCGTACCAATTGCGCCTTACGGTCATCGTCTAGTTTTAGGACTCCCTGAATGTTAATCTTATATCCCTTTTCCTTGGCTGATTTCTCTACCAAATCCAAGTTCTCACGTATAAACTTCACATCTAACATACACTTATTATATCACAAAGTTTCTGATAATCTCGAAGATGTAAATCCCCCGGCCTCGCGTCGAGCGAAACACCGATTTCATCAAAAATCTTCGCCAACTCCTCTTTAGATTTTAATCCTGCCAAATTATGAATCAACTTCTTCCGCGGACTAGAAAAACTCTGCCGGATCAATTTGAATACCTCGTCTGGCACTTCCGGCGCATGCGGCTCCAATATTAAGACTTGCGAGTCTACTTTCGGCGGTGGCGTAAATTCCACCTTTCCCACCACTGGTCCAGCAGTTACAAACGCCCGATTCTTTACAAACAACGACAGTCCCGTTTCCTTTTCGCTCAAAATTCGTTCCGCTACTTCTTTTTGCATTAATAGCACTACTTTTTTAGCTAAGTGCTCCGTGCTCAGTACTTTTTCTAGAATTGGACTAGTAATATAGTACGGAATATTACCCGCTATTACATAATCGCCATCAATCTTCGTAAAATCATATGCCAAAATATCCCCCTTCACCACTTCTAAATTTTTCCCCGGGAATGATTTCGGTAAATTCTCCGCCAACCTCTCGTCATATTCTACCGCAGTTACCTTATTAAATCGTTTCAATAGCGAAGAAGTCAAAAACCCCAATCCTGGTCCAATCTCCACGCACAGTTCACCTTTTCCAGCTAAATCAGCAATTTCTTCTAGTATTGCTCGATTCTTTAGCCAATGTTGTCCCAAAGATTTTTTAGTACCAACCATGTGCATACCAGAAATTAAGCGCGCCCTGCCAACCGCCATAGCGATTTACGTATCCTGCCATCCAACGAATTTGAGTTATCGGGTTGGTTTGCCAATCCGCTCCTGCTGAGGCCATCTTTGACCCCGGCAGAGCCTGCGGAATCCCATACGCCCCCGAATAAGCATTCTGCGCATTTACCCTACAGCCACTTTCTCGGTTCATCAATTCCACTGCGGCGGCCAAATCAGCTTCCGACACCCCCGCTGCCCTAGCCCAATCTGCACAAGTTCCCGTCACGGCTACCGCCGGAATCTTTTTCTTTGTCCCTATAGCTGTTATTCGAGTCACTGGATTACGGATTATTTCCTCATCGGTTTTTTCGCGAGCCACTTCCACATTGTCTACATAATAAGTGTCATAAGTAATCTTTTTAGCTCCTACCTCACCCAATTGGCGAACTTCAGTCTTGCCTTCTTCTAAGTTCGGATCCTCTACCGTTTCCTCGGCAAAGGCTATTTCTTCCTCCACGGTCACCGTTCTACCACCATTGCGGGTCACCTCATAAACATTGGCTATTCCACTTTCCAAAAAATTCCCGTTTGGGACCATTTCTACTTCGTCACCATCATATATCGTTACTTCAGCCTCGTCCATAATGGTTTTATAATCATAACTTGCCGTCATTAAGTATTTTTCTACCACTCCATCTTTTACTACTACGGGTCTCGCCCGATAAATATTAATAAAAAAGTCTTCGGTACTAATTTCGGCCTCTAGTCCTGGTTCTACAATATCGCCAGCGTTAATCATAATTCCGGCTCTATCTAAAGCTTCGCCCACGGTAATTGCGTCAGTCTTAATTATCAGCTTCTCTCCATTATCATAAAAAGTCACATATTTAGCTCCTGCCGCATCAAAAGCTTCCCCCTCTGCATAAGTATTCACTGAGTACATTTTAATAGCACAAGCAGCAAACAACACTAAAACCAGTGCTGCCATTCCATACAAAATCTTATCGAACTTTCTCGGAAGCTCCATGGCCATATTATATCACACCCCATTCCGCTCGTGCAAATAAAAATCCGCTTCTAGAACGGATCTTTATATCTAAATTCATTTCTAGGTGGTATTTAGCCGTAACATTTAACCAAAACAGCTCCATACTCTCCACCCTAACTACTTAAACATCTCCCAATGTTTTATTTTTGGCTCTGGCTGGTCTCAACGCCAGTCCGAACCTACTTCCATTTTAGCATAGGCAAAATCCTTGTCAATATTGTTTTTTCGTATTTTTTATGGTCTAATATATTTTTCTTTCAACAGGGGTAAATTGTCAAAAACCGAACAAATTTCGCTTGACTTTAATTTAAAACTTATGATAATATATTTTTATGAACTGGAGGAAATGGTGCGACGAATTCGCCTTGGCCGGCAAGGGTATCCTACTGGCTTTTAAAGAAAAAAGATTTTGGTGGGGCTTTATTCCTAGTTTCATCTTTTTTGGCGTACTAATGAATCTACTGGCCGGCGGCACTGCTAAATTTGAACTGATGGCCGCCCTTGGCTTTCCTGAAAATCTGCAGATTCTCGGGAGTAGTTTCTTGGCTATTTTCGGCTTGAATCAGCCTTTTCTAGATTGGTTGCCTATTTTCGCTATTTCTCTTTTGCAAGGCATTTTAATCGGTATCATCGTTCTACTCTGGAATAAAAAACGCCTAGACAAAAGCTCCTCTAAAAATGGCGAAAATCTCGGTAGCGCCGGGATTATTACTGGTCTTATTGCCCTAGGAGCTGGTTGCCCCACTTGTGGAGCTACTCTTATCACTCCTCTTATTGGCGCCTTTGTCTCTACCGGCGGGCTAGCTATTGCCGGCACAATTTCCACCCTCGTCACCGTCCTTGCCATCATCATCGCCATTCTGGCCCTAAGACGTCTCGGCTTAGAGGCCTATGTTATAATAGTCAATGAAAAATATTTGGCCAAGAAGGAGTTAAAGCATGAAAAAAGCGCTTAGAATTATCGGGATTATCGTTGTCGTCGGATTGATTATCGCCGCCATTGCTGCTAGCACAGCCAAAAAAGATCCTAGCACCGCCGAAATGGTCTGGGATGAACAAACTACCGTAGGCGATATTAACGCTAAAAACCATTTCATTATTTACTCAGATTTCGCTTGTCCTTATTGCGTTGCTTTTGAAAATGCCATCGTCGAGCACGAAGACGATTTTCAAAAATACATCAAAGAAAACGATATTTTAGTTGAAGTCCGACTTTCTGACTATCTCTATGAATTTGGCGAGTCCAATCCAATTCACTCTCGCTACTCCGCTGTTGCCGCTTATTGCGCCAAAAAAGAAGGTAAATTTTGGGATTACTACAACCGAGCCATTGCTAGCGTCTGGAACGATTACTTTAAGGACCTTGGTAAAGGGGCTCTTTCGAAGACGTCTGGCCTCGACAAAACCTATTGGACCAACATCGGTAAGGCAGTCGGCTTAGGTGATAGTTTCGCTACCTGCGTCGATCACAATGAAACCCTAGACGAAATTAAAACTAATGCCAAACGCTCCGCTAAGCTTATTAACAGTATGCCTTATTTCAAGTTCAACGATTACACTAGCTCCGGTTTCGACCTCTCTTGGGGCTGGCAATATGTACAGATGTATTTCCAAGCTGGTCTAGACAGTAAGAAATAATTACCAAATTTTAATATCCTTGATGCTATCGGGTAGATAATTTTTGTCTAAATGAAATCCTGCTTCCCATTTTTGGCCCTTACCATAACCTAAATCTTTCATTAGTTTAGTCGGGGCATTTCTTAGCCACACCGGTACTGGCTCGTTCGGGCTTTTGCTAGCTAAATCTAAAGCTTTATACCAAGCATCAGTTGTTTCTCGTGATTTCTTGGACTTTGTCAGCGCTACCGTTACATGAGCCAAAATCAACCCCGATTCCGGCATCCCCACTCTTTCCACCGCCTGAAAACACGCCGTAGCTAGACCTAGCGCTCCATTTCCCGCCAGTCCAATGTCCTCCGAAGCAAAAATTACCATTCGCCTAGCAATGAATTTCGGATCCTCTCCCGCCTCCACCATTCGTGCTAAATAATACAAAGCCGCATCTACATCACCTCCACGCATTGATTTGATGAAAGCCGAAATTGTATCGTAATGTTTATCTCCTTTTTTGTCGTAACCCGGCATTTTTTTACCTGCCGCTTCTAGCACTATATTTTCATCTATTTTTTCCGCCAACGACAATGCCAATTCTAAATCGCCAAGTGCGCTCCTGGCATCTCCGCCCGACAATTCAGCAATTAGATCCAGCGCCCCTTTTGATACCCGTTTACTAACTTTCTCTGCTTTTACTGCTCGCCTCAAGACCGCTAAAATCGCTTCTTTAGATAACGGTGCAACCACTACTACTCTTGAGCGAGAAAGCAACGGCGAAATCACTTCAAACGACGGATTCTCTGTCGTCGCCCCAATCAAAGTAATTAAGCCAGACTCTACATGCGGCAAAAATGCATCTTGCTGTGCCTTATTGAACCGATGAATCTCATCTACAAACAAAATTGTTCTTAGCTTCAGGTTCCAATTAGTTTTGGCTCGCGCCACTACCGCTTCTACATCTTTTTTACCGGCGGTTACCGCTGATATTTCTACAAAATCTGCCTTAAACTCGCGCGCCAAAATCCGCGCCAGCGTTGTTTTACCCGTCCCTGGCGGCCCCCAAAAAATCAAATTTACCGGCTCTCCTTTTTTTACGATCTCCGTCAAAATCTTTCCCTCGCCGATAATTTCATCTTGACCCAATACTTCCGATAATTTAGTCGGTCGCATTCTCTCCGCCAATGGTACTCTGTTCATATTTTCATTATAAAACAATTGTTGCTAAAATAAAATTTTTTGTGCTACAATTAAAGTATCATTAACAAAAGGAGTTCTATTATGTCCGATTACGAGGCATACCAACTAATCAATAGTTTGGATAGCAGCAGCTCTTCTTTAGACGCGACCATGGGTGGTTTTGGCGTCTGGGCGCTCATTGCTATCATTCTCGCCATTGTGGGTGGCATTTTGGTTTACTTCTTGTTCGTCAAGAGCAAGACCGAGCCTAAAGGCAAATTCGCCAAATGGTTGAAGGATTTTCTCTCCTTCAAGATCATGTGGCTAGAGCCAATCCTCAAGGTAGTTTATTACATCGCTACCATCTTTGTAATACTCTACTCGTTCAGCTTCCTCGGCATGGTAGGCCTCATGGGCGGTGTTGCGATTATTATGTTCTTCGCCACACTCATCCTCGGACCCATCTTCGTCCGAATCATGTATGAAGCGACGATGATGTTCATCATGATCTGGCGCAACACGCGCGATATCGCTGAGAACACCACCAAGAAGAAATAACCCACCTCACAATCTAAAAGTCTCCCGCAAAGGGAGACTTTTTTTACACAAAATTTACACAGACTTTCCACAAGTTTTCCACGTGTTTTCCACAAGTTTACATCTGTTTAGTTAGCTCCACTACTCTTTTAGCCACTCCTTCATTTCCATCGATTAGTTTAGCCTCCGGGAAATACTTTTGAATCTCCGGTTTAATCAATGAATAATGCGTGCAGCCCAATACTATCACTTCCGGGGCTGGTATTTTCGCTAACAGTTCGGCTAATTTTTCGTCTATCCCCGCTCCCGCCTCGATCACATCCGCTAACCCCGGGCAAGCTAATAGTCTAATTTTCTGCCGCGGGCGTTGATATTCTGCCATTAAACGTGCCGTGCGCTCTGATTCAATCGTCCCCGGCGTAGCCATAACTAAAATTCTTTTAACGCCAGTCTCCGTCGCTAGCTTAATGGCTGGCTCCGTCCCTACAAATTTTAATTCTGGATATTCCTGCCGTAACTTAGCAATACATCTAGTGGTGGCGGTGTTGCAAGCAATCACAATAATTCTCGCCCCCTTCTTTTTTAAAGTCTCTACGTGTTTGCGTGTAATCTTCATTAACTCTTCATCTGTTTTTTCACCATAGGGACAATTTCTTGAATCGCCAATATAAAAATATTCCGCCTCCGGCAAACGCTCTTTAATGGCCGCCATTACGGTCGTGCCACCCTTACCTGAATCAAAAATCCCAATTTTCATCTACCAATTATATCATATCTATGATATAATAGAGCAAGGCGGCTCTGTAGCTCAGTTGGTAGAGCAGAGGCCTGAAGAGCCTTGTGTCACTGGTTCAAGTCCAGTCGGAGCCACCAACCCCTTAACAAATCGTCTTCCGTTGGGCCGGTAGCTCAGCTGGTTAGAGCACGGGCCTTTTAAGCCCGGTGTCGAGGGTTCGAGCCCCTCCCGGCTCACCAACATTAAGACGATTAGGGCGGTTAGCTCAGTTGGCTAGAGCGTTTCTTTGACGTAGAAAAGGTCAGAGGTTCAAATCCCCTACCGCCCACCAAGCCTTCTGGGCTTGTTTTTTTATTACCATCATCGCCGCGATAACTGTTAAGATAAAATATGTGCTATAATTGATATATGAAAAAGTTTAACACTTCACCTATTTCGGGTGCACAAGAACTCTTACCCGAGCAACAAGCTACTTTCGATTTATTGAAAACCAAAATCCATCAAAATTACAAAGCCCACGGCTATCAAAATATCGAAACTCCGTGCATTGAGCGTATAGAAATTCTAACGGCTAAAGCTGGTGGTGACACCGAAAAACAAATCTACGAAGTCAGAAAAACCGGCGAAAAACCCAATATCAAAGCTTCTCAAGCTCTTCGCTTTGATCACACCGTCCCTTTGGCTCGCTATATTGTCGAACACGAGAACGATCTTAATTTCCCTTTCAAAGTTCAACAGATCGGTCCTAACTTCCGTGGCGAACGCGCCCAGAAAGGTCGCTTCCGTGAATTTTATCAATGCGACATCGACATCATCGGTCGCGATCAACTTTCCCTCGCCTACGATGCCGACGTGATTTCCACTTTACTCGACGCTTTTAAGATTTTTGATTTAGATACACCAGTTCTAGCTCGCATTTCTAACCGTAAAATCCTCGCTGGTCTGCTTAATTCGCTTGGCCTAAAAGAACAAACTTTAGAAATCAGCAATATTATCGACCACGCCGAGAAAGTCACTCTCGAGCAAACCAAAACCAGCCTCGAAGAATTGAAGTTAGACAAGAAACAAGTTAAAACCATCCTTGATTTTATTAATCTCAATGGTCCTCGCTCTGACGTCATCACCGCTCTTAATAATCTAGAAATCAACGACGACATCTTTTACCAAGGCGTTTCTGAGCTAGACCAAGTCCTAGGCCTACTTGAAGCCATCGGCTTAAACGATCAGATTACTGCCGACCTTAAAATTATTCGGGGTCTTGATTATTACACCGGCACTGTTTTCGAATTTATCTTGCCTGAGCACAAAAATATTGGCTCAGTCGCCGGTGGTGGTCGCTACGACAATCTCACTGGACATTTCTCCGCCAAAGCCTTCCCTGGTGTCGGCGGGTCAATTGGTCTTACTCGTCTTTTCTATGTCCTAAACGAAGCCAAATTACTTAATCTCGGTGGTCAAGAACTCACCGAGTACGCCCTTATCCCCATCTCTGAGCAAGAAAACGAATATGCCTTTAAGTTAGCTAACGAGCTTCGCTCTAAGCATCACAGCGCCACCGTCGTCTTGACCGACAAAAAGCTTGGCGACAAGCTCGCCTACGCCGCCAAAATCGCCGCAGGCGGCATCGTCATCGGCGAAGCAGAGATGGAGTCTGGTCAACTCAAAGTTAAAGATTTTGACACTGGCAAATCTCGCGATTTCAGTTTTACCACTGAAGACCTTTTAACCTCAAATTCCCAAAAACCTTCGACCGATCCTACCGATTTCTGGACTGATCCTTCAGAACCATCTACGTTCCTATAGATAGCACAAATGCTCATTTCGAGGACCATAAGCTTGGCCGAGCGGCCTAGAGCGTGTCCGAGAAAGAGCATTTGTGCTATAATATGAATATAAACAGGAGAT
>JAILSC010000016.1 GCA_024697865.1 Candidatus Saccharimonadota bacterium | reverse complement strand
CACCAGGCATGACGATTTCCTTATCAGCAGGAAGCTCTACTTCACCAGTTACATCAGTGGTGCGGAAGTAGAACTGAGGCTTGTAACCCTTGGAGAATGGAGTGTGGCGACCGCCTTCTTCCTTCTTCAAGATGTAAACCTCGGCTTCAAATTCGGTGTGTGGGGTAATAGTACCAGGCTTGGCAATTACCTGACCGCGTTCGATTTGATCGCGCTCAATACCACGAAGTAGTAACCCAGCATTGTCGCCAGCTTGACCTTGATCCAAAGTCTTGTGGAAGGCTTCGATACCAGTTACAACTGATTTTTGAGTTTCTTTAAGACCAACGATTTCAACTTCGTCGTTTAATTTGATTATACCCTGTTCGATACGACCAGTGGCTACTGTACCACGACCCTTGATCGAGAATACGTCCTCAATTGGCATCAAGAATGGCTTGTCGAGATCATGTTCAGGGATGTCGAAGTATTCGTCCATCGCAGTGATGAGTTCCATGATAGCGTCTTCGTTTTCCTTGTCACCTTCGAGAGCCTTAGTAGCAGAACCCTTGATGATAGGAGCGTTGTCACCATCGAAACCATACTTGTTCAAGAGGTCACGCACATCCATCTCTACTAGTTCTACTAGTTCAGGATCAGCAAGGTCCATCTTGTTTAGGAATACGATAATCTTAGGTACGTTTACCTGGTGAGCCAAAAGTACGTGCTCACGAGTCTGTGGCAACGGACCATCGTTAGCGGCTACCACGAGGATAGCACCATCTACCTGAGCAGCACCGGTAATCATGTTCTTGATGTAGTCGGCGTGGCCTGGCATATCGACGTGCGCATAGTGACGCTTGTCGGTTTCATACTCCTGGTGAGAAGTAGCGATAGTAATACCGCGAGCCTTTTCTTCAGGCGCATTATCAATTTGATCATAAGCCACTGGCTTATTTACGTCGGACGGCAAGCGCTTAGCGAGCACGCTCGTAATTGCAGCCGTTAAAGTCGTCTTACCATGGTCGACGTGACCCATGGTACCCACATTGATATGTGGCTTGGAACGGTCAAAATTTGCCATTCTTTCTCCTTTTTTATTACATTACGGTTGGAGCGCTAATAAAAACCAGCTCCAAAACTCTACTATACTATTTTAGACTATTTTACTCAAATTGTAAAGAGGTTATTTTTACTATTTTTTGAAAATTCTATTTAGTTGGGTCAAAAAAATCCCCCGGCTACTTAGAGTCGGGGGTAGGGTTGTTGGGCCCCAAACGGAGTATACGTTTACCAGCCTCGACCAGTATTCCGCCACGCCAGGCAGGTTGTTGCCCCGTTGAGGCGCTACGTCACCAGGGGGTACCGTCATGCTTCAGCATCGGAATTTCCTCGTACTCACCAGAGGTGGTGTTGTGCTTGTTGCGGAAGTTGCCTTTCGCAAAGTACCACCCTTCCGGATAATAGAGGTCCTCTGGGTTGGCGTCGGTGATGATGACGCCCGCCGCCGGCAGTGCCGTCTGGTTGAACGGATGATACCGCATATACTCAACCTCCATGGGATTAATCGCGGCAAACAGGTTCGCCGCCAAGCTGGCCGCCAGGTCCGCCGTCTTGATGGTGGGTTGACTCTTTTCGTGGGGTTTGCGCATTTTGTTTGCTTCCTCCTTTGTCTTCTGTTGAAGCACTTGCATTTCCACATTTGCCAAATTGTGTCTCCCCTGGTAATGACTAAAGTCATCGTCGCCACGGTGGTCAGTCATCATGTCCGACATCTGCTGCTCCTTTCTAAAGAACGTTTGGTTGTACCAAGATACTTTTATTATAGCACAAACACAATAAAAAGTCAATGGTAATATTGACAAAAATAAATTTCTATAGTATAATAAAAAAAATAAGCAGACAACTGCTTAGTAACTTAGCAATCCGATATTTAGTCGTTAAACTGGCGTCGAAAGGAGGTGTAAGGCCACCGTATTTTTAGTCGCCCTATTATAATCTCGATGAAAGGAAATATATAATGGCAACCAGCACACACGAATCAGTCGCTATGGATTCCAAGGTGAATTCCGAGCGGATCAAGCTCAACATCGCCGCCAACCAATGGGCGAAGGAAAACCCAGAAAGGATTAAGGAGCTTAAAAAAAATATCGCAGTAGGCTACTACGTCGACGAAGACGGCAACCCCGCCTAATAACAACTGAATATCGGATAATACCCCAGGTAGCGACCCGAGAAGTCGCGTAAATCCTGGGGTATTATTATATAATACTTGATTTTTGCAGAAATTTAGTGTATAATATGAAAATAGGGCCTACTAGATAGGTAAGTATATTAGAAGAGGAGTTGGTCGCAATGAATGAAGGCATGGGGATGGCCAAGCTAGATTCGCTTGACGTTCAGCGCCATGCGGAGCGCACGATGGAGCGTTATCAATATCTTGGGCAATTGATGGAGGAGGTGGTCCAGGCAAGCAATAATGGTGATCGAGCAGAAATCGGCAGGCTGATTGATATGATCAGTCACAAACACGCAGAGTGTAGTGCCGATATTAAGGCAATCATGCGCTTAGCGGAATAAAATTATGTTAGTTTTTATAACATCCAGAACCACCAGAAGTGAAAGAACGAAAAAACAATAATGGTCAACTCAAAAATCCTCCTTCTCTGGGGGGATTTTTTATCCAATTCCCTCTTGACTCTTCGTACTAGAAAAAGTAAAATTATAAGCATAAAGGTAACTAGAAAGGTCATCGGTTCATGGAGAATACGCCAAAACTTAGTAATATAGAGAATTCATTTAACGGCATAGATTATACCGAACCAACATTTTCATTTTATGAACGTCCAGAAGGTGTAAACCGACATTTAACCGAAGTAGCCCCACAGCCAGGTGAAACTGACGGTGATTTTACTATAAGAGCCAACGAAGAACTAACGGAACAATATCCCAGCTCCAGCAGAGAGGATAAAGTCAAAATGGCTAAGAAGATTTTGGTGGCCGAGCGTCAACAGATGGACTCTAATTATGCGCAAAAACAACAAGAACACGAATCTCTAGCAGATGAAGCTTATCGAAAAGAACTGGTTGAGGTTCAGAGAATATATAAAGAGGATCTCGCTAGAGTTCAAAAAGAATACCAGGATGATAAAAAATTTATCGATGAGGCACAAAAACGTGGACTTGCGACGGACGAGTTCGTTCTGGAAGCTGAGCCTAAACGTAGAAAAAAACTGCAGGATGGTCGCAAAGAGAGCATGAGAAGATGGCTAGACGGTCGTCATAAGGCTTTCGAGCAATATGACGCCAGGTTTCACGAACGAGTTAACACTAGCGAACAACCCCCTGAATATATAGAGCAGTTCCGTGAACGAGAAATGATAGAGCTGAATAGCCAACATGAGAAAATGATGAATTACGAGGCTAGACGGTTGGGTATTGCTGATGGCCTAGATCGCGGTCTTGTCCTTCAATTAATTGACGGCGACTTTAAGAAAGAAGTTACTCCAGGCGACCTAAAGAGTACTATCCGAAATGGTCTAGAAGACAGCGATCAACTGTCTAAGGTAGAAGAGGCGGAGCATTTCGTTGATAAACTGTGGCAGCCGGAATTAGAGGGCATCAAACATAATGCTGTGATGCGCGCTATCGCCAAACCGACACAATCAGTTGATCGAATCGACGAAGAAGGGGCTCACCACAGGGAGATTGAATTTATTTTACCGATTCATAACAAAGAGCTGACTAGTTATGTGGCGGAAAATATTCAAGGAGATAAAGATACTCTAGCACTATGCGCCGGCCTATCCGATGTTTTGGAAAATGTCGCCAATGATGAAGCCGCAGCACGCGCCGCCGATTGGTTTTATGATTTAGCGCACAAAGAAGCCGGCTTAGATGCAGATAGCGTCTTAACTGCGGTGGAGGCCATGAGTATTGCGCGAGGCAATTATGATGATCGCAAATGGGGGGCGAGATATAGTGAGTTTATCTCTCGCCACTGGGAAGAATGGGATGACTTGCGACAGAAACAATCTGCCAAACAAGAACAGAATCCAATGGAGGAGTTCACGATCAATTTAGAGCAACTAAGGAACGATTTATATAAAAAATGTCAAGATTTGATCGCTAACACCGAATTTGAGACAATCAGTTCAGTCGGAAAAAGAAGTGATAAGAATAGTGCTGAGCGCAAGAAAAAACCTAGCTCATCTATTAGTGAAATACTGGACGACATCGTTTTATATAATCGCTTCAAAAATCATTACTCTGGAGTCGCTCAAGTAATAGATCATATGTCTGATCCTGTTTTCATTAATGATGATGGAGAAATGACGATTTCGATTTCCAAACGCATAAAAGGCAAGTGGGCTACTACGGATTGTATAGTTTCAGCACTCGAAATAAATAGACCAGACGATATCGGCAAGATTTGGGCGTACATCACCGAAGGTACATTACATCATGAGCAACATTACTATTATGGCTTAGCGGATTCACTAGATAAAATCAGGGATTTATTTAACGGGACGTACTACAGAGATCGCGTACCTGGCGAGCCAAATATCTTTGATGAGGGAGCTTATGCTCGTAGACACTGGGTCACGCCGAAAAAACTGGAGGGTAAGTTATCTCCTGATAATAATTACGACGATATGTATATTTTAACGAATAAGAATGTTGACGTGGAATACTCAGAAATCGCCGATGACCTCTTAATCGACATTTTAGTGAGAGTACAGGATTTTCGTTCAAAAAGCACCACTCCATTCGCAGGCGAAGCCGAACAATCTGCTGAAAGCGAAAAACAACTAGTGGAGGAGCCTACTTCGCAACAAATGAGTGAAGACTACCAGTGGTCCAGGGCGGATGTGCAGCCCACAGATACTTTCGCTCCGGAGCAACCAGAAGAAGCTTCTTCGCAAGTTTCGGATAGAGATCTATTTAAAACAATTTTGAGCGATAAGCAGATTCTTAGCAGTAGGGGTCGGGGAATAATAAGGGATAAATATAATAGTTTAAGAGCGCTAAGTCGTACGCCTAAAAAAGCCATGCAAGAGTTGGGGTTACCTGAATCTGATATCAGAAGCCTCATTCGTATATTAGTCGAAAATGGACGCGAACCCAAATATAAATGGCTCGACGAATAGTTTTATATGGGGAAACTCAATACGACCCTTCCTAAAATAATCTTACCGCACAACTCATAATGGTTGAGCGATATAAAGAAAAAATCTGCCATTAGCAGATTTTTTCTTCGCGTCTTTCGAACGTAGTGAATTATGTTCGTAAACTTATTTTGAGTTGCGTTTCTCAATGATTTCTTGCGCTACGTTCGGTGGTACTTCTTCGTAGGCGAAGAGCTCCATCGAAGAGGCGGCTCGGCCTTGAGTCATACCGCGCAAATCACCAGTATAGCCAAATAGGTTGGCTAGTGGACAGAAAGCTTTGATTAACTTAGCTCCGCCAACTAGATCTTCCATTTCGTCAATTCGGCCTCGGCGTGAGTTGATGTCACCAATTACGTCGCCCATGAAATCTTCAGGGGTGGTAATTTCTAGCTTCATTACTGGTTCAAGCAAGACTGGGTTAGCCTTAGCGATGCCTTCGCGAGTAGCTAAAGCACCAGCCAAGGTAAAGGCGAGCTCAGACGAGTCTACGTCGTGATAGGAACCATCGTACAAAGTAGCCTTGATGTCTACTACTGGGTAGCCAGCAATCACGCCGCCAGCCAAAGTGTCCTCGACACCCTTCTGCACTGGTTTGCGATATTCTTGTGGCACTACACCACCTTTAATCTGGTCGATGAATTCAAAGCCCTTCCCTGCTTCATTTGGTTCAAACTTAATCCAGACGTCACCATACTGACCTCGACCACCAGACTGTTTGACATGCTTACCTTGAGCCTCAGCGGTACCGCGAATAGTTTCACGATAAGCCACCTGCGGGGCACCAGTGTTAGCTTCCACATTGTGCTCGCGCTTCAAGCGATCGATAATAATTTCCAAGTGGAGCTCGCCCATACCAGAAATAATAGTTTGGCCAGTTTCTTCGTCGGTGTGGACTCGGAAAGTCGGATCTTCTTCGGCCATTTTAGAAAGACCGAGGGCCATTTTTTCTTGGTCGGCTTTAGTTTTTGGTTCTACAGCGATTGATACTGGAGGATCTGGGAAATCGATCGATTCTAGTAGAATTGGGTGAGCTGGATCGCAAAGAGTTGTACCGGTCGTACAGTTCTTTAGGCCTACAACAGCGGCAATATCGCCAGCGCCAATTTCCGAAATTTCTTTACGGTCATTGGCGTGCATTCGGACCAAACGTCCGATACGTTCTTTATCACCAGTAGTGGCGTTGTAAACAGTATCGCCCGATTTTAATTTACCAGCATAAACCCGGATGAAGATAAGTTTACCTACGAATGGATCGGTAGCGATCTTGAAAGCTAGGGCCGTAAGTGGTTCTTTATCGTCAGCTTTACGAACGATTTGGTCGCCAGTCTTAGGATCAGTACCCACGGTTTGACCTTGATCACGATCTAGCGGTGAAGGTAGGTAGTCGGTCATTAGGTCTAGGACCTTCTCTACGATTACCCCGCGACCATCACCACCAGTGACTAAGAAGAAATCGCCGTCTAGCACGCGCTTGCGAAGGGCAGCCTTCAATTCATCAACCGTAATAGCATCTTCACCTTCATTAAAGAATTTTTCCATCAAAGCTTCGTCGGCTTGAACAGCTTCCTCAATTAGCATCGAACGAGCGTTCTTGGCTTTCTCTACCATATCTTCTGGGATTTCGCCTACAATCAATTCTTTGTCGGCGTAATCTTTGTAGGTATAAGCCTTCATGTCGATGAGGTCTACTACCCCGCAAATATCTTTTTCAAAGCCAATTGGCAAGTGGATCGCCACTGCGTTTTTAGACAAACGCTTATGGATCGAATCCAAAGACTTGTAGAAATCACCACCGATTTGGTTGATTTTGTTTACGAAACAAATTCGAGGGATCCCGTATTTAGTGGCTTGGCGCCATACGGTTTCAGACTGAGCTTCTACGCCCATTTTACCGTCGAATACTACGACAGCCCCATCTAGTACACGTAGAGAACGCTCTACCTCGGCGGTAAAGTCGATGTGCCCTGGGGTATCGATGATATTGATTTGATGGTTTTTCCAATAAACGGTTACAGCAGCAGAAGTAATGGTGATCCCCCGTTCCTTCTCCTGTTCCATCCAGTCGGTATCAGCACCACCAGTACCGCCCTTTACTAGGTCGATCTTGTGCTTTAACCCGGTACGATACAAAATCGCTTCCGAAGTTGTGGTTTTGCCAGCGTCAATATGTGCAATGATACCGATATTGCGCATATCTGCTAGACTCTTTATTCCAGTAGCCATATGCTCCTTTATTGTTATTATTTATACTATTTTCTTACTCGAGCTCCACACTCAAAAAGAAGTAGATTTCTGTGCCTTATTATATCATAAAAATTCTGATTATGACAACTTTTTCCGCAAAATCTCTTGTACGGCGGATGGGTTAGCCTTGCCGTGAGACTCTTTCATCACTTGTCCGACCAAAAATCCAATTACTTTTTCTTCGCCAGCCTTGAAATCAGATTGAGCTTTCTGGGTCTCGGGCTTAGCTAGCACTGTGTTCACGATTTTTTCCAGCGCCCCGAGGTCGTTTTCCTGGATTACGCCCAGCTCTTTAGCAATTTGCCGGGTACCGTGTCCCTTCATCTGCGGATCGAATAGCCTCAGAAATACTTCTTTGGTGGCCGTAGACGATAATTCTTTTTTGCTATTCATCTCTGCCAATTCGTTCAAATCGTTGGCCGTAGGTAAAGTATTTAGATATTCCGCTGATTTTTCCTCTGCCAAAAGCACCGAGGTAAACAAATTCGCGATGTTCTTGACGTATTTTTGATCGATTTCGCCTAATTTACTAGCCAATTCTGGATAGTCTAGCAAAATTTCTAAAATCTCATCAGCAATTACGTCCTTAAATTTTTGGCGGTAATCAGCTGGCATTAATGGCAGTTTAGCTGATTCTGCTTCAATGAATTCAGTGCTTAGGCGTACTGGTGGCAAATCTGGTTCCGGCATGTAGCGATAATCTTTAGCCTCTTCTTTTGAGCGCTGGCCGGTAGTTTCACCAGTATCGTCGCTCCAGCCTCTAGTTTCCTGGACTACCTTTTTGCCGGCTTCTAACAGCTTGGTTTGGCGCTTAATTTCGTATTCTACGGCTCGCTCAACTGACCTAAACGAATTCAAATTCTTCACTTCTGCTCTAGTCCCGAGTTCTTGGGAGTCTTCTGGGGCTAAGGAGATATTAACATCAAATCGCATATTGCCGTTGTACAAATCTCCGTAAGTCACGTTCGCGAATCGCATTAGGCGCCAGAGTTCTTTGCAATAGTCGTGCGCATCTTTAGCCGAGTGAATATCGGGCATGGACACGATTTCGATTAGTGGAGTGTCTACTCGGTTCAAATCAACTAAAGAGTAGCTATCGAAATGAGTCAACTTGCCGGCGTCACCTTCGAGATGGGCGTGTTCGATTCGGACTTTGGTGCCGGAAGGTAGCTCTACGTAGCCTGCGCCGATAATTGGTTGATAAAACTGAGTGATTTGATAGCCCTTTGGTGAATCTGGGTAAAAGTAATGTTTGCGGTCAAAACGACTCTCAGGATTAATTTCACAATTCATCGCTCGTCCGGCTAAAATCGCCATCCGGATGGCTTCGCCATTTAGGCGTGGCAGCATTCCTGGCAGAGCATAATCCACTGGCGATACGCATGAATTTGGCTCTTTGCCCCGAGCATCGTTGTCTACTTCAGAAAATAACTTAGTTTTGGTTTTGAGCTGTACGTGACACTCAATTCCGATTGTCGATACGTATTTCATAGTTTGCTCCTTCCGCGTTTTACCGTTAGATATACTCGCATAGCTTTGTTCTTGAATTTCATTATATCGCCCCCAAATCTTTTAGCGCTTGTTTATAAATAGCTAGGGCGTTAAAGGCTTGCTTATAGCTAATCTCAAATCCGGCCTCGTGAGCAAGAGCATTACGTAGTTTGTGTACTCGCCATACCGAGTTCAGATTTCCAAATTTATCCCCTGAACGTTTCAATCTATCCCCCATAGTTTTGCCCGGGATACCCATTTCGATCATGGCCTTATCAAGTAATTTATCGGCCTCAATAATCACTACTGTCCAAGTAGCCGGACTGGCTTGGGTTAATTTATTTTCTATCGCTAAGAACTTCGTCTGATAAGCTTCTCTATTGAAATTATAATTGCGTTTACCAGTGAGCAAAATTGCCACAAAGACAAAAACCGCTACAATCAAAATCGCAATGACAAAAGTTACTACACCGCCGTCCATTATTCTGCTAGCTCCTTAGAGAATTCAATTAGGCTTTTATCGCTGCGGCGTGGGCCGACTAATTGCAGACCAATCGGTAGTCCTGCGTCGGTTTTTCCGGCCGGAATTGTCAACCCCGGCACACCGGCCAAATTCAAAGGCACGCTCATCACGTCCTCGAGATACATCGCTACCGGATCGTTGACTTTCTCACCTAGTTTAAAGGCTGGATTCGGTGCCACTGGGGTCAAAATAAAATTACATTTAGAGAAAGCTTTAGCATATTCTTCGACAATTAAAGTTCGAGCTTTGGCTGCTTTCAAGAAATAAGCATCGTAGAAACCACTAGACAAGACGAAGTTACCAATCATAATTCGGCGCTTATTTTCCGGCATAAAGCCTTCATCTCTAGTATGAGAATAAAGCTCGTCCAAATTTACCGAATCATCAGAGCGAAAGCCATATCTTACCCCGTCGTAGCGAGAAAGATTGGAGGTTACTTCCGCCGGGACAATAATATAATATGCAGCCAACGCGTACTTCAGGGCCGGCATCTCCAGTTCCACAATTTCATAACCCTTGGATTTTAGTAGCTCGCATTTGTGCTTCAGGGCCCGCCGGATTTCCTTATCCACGCTGTCATTGTCAAAATCTTTAATAATACCGACTTTTTGAGCTTTAGTCGCTTTGCTGTTATTATAATAATCGTCAAGCGTGGTCAGATCTTTTGTATCCTTGCCCGAGGCGATAGACATCAGCAAGTCCATGTCTTCTGGCGTCTTAGTGAAAAAGCCAATACAGTCAGTAGACGACGCCATGGCTACTACTCCGTAGCGCGAAATACAGCCATAAGTTGGTTTTAAGCCATATACGCCATTAAACGAAGCTGGTTGCCTGATTGAGCCGCCCGTATCTGTCCCCGTAGCAAATTCTACAATATCCAAAGCGACCGCCACAGCCGAACCACCAGATGAACCACCGGATACTCTTTTTTTGTCGTGTGAGTTCAAGGTTGGGCCAAAATATGAGTTTTCTGTAGACGATCCATGGGCAAAAGCGTCCATATTCACACGTCCAATCATGATTGCGCCTTCATCTTCGAGTTTTTTTACGGCGGTGGCTGTAATTGGTGAAGTGAATCCTTCTAAAATGTGTGCCGCTGCAGTAGTTTCACCCTCTGGTGAAAGGAAATTGTCTTTCAAGGCATATGGCACGCCCGCTAGTCGACCAACTTCTTCACCTTTGGCGATACGGGCGTCAATCTCGCGAGCTTTTTTCAGAGCGCCCTCTTCATTTAAATAGGTAAAAATATTATAATCCTCAAAATGCTTAGCTTTAGCTAGGGCGTCTTTGACTAATCTTTCGGCGGTAACTTTTTTATTGGCTATTTTCATAATACTTTCGGTACCTTTATTTGATTATCTTTTTCCTCTTTGGTCAAAGCTAGTAAAGCTTCGCGATCGGCTTCTTGGGGTAAGATTTCGTCTTCTCGCCAGACATTTTCCATCTCAAACACCTGATAGGTTGGCTCTACATTTTCGGTGTCTAATTCGTCCAATTGCGAAATATACTTAATAATGCCGCCAAGATCTTTCTCTAGCGACTTAGCTTCTGCGTCAGAGATTGCAAAATTCGACAAATCAGCCAAATGCAAAATATCCTCGCGTTTAATTTCCATAAGATATATTATACCAGATTATTTTGCGTTTCTAAACAAAATCTTCTTAAAATAATTAAATACTGGCTTAGCCTCTTTCAAGTCCAAGAAATAGCTAGCGGTCAAGTAAGCCGCTAGTGATACACCGGCAATTAGTAAGAATTTCGGGATTGTGATTACGAGCGATGTATCTGTCACCATTAATGGTACGAATTTGGTCATCGAGAAGGCTACGCATCCCGTAATTAATCCGGCGAAGAACATTCTGAAAGTTGCCTGCCAGAAGGCTTTATTCAGTAGTTCTCCTCGGGCTCGTTTTTGCAAAATCCAGAGCAAAATCACGATTTCGATTACTGCACCAATTGATTGCGCTGCGCCCAGTCCGTCTACGCCCCAATTCAAGAAGTAGAACCAGACCGAGAGCCCAATAGTTAAACCAATAGCCACGATCGATACATAAAACGGCGTTTTCGTATCTTGAAAGGCATAAAATCCGCGTGATGCAATATGGAACACGCTCCTAGCAAAAACTGCGATACACAATACGCCGAGTACCGAAGCGATAGTGCCGTTACTGTCGTTGTTACCGATGTTGGAGATGAAGCTCGTAACGTACCCTCGGGTAAAGAAGGCAATCACGGCCACCGGCAACGCAATCCAAATAATCGTTCGCAAAGCCTTGCGGAAGGTTTGGTAAAATTCTTTTTTATCGCCAGCCCCTAGCTCTTCGGTTAGTTTGGGGAAGAAAGCTGTAGAAATTGCTACGCCAATTAAATTCACTGGCATTTGGTGTAGGGTTGAAGCCTGATTGAACGACCGCACCGCTCCCGCTCCCATGCGTGAAGATAGGTTAGTGTTAACAATTCCGTTCACGTAGTCCATTCCCTGGTCTAGGGATCTGGCTGGCAATAACTTCAAAATAGACCTAAAGCCTTGATTTTTCCAGTTAATTTTGAATCTGTAATCCATTCCTAGACCGAATAAGCCAATCAAAGCCACCACTAGCTGCATCACTGCGCCCAGAATTACGCCTACGGCCACGCCCATAATCCCGCCGCCGAATATTTCTACGCCGAAGAGGTTGATACCATCCGTAAAACAGGTAATCCCGATAATAATACCAATGTTATAAATCACTGGCGCTAACGAGTAGAAAATGAAACGTCCTACCGCCTGCTGAATCGAAGTTAGTACAGTTGCGATTGAGAACAAGAATGGATTAATTGCGATTACTCGCGTCATATTAATTGCTAGTACCATGCCGGACTCGTCTAAGCCTGGCGAAACCACATAACGAATCAAAGGATCCGCGAAAATCATAATTAACACTGATGCAATTAAAGTTAAAATTGCCATCAAATTTAGCAAAGATGAGGATAATTCCCAAGCGGATTTTTTGTTCCCCTTTGCTAATCTTTCGTTAAATACTGGAATAAATGAAACCGATAGTGCCCCCGAGGTTAAAATAAAAAACATAAAGTCTGGGACTGTAAACGCCGCCGTATAGGCGTCAATGCCGGTAGGGTAAGTTCCTAGATAATAGGAGTTTAAAAGCCGGTCCCGAAATAGCCCAAGTAAAGCTGAAACCAGTGTCGACGAAGCCAAGACGATTGCTGCCGATTTCACCGACATTTTAGCCTGAGCCAATGCCACTACCGACCGGAACTTAAACTTTCTCATATATATAATATAACACATAAAAAACTTTATGTTTTTAGAAATTCATGTATAATGGGTATATGGCTAAAAAGAAATTGGAGAGGATTTTGCCGTCCAAGTCTAAATCAAAGACTAATAAAAGCAAAAAATCCTCTAAAACTGCGAAAAAGAACATGAACCTTTACTCCAGTTTAGCTTATAATTATCGGGCTAAACAGGAAGCTAGCTCTCGCCGTCGGGCCGAAGAACTAGCTAAATTGCCAAAAGAACCAGTCAAGCGCTTTTTTGCGCGCTTGCATCCAAAAAGAGTGTTTAAATGGTGGTTTTCTTGGCCAGGCCAAAAGACTATTCTGAAATTCTGTGCTGCCTGTATCTTGATTTTTATTATTTTCCTTGGCGGACTATTTCTTTATTATAAGAAAGATTTAGATGAGATCCGCCTAGACGAAATGTCTATTTCCGAGACGGTTAATACTTATTTGGATCGCAACGGTGAATTGCTTTGGAAAGATACTGGTAACGACGATTATCGCTTAGTTGTCGACGCTGAAGATATTCCTGAGTATATGTATCAAGCTACCGTGGCCATCGAGGACCGCAACTTCTACAACCACTCCGGGGTAGATTTTGGAGCTATGGTTCGGGCTGCCTTCTCAACCTTATCTGGTCATGGTGTTCAAGGTGGTTCTACTCTGACTCAACAATTAATCAAGCAAGTTTATTTCTCCGATGAAGCTCAGAGCGAAAACCGTGGTGGTCTCACTCGTAAAGTCAAGGAGTTAATTCTCGCAGTTGAGCTCGAGAAGATGTACTCTAAAGATCAAATTCTCACCATGTATTTGAACCAATCGCCTTACGGCGGTCGGCGTAACGGGGTAGAGTCTGCGGCTCAAACTTATTTCGGTAAACACGCTAAAGATCTTACTTTGGCTGAATCAGCTCTGTTGGCTTCCATTCCGAACAACCCGGGCGTCTTTAACCCTTACAATGAATATGGCCACGATCAATTAATCTGGCGTCAGCATTACACCCTAGACGTCATGGCGGAAATGGGCTATATTACCCAAGAACAAGCCGAAGAAGCTAAGTCTGTAGATATTCTAGCCGGAATCAAGCCAGAATCTAGTCAATATGCCGACATGCTTGCTCCGCACTTTGTCCTTGAGGTTAAGAAGCAATTAGAAGATAAATATGGTATTTCCACTATGCGAGCTGGCGGTTGGACTATTAAGACCACGCTTGATCTTCGTGCCCAGAAGATTGCCGAAGACGCCGTCCAGGTTGGGGCTCAGCACATGTATAAGAATAATAGTGACAACATCGCCATGGTTTCTGTAGACGTAGAGACCTCTCAGGTTGTAGCTATGGTCGGTTCTATTGATTTCCTCGACACTGATTACGGCGAAATGAATGTGACTACAGACTCTCTCATCGAGCCAGGTTCTTCTATCAAGCCGATTCTGGATTATTCCCCGCTCTTTATGCAGCGTGAAGGGGTCAACTATGGCCCGGGTAGCGTATTGAAAGACGAAAACATCAACAGTCTCTATTGTGCTGGTTATACGGGCGGTGGCTGTTCCTTGACCAACGCCACTGGTACCTTCTACGGCAACGTAACTATTCGGTTCTCGTTGGGGCACTCGCTCAACATCGCTGCGGTTAAAGCGCTTTACATCAATGGAATCGACAATTCTCTCGAAATTGCTCATCAACTCGGCGACAAGACTTATTGCGACGGCCAAGAAGGCTACGGACTTTCTATCGCTATTGGCTCTGGTTGCAACGTTCGCATGGTAGAGCACGCTAATGCCTACGCCTCTCTTGCTCGCGGCGGCTCCTATAAAGATCTATCTTACGTACTAGAGATGAAGAATTCCTCTGGCGAAACTATCGAATCCTGGAGCGATCCTGAAGCTACCCCGGTAGTAGATCCACAAGTCGCCTATATGATCTCTAGCATCCTCAGTGACCCAAGCGCTCGTTGGTTTAATAATGAAGGTTTCGTGGTTCCAGGGGTTTGGACCGCTACTAAGACCGGGACTACCACTACTACTAACTCCGCCGTTACTAAAGATTCTTTGATTGAGAGTTACTCTACTGCCTTGTCCACCTTCGTCTGGAACGGTCATCACGATGGCGCGGGGCTTAGCTCCAACTCTAACGATATCGTTCGTCACACGGTAGGCTATTATATGGAACATGTCCATAAAGAAGTTTACGAGCCTGATGGCCGCTGGCACCCTGGTGATCAACCAGTCCGACCGGCCGGGATTCAGACCTTGACTATTAACGGCAGGACAGATATTTGGCCAAGTTGGTATAATTCCAAAAATTCTGGTGTCACTACCGAAAAGCTCACTTTCAACCGATATAATCACTTGCTAGCTGCGGCTTGTACGCCTGAAGACCAAAAGATCGAGATAGATGTCACTAAGACCATTGACCCGATGACCGGCAACGCCGTCTATAGTGTCCCAGAACCCTATAACCGCGACCAAAACGACACCTGTGATTATGAACCACCACGCGTTTCCCTGTCGGCTAGCGGTTGCAATCTTAACGCTAACATTAGCCGCGGAACCTCCGATTTAGCTGATGCCACTCTCTACATCAACGGTGTAGAAAAAGGCGGCGTCTCGCTCAGTGGTGGCACCATTTATACCTTAAACGGAACCGAGACTTCCGCCCGCATCACGGTTTCGGACTCCGCCGGTTATACTTCTACTAGTGAAATCAAAATCACACCGGATAAGTCTTGCAATAAATCTGATAAGAACAGTTAATTATTTCTTCTTGGGTCGAGCAATCTTAGCAAAAATCATCCTACCGGCAGAGGTTTCGTGAAATCTCACGAACTCTACGGTTAGGGTTTGGCCGATTTTATTGGAGGCTCGGTCCACTACCACCATCGTGCCATTGGCTAGGTGTCCGACACCCTGTCCTCGGTTAGAACCTTTTTCGGTAATTTTGATTTCCATCTTTTCACCAGGCAGGAATTCTGTTCGCACAGCCAAGGCTAGGTCGTTAATATTCAAAGTTTCAATCTTTTCCGCCTCAGCCACCTTAATCAAATTATAGTCTATAGTCAGGACTGCACCTTTGTTGTCTTTGGCAAATTTTAGCAATTGTTCATCTACTTTTACTCGTCCTTCGCCGTCATCATAAATTTCGGTATTTACATTTACTACTCGCTCTAGTTCGGCTACAGCCTCCATCCCGGCACGAGCCTTAGTACGCTTTTCTGAATCTTTGCCGTCAGCTAGTAATTGTAATTCTCTTAGTACACTTTTTAGCACAATGATATCGCCATCGATGAATCCCGAGCGTGCTACATTCAGAATTCGTCCGTCGATTAAAGCGGAGGTATCGATATAAATTTTTCGTTTCCCTGTCCTTAAAGGCTGCACTTTTTTCACCGTTAAGAAACTGGTTTCCGCTAGAATTACTAGCGTTATAATCAAAATAAATAATTCCATAATAGAAATTATATCATGTCAATGCCATATTTTATAGCATGGAGGTGATTTTGAGCTAGGCGGTCTTCGTATTTAGTTACCAAATCAGGCCGCTTTAAGACTTTGGCGATATCAATTGCTAGGTCATAACGCGAAGCCGCATTGCGTCTTAGCATCTCAAACGGCGTAGTGGTCGAACCCTCTTCGTTGAAACCATGTACTCTTAGCCGCCGTCTTTCAGTGTAGTTTTCCAAAATATTTTCCAGGGTTTCTGGATAGCCATGGAAGTTTGCCAAAATTGGTCGGTCAGGCGTAAATAGTTCCATAAATCGCTCTCTGCTGAGTTTATTTTGTGTAGTGCCGATTGCTCGGTAGCTAAGGGCGCCGATTCCTACGAAACGTAACTTCACTTCTGGCATATCTTTCCGAATAATGCGCATGGCTTCAAGGGTTTCATGTGTGGCGATATCTCCTGCCGCTGTCAGTACAAAGTTCGGGTCTTCGTCTGATGCGGCCTGATAAATACTCGCGCCACCATTCTTGAGTTGAAGCTCGGCTTGTTTTGAGTCAAGGTAGCGAGGTCGAGGATTCTTGTCGAATGTTGTCAAATTTACAACATCCCGGGAATCGAGCATAAAATTAAAAGCCGTTTCTGCGGCTACGTCGTCTACCGGAAAGAGACAGTTAGCCAGATTAGAAGGCACCGATAATAACATTGAAATCAATGCTGGTGATTGGTGGGTAAAACCATTATGATCTTGCCGCCAGCAGGTTGAGGTCGACAATAAATTCACGGCCGGCATTGGCGTACGCCAAGTTACGTTCCGGGCTTGTTTGATGAACTTTATTTGTTGCAATAGTTGCGCTGTGATTACTGGTAAAAACGCTTCATAACTACCCAACATCGCTTGTTCATTATTCGTTAGATGTCCCGTCATTACCGAGAATAGTACGTTCTCGGACAACATTTCGACAACCCTGCCATTGGGACTTTCTGGCAAATCCCACTCTTCTATCGGTAGGCTCCAAGCTCGCTCCGCAACTTCGTATATCTGACTGAATTTATTGGAAGTGGTTTCATCCGGCGAAAAGAAGTAAAAATGCGGATCATTTTTAAGCTGTTCAGCCAGTAATTCACCAATTCGTTCTGCTGATGAATATAGCTCTGTCATATCACGAATCCTTTCTTTTGGTCAAACAAATCAGCAAAATGATAAGACTTCAGCCAGTCAGACAGTTGCGCTAGCTCCGCGGGGTCGGTCTTCGGATTTTTTAATGGGATCTGGTGGGCATCTTGATGACGATTGGGTCCACCTTCGCCTTTTTCGGTCTGTAAAATATAAAACGGCGCCTCTACTTCTTGGTTTAAAGCAGCTTGGAAATGTTGTGGTTTGTCACCCTTGATCCAAATCGGCGTAAAGCCAAACCCACGGATTAGCTCGTTTAATTCTCTTTCGGACTTTCGGGCGTAAATCGACGGCGCCGAGATCTTGTAGCCATTTAGATGTAAAATCGGCAACACTTTTCCGTTGTTCTCTCCAGTAAGTAGATTCCTCAAATTCAAAGAATCTAACCCGGTGGCGGCCTCTAGTTCCCCATCGCCAATCAGCACAGCGATAGTTTTTTCCGGATGGCCAAGTGATACTCCATAGGCATTAGCCGTGGCGTAGCCGAGTTCTCCGCCTTCGGTAATAATACCTGGCGTAATCGGACTAGCATGGCTCGGAAATCCGTCCGGCCAAGAAAATTGCCGACATAAATAAGCGATTCCGGCCGCATCGGGGACGGCTCTATCATCAACCTTAGCTAATTCTCCGTCCACAAATAAATTTGCCTGCAAGGCCGGAAACCCGTGCCCCGGTCCCAAGATAAAAGTAAAACCCGGATCATCCGCAAAATAAGCCTTGAGATTAGCATAGGCTACATTAATTCCGTGGCAAGTACCCCAGTGGCCCAATAAGCGAGGCTTGATGTCGTCTGGTGTCAAATCTCTTTCCAGCAGATAATTGTCTTGCAGATATAATTGCGCGACCACTAGATAGTCGCACAACTTTATTCGTCGTCGGATTTTCTCTAATGCCTCAAAACTATTCTGCCCACTCATAACTATAACCATTATATCATGTCAGTCCAGTATTTTGGAGTTATTTCCCTTCTATGTAGGCTTTAATTTTCTCAATTTCGTCCCTAAGTAAGGCTGCTTTTTCAAACTCCAAATTAGCTGCAGCTAATTGCATCTCGGAACTTAGTTGTTTGATTAATGCGGGCAGTTCATCCTTTGGTACGCGTTTGATATCTAGCTTATTTTCTTTTTCCTTTTCGGGAATAATTGCGCGGAGTCCTTTTGAAATTTCTTTCTTCACAGATTTTGGCGTAATTCCGTGTTTTTCGTTATATTCCTGCTGGATTTCTCGGCGACGATTAGTCTCGCCAATCGCCCGCTCCATGCTCTCCGTAATATAATTAGCGTACATAATTACCTTCCCCTCTTCGTGCCGGGCTGCACGGCCAATTGTCTGAATCAATGCCGACTCTGAACGTAAGAACCCTTCCTTATCAGCATCCAGAATCGCCACTAGCGATACTTCTGGCAAATCCAACCCTTCGCGTAGTAAGTTAATGCCTACCAGTACATCGTATACGCCTTCACGCAAATCACGCAAAATATCTCCGCGTTCCAAAGTGTCAATATCCGAATGAATGTAGGCCGTTTTTACGCCCCGTTCTTTTAGATGATCGGTTAAATCTTCAGCCATGCGTTTGGTCAGAGTGGTAATCAAAGTGCGTTGCCCCTTGGCGATGCGGCGGTCTATTTCCTCCATCAAATCATCAATTTGGCCGTCTGGTGAACGTACTTCAATTTCTGGATCTAGGAGTCCGGTCGGGCGAATTACTTGCTCAGCTGGCTCAGGTGAATTTTCTAATTCATATTCTCCCGGTGTGGCCGAGACATAAATTGCTTGATTAATGTGCTTTTGGAATTCGCCGTAAGTTAGGGGTCGGTTATCCAAGGCTGACGGCAGACGGAATCCGTATTCCACTAAATTTAACTTTCGGGCGTGATCGCCATTATACATTCCCCGTACTTGCGGTAGAGTCATATGCGATTCATCAACAATCAAAAGCCAATCTTCTGGGAAGAAATCTAGCAAAGTAGAAGGTGGTCCTCCTGGCTTGCGACCATCCAAGTGCCGAGAATAATTCTCAATTCCCTTCACAAAACCGGTTTCTTTCAACATTTCTAAATCGTATTTGGTGCGTTGCGATAATCTTTGGGCCTCTAAATATTTCTGGTGTTTCTCGAAATATTTTAATCTGTCCTCAAATTCGGCCCGGATTGTAGTCAAAGCCTTTTCTAATTGGTCGGCTGGCGTGGCATAATGCGTATTTGGGAATAAATGTATGTGATCGGGCTTCTCGCGTACCTCAAAAGTCAACGGATCCACGATTTTTACCTCTTCCAAGGTATCAAATCCGAATTCAAATCGGTAAGCATACTCTCCGTTAGCCGGGTATAAATCTATAGTGTCACCCATTACCCGGAAATTACCTCGCTCAAACGCCAAATCATTCCGATGATACTGCATGTTCACGAGATAGCGGATGAAGTCTAATTGAGAGAGGGTGGCAGGCGATGGTTCTAAGGAATTTGTGGACCCAGCTGGGTTCACGAGAAGCGAGCTCGCCCCGTGAAGACGGGCGCGAGCAAGCGTGTCCGAAGAGCCATTGCTTGCCACCCACCCACCTTGAGTCTTCCACAGTGGCAACGACATCTCGGTATAATTTTCCGGCGAACCAATACCGTAGATACAAGACACTGAGGCTACTACAATTACATCGCGTCTAGTCAGCAATGCCTCCGTTGCTCCGTGCCTCAAACGGTCAATTTCGTCGTTAATCGCCGAATCTTTTTCGATATAAGTGTCTGTTGAGGCAATATATGCCTCCGGTTGATAATAATCAAAGTACGAAACAAAGTAATGTACTTCATTATCTGGGAAAAATTCTCGGAATTCAGCATAAAGCTGTGCCGCCAGCGTTTTATTGTGCGCCAAAATCAGCGTTGGCCGTTGGGTTTTTTCAATGATGTTGGCCATAGTAAAAGTTTTGCCTGAGCCAGTTACCCCGAGCAGTGTTTGCTCGTGAATCCCCGACAAAACTCCATCCGTCAGTTGCTTAATTGCTGCCGGTTGGTCGCCCGTGGGCTGATATTTAGACACTAACTTAAACTTAGCCATATCTATTATTATATCACGCTAAAATATTATATAATATATTTATGAAATACCAAGTCATCGTCAAACCGGGCAGTTCGCAAGAAAAAATCATCGAAACCGCCACCGGCGAACTTACTGTTTATTTACGGGCTAAACCTCATGATGGCGAAGCTAATACCGTCCTAATTAAACTGCTGGCTAAGCACTTCAAAGTCCCTAAGACCAGTATTACTATCACTCGTGGGGCAAAGTCTCGCGTTAAAATTATCGAATTTTAGTCTTCTTTAGCTTTCATCAACGGAAATGGCACTGCTTCTCGGCCCGGCACACCCTCTAGGAGCCAGAAATTTCGTTCGCTATTGCCCCAACCACAGGCTGGCGGCATACCATATTCTAACATTTCCACGAAATCTTGGTCCATCATCTGAGCTTCTTCATCGCCTGCGTCGCGGGCTGCCTGCTGCTCTTTGAATCGTTCAAATTGATCCAGCGGATCATTCAGCTCTGAAAAACCATTGCCCATTTCTGTCCCTGCAATGATGGGGTGAAATCTTTCAGTTACCAGGGGGTTATCGGCGGATTTCTTTGCTAGAGGCGATAAGCTTAAAGGTTCTTCTATTAGCCAATATGGCCCTGCCGAAGTTTTGCGAATCAATTTCCAGACATCATCAATTAAGTGCGGGGTACTGGTGTTTTCTAGTTTCTTTACAAAATCCTCGCGGCTTAAATCTTTCGCGTCCCAGTTCTCTAGTAATACTTGGATTAACTGTTCTCGGTCAGGATTAAAGACGTCTACATTATACTTTTCGCGGAGTAAATCTGCATATTTTACGCGTGGCCACTCTTGGTCTAGATTGATTTCGAATCCACCTACGTTAAATTGCAGGGTTCCCCACGTTTCTTTGCAAACGTATTTGATCATTTCCTCGTAGAACTTCATGCCGTCTTCGTAATTTTCATAGGCGGCATAAGCTTCGAACGCGATATGCTCCGGCAAGTGCTCATCATCTACACCCTCGTTTCGGAACCTAGGCCCAATATCGTAAACTTTTTCAAAGCCACCACCCAGGAGCCGCTTCAAAGGTAACTCGTGTGAAATTCTGAGATAAAGATCTTCATCCAAGGCATTCATGTGCGTAACAAACGGTGTTGCATCTGCTCCGCCCGTAGTGTGCTCTAAGACCGGGATATTTATTTCCACAAAGCCGTGCGAATTCATGAAATCCCGCGTTGCTTGCCAGAACCTGGAACGGCGGACCAGTCTCTCCCGTACGCCCGGATTTACATTCATATCTACATAGCGGCGACGGTATCGCTCTTCTTTGTTGGTGAACTTCTCTGGTAGAGGCCTAAGGGTCTTAGTCAGGAGTTTGACAAAATCACAAAATACCGAAATCTCACCAGTTTGGGTCTTATCCACCGTCCCCTTAGCCTCAATAAAATCACCTACGTCCAAGAGTTTTATCTGCTTTGCGCCGAACAAGCCTTCGCGTTCTTCCCCCGTAGCTTTCATGAAGACCTGTACTTCGCCCGATAAATCTCTTACTTTAAGAAACACTAGTTTCCCAAAAGATCTAATCGCTACAATTCGTCCAGCGATGCAGACTTCTTGTCCCTTTTTCTCATCAAAATGATTTACTACGTCAATAATTTTAGTATTGCGCGCCGTTTTGGACGGATACGGATCGATTCCCTTGGCCCGGATCTCCTCCAACTTGCGCAAGCGTTCTTTGCGATAGTCTTCTAACAACATAACTCTATTATATCAGATTATTTGATTTCTACGATCTTAACTTTTTTGCCGTTAAATTCGAAAGTATCCCCAGCTTTATGACCTAGTAAGGCTTTACCGATTGGCGACTCATTAGAGATTTTGCCTTCTAGCGGGTTGGCCTCGGTCGGCCCCACTAAGGCGTATTCCATCTTTTTGCCGCTTAAGGTTAAATTCACCGTCGCTCCCAGTGCTACCTTGTCTTTCTTGCCGCCACGGATTACCTTGGCGTTTTTTAAAATATCTTGGATCTCTAAAATCCGGCTTTCGGCTACTTTCTGTTCGTTGCGGGCTGAAGAGTATTCTTCGTTCTCTGATAGATCACCAAAAGATCGCGCCGTAGCAATCCTCTCGGCAATCGCTGGCCGCCCTTTAATTAAATCAGCTAATTCTTGCTCTAAATCTTTCTTCCCGGCCGCTGTTAGACTAATGGTTTTCTTAATCATAATTAACTCCCACTATTGATACATATAGAGTTTACCGAAAAACTCCTTAAATGTCAATATCTATTTAAACAATTCTGCCAATTTTACTAACGCAGTTTCACCGGTCAATCTATTAGTTACTTCTGCTGAATCAGACGTTAAGGTCTTATCTGAAACAACTATACGATAAGGGATGCCCATTAGTTCTGAGTCGGCAAATTTTTCCCCTGGTCTAGCGTCACGATCGTCAAACAGGATTTCATTTTCTCGCCCCTGGTATAATTCTTCAACTTTGGCTAACCCCTTTTCACCAATCCCCACCAGATAGTATTTGAATGGCGCTACTGATTCTGGCCAGATTAAGCCCTTATCGTCCGAATATTTTTCGGCAATTACCCCCATCAAACGGGACACACCAATTCCGTAACAGCCCATATAAACCGTCTTAGTCGAGTTGTCTTCATCGGCATATTTTAATTCTAGGGGCTCGGAATATTTAAACATCAATTTAAAGATATTCCCCACTTCAGCGCCATTAGTCTCTTTAAAATCTTCTTTTTTAACTTTAAATTCTGCCAAAATATCGTCTTCGAACACTTCTTTATTTAGTACTAGTGAATGATTCTCGTTGTAGTAGATTGTATCTTCTCCTACTGGTAACTCTGTCTGATATTCGTGCGAGAATTTAGAGAAAATTCCTCCACTAGCAAAAGTCTCGTAGGTACAATCGCCTAGTCCTACTCGCTCGTAAATTCGTTCGTAAGCCCCTTCTACTTCAGCGTAGAATCTGTCTAGATCTGCCTCCGTAGTATGGAAGCTATATAGATCTTTCATTAAAAACTCGCGTCCGCGCAAAATACCTGATTTTGCTCTCAGTTCATTACGGAATTTATTTTGGAATTGATACACCGCGAATGGTAAATCTTTATAGCTAGAGACGTACTTCTTGACCATTTCGATGATTGGTTCTTCATGAGTAGGCGCTAAACCTAATTCGCCACCGGCTGAAAGCTCAGTCTTAAACCAAATGTCTACCTCTTGATCAGAGAACCGTCCAGTCTTTTCCCATGGTTCTGGGTTTTGCAAGGCAGACATCAATACCTCTTCGCAACCTAGCTTATTTAGTTCGTCTCGAATAATATTTTCAATGTTATTTAATACCCTTAGTCCTAACGGCAAATAATCGTATACGCCAGCCATTTCTTTGTGGATATAGCCCGCTCGAGTTAGTAAAGCCCCGTTTTTAGCGGTTTCGTCTTTCGGCGCTTCACGTAAAGTTTTGATAAAAGTCTGTGATAATCTCATACGTTATATTATATCACACCCCTGCTACATATAAGAAGTAAAACGCTATTCCGTTTTTCAGCATATGAACTAAGATACCAGAATAAATTGTCCCCGTGATTTCACGCAAAACACATAATACCACTGACAAAGCGAATACATTTACGCCTACGTTCCATTGCATGTGTACTATGCCAAATAATAACGAAACCAGAAGAATAGAGATAATTATTCCGGTTATTTCAGATGTTTTACCAGATAATTTCTGTCGTAATTTACCATACAGCCAGCCTCGGAAGATGATCTCTTCCATAATTGGCGCAACCACCACTAAAGAGATGAAGGCCACCGTGCGATCCAGGCTTCCGTTTAGTATGTTGTAGCCGACGTCTTGGGCCTCTTCTGCGTTGAACCACGGAAATAGGCTGAACAGTCCGACCAGAAGCATCGACAAGATAATTTGTACGATAAATCCTACTGGAGCTAGTCCGACATCAGCCCAGGTTGGCCATCCGCGCAAACCCAGTTCTTCGCGGTTAAGGATTTTGAGCTTTTTTTCGGGTTTTTGAGGCGAGCTGATCTTAGCTGCAAATTTTGGCGGGACAAAAATTACCAGCACCATGGCTAAAATATAAGATAGGGCCGAATATACCGTAGTCATTACCGGCGTCTGGAAAGATTCTTCCCCGACGATCGGAATCATGATTAGCCCCACGATCAGTTGCGAACCAATCACTGATGCAAAGGTCCAAAATAGCATCGCCAAAATAATCAGTGTGGTTTTTCGCCACGATTTTCTAGGTTTTGCCTCACCCGCCATTAGCTATCCTTATGATGTCTAAAATTGTAACGATAAAGATTAAAGCTAGTAGCACCATCATCGCACGCGAAACTATTCTTTCTTCGGTTTCCTTGGTTAATTTTTTCTTGCGAGCTTTATAAATTGCGATCAGAAGCCATCGTCCGCCATCTAGCGCCGGGATTGGCAATACATTCATACAGGCTAGCGACACGCTAATTAGCGCTGTTAAGAAGGCTAGATTGGACGGTCCGGCCGCAGTAAAGGCTGGGAATAATTGCCCCACAATTCCTACCGGGCCTGCAACCGAATCACCTACGGATGAAATCGCCTCCTGTCCGCTTTCTCTTGTCCCTGAGTCAAAACTAAACTGTTGAGCAACACCGGACACCAAGTTTCCTAGTAATATTCCTACCCCCTTGAAGGTCTCACCGGTCAACTGGGCGGTCAATCCCACACCGACGATTGGTGCCGACCAGGTCGAGTATGACAACGATTGGGTGGAGGCCATTGTCACGCCCAGTAAATACTCCGAATCAGCGCTATTTAATGTTGTCGGTAAATCTAGGGTAGTCGTTTCGCAATCTGATTGAGTGCAAGACTCTGTGGTTTCTCGTTGTACGGTATATGTTACTTCTTGCCCAGCATGGCTTCGATTATAATCATTGATTTCACTGGCTCGCCAGAGTTCTTGTCCATCGACTGCGATGATGTGATCGTTTACCTGCATCCCTGCGGTTTCTGCTGGTGAACCTTCAGCTATCGTGGTAATTTGCACCGGAGTTGCTTCTATTCTGGTGTCTGCCTCCACCGTAAACTGCCCTTGCAGAAACTCCGGCATCCCCGTCCAGGCTAAAATTGTGAAGATAATAATTGCCGTCAGCCAGTTCATGGCTACGCCGGCAAACAGAATCTTCGTCTTAGACCAGAAGCTAGCTGCCCCGAAAGTCCCCTTTCTGGTGTCGGCGGCTGATTCTCCGTCCATCTGACAGAATCCGCCGATCGGTAGCCAGTTTAGGCTAAAGATCAGTCCTTCTTGGGGTTTCTTCCAGTCTTTACGCGGGATGCGTTTCCATTTTTTAGTTTTAGGGTCTTTAACCCAAGCAATCGCTCTAGGCGGGAAACAAATCCCGAATTCTAATACTCTTACTCCATTACGTCTAGCCGCAATAAAATGCCCTAGTTCGTGCAGAGTTACCAATGTCATCAAGACTAGCAACCCCACTACCACACCTATAAATATATTCATATACTATATTATATCATTATTTTCCGAAACGCCGGTTACGTTTTTCGTATTCTGCTAAGATTGTTTCGATATCCCCAGCTTCCATTTCTGGGAAATATTTTTTGACGAACATTAGCTCGCTGTAAGCCCCTCGCCACAACATGAAACCAGAGGTCCTCTCTTCGCCGCTGGTTCGCACTACCATATCTACATTCGGGACTTCTGGATGATACAGATGCTTACGAATGGTTTCCGGCGTAATGTCACCCTCTTTGGCTGCGATAGCAGCCGCATCAGCGATTTCTTGTTCTCCGCCATAATTAAAGCAGAAACAAGCCGTGATTCCGGTGCAATCTTCGGTCAATTTCTCGGCTTTCTCTATAGTGCTAACTAATTTTGGTGAAATTCGATTCTTGGAGCCGAGTACTACTAGCCTTCCGTTCTTCGCGGCTAATTTTTTGGCGAACTTCATGATATATGTATCAGCCATTTTCATTAAGTAGGATACTTCCGCTTCGCTTCGGCTCCAGTTTTCGGTGCTGAAGATATAGAAAGTGATATATTGGATCTGGGCGTCAGCGGCAGCCTCGATCAATTCTTCAACTTTATCCATTCCCCGCTTATGGCCGTCGATCGTGGGCAGACCCCGCTCTTTGGCCCATCTTCTATTTCCGTCCGGTATGATTCCTAAATGTACTAAACTCATAGTTATAACTTCATTATCTCCTCTGATTTTGTTTTAAATTCGGCTTCGACCTTATCGCTAAATTCTTTAGTCAGTTCGTCGATTTCTTTCTCGGCTCGCTTCTTTATGTCTTCACTCATCTCCGCGGCATTTTTAATGGCTTTGCGCGCGTCTTCGCGGGTATTCCTTAGGGCCACTTTAGCTTCTTCCACCTTAGCCGAGGCATTTTTTACGATTTCCTTACGACGTTCTTCGGTTAAAGCCGGGATCGGCACGCGAATCACCCGACCATCATCTGCCGGGTTTAAGCCCAAGGATTGGTCTGCTCGGATTGCACCTGAAATTGCCGCAATATTAGCCGGGTCAAAAGGCGTGATTACGAGCAAAGTTGCATCTGCAGCGGTGATATTCGATACTTGATTTAATGGCATCATCTGTCCATAAACTTCTACTCTTACTCCCGAGAGCATATCTGGGTGTGCTCGCCCGGTGCGCACCTTCTTCATTTCATTTTTAAATCGCTCTAATGTGGATTCCATTTTCGCGCGGTCTTCTGATGAATCAAACATAATCACTCCTTGTTTATAAAACCCATTATATCAAAAATCCAGTCTTTGCCCAACTGGATTTTCTGAAAATTATTTTTCGATTTTATCGTTTTCTTTAGCAGCCTTTTTCTCGGCTTCTTTGGCGGCTTTTTTAGCCTTGTTCTCCAAAGCTTCCTTCATCTTCTTAGCTTTCTCGGCACGTGCTTTGAAGCGGTCTACGCGACCTTCGGTGTCGATAATCTTCTCTTCGCCGGTGAAGAACGGATGGCTCTTAGAAGAAATCTGAATTTTTACTAATGGGTATTCTTTACCATCTTCCCATTTGATGGTGGTATCGCTCTTAGCAGTAGATTTAGTCAAAAATGAAAAACCAGCTGCTTCGTCAGAAAACACGACATCGCGATAATCTTTAGGGTGTAACTCTTTTTTACTCATAACTTTCCCCATTATATCAGATAAAAATTAAAATGTAAAGTGCTAAACTAATCGAATCCTATTCGCCTTGATTTTTCAGAATTATTTGCTAAAATTGTTTCCAGTGAGTAAACAAAATACAGACATTAGCGACCCTAAAGTCGTAACCAAGATAATGCTTAGGACCTTGTGGTCTACTACTTGGCGAATTTTCTTGCCGGTGTCAATCTGCTTTGCAATTGGGCTTATTTTAGATCTTAATACTGCTACTAAGCCATGGGGGATGATCGTTGGCGCTGGGCTAGGTATCATTATCGCCTTGTGCCTAGTGTTCTCACAGCTGAAACATATTCGTAATCAGAAACAACAGGCGACTATTGGAAAGGCGAAATAAATGGAAATTAGTATTAAGGCTGAACCTATCTTTGAAATTTTCGGTTTACCGATTACTAATTCAATCTTACTCGGCATAGCCGGCTACTTGATCGTTGTGGCTTGGCTGTTCTTTGTCGCTCGTAGGGCTAAAGATGACACCAAGAAAAAAGGTTTCTTCACGCGGCTAGCTATTTGGTGTTTTGAGGGTTTGTATAAAACCTGCAAAGAAGTTATCCCGAACGAAAAAATCTGTCGGGTAATTGCTCCGTTTGCTATTTCCCTGTTTTTCTATATCGCCGTATTATATTATATTGAGTTATTACCATTTGTCGGTGAAGCAGTTACTCTCAACGGCACAGCTTTGTTGCGTGGGCCGGTCGCAGATTTAAGCCTAACCTTCGCTCTGGCTATTATGGCCATTGTCTTAATTCAAATCATGGCCTTTGTTAAGCACGGCTTCAAGGGCAATATGGGCCGCTATTTTCGTAACCCCTTCAAGAACCCAATCGGCACACTCGAAGGTTTTCTAGAATTAATTTCGGAAGTTTCCAGATTAATTGCCTTATCGATGCGATTATTCGGCAACGTTTTAGCTGGCGAAATTTTGATAGTTATCGTTTCGTGGTTAACCGGCTTCGTGTCCCCCGCACTGTTGCCGTTTGTCTATATTTTCGAGTTATTTATCGGGGGGATCCAGGCTTATGTATTCTTCTCATTGACCGTCGTGTTCTCGGGGTTGGCTGTGGCCGATCTTGAGGAGGAGAATACTAAAAAATCTAAAGCCCCAGCTAAGGCTCGTGCCTAGTCCAGGGGTATGTTATAATATATAAATAATAGAAAAGGAGAAATAAATGGAACTGCTTGGTTTCGGTTTAACATACGCAATTTCAGCTTGTGGTGCTGCTATTGGTGTAGGTATGATTGGTGCAGCCGCTTTGAACGCCGCCGGTCGTAATCCAGAAAAAATTAACGATTATCGAACCCTCATGGTGCTCGCGATCGCTTTCGCTGATGCGTTGGCTATTATTGGTCTAGTAGTAGCGATCATCGGTAATACAATGGTATAAGGAGTATTAAGTGCAAAATATTTTAACGCAATTTGCAGAAGCCGAAGCCGAAGGGGGTGATCTTTTCGGGACTTTAGGTATTGATTGGACTGCGTTACTATTACAGACGATTTCGTTTATCATTTTGGTTATCATTCTGGCTAAATGGATTTATCCGCCGATCGCTGCAATGCTTGATCGGCACGATAAGAAGATCGAGGACGCGATGAAAGCTGCTGAAGACGCTCAAAAACATGCTAGTGAATCTGAGGCTAAAACGGCTGAACTATTAGAGCAGTCACGCATAGACGCGGCCGGAATCATTGAGGCTGCTAAGGTTGAAGCCGCCGAGATTGTTTCTAAAGCCGAGGAAGATGCCACGACTAAAGCCGAGGTAATCGTCTCTAACGCTCGAGCCGATCTCGAGCGTGACGTCGAACAGGCTCGAGCCGCTTTGCGTGGCGAAATGGTAGACTTAGTTGCTCTTGCAACCGAAAAAATCATCGATACCAAAATCGACGCTGCCGACGAGAAAATTATTAACTCAGTGATTGAGGAGCACAAGTAATGAGCACCGCTCCTAAAGCCAGTCGCAGGCAGGTTATCGCAGCTTTAATCGATATGCTGGAGGCTGGTAAATCTGTTCGTCAGGTCGCCCGCACCTTAGCAGCTTATTTAGTCGAGACTAGACAAACGCGTAACGCTGAGCTCTATATTCGGGATTTCGAACTGGCCGCAGCTGAACGTTTTGGTGTTACTGCCGCCTACGTTTATTCAGCTAGCGAGCTTAGCGGCAAAGTACGAAAACAGGTTGAACAGTTAGTTAAGGCTAAGTCTGGTACTAAAGCAGTAGAAATGGTCGAAAAAATCAAACCAGAGTTGATCGGTGGTATCATTATCAAGACTGCCGACGCTGAGCTAGACGGCTCTGTACGAACTAAATTACGTAATTTAAGGAGTGTTTAAATGGCAAATATTTCAGTGAATGAACTAAGTGAAGAATTGCGCAAAGCAATTTCGGGGCTAGAAAACGAAAAAGGCCTAGAGCGCGCCGGTATTGTCACTAGAGTGGGCGACGGTATCGCTTGGATTTATGGCTTGCATGAAGCTGGCTATAATGAAGTTTTAAAGATCGAGACTATTGACGGTAAAACCATCGAAGCTTTCGCCCTTAACCTGATGGAAGACGAAATCGGTGCCGTGCTTTTGGGCAGCGAAGACAAAATCGTTGCCGGAGCCAAAGTCCAGTTGACTGGCGAGGTTTTGCGTGTGCCGGTGGGTCCAGAATTGCTCGGACGAGTAGTAGATCCTTTAGGTCGCCCGCTAGATGGTTTGGGTCCAATTAAGACCGCCGAAAAAGGCCTAATCGAGCGTAAGGCTCCAGGCGTGATGGACCGCCAAAGTGTTAACGAGCCTTTAATGACCGGTATTTTAGCTATTGATACTATGGTGCCAATTGGCCGAGGTCAGCGGGAATTAATCATTGGTGACCGCCAGACCGGTAAGACTGCAATTGCCGTAGATACCATGATTAACCAAGCCAAACAAAAAGCTGGCGTTAAAAATATTTATGTAGCTATCGGTCAAAAGAACAGTAAAATTGCTCGGCTTGTAGAGCGCTTGAAGGCTGACGGAGCCATGGATCAAACTATCATTGTGGCTACCAGTCCAGCCGACCCCGCTTCCCTGCTCTATCTGGCTCCTTATGCTGGTGCGGCGATGGGTGAATACTTCCGTGATAATGGTAAACATGCCTTGATTGTTTATGATGATTTATCTAAGCATGCTACGGCTTATCGTCAGATGTCGCTTTTGCTCCGTCGTCCACCTGGACGAGAAGCTTATCCTGGCGATGTCTTCTATCTCCATTCACGTTTATTGGAGCGAGCCGCCAAAATGTCCGACGAACTCGGTGGTGGTTCTCTGACCGCCTTGCCGATTATTGAGACTCAGGCCGGTGATATCTCAGCTTATATCCCGACTAATGTAATTTCAATTACTGATGGTCAAATCTTCCTAGAAACCGACCTGTTCTACCAAGGTATTCGGCCAGCTATTTCGGTCGGTCTGTCCGTCTCTCGTGTGGGTGGTGCAGCTCAAACTAAGGTTATCAAATCGGTCAGTGGCGGGATGAAACTATCTCTAGCTCAGTTCCGCGAGTTGGCTTCGTTTGCTCAGTTTGGTTCAGATTTGGACGATAATACTAAGGCGACTATCGAGCGCGGTCAACGTTTGACCGAATTATTGAAGCAACCACAATATCAGCCAATGAGCATTTGGCAACAGGCTGTAAGCGTGATTGCTTTAACCGAAGGAGCTTTCGATAAGGTCCCAGTTAACAAGATTAATGACGCCAAAAGTGCTTTGCTAGCGGAGCTAAAAAATAAAGTTGAAACCAGGACTCTAGATATTAATTCTAAGCCCGACGATAAACTAATTAAGCTAGTCAAAGACACCGCTACTAAAATCGCTAAAGGATATAAGGATTAAATATGGCATCAGTGGCGCAACTCAAAAACCATATCCGCTCAGTGAACAACACTAAGCAGATTACGGGTGCCATGCAATTAGTTGCTGCTAGTAAAATGCGCCGTGCTTCAGAACAAAGTTTGGCTACTCAGCCGTACCATAAATATATTAGTGATTTACTGACTTTGCTGATGGGGCGCGGTCTGAACGAAAATCATCCACTAGTGGCTATGCGTAAAGTTAAAACTCGGCTTTTAATCGTCATTACTAGCGACACCGGTTTAGCTGGAGCCTATAATTCCAACGTTCTGAAACGCTACATCGAAGAGTTAAAATTTGATCGCGATCGTGGCGTCAAAACTCAAACCATCGCCGTGGGGCGCAAAGCTATCCAGTTAGCTACTCGGCTAGGCGAGAACGTGATCGGTACTTATGAGGGCATGTCTAACGGCACGGCCGCAACCGAACGTAACGCTATCGTGAGTACTTTAATTACCGAATACCGTGAGTTGAGAGTTGATGCTGTAGACATCATCTATACTAAATTCCGCTCTAGTGTCAATCAAGAAGTTAAGGTTTGGAATCTCTTGCCAGCTGGCCATGTTCCGGGCGTAGACTACGAGGCTAAAGAAAATCACACTTTCAGTTTTGAACCCAGCCAAGAAAAAGTTTTTGGCGCCTTAATCAAGCGAGCTATCGAAATTCAAGTGGCTCAGACTTTATTCGATAGTACCGCTTCAGAACATTCCACTCGTATGTTGGCCATGAAAAATGCCACCGATAACGCTACTGAACTCAGCGAAGATTTGACTCTGGCTATGAATAAAGAGCGTCAGGCAGCGATTACCAACGAGCTCAGCGATATTAGTAACGGCGCAAACGCCATAGAATAATAAAGGAGAAAATATGACAAAGAAAAAGGAAACCGGCAAAATCATCCAAATCGTAGGCGTAGTAGTAGACGTAGAATTTGCTAAGGGCAAATTGCCACGGATTAATGATGCGCTAGAAGTGATGAACGGTAAAGAAAAGATTGTCCTCGAGGTGATGCAGCACCTATCCGAGACTACTATTCGAGCAATCTCTCTTAGTTCCACCGATGGTTTATCGCGTGATGCCGAAGTAGTAGCTACTGGTAGTCCAATTAGTGTCCCGGTAGGCGATGCTACTATGGGTCGCATGTTTAATGTTACGGGCGACGTAATTGACGGCGGCGACGAAATCAAAGATGCTGAATATATGCCAATCCATCGAGCTGCCCCTAGTTTAGAAGAACAGTCCAATAAAACTGAAGTATTGGAAACCGGGATTAAGGTGATCGACCTGATTGCGCCTATTACTAAAGGCGGTAAAGTAGGTCTATTCGGTGGTGCTGGCGTAGGTAAGACCGTTTTGATTCAAGAGCTAATTAATAACATTGCCAAATTCCACTCCGGAAACTCGGTTTTCGCTGGCGTAGGCGAGCGTACTCGTGAAGGTAACGATCTTTATTTCGAAATGAAAGAGTCCGGTGTATTGGATAAAACTTCCCTAGTCTTCGGGCAGATGAATGAACCACCTGGAGCCCGTTTGCGTGTAGCTTTGACTGGTCTAACCATTGCCGAATCTTTCCGCGATCAGGGTAAAGACGTGCTGTTATTCATTGATAACATTTTCCGCTTTACTCAGGCCGGTTCTGAGGTATCAGCGCTTCTTGGGCGGATGCCAAGCGCTGTGGGTTATCAGCCAAACTTGCAACAAGAAATGGGTGCCCTGCAAGAGCGTATTACTAGTACCAAGAAGGGTTCGGTCACTTCAGTCCAGGCTGTTTATGTGCCAGCAGACGACCTTACCGATCCGGCCCCAGCTACTACTTTCGCTCATCTAGATTCTACTATTGTATTATCACGGGCTTTGACCGAAATCGGTATTTACCCAGCAGTAGATCCTTTGGAATCTAGCTCTACCATTCTAGACCCGCAGTTGGTAGGTGAAAAACACTACAATGCTGCACGTGAAGCCCAGCGGGTATTGCAAGAATACAAAGATCTGCAAGATATCATCGCGATTCTTGGTATGGAAGAATTGTCCGATGAGCAGAAACAAACCGTAAATCGCGCTCGTCGCTTGCAGCGTTACTTCTCGCAGCCTATGTTTGTGGCCGAAGTCTTTACTGGTACTCCAGGTGAATATGTCAAACTTGCCGATGTCGTAGATGATGTTACTGACATTTTGGCTGGTAAATATGATGACCAGCCAGAAGAATGGTTCTATATGACTGGATCGCTTAAAAATAAGAAAGACAAGGCAAAGAGTAAGAAATAATGACGGAACCCAAAGTTTTGCAATTGAAATTAGTTACTCTCCTAGGTGAGAAGCTTAGTGAGCCGGTTTATGAGCTAGTCCTACCTAGCAAATCTGGCCGCATCACCGTTCTGCCCGGCCACGAGCCGCTAGTTACCTTGCTTAATCCCGGCGCCATGGCAATTAGACGTCGCAAGGATGACCCAGATTTAAAATTGGAATTTTTGGCCGTTAGCGGCGGCGTAGCTAAAATCACTCAGGACGAAGTAGTAATCTTGGCCGACGAAGCCGAATCGGACCGTGAAATCGCTGAAAAAGAAGCTAAAGTCGCCTATGAACGAGCCGTTAAGGCAGCTGAAAACGTAACTGATCAGATCGAACTAGAGGAAGCTAAGCGTCTGGTCCAGCATCAAGCCGCCAGATTACGCGTAGCCGAACTCAGACGTCGTCATCGCGAAATGAAATAGTAATACGAGTATAATTAGTCCCGCCGCTTGCATTTTTCAGGGTTTTGTGCTAAGATAATAGTAGATACTAATTTAATGAAACAGTTTTTGGGAGATTTCCTGGTTTTACATCTGTAAAACTTAAATGCCCAAGAGCAAAGGAGAAAGGATAATCCAAATGGCAGTAAATGTCGATATGAAGGCTCTTTTGGAAAGCGGTGCCCATTTTGGTCACAAGACGAGCCGTTGGCACCCTAAAATGGCGCCATACATTCACAGCAAACGCGGTGAATCCCATATTATCAACCTAGAAAAAACCGTCGAGGCTCTAGATGCAGCTTTGCCGAAACTTGCCGAGATTACTAAATCCGGTAAAAAGGTTCTTTTCGTTGGAACCAAGAAACAGATGAAGGACATTGTTAAAGAAGCGGCTGAGTCAGTAGATATGCCTTATGTCACCATGCGTTGGGTTGGTGGTACTTTGACTAACGTTAATACCGTTAATCGCCAAATCAAAAAATTAAAAGATTTAGAACGTCGTATGCAATCTGGCGAATTGGAAAATCGTTATTCCAAACTCGAAGTTCAGCGCTTCCAAGAGGAGATCGATGTTTTGAACGAGCGCTACGGTGGTATTAAAGATATGGCTGAGCAGCCAGCTGCAATTTTTGTGGTAGATGCCAACGAAGAAAAGAATGCTATCAAAGAAGCTAACATCTTGAACATTCCTGTTTTTGCGATGGTAGACACCAATGTCGACCCTACCCCAATTGACTACGTCGTCCCTGCGAACGATGACTCAATCAAGGCAACCAAACTAATCCTCGACTACGTAGTTGAGGCCATCAAATCAAGCAAAAAATAGGAGGCAAAATGGCAAAATCAAACGAAATTACAATCGAACAAATCAAAAAGCTAAAAGAACTCTCCGGTGTTGGCTTGACTGATGCCAAGAAAGCTCTAGTTGAAGCTGAGGGCGACTTCGATAAGGCTCTCGAAGCTATGCGCAAAAAAGGCTTAACTAAGGCCGAAAAACGAGGCGATCGTGAAACCCGCGAAGGGCTAATTGATGCCTATATTCACGACGGTCGCTTGGGCGCTATCGTAGAGGTTAACTGTGAAACTAGTTTCGTGGCTAAAACGGATGAGTTTAAGACCTTAGCTCACCAAATCGCTATGCAAGTTGCTTCCATGAATCCACTTTACGTCAGCGAAGAAGATATCCCAGAGGCCGACCGTGAAGCCAAAATGAAAGAATTGGAAACCAACTTCAAAGGTCCTGAAAATATGAAAGAAAAGATCTTGGAGGGCCAAATGAAGAAGGCCTTCTCGGATAAAGTTTTGATGAATCAACCTTATATCTTGGACGACTCTAAGACTGTGGCTGAGTTTATTAAGGAAGCTATCGCTAAAACCGGCGAAAACATCACCATCCGCCAATTCAAGCGTATTGAGCTTGGCGTTACCGAATAATTAAAAATCGGGCACCCTCGCAGTTACCTGGTGCCCGATTTTTTGTAGAGTATGATTCCCCGAGATTTAGTCTTATTTACGTCGTCCAGATTTCTTGCTATGCGTCTTTTTATCATTTCGCATAATGAATGCAATTCCAGCCACCGCTACTATTCCAAATACCATTAATCCAGTAACTAGATAATCTGTTTGCGAAACGCTACCGTCCTTAAACATGCCACCGGTGTCAGCTGTATGTGGTACTGGTACTGGCGTATATGGTGATTGATAGTTCACTGTTATCGGGAATGGGGCAAACAGAGGCAGGTTGTTTTTTCCATACGCTGTGGCCGTGATCGTGTAATCCCCACTTAACATTCTCGAAAAATCTATATCAGTTGTCGTAGTAGGATAGTTCACCCAGACGACTTTGCCTGTATGCAAACCATTCTTGAGTACATCAAGTCGGATGGCTTTTACGCGACTAGTACTACTCGTGTCATAATTCAAATCTACTTTTACTTTTTCTTCTTGGCCGACTTGAGCTGCCGTCCCAGTTACAGGTAAGTAATTAAAAACTACGCTATCTTTATTCGTTTCGCCGCCTGCCCCTTCGCCTTCTACTATCAGTTTATAATGCCCATAACCGTAATCGTTCAAATTAAACGTCTTCGAGAATACCCCTGGTTCATAGTCAGGAGTAAAATGTTCTTCATCGATAATTTCAGTGTGGCCATTTACGTTTGTATAGTACAGTGTCGAAGTTACGTCGCTCGCGTTCTCGTAGTTAAAAGCTATTTCTCGTTCTGGGTTAACGATATTTAGATCGCTTGTAGGGTCGGGCTGGGTGATGTTGATCTTCACCGCGGTGCCGATTACCCGTACCTGGATAGTGTCCGTGACGGAGTTGACCGCCACTGATGTGGCTAAAGCCTCTGGGTTAGTCGGCAGAGCTGCTGCCAAAGCCGTAGTGGCCACTACGGCACCCAGTCCACAGAGACCCAAAATCTTTTTTTGTGTTTTTTTCATACTCTACACTCTCTGTTTTTATTTGATATTTTTGTTTTGGCTTCGTAAAGTTTTCCACAAGGCCAAGCCTAAACTGCAAGCCTAGACCGGCGTTCTTTACGCTTCCTGACCCCTATTATAAATGTAATTACCAAAATTGTCAAGACAATTATGGTAATTATCATGGCAATTGGATTGAATAAAAATATCACTCGTTCGGTAATTTCCGTTTTTTCTCCAGCAGTCACCGTCCAAGTAACCTTGTAGATACCAAAATCTGGGGTTTCTGCCCATTCGTCAGCGATGACCCTTTCTGACTCGGGTATAACTGAAGTAGTGCTGCTGCTTGCATCGGTTTCGTAGGCGCTAAAGCCAATGATTGGATCGACCCTCAGTTTCCCCTTCGCAAAGAAGTCTACGTTTCCGGTATTTTTGACTTTGGCTGAGCCGTAGATGTGGTTATCGGTACTGGATCCATCTTCGGATCTAGTACCCTGTCCAATCGTCATGTCGCGAATTTCGGACGAAGTGTCTATATCTCCCTCGGTAGAATGACCATAAACTACCATTCCGGCGCTAGCTTCTGTGCGAATACCACTGGCGTTCACATTCCCGGATACGGTTTGCACGAAAATTACCGCATATTGTCCGCCAGCCGGGATATTGCTAGGAGTGGCGATTTGGTAATCGACTTCTAATGTTTCGCCAGATGGGATAGTGAAGGATGGTCTAGTGACATAATCTCCGTTAGCGTCTTTGATTTTAATCCAACGCGAAATTTGGGTGAAGTTATTTTCATTGTTGAACCCTAATTTATATAAGTCTTCACTTTCGGAATAGACGTAAGAATATGGAGCGGCATAAACCTCTACTTTGATTTCTTCGCTGCCGTCGTTGGTGGCACTTAAAGTCCCATCGTAGACTGAATCAGAAGCAATCTGCAAAGTTTTACTTACTGGCATTAAGGTCAGGCTAGTCTTAGGAGCTTCCGTGGTTTCGCTGCTTTCGTCGCTCGCTTCTCCGCCCTCAGCATAAGTGTTAATTGCAAAAAAGCCAAACCCTAGTGCTGTAATCAGGGTCGCTAACGCCGTGTTGACAATGACTCCTCGTCTCATTTACCTCCTTTGTTCTAGTTCATTATACCATATTGAGCTAAAATAAAACACCTCAAAGCCAAATAATATGATATAATTGAGATAGGTTCAAGCGCGCGTGGTGGAATTGGTAGACACGCTACCTTGAGGTGGTAGTGGCCGCTTTCAGGCTGTGCTGGTTCAAGTCCAGTCGCGCGCACCACGAACTAGACGCTAAGGCGTCTTATTTTTTGTGGTTTTGTTAACTGCCCAATTAGTTACGTCGGAGAAGCGATCGATCGCCGTCACTAGCCTTACGTTGTTGTCAAAAGTCCTCACGTTTTTGTTGTAATAATAGGTTAAGTTTGGCCGATAAAGACCAATTGCTGGTATATCGTTTGCCCAGTATTGCAGGAACATCTCGTATTTTTTGGTCCGCAAAGTCGAGTCCATCGTGTCGCGGGCCCCTAGTAGTAAATCATCTACTAAGAAATTCTTATAATTCGATAGGTTGAGCCCCGTGCTGGTAGCCTGCGAAGAATGATAGTAAGGCAGAAGGTCTGGGTCTGAACCTAATTCGATTTCGTAAATTAAAATATCATAAGTCCGTTTAGATACTACGTTGTTGATGAATTCCTGACTTTCTTCGTAAACAGAGGTATTTACCTCAAACCCTAAATTCTCTAGATCCTCTTCTATGGCTTTGGCTACTTCGGGCAAAAACCCGGCGTTTACCGTTGCTATATCTAGATGGATCGGTGTCTCGCCACTAAGCTCGGCGACTTCGGACTTAGCCGCATCGAAATCATATTCCGGTAAATTGGGGTACTCGGTAATTTTAATTTGAGAATCAATTAATGGATAATCTAGTGCTTCTGTCCCTGGGGCAGATTCTCGAATACGTGAGAGATTCAAACCTTGCCGGATAGCGCTGCGTAACTCCTTGTCTCCTACGGATTTATGCCCCAAGTTGAAGAAAATAAACGCTCCGAAATTTAAGCTTGAATTTCGTTCGTTGAATTGGTTGGTGGCTAAGCGGTCAACATCGGACCCCGATAATTCTGCTGTAGCGGTAACCGAGCTAGCATTCACCGCATTGATGATGTCGTCACGGCTTTTATAAGTATGTACGGCAAAAGTATTTAATAATGGCCGTCCTAAATAATAATAGTCATTCGCGGATAAATAATAAATCTTTTCATCGGCCGAACCGCTAGACTGGGCCGCGTTAAAAGTGAACGCCCCAGAGGTCACCGGCGAATTCGAGAAGCTATTTTCGATCAAAGTCTTTGGATCGGTGTCGCCCAGAATATGCTTTGGTACTATTGGTATATTTAGTGCCGAATAGAAATCAGCATAAGCTGCCGGGAGGTCGAAGACAATTTCCCCCTCCTCATTAACAGAAACTTTTACGTTGGCTAGGTTGGCTCCGTAGATTGTGTTTACGGCCGGATTTTTGATCAAGCTAGCGGTAAAAATCACATCATCATTAGTGATTGGTTCTCCGTCCGACCACTTGAGTCCTTCTCGTAGCTTCATTGTCCATTTTTTGCCATCTTCAGAAGCGGTGATAGATTCCGCTAATTGATTCCCTGGGTGCCCAGAATAGTCAACCGTCGCGATTGTCGCAAACATTAATTTACTTAGTACTTTTTCGCTATTAGTTGTAGCGAATAATGGATTCATAGTGTTTACTTCGCCAATCGTAGCTTCGGTATAAGTCCCACCAGTGGTATAAACATTTTCGGCGTAGGAGTCTCCAAACCAAAAGGCCTGAGCTAATGCCAGCATAATTAAGGCTACCACCAGCAGTCCCCATTCCAAAACTAAAAGTCGCACATTTTTTACGTGTGAAATTCGTTCCAAAAAATTCTTGCGGATACGTTCTCCGCTTTTCTCTCCTGCTTCGACAGTAGCCCGTGAAAACTTTCTAAAAATTTTTTGCCCACGCTTTTTTAATGAATTTGTCATAATATTATGATGGAATTATTAATAAACCTAAGATTGATGCCGCGAAAATAGTCGACGTGATAACGGTCGTAACGAAGAGGGACTTCTCTAGGCCGCGACGTGTAGTGTAAAGCTCACTTGAACTACCGAACCCTGCACCCATAGCTGCGCCACGTGTTTGGACCAAAATCAACAAGACAGTCAAAATAGCGGTGATAAAGATTATAATTTCTAGAAAACTTCCTATTTCCATAAAATAAAATAACTCCTACCCCTATTTTAGCATGTTCTTACGTTTCAGTAAAGTGTGGAAACACCCGGCCAGATAGAGCCGGGTGATTTTAGTGCTAGACGAGGACGAAACCCCAGGTTCAAAGTTTTATCCTCGTAGGCATTAAAAAGGGCAGAAACTACTCACGCTCAAGGATTAAAGAAGCTGGGAGATAACAGAGCCAAAAGCCTCAAATATCAATCTTAAGTGCTCGGCCGGTTCACTGCGAGGCCGGCTGAGCGAAAACGAAGGGAGAAAAAAGATGCAAACTACAAAAAACATAATTCTAGCGCTAGCAGCTGTCAAGGCTAGGAAGGAGCTAGCGTAATGGAACGACAAGAACTTATCAACGACTACACGGACCGATTAGTCCAAGAGCGTCTGCATGAAATAGACGAGCGCAACGACGAAATGCGAACCAACGACAGGGCAGATGCATTAGAAAAATTTTAACGAAGGGAGAAAAAATGAAAATCGAGGTCAAAGAAATCAAGCACACGGACATTATAAAGGTCTCAAATGACTTCTTCAATGAAGGCCGCAGGATCGCTCAGCGAGTGTTAGGAGTCCAAAATGGCTAAGACTAACGAAATTGCAACCAAGACTGAGCAGGTCAACTTATCTAGCCCTAGCGCCGTCATGGACTTTGCGACGAACCTAAAAGACTTGATCGTTCAGAACAACTTGTTCACCAGTATTAAGGGCAAGAATTATGTCAACGTAGAAGGCTGGCAAATTGCCGGAGCGTTCACTGGAACATTCCCAATTGTAGAGAATGTTGAGAACTTAAGTGACGGCAAGAACTACAAATATCGGGCAGAAGTAAGTCTTAGAGACGCTGAAGGCAAAAAAGTCGGCTATGGAGTGGCTATCTGCACCAATAAAGAGAATGGCAAGACTGGTTTTGATGAATATGCTGTGGCCAGTATGGCACAGACTAGAGCAGTTGGTAAAGCTTACCGGATGAAAATCGGGTGGTTGCTCAAAGTTGCCGGCTACGAAACTACGCCAGCCGAAGAAATGGACGCAGTGGCAGCCGAAGTCATAGACAAACCTAAGTCTAGATACAGCATCAGAGAAATTGGTATTGCCAAAAAACAATTAGAACAAGCCAAGGATATTGACGAGCTAAAAGAGATATACGTAGGGCTCGGTCCAATTCGTAATGAAGACGAGGTTATCGCCAAAAAAGACAAAATGAAGGCGAAATTGAACTCCGAAAAATTACAAGCGGAATTAAGCGACAGACTTGCAGTAATTACAGCAAGTAGAGGGGGAGAAGAATGAGTTTAACAACAGAGGAAGCATTGGAGAGCGCAATGTCATATATAAAAGATGCTGAGTTGTGTTTGTATGATGCCTATGATTGCATGGTAGAAATAGAAGATTTAAAAAACATACACCATAGGCTAAATAATAAACTTGAAGACGAGGTGAAAAATGAGCGAATTAGCAGATGATTTTCGGTTTATGAAAGAGCAAGCGAAAAAACATAGGGAAAAAGTAGAGCCATCTCGTTTTGATCATGTTGAGAAACGCTTAAAGCAAGCAGGGTGTAAAATAACTGGTTATACCTATTGTGAAATATACTTCCAAAAAGGCAAAATATCAGGAAAGATATACCCATATAAAGGCTGGTGGTCTGCTAAAAGTATCGGTAGCGATAGAGGTATCAAAAACCTTATAAAAAAGTTGAACGCTGAGGCAAGTTGAAAGGAGGTGAAGATGAGTAAAATCAAGCAAGCTAACTGGGACGCTATGGAAGACGGCGAAATTGACGCCACAGAGCAAGATGACGCCGAATTCTACGAGCTTACCGTGCTGGTGCAAGTAGACTACGATCAGACCAAATTTATCAGCGATATAGACGAAGAACTAAAAAAATATTGTGACATGATTTGGCTATTTGAAGACGACGGCCGGAAACAGTTAGCTTACCCAATTGAGGACGAAACAGAGGCTTATTACTACTTCTGGAACGTCAAGGGGCTTAAAAACCGGGCTAAGTTCGAGAATAAGCTGAGACGAGACAAAAGGGTGATTCGTTACCTGCTAATAAAGGAGAAAGTAGGGAGATAAAAAATGAATGACTTATTTAGGGATTTGACAGTAGGAGAGGCGTTAGCTTTAAATGAGGCGGCAAAAAGGACTTGCGGGTTCGAGATAACAACGCAGACTGGGGGTCAATCATGAAAGAATCGGTCATACAACAACAAGTCGCAGATTACTTAAAGCTACAGTATCCAAAAGTCATATTCCACTCTGATTTTGGAAGTGGGATCAAGCTGACAATGGGCCAGGCAGTAAAACAGAAAAGGCTCAATGGTGGCCGAAGAGCTTGGCCAGATATGTTTGTTGCTGAGCCACAACCACATGGGCGAGATTGGTACCACGGTCTATTTATCGAACTGAAAAAGGAAGGTACGAGGCTCAAGAAGAAGAATGGAGAATGGTCTTCTGAGCATATAGCCGAGCAAGCGGCCATGCTATCAGATTTGCAACATCGTGGATATATGGCCGACTTTGCGCTTGGATTTGACCAGGCCAAGAGGTTAATAGATGACTATTTAAAGGAGGTAAAACATGAAGGTCAACACAAAGGACATGAGGAGTAGAATCCTCGACTGGGTGAAGAAATCGCCCAAAGCAGCAAGCGATGATAAGCTCCTGATCTCGTTGATTTGGATTGACGAGGGTTGGGATTACAATGAGTCGCTTTTTGACAACCTGCAAAGAGTGTCAAGCCCGGAGACTATCCGGCGCACTCGACAAAAACTTCAGCAGGACGGTCTGATTAAGGCATCAGAGCCGACTATTGAAGCTAGATATCAAGATTTTAAACAAGCTCGCATGAGCATATTCTAAAGGAGGTAAAATGGGATTTTTTAAAAGAGCCAACCACGGATCACAATTCTACACGGAAGACCCCGCAGAAGAGCGATTTGACGCAATGATGGACTTGGTGAAGGATTTATCACGTAGAGACTATAACCGAATCAAAGAAGCAATGGATTTAGGATACAACGCTTATCAAAAGGTGCGGAATATAGATGCCGACGATACACCGAAAGCTAATGATATGGGATACATGGTTCCGGACGAGGAGGGCAAATAAATGAGCGGTACCAAAATTGGCGGGATAAAGGCCCGCAATACAATCTACAAAGAGCATGGTCTAGACTATTATGAAAGAATCGGTAAACTTGGTGGTCAAAAAGGACATACTGGGGGGTTCGCATCGAATCCGGAAGCGGCACGAATTGCTGGCCGAAAAGGCGGTTCTAAATCTCGTAGGAGTATTGCTAAAAATGAACGCTGGCTTGAGGTCCGTGACAAAGTGATGCTCGGATATAAAAATGGCTGCTCAATTCGAGAAATGGCTGAATATCTAAAAATACCTGAGAGCACACTATACTACCGAGTTAGAAAAGAACGAGAAATGGCTGAAGAAAAAGAAGCTAAAAAAGCTTTGAAAGAAAATGATAAACAAGAGCAAAAATTCTTTGCTAAGTTATTCGGAAAGAGGGAGAGTATAAATGGATAAGAGTAATAAAGGCGACATTTTCATGGTTGGGTTCGGTCTCGGGTTCCTGTTCTGTATGGGGATATTAGTAATAACGGGAGTAATAGGATGAGTGTGAAAATAAGCGTGATAATACCAGTGTATAACCAAGAAGACTTGCTAGAGCGGGCGCTAAACAGCATTCCACTAGGCGATGATATCCAGGTTGTACTACTAGACGACGGATCGACAGACGACAGCTGGAATATCGCCCTAAAATGGTGGCGTGAAAACATGATAGACGGAACTGGATCAGTCATCCATCGCTGGGATGAGAATAAGGGCGTAGCGCCTACCATGAACTTAGGGTTCGATCTGGCACGGGGAGAATACATTGTTTCCCTATCGAGTGACGACTACTATCTAACCGATTTCGAGCAATTTCGGCCATATCTAGACGGCAAGAACGACTTAGTCTATTTTGACCTAGAAGTCAATGACGGCACAATCTGGCATCTAGATAAAAAGAGCAAAAAAGAATACGTGGGGGCCGTGAAGTTCATCCGGCGAGAGTTCTTAGGAGACACTAGGGTTCCTAACCTAAAATATGGTGAAGACCAACCATTCAGCTATGAATTATATGACAAAAAACCCAAAGAAGTATTCACCGGCATTGTATTAAAACACTACAACTGGCCCCGTGAAGGAAGCTTGAACTGGCAGGCGTTGCATTCTGGAGGTGAAGAATCATGATGCCAGAATGTTCGCACAAAGGCTGCAAAAAAGTCGCTAAGCATTATCTCGGGAAAATACGAATCAGTCTAAAGGATGATTGGGAAAATCCATTATATTTATGCGAGAAACACGCAAAGAAGTTTATTAAGAAATATGGGATAGGAGGTGAAGAATGAAAAGTTGGCATTTAAGCAGAATGGATACGCTTGAACTCGTAAATAGGCTGAACGCACTTGAAAGCAGAATTGCCATTCTTGAGTCAAATAACAGAGTTCTGGAAGATGTGCTGAAAAGACGATGGGATAATGCAGTAGAAAGATTGCTCCCTGAAATACAAGAGAAGTGTTTTATAAAAGTCTATGACAAGGAGATGTTAGTTAGACTTTTGGACTTAGCAGAAAAAGCAAAAGATGAGCCAAAAGGAGGTGAATAATAATGGCGTACGCAGATAAATGTTTCTATTTTGATTGGGGGAATCGAGAAATAAAGTTAGAAGATTTTGATATTTACGACACCATAACTGTCCGCCGTCGAGACCTTTGGAGTGAGGAAGGAGACGGGGATGGCCACAATGTAAGTATCGAACTCTGGGTAAAAGAAGATGAGCGGGGCAAACACGAAGACAGAGAGGTTGTGCTATCACGAGATAACGCTATGGTTTTAGCAACCAAACTAATGCGTGCAGTAGCAGAGTTAGATGCAGATGAATACACAAGTGATTTGCTACAGGATGTAGCACTTCTGAAAGAGGTTGCTGGCGATAAATTTGAAGAAGCCGAGGACAGGTGGCGAGAACACCACTTATATAGAGCGTCTAAAGGTGGCTTAATGGGAGCTCTAAACAATTACGTGAAAACGCCTCGTGGAAAAGATGCTCTTAAAAAGATGAAAGGAGGCAAATAATGAAGCTCAGAAACAAGAAAACAGGGGAGATAGGCAAAATCCTTAAACAATTATCTGAAGATAACCAAATAGACATTATAACTGACGACAAATTGTATGTTGTAAATTCCCTTGCCGAACTGAACGAGGAGTGGGAAGATTACGAAGAACCAAAGCCGAAAAAGTATTGGTATATCGGTGATAGAGGAGAAATTTTTCTAGAGACTGCAAAAGAGCCAGGTCATATATGGCATCAAGCGAGAAAAGAAATCGGTAATTACTTTGAAACCAAAGAAGAAGCCGAGAAAGCAGTGGAAAAGCTCAAAGCTTGGAAACGGCTGAAAGATAAAGGGTTTAGGTTCACAGGGATAAGTCGTGATTTGGACACAATCTACTTTGATGTAGATATTGAAAACCTAGCTGACCCTGTGATAAAAGACCTAGATATTTGTTTTCGGAGGTGAAGAATGAGTAGAGAAATTAAGTTTAGGGTTTGGAGTGAAGACCAAAAAACTTACAACTATAAGTTTCCTTATAATTACATAGGAGATTTTTATGTAAGTTCTCGTGGAAAAGTGTTCTCAGACTTTGGCAATACTATTGTTCCAGAGGTAAGGCAAGAGGCTTTTGTAGTTGAGCAACACACAGGCCTCAAAGACAAGAACGGCAAAGAGATCTATGAGGGGGATATAGTCAAATTCAAAGGAATAAAGCCAACATTTATGGTGGGATATAGTGAACTATGCACTAAATTCTGGGCAAAATGTAAAGGCGGGCTAGTCGAAGAATTTGAGGACTGGAGCGAAGAGGAAGTTGAGGTTATTGGCAACATCCACGAAAACCCAGAATTATTAGGAGGTGGGAAATGAAAAAAGAGTGCTACTCTAACCTATTCTACTTCCGGTTCATCAATAGCATAGGTGGCACGGAGCAATTCTTATATGAGCTAGCCAAAAAATATCACAAATATGACTTGACGGTAATGTATGACCAATGCGACTATGAACAGCTGATCAGGCTCAGAAGGTATGTAAGATGCGTAAAAAGAGAGCTGGGCGTGAAATACTACGCCAAAAAAGCATTTTTCAACTTCAATGTTGATGCTATAGAACAAGTAGAAGCTGACGAATATATTTTTGTGTGTCATGCGATCTACCAAGAGCTGGGTTATAAACCACCGATTGACCACCCTAAGATCCAAAAGATAATGGGGGTCAGTAAATATGCTAAGGCTAAAATAATCGAGCAGGAAGAATTGCAGAATGTAGACAAGCCAGTGGAATATAGCTACAACCCACTGACTCTAGAGAAGCCAGACAAAGTGGTGCGACTTGTCTCAGCTTGTAGGTTAGAAGACAGAACAAAGGGAGGAGATAGGACACTAAAACTAATTGACGCTCTGGATCGTTATTGCGAAAAGACTGGCCGCCACTATTTTTGGGCCATATTTACCAACAGTATGCCGAGCAAAATAGAATCTCCGAATGTGGCCATAATGAAGCCAAGAGTAGACGTCAGGCCATATATCGCTGACAGCGCCTGGCTAGTACAAATAAGTAACAATATGGAAACCTATTGCTATTCAATCAACGAAGCTTTAGGCTATGGGGTTAGAGTCGTTAGGACACCATTAAGCGTGACTAAAGAACTCAAAATACCTAAGCAGGCCGAGCTGATATTAGACTGGGACTGTGGAAATGTAGACGAAGTAGCCGAAAAGATATTCGAACCAAAACAAGAGTTTACTTATACACCGCCGAACGATAGCTGGGATAAAATACTGGTCGATGATCCTAGCAGGTACAAACCAAGAATGAAGAAAATCACAATTCGCCCAATCAAAGATTATTTTGATCTAGAGAGACAAGAACTGATGCACAGTTGTTCCCCACCGTTCGACGTCACTCTAGCACGGGCAAGACATTTATGCAGGGCCGGGCTCTGCAGAATCGTAGACTAGGAGGTATGGAGTGGGACGTTTCAAAGCTGGGTCACAAAAGGAACGTAAGCTAAATTGGGGCAAGGTCATATTCGGTGGGGCATACACCGTAATAGTCGAGACACCAACTATGACAGTAGTATTCCATCGATATGGCGCACCGAACGGCTACTACAAAATCTGGGAGGACTTTAGAAAAGAAATGAAAAGAGCAAACTTACAAAGCATTTTCGACGTTTATAAATACGCTAACCGGTTTGGAGTTACGAGCTATATTAAAGAGGCAAGACTACCCGCTCGGGGCGATGGACGGATAAAATCAAAGAAGGAACATGACTAAGAGCTATACAGAGATACACGCTTGGAGCAAGAGAAAAGGCCACAAAAGGTTGCGTTGGCTAGGCAAAGAGACGATGCACATTTTACTGACATTTGTGGTAGGGGTTTCAATTGCTATGCTATACCACGAGCTAGTTACAAACCAGAGTGTCAGATCGGCAGCCGAACGAATATGTGTATTGTATGGACGGGACGAAGGCGAATGTAAGGCAAATATAGACTCTGCGCTCGATATGAGCGATGATGAGATCCAAAATAATATCGAAATAAACGGAGGTAAATAATGGCAAATGAGCAAAATCTTAAGCCAAGAAACAACGCCAAGAACCTCGTGCCGAACTCCGAGCGAACTCCGAGCGAACTCCGAGCAATAACACAAAAAGGTGGTATTGCAAGTGGCAAAGCTCGCCGAGAAAAGAGAGACCGACAAGAGCAGGTGTTGATGATTTTGGATCTAGCCGTAAAAAACCCAGAAATTATGGAAAAATTAAACAAACTAGGGGTTGAAGGCGGGAAACGCACTATTGAGACTGCGATGGATGTCAGTGTGATAAACAGGGTGCTAGAGACTGGAGATCCAACCGCATATAAAGCGATAAAAGAGGAGGCCTATGGCAAAGTCCGTGACAAAACAGATGGTGGGTTCAACCTCAATTTAAGCATAGACTCTGCGCATTTTGGCGGCGAGTATGTAGTAGACAGTGAGGTATCAGATGAGTAAGACTATCGACTACAAAGGCTTTATTGAAAATTATTTTACCATCACAACAATCAACGGCGAAATTGTGCCGATGAAGCTGAATGACGTGCAAAGTTTTTACTACGATCTTATTTTGAAGGAATATGGACAAGGTTTAGCGCCAATTAGAGAGAATATCTTAAAGTCACGCCGTTTCGGTTTTTCTTCTCTGATTGATGCTATTTTCTGTGTAGACTTTATCCTTGGCGAGATTGGAGTAACAAATTTGGCCAACTCTTCCGTTTATTCGTATCGCCAAAAAGATACCGACGAACTATTCAAGCGTGTAAACCAGTTTATCGATTCGTATTTACTTGTTGCTTATAGCAAGGGACAGTTACACTACGAAAACCCCAATGATCGCAAAATACTACCGACACTTCGCTCTAAGTTTTTGAAGAAGGATGTTGGTGGCACTATTATTGAAGGGCAAAACGGTTCCGTGTACGATTGTCTAACTGCTGGGGCAAAAGTTTCCGGCCGTGGTGGTACTCGTCAAAACATCCACTGGTCTGAGGTGGCTTTCTACAATAATACTGAGATACTTGACGCACGTGAGCTGGTTGTGGGGGCAGAAAAACAAGTTTCTGATGGTGTAGGTAAGATATTTAGAGAAACTACTGGGAACGTGGCAGATAACTTTTTCGCCGAAGAGTACCAAGCTGGCAAAGAAGGCCGCTCACAATTCAAAAGTCGATTTCTGGCGTGGCACCTATTCGGAGCATATCAAGAAAAGGCCCCGATCAACTGGGAAATGCCTGACTATTACAAGCAAATTCCCCATGTGACGAAAGATCAGGCATACTGGCACTTCAAAAAAACGAACGGGCTTACCTCAAAACTCGAAATGCGAGAGTTCCCAACTACTGACACAGAGGCATTTTTATTAGGCGGAGATCCATATTTTCGTGATGATGCGTTGGTACACTACAACTCGGAGATAAAAACACCTATTCGGGAGGCAGAGTATGTTTCGGCTTTATAGAGAGATAGATCGTGGCGAATTCTTTGTGGTGGCCGTAGATTGCGCCCAAGGTGGCTTAGATGCTAATTTTGGCCAATTCTTGTCTAAGACGAAAATAGATGTTCCGCTGGTGTTTGAAAAGAAATGCGTTGCAGCTGAGATGACGCCAATTATCCATGAAGCTTTAGAGTGGCTTTATAGTACCACTGGTATAGAGCCTGTTGTAGCTTTCGAGCGGCAAATGGGCGGCGTTTCGGCGCTGTCTAATCTACAAATTCTCAACCGCAATGGCCATTATCGCATATTTCAGCGTCGTAAACTTGGGACTATTGAAGGAGAACAATTGACAGACGCTATTGGATGGGATACTAACGTACAAACTCGTCCTCAAATGCTCGGCGACTTAAAACAGGCTATAGACAATAAACTGATTCGGCTTTACGATAAGACAACTATTGATGAGTTGGGTAAATTTATAATTAACAAGCGTGGGAGAGCTGAAGCTGCCGCAAACTGCCATGATGACGCCGTAATGTCGCTTGCTATTGCTTGGCAATTATATCAATCAGAGCAGGCACCTTCTTCTTCTAATCTTAGAGTGAAACAAAACGAGGGGACATTAAACAAAATATACTAGGAGGTGTATGGATAAAGAGATAAACTACGGGAAAAGGTCAGTAACAGAGGTAAAGGGCAGTAAATTGGTCGAGACTAGCCACTCTATTGTTGCTGGCGATTTTGTCTATCCGGCCAAAGTGCGCACTGAAGAGAGCATTGAAATACGTGACCGAGCAGATCAGGACGCCGAGTATATTAAGTTCGCTGACGAAGAAGAGAGAATACAACGTTCCGGAAGACTGTTAGAGGCCGAGTTTCAGATAAAAAGAACACCAGCGGCCGATAAAAGGGGTACTAGGTACGTTGTCAAGAAGTTCACTATCCTTGACACTGGGGCGGAATACGGAATATAATGAAATTAAGCTTGGTTTACTTTAAAGACGAGAAACCGACGGGAAGTAGGCACGAATGAGTGAATCAATTTCTTACTGAAACAAACTTTTGGAAAAAATACAACAAAGCTGTAGACTGGACCGAACAATGGACGGAACCATTTGACGAGTATGTTCGCATCGCTAGAAATGAAACAGAAGCTGGCACTCCGCCGGAATATGCACGAGTCTCAGACGGTACTACTGCAGCACTAATACGCAAAACCCCGAAGCGGGTTATTCAACAACTGCCAACCGGTATTGTAACGTCAGATGACGATAATGACTGGTTGCCAATCATAGCAGAGTTCATTTTATTAAACAAAATTATACCGTACGCTAACGCTGACTATGACTTGATCCAGAAATTCTGGTCAACTGTTGAAAATGGCCAAATAGTTGGAGGTCAGGCTGTATACACCCCATTTTTGAAACATGGCAACGAGTTCACCACCGATGCTACCCTAGTTTACTGGGGTGACATATTCTTCCAACCCGGCAAAAAGTCCTTCTATGATTGTGATTACTTCTTTATGCGTTCATGGTGGCAACCAGAGACTATTGACCAGATTCTAGAGGCCGACAAGGCAATGGCCAAAGAAGCTAAGAAGAACGGCGAGAAATATGAATCAACTTGGGATGTCGCAGCGCTCAAAGAAGTCAAGACCCAGATAACTTCAAAAGATCACCAGGCCAAGACCCGAGAAGAAGAGAGACTTGGTATCAACACCACCGGTATTGAGGTAGTAATTGGTTTCCAGAAGGGGGTAGGGGCGATCTTCTTTACTGGGTGCCCAGCTAGTGAAGGCAGTGACGGCACTATCGTCCGACGCAAGAAAAATAAAGATCCACGTGGCTTACCACCAGTAGACTACTTCTACTCTGACGTAGACGGCTCTAATCCATTTGGCCGTTCAATTATTGAAATCGTTGGTGGTATGCAGAACATGATTGACGCCGATATGAGAGCTTACAAGTTCAACCGAGCTCTAGGACTAGCACCACCAGTTATGGTATACGGCAACGTAGATACTACCCAAGCTATCTATGAAGCGAATGGACTAATTGAAATGGGTAGCGACGCTAATAACAAGATTGTGCCGCTATCAGTAGATACTTCGGCTATAGCCAACTATCCGGATATTTATGCATTAAACAAAACCCAGCTTTATTCCCTATTCAACACCGGTGGTGATACTACAGTTAGCGCTGAAGTAGGCAATCCTGGCTTTGGTAAGACCCCGACTGCTCTGAAACAGCAAAAAGAGATTATGTCGGCAGAAGACAACTACATCCGCAAGAACTTCGAGTCATTCTTTGAAAATTGGGCCGAGACCGCTATCAACGTCTACTTTGCCGAGCGTGAGGGCGTAGAAATCCTACAACTAGACCAAAAGACCGCAGACAAGTTACGTGCTTTAGAGGAAGAGGGCAAACTTCCGGAAGGGTTCGTCAGCGACGATAATAAAATCAGAATTGACTATTCTACGGCTACCCCAGCTCTGAGATTCCGTGTTGATGCGTCCACCTCGAAATTAAATGGTCAGTCAGAACAATTAGAAGCTTTGCAACTGTTGTTACAAATTGCAGCTACCCCTTCCCTATCGCAAATTGTACCACCAGAAAAATTGGCCGCTTGTTGGAATAAAATCGTCGTCAATAGTGGCGTAGAAGACCCAGAAGACCTAACTGTAGATACTGAACAGCTGGCAATGAATGAAGAAACGCAACAAGAACAGCAAATGACGCCAGGATCCGTGAATAATGGTTCCGTAGAGGCTGAGCAAGTCCAAGAACCTACCGGAACGTCAGTACAGGAAGTAGTTGCCCTTCTGCGGGCTAGAGGCGTGCCAGACGACGTTATTGTGCAGGCTATAGACGCAGTGCAGAACGGAACTGCACCAGAACAGGTCGTAGAACGACTAGAAAGGCTAGTAAATGGAAGATAATTTCTACCAAGTCAGCACTGAAAGGCTGATAAAACCTACTAAGAAACAACGCAAAAAAGTCCAGCAAGACAAGAACGCTTACGAACATGAACGGCCGCTAATCACGGCCGTCATGGAGCGCCTAGAGAAGGATATCGAAAAGCTAGAGAAAATTGACTCAATCAAAAACTCGAGTAATCCTGAAGAGTTTATGCGAGAAGTGGCCGTCAATAAGGAAGTATGTACAGTCCTAAGACGTGAGCTAAGTGTTATTAAAAATAAGGTCAAAATGTTCGATGCCAAGAAACTATGAGGTAATTCCTGTCGTGCTCCTCTTTATCCCTTCGTGGGGAGCACAACAGGGGCTATCTCGCCCCAAAGGAATCGACGCCTAACAGTCGTAAAAAGTAAAAGGAGATAAATTATGGCAGAAGAAGCCGCCGGCGTAAAAGGACCAGTGGAAGCCGAAACCACTACAACGGAAGCGCCAACCGTAGAAACCAATACCGGCACCGACAATTCTGATGGCGATGAGTTCGTTCTCGGGTTTACGGGCGAGACAGATACTTCCGAAAAGGAAGTTCCTGAAAAGGAATCTCAACCTAAAGAGGAGCCAAAAGCTCAGAAGGAAGAGAAATCTGAATCTACTGAGTCAGAAGAAACGTCAAGCCGTGCAGATGCACGAAAACAGCAACTTAACACAGAAATCAGAGACAAGGTAGCAGAGCGCAATGCTCTACGAGACGAAATCGCCGAGCTGAGCCGAAAGAAGTATGACTTGAAGACGGCCCAGGATATCCCGACGGTAGAATCTCTAATCGGGCAAATAAACCCACAAACTGGGGACTATTATACCCGAGCAGAAGCTGAGAACCTTCGCTTGAGCCAGCGTCTAGACGCCATGGAACAACAAAGAGAGTTCGCAGAATACGTAGAGCGAGTGGCCGACAATGTTACTAGAATATCGAGTGAAGCCAACCAAGTAGTGAGAGACTTCCCGATTTTCGATCCAGAATCTGACCAATACAATGCCGAATTGACTATGGCAGCCGACGAGCTGATGAAGAATTCGCTCATAACCGACGAAAAGACTGGCCAAGTAATTGGTTCACGAGTTTCGCCATATAAGCTGTATTCTACGATAGCCAAAGCTGAAGCGTCCGGCAAAGCTGGTGGTAAGACTTCTGGCCGTAAGGCTGCGCTTGATATGCTAAATAACGCAGATGTTGGCAGCTCTACTAAAGCCCCGTCCCGAAAAGAAGAGGACGACGAATTCCTTGCTGGTTTCTTAGGTGATTAGTTGCTTCATCAACTAACCCAAAAGAAAGGAATGCAGAAAAATGACTGTACATTTAGCAGAAAAGTATTCGAGCAAAATGGACGTAGCATTCGCTCATGGCTCTTATACTGATAAATTCGTAAACCGTGATTATGACTTCGACGGAGTTCAGACAATCAATGTTTACACCCCAACAACCGTAGCAACTTCTAACTACAACCGTAGTGCAACTGGCGACCGCTTTGGTGGTAACGCTGAATTGCAAGACACTGTAGCTACTTACCAATTGGCAAATGACAAGTGTTTCAAGATCGCTATTGATCGTGGCAACTACTTGCAAGGTGCTTTGGCTAAGAAAGCTGGTCAAGTATTGCGAGCTCAAATGGACGAACAGGTAATTCCTGAAATCGACACCGACCGAATCGCAACCGCAGCGACCGCTGCTTCAACCAACAACCAAGCTGTTTCTTACACTGCTGGTAGTGGCAACGCTTACGCAGCTGTGTTGAAAGCTAGCGCTTACTTGGATGAAGCCAAGGCTCCAATCAACGATCGTGCGATGTTCGTCACTCCTGCCTTCTACAACGAAATCAAGAAGGATATCACTACTGGTGTATATGCTAACGGATACAATGACAAGCTAGTTCCTCGTGGTTTTGTTGGTGAATTAGACGGAATGGCCGTGATCAAGGTCCCTTCCACCTACTTCCCAGCTAACACTCTAGCCGTTATCTGGCAGAAGAAAGCCGTGCTTGGTGCTCGCCAAATCCACAAGACCGATATCCGAGAGGATTCTGAGCTTGTTGACGGTGCGGTACTCACTGGCCGATTCATCTATGATACGTTTGTATTAGCTGCTAAGAAGAAAGCTGTTGCTTCTATCACTGGCACCACTCCAAGCGCCTAATTCATAGAAATATGATACAATGAAAGTACAACAGTAATAACAACCGTCAATCTAGACGACAAAAAACCGTTCTCACTGCGAGGCGGTTTTTTGTGGTATAATAGAATTACAGCTGAGAGAAAACTCGGTGTGTGGACCGTTAGTAATATAGACTATGGCTACGCAGTTGCACCGATGACTCGGCCACCACTGAACTCAAGATAACGTGGAGCTAGGTGGTGGTTTTTTGGTTGTGGAAAACTTTTAAAAAAAGTCCAAAAAAACTATTGACATATGCTCGCTAGCGTGCTAAAATAGGGGTGTAATAAATAATAATCATCGAAAGGACAATAAGATGAACACAACTTATTTAAAAAAATTTGGTGTGAAAGCAACAGGCACAGCCCCCTATGACGGCTGGACTGGGAACCAGAATCAAAATCTATATGGAAAAGAATTGACGCAAGCAATAAGGCAAGACCTGCAAAAAGTGTTATGCGAGGGCGAGCGACCTTTGAAAAAATCAGGCATCTCTGTCCGAAAAGGGCGGGGCGGTTATACCACCAGCCTCTATATTACGGTAAAAGCAGACAGGCACAGCGATATTATAGCAACAGACGAGGAAATCAGGGGGCGAGTAATTGACAGCATGCGCCACGGGCGCCGGAACTGGGTCGGAGCGACGTTTGGCATTTATTGGGAAGACTACCGCTCAAGACCAGACGAGGAACAGCGACAGATAGAAAACGAAACGGCGGACGCAGTGCTCGCTAGCATTAAAGGTGACGTGAACATAAGCAGCTATCATATAGACAAAGAAGAGATTTTGTCGGACTTTGGCAAGCAAGTGTTTAAGGCTTGTAAGCAAGTGGTGAACGCATACAACAGCGACCACAGCGACATTATGACCGATTATTTCGATAGGGGCATTTATGATAACTATGGACTAAGAGTAGTTTAAAAGGAGCGCAACCATGAACATGAACAAAGTTTTCGAAACCGCTCTGCAAATAGCTCTATCTGCCCACTCCGGGCAGATAGACAAACAGGGCAACCCATATATTCTCCACCCGCTTGCCGTAGCGGCCCAATTAGACAATTTAGATCTGAAAACCGTTGCACTTCTCCACGATGTAATAGAAGACACCGAGACAACGGCCGGAGAGCTTATAGAAAAGGGGATACCAGAATACTTAGTAGAAGTAGTGGTGATCCTCACCAAGCCCCCAAAAATGTCCTATGAGGAATATCTACAAAGAATTAAGGCTGATCCAATGGCGCTAGCAGTAAAAAAAGCCGATCTAGCCCATAATACTAGCCCAAGTAGATCTAGCGGCCTGAATAAAAGACGAATTGCTAAATATGAACTAGCCAAAAAAATACTATACGGGTAAAATATACACCAGAAAGGAAATAAATGGCAGATATAACAGTAGACAAGAAATATTTTGAAGATATCTACAAAAAAGCCTTATTGTACGATAAGATGATTGAAGATAGACGCAAGGGGGCTAATATCGTCAATAATATACCAAAGGAAGAGCGCAAAAAACGTGCACAAGCTGCCGCAGCTGCTCGCTGGAAAAACAAAAAATAGGCTAGTGGACAACCGCAGATGCGGAACTAGCCTATTCATCTATTATAACACAACTGACATTTTGGTGTTGCACTATGGGTGGATGGGTTGTTACTATATGAACTATAGTAGGGCGCTATGCCCACCAAGCCCTGCTATGTATGATCTATTTTATAGTCCAAGAGCCAGCCGTTGAGCTGGCTTTTGGTTGCGCCGTGCCTTGATGAGTGGTTATTATGGAAGTGACAAATAATCCCAGAAGGAGGCAAATGAAACTTAAACGGAACAAAATCATAGCTACAATCGCTACGGCACTACTTGTAGCGCTCGGGGCCGTTGGGTCTGTTGTGATTATACACAACCAAGACGGGTCTACCGAAATTAAAACAGACATCACGATCAGACCAGCAGTAATTGAGTATGCCGACGAGCAAGAGCCGGCAGTTATAACCGAAGAATCCGGCCAAGGAGCGATTGAAACCGGTGAAATCCCAACAGTGGAAGCTGTGGAATCTGGTGGGCCAGTAACCGAAGTAAACAACAAATCCTGCCCAGAGGGTGAAGAATGTGGCCAAGGTGCTTATGTGCCGACACTAGACATCTCAAGCCCGCAAGCTTTTGCCAATCAAACGCTAGGCCAATGTATAGATGTGGACGGCTATTACGGGGCGCAGTGCTGGGACAGTATGGCAGCTTTTTTCATCAACTACACTGGCCACACGCTCTACACTTGTGGGACTGGTGCCGCTAAAGGAACTATTGCCGAGGGGTGTTGGCAACAGAACGCTGGCGACCAATTTACGATGATTTGGGACCCTACCCAGATTCAAGCTGGCGATATTGCAGTCTATTCTACTGGCCAATGGGGGCATATTGGTATGGCAATGGGTGAGTATAACAATGGATACTTTACTCTACTTGGTCAGAATCAAGGTGGTGCTCCTTGCCCCGGTGGTGGAGCTGCCGGCAATATCATTAACCTATCTACCCGTGATTTTATCGGAGCATTTAGACCAAATATCTATATTAAGCCAGCACCGGAACCGGAACCAGCGGACCAGTGTAAAGTCTGGGACGTTCAAGCTGGCGATACACTCGGCAAGATTATGTTAGCTTGCACGGGTGAAGTAAAGTGGGGCGAAGCTATGAATGACTACGCTCAACATTGGTATTCAACTACTTTTCAACGTTTTTTAACTGTCTATGACGGTTGGGTTTCCACTAACGGTGTTGGCTTATTCGCTGGCGACACCATTGAATACAGGTCGGAGTAGCAGCGATATGCGGTGGCCCGGTTTGGACATTTTAAAATCTTGCATAATTTTTCAACATACCCCTTTAACAAATCGCACACGCAATACCGCAACACAAAAAATTAACCAAAAAAGCCGTTTAAACACACACTTCGTAGCGCTTGGGGAATCGGGCCAGGCGCTACTTCTTTCAGGAGACACACAATGAATAGCGACATATTAGCCTTTATCATAGCGCCAACAATAACTGGAATTTTTGCCGTGATGGGCAACTACATGATAACAAGTAAAAAGTCTAAGGAACAAGAAATCAAAGAGGCTAAACGTGAACAAAAAATTGATGATCGCTTGGGTAGGATCGAAGAAAATCAGGCACGACAGGAAGCAAAAATAGACGAGCACAACGGATATGCCAAGAGATTCGGAGAAATTGAGAAGTCTATAGTAAAAATTGAAACAAAAATCAATCGTTGAGATCGTTACAATAACCAGAGTCAACCACTTGCTGATAGGTTTGGTCTATTATAGACTGCTTATAGGCGTCGGCAAACCAGGCCCCACCAAATAGACCACCGAATGCGAGGATAGCTCCAATCAATTCCGGTACCCAATCGGGGATTTTTTTAGATCCGCCCCATTTTTTACCTATTAAAATGGCCACGCCAATACCTATGATGGCGCCGCTCAACATGCATATAACTCCAAACACTACTTCCATACCCATATTATAACATATTTGTCAATCATTGCGGCGTGGTTGGATGGGTGATTATAATGAAATTGTTGAGGTTCACTGAAGTCTACCTTAAAGACGGGAGGCGTTGCGGAAGCCCAAACAAGCACAGGCAGCGAGCAGTGAACTAAGACCGCTTAGGTTACTTTAAAGACGAGAACGCTAAGACTTACTGAATAATAACAACTTAGGAGTTCTTATTATGGCAAATACAAATTTAAACCCTTTCGATGCAAAAGGTCTAGACTACCGTTGGTGGTCTGGTAGCGATGGCAATATCTGGGCCAATGTCGAAGGTTATGGGGTCATGAACCTTGGTAAAGGGACTTACGCCACTCAGAATGTTGCATCTCGCCAAGGCTTAGATGCTAACAAACAAATCGCAGATCCGAATGCGCCGGCCAATAACCCGACTGTCACTAACGAATATAACTATACTACTGGCACGGGAAGTGGCAGTACTAGCGCCCCCGACCGCAATATGATAAACATCTATGACCGGCAAATATCAGATATCAAAGACAATTTAGGCACTATAGATAAGCAAATTGACAACGCCCTAGCTGGCGTCAAAAGTGAATACGACACTTACAAGAATGAGCAACAATCTCAATACAATGCTAATAAAAATGAATACGACAATTCTACAAAGCAGAACCAACAGCAACTACAGACTAACCGAAATATCATCACAAATCGTGCTTCTTCCGGTTTACGTGGCTTGCTAAGAATTTTAGGCGCTATGGGGGCTGGCGGAGGCTCTGTAGCACGATATGAAGCGCCAGGGATGGTTACTAAGCAAGCTAACCAAGAGTACAACAATGCTGGCCAAACCTACGCCCAGAACCAGTCTAATCTGGACACTGACTGGGGCAACTATCAAAATCAATTCGAGAACGATAAAAAGAAATTGGAGGACTGGTACAATGGGCAAGTCAAATCGAAAAAGCAAGAAATCTACGAAAAAGGACAGTCTTTGCTCACCGACTTGGTCACAGCACTCGGCAATCGTGCCCAGTACGGCGGTGATTTTGGCGGCGATATCAGCGACGCTTATAGCCGTCTCGCTGACTATCGCAACAAAGTTAATAGACTAGGAGAGTTCAGTAAACCGAACTATACCGGTATAACCGCAGTCTATAACTCACCTGATCTAGCAAGTTATGACACTGGCAATACTAACCTAACGACGGCAGTGGCCGAATCAACAGCCGGAACTTCCCCTCTGCTGACGGCTTTAAGAGGATTAAACAAGAAGAAAACCAACAGCCCATATGGTAACAACATGGAGGCTTAATCATGGCTAACTTATTGAATTGGTCCGGGCTCTCAATCCAGAGGAAGAAAGACGAAAATACGCCCTTGATCACTTCTTTGAGGACCCTGAACCCCACACCAACAAGGGCAAGCAACACAAACGCTGTAAGCTCAGTCAATAGCGTGAATAACAACGCCAATAATAACCAAAACCCAATGCGGAATGCTCTGGCGCAGGCTCAACAAATAAATGAGCAAATACGCCAAAGAGAAGAGCAACGTAGACAAGAAGAAGAGCGCAGACGTCAAGAAGAGGCGGCTAGAAAGCAGCAAGAAGAAGCAAGAAGGGCGCAAGAACAGCAAGCTAGACAGCAAAAACAGCAACAGCTATTAAATTCTATCTCTAGCACCAGTCCAGCTGGCGCTAAAATGGCCTCTAGCATCCAAAATAGCCTAGATCTGGGCAACAAAATCAATGCTTTACAGCCCAAAGCCCAACAAGATGCTATTGAAAAACAGCGCCAAATGAACGAAACTGAGACTAATAGGCTGGCTAACACTTATCAAAATCAAATCAACCAGAACAAGAGCTTGCTCAATAGTCTAAGGTCGGGAGAGACTAAACTCCCGAGCAATGCATTCAATAAGCTGAGCTACGATGCGTTTAAAAATAATCTCGGCCAATCAGAGCCCAAGCTATCACTTTCTAATAATTTAGGTGAGAAGACGGTAGAAAACCAAGTCAAGGGTGATGAAGATATACTGCAAAGAATCAGGAACGGTTCTAGGCCAATAACACTAGGCCAAGGACTCGGAGTGGCGGGCGATGAGTTATCCCAGGCAGCAGGTAACGCTATACTTGGTGAGCAAACCGAAGACGAGAGTTTTGGCAAACAAATACTAAGGGCTATATTAAATATACCCGGTAGCGTCATAGGCGAGCCGATGCGCTTACCTGGACTATTGCAAGATGCTGGTAACCCAAATGGTACAAAGAATGTGCTAGAAAAGAACAGTGACGGCACAGCAACCGTAAATGTGAAAGAAAATGGTGCTTTGAACAGGTTAGGTTCAGCGGCAGATGCGGCGATAATCCCAATCTCTATGTTCTCTGGTGGTATAACCCCAGCTATAACTAAAGCAGCCGTGAAAGGCTTAGGAGTTAGCACACTAAAAAATACTGCTAAACAATTGCTAAAAACTGGCGCAGAAGAAGCCGCTCAGGAAGCCGGCCAAAACCTTGCCCAAGAATTATCAGATCAAGGCAAATGGGACGAAGGCACTCTGGGACGTACGGGTCAAGCAGCAGCACTCGGTGGTATTACGGGCGGCCTAGTTTCTGGCGCAATCTCTGGTGCTGGCAACATTAAAAACGCTATAAGAGGCAATCAAAACACCGAAATAACTACTGACACTGGCGAATCGGTCCAAACTACCCAAAATGGCGATATGGTGAAGGCTAACCCAGACGGAACTATTACAAGACTATCAGACGCTGAGCTGGCCAATGTAATAGAACAAGGTGGAGCCGCTCAGACTAACATTAACCCATTCCGTGAGAATAATCTGGGGTTAAGACCGAGCTCTGAGGATGTCAACACGCTTACCAGACAAGCTAAACAGGGCAATACCTACGCACAACAAAGGCTAGCCGAACTGACACAGCAGAATCAGAACGAAAACACTGGTTGGCGTGGCCAAAGCGTAGACGAAGTGATAAACCAAGAGAATCAAGCTAATGCCATACAAGGCGAAAATACGCCGAATGAGGCCACCCTAACTCAGCAACGACAAACTAACCAAGAACAAGAGCAGAACGCCCTTCAAAGCGCTTCAAATGAGCTAGACGGCAGAATATTTAGTGAGCTTACGCCAATAGAACAAGAAGCATGGCTAGAACAACACAGTGACCAAGTTATGAGCGAGACTCAACTTGCCCAAGCTCTAAGAGCTATGGATATTGACCCGACCGGAATGTCTAGACTTGATATGCTGCGAGCTTATTCTAGAGCGCTAGACAACCCAACCGTAGAAGTAAGAACCGGCGAAGAAATCGGCAATACACCAGAAGTAATGCAGTCAGAGCGAGAAGTGGCTCAAGACCAGACACAACCAGTCCAAGTGAATCCGGAGAATCTGGCCCAAGAGCCAGCAATCCCAACCAGAACAGATACGACTGGGGCCAATGAAGGTGCAGTCAACGCTTCGATGCGAGTACCAACAGTGGAAGAATTGTCTGTAACACCACCTGAAGCTGTGGCAGGCATAGTACGCACAAATACTGGTTACACTGCTCAAGATCTGATCAAGCAAGCTGAAGAACAACGTGACCAGTTTATAAATGACGTGAGGGAAATCACTATAGAAAATGGAGTCACCCCTAACGAGGAATTCTTCAAAACTGCAGTAAAAAATAATGTAGATAGAATTAACCAAAAGATTATGGAAAAGAATGGCAAAACTCCAACTGATATGCTTAGGTCCATGATCCTGGTTAAAGATCCTAATGCTGCGTTACCAGGGATTCTAAAATCGTTTGAGGACAGAGGCTATAAGATATGGAATAACGATCTAACTAATAGATATACTGACGGGTCTGCCGGATACAAAGATATCGCAATTAAATTTACTAAGGGAGATGGCGACAAGGTAGTGAAAGAGTTTCAAATTATGTCTCCACATATGTATGAGGCTAAGTTTGAGTTGGGTGGCCATAAACTGTATGAGGAATGGAGGGTTAAAAAAGATTCAGCAGAAGCCAAAGAGATTGAAAAAATAGTAAAACAGATGGACAAGCTTTACGCTTGGGCCAATAAGTTAGACGCTGCGGAATTAAACTCTTCTTCGGACACTTCACGGCCTTCGTTGAGCGCCTTGAGTATGCCGAATGGGAAACCAGTGGAAGTATATCCTACTATGTCTTCCCCTTCCTCAACTATTTTGACTGGCGTTCCGTCAACTATAAAGAATAGTGGTAGTTTATCAAATGCACCTTCAAACTTGGTTAACATAGATAATTCTCCTTTCACCCCTATTGTAGCACAGAATGGAGAAAATGTCAATACTAGCTCAAGCTTCGCCAGAAACACCAGCGCCAACCCTAACTTCTCAGACCAGACACGACGAGCGCTAAAGAATAACCCTGTGGGTTACAACCCAGTAACCAATGAGGAGCGACTAGCTAGAGCCAACGAAATACTTGGCACTAAGAGTACAGACGAAATAGACACTTATCTACGGGACAACTTCTTTAATGCCAAAGACAAAGACCGCAACAGCGGCGATGTGGTGCTGGCCGGTGAATACGCTAAAATGCTAGACGCTAAAGGTCAATATGATCGTGCTACCGAAGTAATTAACAAGATGTCCGAGATCGCCACTAAACAAGGTCAAGAAATTCAAGCCCTGTCAGTTATGTTTAACCGAAGTCCGGAAGGTATTGCTAACATGGCTCAAACGGCTATCAAAAAGAGTGGCGGTAATGTAGACGGCAAGATCAGGCAACAAATTGTTGAAAATACGCAAGCAATTGGCAAAATTAGGGGTGAGCGAGCAACATTGGCACAAGAGAATGCCGCTATATCAGAACAAATTATGAATGGTCAAGGAGACTTGAAGACTCTACGCAAGCGACAAATGGAAATCGCACAAGCCTACAGACAGAACCTAGACCAAGAAGGCCGACAATTCGCACAACTAACAGATACGGTTAGCAAGAACAGCCCGGACAATCGCTCGATATTCGGCGCTGTGTGGCGTGCAAGCTTACTATCTGGGCCAAGAACTCACACTGGTAACGCAGTTTCTAACCTATTCCAGAATACTCTAAATGCTAGCGCCGATAGAATCGCTGCCGGACTAGACTGGGCCAGAGCTAAGGCCACCGGGACCGAGCGACAAGTAGTAACTAGCGCCGGTGGACGTGGTAAAGGTACCAAGCGAGGCTTGAAGGCCGCTGGTGAAGTATTAAAGACTGGCAACAACTTATGGGCTGGTATGGATACTATGGCTAACAAGACCAACGCATGGGGCCAAAATGGTGAGCTAGAATTCAAGAATAAAATTGCTAATAACATGGTAGCTAAACCAACTAACTTTGTGTTTAGGGCCATGAGCGCAGGAGACCTTCCCTTCCGCTACGCAGCATTTGAAAATGCTATAAGAACAGAAGCCAAGCGTCAGGGCGTGAATCAAGGGCTGAAAGGCCAAGCGCTAGAAGACTATATCAATAGCCGAGTAGCTACTCCTGATCCAGAACTACAAGCTTACGGGATGAGAAAAGGCAACGAAGCTGTATATGACGTAGATACCAAGCTGTCCGGAATAATGAACAGGATCGACAAGTTCATAGAAGGCCAAGATAATAAGGTGATCAGGAGCGCCCTCAGAGGGACTAAGACAATAATAGCTCCGTTTATCAAGGTTCCGAGCAAGGTACTATCAACTGCTATTGACTATTCCCCGCTTGGCTCGGTCAAGGCCATAGTAAATAAGATAGGTACTAAGGGATATACCACAGCCCAATTTGAAACTGACTTGGCAAAATCTGGGCTTGGCACAGCTGGACTCGTTGGGTTAGGTTATGCTCTATCAGCGGCCGGTTTACTGACTGGTGGATATCCAGACAGTCAAGACGAGAGAAACCGATGGAAGGCCGAAGGAATTGAGCCAAATAGCATTAAGATTGGCGACAAATATGTCTCGCTGAACTATCTAGGACCAGCGTCAATGCTGATGTCAATGGGTAGTGGCGTACAACAAAGGCAAGCTAAGGGTGAGGACGCTCTAACTATTGCATCAGGTACCATAATGGACACCCTAAACACATTCATGGACCAATCATATGTACAAGGATTGAACAGCGCCCTACAAGCTATAACCGACAGCAACCGATACGGCGAAAGCTACACCAATAGCTTAGCACGTGGATTGGTACCAAACTTATTAAGGCAGACCGCTACGGCAACTGACCCGATGCAAAGACAAGTAGACGATGCTGGAGACGCTGTTGTAAGTGGCATCCCGGGCTTGTCACAGACCCTGAACGCTAAAGTGGATACTTATGGCCAAGAAATCAAGAATAAACAGACCTTGCCACTAGGCCAAATGTGGGACGCTCTAAAAATCAGCAATTCTAGAGAAGCCAACGATGTGATTGATGAAGTCAAGAGACTGCACGAAGTAGATCCGGCCAATAAAGACTTGCAGGTAACGCCACCTAAGGAAGACAATACCTTATCAGTCAAGGGCACGAACGTGAAAATCACTGACGACCAGAAACTACAACTACAAAAAGACACCGGAGCTGCGGCATTGAAGGCCATGCGCCAAGTCATGCAATCAGAACAATACGCCGAGATGTCTGATACAGAAAAGGCCAAAGCTCTAGACGAAGCTCGCAGCAACGCTCAGACCGAGGCTAGAAAGCAATTTATTGCAGCTAACAATATCACGGCCAGCAACAACCCCGAAACCACTGAGAGTGGAGGAGGCGTGGACGGAGACTTCTCAAGCAACGCCACTAACTCAAGCAATAAGCGCAATATCAAGGTTAGTGAATCGTTGGCTAATGAGTATAAGGATGTGTTGAATAAGTACAACTCAATGTCTAGCGACGACTGGGACAAGTATATCTATGGTGACAGCGCCGAGTCAGCAGCGGCCGAGTACAAGCTGGCTAAAGCTAAATACAAAAATGACCTCGCTAATGGCAAGCTAAATGACGCTCAAAAGATAAAGCGGGAGAAAGAACTGGCCAAGCTTAAAGTTTCACAAGAGTGGACCAAGAACTACAGAGATGCTTATTCCCTAGCCGGCACAAAGTCCGATATGCAAGCTTATCTGAACAATTTAGACGACGATACCAGAGCCCAGACGGTGGCTGTGCTAAATGGACTCAATAAGGCTATGTATGAAGCTGGAATTATCCAAGCATCGACCTACAAGACACGCTACAACGCTATCAACAATACCACCAGCAAAAAATCTGGTGGTAGAAAGTCTAGCAGGTCTAGTGGTATGAGCTCGGCAGAAGCATCAGCCCTATCGAGTCTAGCGAAGACAATGGCAAAGAACACTAACGCAGCCAAGGCAGCTACTCCTAAAGCTCCAGATACTAAGCGGAAACTGACCAGAACAAGATCAGGTGGTAACAAAACCAGCTTGGCATCATATACGCCAGAGGGAGGCAAAAAGGTAACCGTAACAAAAGGTACTAAAAAGAGTACCGCATAAAGAAAGGAGAAAGATGGCAAAGAATCTAAAGATAATCAGAGGCAATACCCAGACTGTTACTCTGACGGTGCTAGACGCCGAATCAGCGGCCGCAGTAGAGCCGACTGACACGGTATATTTTACAGCCAAAACCAAGTATGATAACGATTCAACTGACTCTGCGGCCGTAATCGCCAAGACAATGAACGCCGGGGACGTGTTAGATCCAAGTGGAGTTATCACATTCAAATTGACAGCTACCGATGTGGACATACTTCCAGGTAGATATGTGTATGATATCGTACTAAAACAAGCCGACTATGACAGGATCACTCTATTAGAGGGCAAGCTAAAAATAACGCCAGCGGCAACATTGAGGGGGTTCTAAATGAGCATTAACGAAGAAATAGACCTAACAGCCATTAACATCGAAGCTACGGTCACATCTGGAGCCAATGTCGAATCGTCTATTTCATCGGGTATGGATGTCACTAGCGTAGGGGTCGGTGGTCCTAAGGGCGACAAAGGAGACAAAGGTGATAAGGGTGATACCGGACCACAAGGGCCTAAGGGCGAAACTGGTTCAACCGGGCCAGCTGGTCCAGCAAATACACTTTCAATTGGTACGGTCACTGGTGGAGAAACCGCAGATGCCACGATAACTGGTACTTCACCGAACCAGACCTTGAACCTAACCCTACCTAAAGGGGACGCCGGGACACCGGGCCAAGCAGCAACCATAGCTGTGGGCACAACAACTACTCTGCCATCTGGGTCTAGCGCTACTGTCACTAACTCTGGCACAAGCTCAGCTGCGATATTTAATTTTGGAATACCAAAAGGTGCAGATGGTACATATACACTGCCACCAGCTACTACGAGCACTCTGGGTGGCGTAATTGTGGGCACTAATTTATCGGTGACAGATGACGGAACTCTATCTGCTGACGTCAATAATTCAACAATCACCATCACAAATAATGGCGATACAGTCGGGTCTTTCACGACAAACGCTTCTTCGGCCACAACAATAGCATTAAAGACTCAACATACTTCGTGGGGAGCATATCATGATTTGTGAGCAATTAAAAATAAAAGGAGGTAAATAGATGACTTTACAAGAGCTAATCAATGCTGTAATGCTCAAGGCCACTGGTAAGCCCACGATCCTTGACCAGAGCAACGCTAAGTGGTCAAAGATAAAAGGAATTGCTAACTACTACCAGAACGCTTGGCTCAATGAACCGGGTCAACACTGGAATTCACGCTATGAGCGAGCAAGACAAATTGGTAATATCAATAATAATGACGAATATGAGCTAGACGACGATATAGCTGATATTTCAACGGCTAAAGGCGACAATGTCTATGTCCTAACCAAAGAAGGCGAGAAAAAGCCGTTCCAGCTAGTGACTTATGACGATTTAAAAAACTATCCCACTGGCAACTATTGCGCCAAATTGGGCCAGTCTCTAGTGTTTAACGCTAGGTTTGCAGAAGACGACCCTTGTTATGGTGGTAAATTATACGCCCCAGTCTATACTTATGTAGAAGATTTAGAAGATCCAGACGATGATGTTAGCGTAGATAACCCAGTGTGGCTAGTCACGATGTGTGCTGCCGAGTATATCCGGAACGATATCGTTAAACAAAACCAATATGGCAACCTAATTGCAGAAGCTAACAATCTAATGCAAGCAATGATAATAAACAACCGTGCTGGTCAAGTCCGCCGGGTGAGAGGTGGATTCCGCAACGGTGGAGGTATGTACTATGATTAATCCCCCAAAAGCCACTAAAGCACCCGATATTAAGCGCAAATCAGTGCTAGATTGGTCCGTAGGGACTGTTACTGACTATGATTCACGTAGAATAGTGGATGATGCGCTTAAATCGTCAGTAAACATGGTTTTAGAGCAAAATGGGGTTATTCGGCCACGTCCGTCATTGGTCAAGTATGGTCCACAACCATTAGGCGAGATAATTGGCGAGCTGTTCGAGTGCAAGGTAGTTTCTGGCACTAGCCAGACATTCTACCTAGTTTCGATGCAAGTAATAGGCAATGACGGCTACGTGTGCTACTGCAAGGGCGAGGATAGTGCGTGGACTAAAATAAGCACCAAGACTTATAGCAAGACAGCTCCGGCGCACTTCGTGCAAGTTGGCGATAGGGTTCTGATCATGAATGGTTATGACAATCTCTCTTATATCAATTTATCTAGCTGGACTATCACTACATTCACTAAAGTAGACGACCCTATTTCGGCCCCAACTGCTACGGCTACCGGTTTATCTGGATCGAGCTTCTCAGTTCACTATGCTATCACTGCTAGCTCTACTGTAGGAGAAACTAAGGCGAGCCCGTCAGTTTCGGTGACTATAGGAAAATCACGAGATATGTGGGACTCGGCAACTCAATATGTAGACGTTTCGTGGACAGCTGTGACTGGTGCTACTGGCTACAATATCTATGTTGGAACGGCCACAGACGGCGAGAATGACCCCGTGATGTACTTATTACAATCAAATATAGATTCTACTGTTACAACCTACCGAGATGACGGCTCCCAGGCTGTAGATATTAGCCGTATAGCGTCAGAATATAATTCTACTGCTGGACCCAAAACAACACGTGGAACGGTCGTAAACGGCCGTGTGTGGCTTGTAGGAGACACTGACAACCCATATTATGTGTGGTATGGTGGCGACTACGGCCACGAGATTGACTTTTCTCCGTCCGGGTTCGGCGGCGGTTATGCACCAGTAGCTAGTGGCACGAAAGAAATACCGATATCAGTAATGCCGTTTAGAAAAGGGCAGGGTGATTCTACAGTAGTAGTATTGACTCAAGGTTCTAACGGCTCCGGTCGTAGGTTCCAAATTGGATATTCTACCGTAAGTTATGGTAGTGAATCGGTCGTGGTATGGTCTCCGACAGAAGATTCTGGGCGAGACGGCACAGATAGCCCGGACGCCGTAGTGGTACACAATAATTCCCTGTTCTACCCGTCTAGGGACGGATTTAAAACTACTGGCACTATGCCGTCACTACAGAACGTTTTGTCTACCAGAACTATATCAGAAACAATTAAGGACCAAATAACGCTGCTCAAAAGCTCCGCAATGAGCAAAGCTGTAGGACTTGCTTACGAGGGCCAGATATACTGGACTCTACCAGTAGGTTCTACTGAGAACAACCGGGTATGGGTATACTATCCGGATCAGAAGGGTGCATGGATGACTAGCTGGTACTTAAACGTCAAATGGATGACTCTGTATAATGACAACGGTGGAGATACTCATTTTCTAATGTACTGCAATGACGGCTATATCTATGAGCTAGATCGAGCCACTGCAACAGCGGACGACGGTAACTCTTTTGAAACAGATATGACGTCTGGAATGGTGCAATTCTCTAAAGACGGTCGTGACTGGGCTAGACTGATTCAGATTGTGTTTACTTTCCTGAAACCAAAAGGAGAAATATCTATCGAGGTAGACGCTATGACGGAAGACGGGATCATGAAGTACAAGCAGACATTTTTACCGTTTCAGAACGTCTTAGCTCGTGGTTGGAGCCAGGTTTACAATAGGTCGCCTAAAATGGTAGCTTGGAGCACCGTAGGAGCGCCTGGAGAGTCTCTTCACGAGTACGTGGATGAAATTATCGAAATAGACGAAGATATCCAGTGGTTTACCTATACAATTCACACGGTAAAGCCAAATGTAGATTATAAAATATCATCGGTAGTAGCCGAACACGTACCAATAGGAATTAAAGATTTAAGCTGATGAAAGGAGTGTAAATATGTCAGCAAATATAACAGACTACTTTAATAAGGCGAGCAACATGAGCGGAACATATCCGCCAGTGGCCACCGTTACGGCTGCCAGATCGGCTGGTGGTCCAACGCTAACTTGTGACGACCTAGATGGTTGGGCTACAGATACGCCGGTGCACTTTTCAACATTTCAGGTTACAGCCAGCGGCGACATCGACTATACTACCCAAACAGATTGGAAGGGTATAGTAGTTGGTAACACTATTACTGAAATGACTAGACTAGCTGGCGCTGCTGATTCCGGCAACGCTTCTGGTGACAAGGCTGAACTCAACCCCACTATTGGATGGCTAAATGACCTTGTGACTGGTTTATTAGTGGCTCACAAACAAACGGGAGCTTTAAAAGACAACGCTGTAGTTGAGAGCACAATCACTACTGGCTCGGTTTCTACATCCAAAATCGCTGATAATGCTGTGACGACCGCAAAAATCAATGACGGGGCTACAACGGCCAGCAAAATAGATTTTACTACTCTAGCCGGGAAAACATTTACCCCACAATCATTTAATACTACTAAAAGCGTTGGCGGAACATTTACCGACTTTGATTCGTATACAATCGTCAATAGCGGACTATACGCAATCAATATATCTTTTGCGGGTGGAGCTACTTCTACTCAATACCGAAGTAATGCCCGAGTTATGCAAAATAGCAACGCAATTTTATCAGTGGCCGGGTGGTCTACTGAAGCATGGTCCGGTAACCAATTTACAGAAGGATATAATACAATGGTGCTTTGGCTCAACGCCGGCGACGTGATAAAATCTCAGGGCAAAAACGAAAATTGGACTGGCAACCTCGCAATTAAAATGGACATTCGGCAAATCTACTAGATTTAGGAGTATAACATATGACAGCAAACATATCAGATTATTTTAACAAAGCTAGTAGTATGGACGGTAGCTATCCTACTGTGGCTCTGGTAGCGTCAGCACGATCTACTGGCGGCACAACTTTAGCGTGCAATAGTCTAGCTGGTTGGGCAACTGATACCCCAGTTCATTTCTCAACATTCAGGATGAGTTCTGACGGCACTGTAGACACCGCTACTCAGACAGACTGGAAGGGTATTGTGTCCGGCAACAGTATAACTGGGCTGACACGAATAGCTGGGGCCGCAGACTCTGGGAATCAAGTTGGCGATAAAGTCAAACTAGACCCCACTATCGGTTGGCTAAGCGACTTAGTAACTGGGATTCTAGCATCTCATAAACAAGACGGCACTCTAAAAGACAACGCAGTGACCGAAAGCTCAATTGCAGACGCTGCAGTAACCACTGCTAAAATAAACGATGGAGCGGTAACAGCAGGTAAAATTGATCTCACGACAATTGTAGAGGTGGTGGGGACAACAACTGGGGATAACCAGAACTACGCTATCAAATATGCGGATGGAACGCTGATTTGTTGTATTAGAAAGACTTTTAGTGGAATTGGGTTTACTGCATGGGGTAGCATTTACGAACACGAGTTCGGCAGTAGCTGGTTCGGAAATTGGGCAGTTCCGTTTATAGAAAAGCCGGTAGTGTCATATGCTTGTGACGGTGGGGCTTATGGGTATTGGGTCGCTAGTATTGCTGGATCTGGGTCTACAACTACAAAGCCGGGCGCTATTGATTTGTGTAGGGCTGGCTCTGCGAGCAACGCAAACGGAACGCTAACTGCCACAGGAATCGGACGGTGGAAATAATCAGAAAGAAATCCTGCTGCACAAAGACTAGCTAGACAAAAACGTGAACCTGTGCTATAATGAAATCTGAATCTGGAGTTTCGTGCCCTCTCGTGGTTATTCACGAGAGGGTTCGCTATCCGGCGGCCTCACTTAAACTTAAGGAGGTACTTATGGTGCGTAAAAGTAAGTTTTATCTTACGGTAGATAAGGAGCTACTAACTAGGTTTAGTGACGATCACGGGTTGTTTTATTGGTATTTGATATTGCAAGACTATAGCGAACGTTTTAAGAAGGATAAACTGGGGTTTATCCGTGTTCCGTCAAAGGTGTTCTCGGACGACCACAAAATAGATAGAAAGAAGATTTGGCGATATAATAAGAAACTAGAGGACAAGGGATTGATAAAGGTAGACAGAGTGCATCGGGGCGGCCATACATGGATTGGGTATAAGTTTATTTAGGTTGTTGTATATTTTACAACAGGGTCAAACGGAGGTATTGGGGAGAGACCTCTGTTTTTCATATGTCAAGCCTAGCTTGTGGAAAAACCTGTGGAAAACCTTGTGTAAAAGTTAGTGGAAAACCCATTTGATGTGGCATTTTGGGGATTTTAGGTCACCCCCATTTGATGTGGCATAATGTGGACATCCATTAAACCAATATAACCAATATAGTAGTAGGATCAGCAAAAAAAGTTTTTTAGAAATTTTAAGCACGGGCGCTCGGCTCCTTGCTTTGGCAGGAGCCGGAGCCGGCGCCCTATCAACTATAAGGAGCTTTATGAAAAAAATTGAACAGCAAATTAAATTCTTTCAAGACTATTGCCTCAACGTCAAAAGACTCAGTTTAAACACTATAGAGGGGCGTAAATACGGCTATAAGGACTTTTTAAGGTGCGTAGACATAGATAGATTAGAAGACTTATCTAATGATCATATAGACCAATGGATATTTAGCCAAACGGCCAGAAATTTCAGGTCAGAGACCATAAACGTGAGACTGGCTGCACTGATGTCTATGGTTAATTTTTATGAGGACAGGGGGCTTGAGATCCCTAAACTAAACGAGAGATTGGTGAAGAAGGTCAAGAAAGAACCATTTAAGAGGGTGTTTTATTCTAAAGACCAAATAGACGAAGTTTTAAGCGTTGCAGACGAAAGACAGTGGCTACTGATAAGTCTATGTTTTGAGTGCGGATTTCGGATATCAGAAGTAAGATGTTTGAAAGTTGGAGATATTAGCGACAGAAGGATAGATTTTATTGGCAAGGGCCGAAAGAACCGAGAGGCCTACATATCAGATAAAGTTAAGAAAAAGTTAGATGACTACATTGCTGCGCACCACGTTGAAGGATATATTTGGCAGAGTCCTAGAATTTGTGACCAACCAATATCAGTACCAAGATTGAGAGAGATCATGGCGGCGCCATTTTTTAAGCTCGGTTATAACGAGTTTCATCCTCATGCCTTGCGCCATTCATTCGCCACCAACATTTGCAATAATGGTGCGCCACTTCCAGTAGCTCAGAGAATGCTGGGCCACTCGTCTATAGCGACTACTGAGCGCTATATTCACTCATTCGATGCTGGCCTGGCCGAGTATTTCGATAAATATAGTTTGAATATGGTATAGGGTTGGGGTTGTGGAAAACTTTTTTGATTATTTTGCAATTTTGGGCTTGATTTTTGATTGTGTCTATGGTAATATAAGAGTAGATCGGAAGGCAAAAGTGCTGGACGAAAACCTTAACAAACGAAAATACAAAAAGCTCTATCTGAGCATGTGTTTCCGTTTCAGTAAAGTGTGATAGTTTACCGCAAACCGATGCGATTCTTCGTCTACGCGAGCAATCAAGCGCGCAATATGCGAACTTGGTGACAATTCCAGATGTCCTGATCCTGGAATTACCAACTTCACTTTTGCGGACTTACTATGGTCACCGGACTTGTCGCGCCCGATTACGGGTATATTATACGGCTCTAAGAGCGGTAGGACGGCTTTTACCTGAGTCATGCCACCATCTAAAATAATCAAATCTGGATATTCCCACTCTGGATGTTTCAAACGCCTAGTGATTATTTCTCGCATACTCTTCAGATCATCATTCGTGGAAGTGCGAATTTTGAACTTGCGATATTCGCTTCGCGCTGCCGTGCCATTAATAAACACCACCATGCTCCCCACCGTGTCGCTTCCGGATTGGTGCGAAATATCATATCCTTCGATTCGTCGGGGCGGTTTTTCTAGCTCCAATAATTCTTGCAATTGCTTTAAGGCTTGGTCTGAAGAAATGTCCAAAAACTCCTTGTCCGAAAATACGATTTTCTTTCTTAATTCTTGCAATCCTTTCAATTGGTCGCGAGCTTCTGCTGCCAATTCGTAATTTTTGGCGGCCGCCTCTTTTTGCATCACTTTTTCTAGGTCTTTTAGCAATTTTTCTCGGTCACCTTCTAGATAGCGGATTAATTTCCGCAAATTTCTTTTATAATCTTTGACGGTAGTTCGCCCTACTTCAATTCCTGGAGTCAAACCTAAATCTGTGTCCAGAGTTTTGCGCCCCGTGTAAGGCCGAATATAATACGGAAAAATTCGTCTTAAAGTACGCAGCGCTCTCTCCACCGCAGTTTTTCCGTAAAACGGTCCAATATAAGTGGCTCCATCGTCCACGGGATTACGCGTAAACGACACATACGGAATCTCGGATTTCATATCGATCCGCACATAGGAGACTGTTTTATCGTCCCGCAACAAAATATTCCATTTTGGTTTGTAGCGCTTAATCATTTCAGACTCTAGAAACAAAGCATCCATCTCGGTGTCTACGGTAGTCCAATCCGTATCAGCGATTTCTGCCACTAAGGCCTGAGTTTTAGTGTCTTTGACGGAATTCTGGAAATATTGCCTCACCCGATTTTTTAATACCGCCGCCTTGCCAACATAGATTATCTCCCCGGCGGCGTTTTTGTGAAAATAAACTCCCGGGTCCACCGGGAGTTTGGTTAGTTTTTGTTTCAAAGTCTCATTCATATCTTAATTATACCACACTTTTGATGAAAAGTCAATTTTCACCCTGCTCTGCAGGCTAGTTTGCTTTCCCATTTATTAGAGTCGACCAATCTTTATATTCGGTCGGTTCTGGGACGTTGACGTTTTCTGGATAAGAGAACCGCAAGTTCGCCACTAGTTTAGCTCTGCCTTTGTCAATCTTGGTATCTACGTAAATCCGTGTAATATTGTCATTGCCATCTACCTCGGCGTAAATATCAGGCAAATTCTGCAAAGTCTCCGACAATCCGTTGACACTATTTTCTACGCTAGCATAATGAAGGCAGCTAGCTAAATTCGTCATCGCGCTGGAATTGACCGCTGCTTCCATAAACGCTCGGAAATTCTGGTCGTTAATTGTCACTTTGCGAATAGTGTCGCGTTCACTATCTACAGCCAAATCTTGATCCGTAGAAGTGATGAAAGGATTTTTCAAATAGAAATCAGACAGAGCGTTGCTATTGATGTTGATGTTGTTGACTAATTTAGCCATACAGACAAACTCATTGTCATTGTCTAAATTAGCATTCAATATCGAGTTAAGATCGTTCACCGAAATTTTAATCCATTCCCCGTCTAGTACTTCGACAGTGCTACCTAGTACAGTTAATAATTTCTTGGTTTCTTTGGTGGTGTTCTCGGACGGAGTCGACGGGCAGCCTTCTGTCACATAGCAATCGACTTCTGGTTGGGCCGTAGTTTGGCCCGAGATCACTAGCTGATCTGCGAAATCGGTCTTAGCTAGAAGATTTTTCAGGCCATCAATTTTCAAATAGAAATTCCCGTTAGCCGCATAAATCTCTGAGACATCTACGGAGAGTTCTTCTCCATCTTTGGTTTGGGTGCTAATTTTGGCCATGGTGGAGTTAATCATGCTCTTGGTCGTCATCTCGGTCCCAAAGGTTATTTGCAAATTCGGGACGGTCGATTTTTTGTTTTCTGGAGTGATTTCGATCGTGCCATCGATCATCACGTTCTCGGGGGCTTCGCCTGAAACAATTTTATTTACGGCTATCGCCACTAAATCACCTCTTGGTGCATTGAGAATCAACAGAGTTGCTGTTACCGCGCAACCAATTGCTAGGAAAAGTGAAATAATCATACCAATAATCAAGCCAATTCGCTTCCGGCCTTTAAATTTGGATTTTTTAGGCTTAGGGGTTTCGATTTTGGCCATAGGGCGGTTAGCTGGATCAGTAATATCGTGTTCCGGAATTGAGCCGTCCATGTTGGTGACTATACCCAAAGTAGCTGCTGGTTGCACTGCGGGTGTGGGCTCTGGCGCAGGTACGGGCTCTGGTGTAGGCGTTGGCTCCGGCGTCGGTTCTGGCTCCGGCACAGGCGTAGGTTCCGGCGTAGATTCCGGCTCCGGCACGGGCGTAGGTTCCAGTTTAGCCTCAGGTTCTGGCGCAGGCTCTGACTCTACCGGCGCAGTTTCGGGCTCCGGTTTTATGGGTTCCGGTTCTGGCACGGGCCCCTTCACTTCGGGCATCACGATCACTGAAGGCTCCGGCTCTTCAGGCGCTTTTTCGACTATCGGTACTACATTTTCTACTGGCTTTTCTTCCGCCGGTTTTTCTAGTTCTGCTGGTTCTTCCGGCGCTTCTTCTACTTTTATAATTCTAGTTTTCGTTGGGGATCCTACTGCTACCGGTATTGCTATCGGTTCTGACGGGTTTGCGTCTAACGGTGCCTCACCCAAGTTCGGGTTCAGGGGGTTCGGCGTGCCCAAAGGCTTCTCCTCCATAAAAACTCCTCGCGTTAATAATTCTTGTGTCTATTTTATCACATAACCAAAATTTTTGCTATAATAAATTTATGGATAATTTTATGATTTCTCACATCAAGGCTAGGCAGGTTTTAGATTCTAGAGGTAACCCTACGGTGGAGGCCGAGGTTTGGCTTGAAAACGGAGCTTTTGGTCGAGCAATCGTCCCTTCCGGTGCTTCTACTGGAGCGGGAGAGGCTCTAGAGCTTAGAGATGGCGACAGTAGTCGTTATGGCGGCAAGGGTGTTTCGAAAGCTATTTGGAATGTTAATTCCACGATTGCCGATGTTTTAGTCGGTAATACTTCTGCTCAACGTACTATAGACCAAATGATGCGCGAGCTAGATGGCACCGAAGATAAGTCTCATCTTGGTGCCAATGCTATCTTGGCCGTTTCTTTGGCTACGGCTAAAGCCAATGCTAAGGCTCTCGGTCAGCCTTTTTACCAACATGTAGCTGAGCTTGCTGGTACTACTAGCGAGATGTCCATTCCGATGCCAATGATGAACGTGATGAATGGTGGAGCCCACGCCGATTGGAGTACTGATTTCCAGGAGTACATGGTCGTGCCGGTAGGTGCCAGCAATATCACCGAAGCCGTACGTATGGGTGCGGAAGTTTTTCATACCTTAAAATCTGTTTTAAAGGAGCGCGATTATCCGGTCACTGTTGGCGATGAAGGCGGCTACGCTCCTAAAGTTCGCGATGGTAACAACGAACCGTTAGAATGCATTAAGCTCGCAATCGAGAAAGCCGGCTATAAGCTCGGCGCTGATATCGCTATCGCCATGGATATTGCTGCTAGTGAATTTTACGATCAAGATCACTACGTACTGAAAACTAACGGCGACTGGAAGTCTGCTGACGACATGATCAACTGGTATACTTGGATTATTGATAATTATCCAGTAGTTTCCATTGAGGATGGCTTGGCTGAGAGCGACTGGGGCAACTGGCAAATTATGAACGAGCGCTTGGGCTCACGCGTCCAGCTAGTTGGCGATGATTTATTTGTCACTAATACCAAGTTATTACAAAAAGGCATTACTGAGCATGCCGCCAATGCGATTCTGATTAAGCCCAATCAGATTGGCACCCTTTCTGAAACCATTGACGCCGTCCTCATGGCTAAAGGTGCTGGTTATAAGACTGTGATGTCGCATCGTTCCGGTGAAACCGAAGATGTCTCCATTGCCCATCTTGCCGTCGGGCTGGGTACCGGCCAAATCAAAACCGGTTCTCTTTCTCGGTCCGAACGCATTGCAAAATATAACGAGCTGATCCGTATTTCCGACACTAACCCTCGCCTCCCCTTTGCTCAGCCATTCTAGACTCAGGTTTTAAAGTTGCGCAAAATTTAAACTCCGCTATAATAGTAACTGCAACAGTCCAGTAGACCGTTGTACCTAGTGGTGCCATTTTTGTATACGCCTTCAAGATGGCACCGCCAAGATAAGAGAAGGCAAGCAGGAGCGTAAAAGCGAGTCGAAATATGAAGACGGGACATCATCGAGGCATTATTAAATGGCGTCATGCTCTATACCTGATGGCGTTTTTTAGTTTTATTCCTTTTGTCAGCTCAACTGATATTTTTGCGCTCACTTATCAAGATAGCGTAGATGTTAGCTTTACTATTCAGGACACTATCACTATCTCTCTATCCTCCCCTAATCTAGTGATAAACGATCTTATCCCAGGTACAGCTGCAGACAGTAATATTATTACTATTAACATATTAAGTAATAACCCCTATGGTTACACATTGAATAGTACGGTGGGTAACTCCACCTACGATAGTCGCAATCTTGCACATACCTCATCTGTAACCGCTATGCCTTTTTCTAGTCTAGATTATGGCAGTAGTATAGCGGACAAAAGTAATTTCAACCCTAATGAATGGGGTTATAGTTATTCAGATCAAACGGTAGCTAGCCCAGCCTGGTCCAGCTATTCCGGTCTACCCTTATACAGTGATGAAACTAATATTGCTACCTTGAAAGAATCTAGCACTATTTCAGCCGTAACGGGGGATGATGTGAATTTCAAGATTGCTGCTAAAGCTGCTAGCGCTCAAACTTTCGGGGAATATAGAAACATAATAAATTTTACAGTTATCGGTGCTCCCACTCCTTTTTGTGTTAGTCACATTTGTATGCAGGATTTGTCCAGCTCCACCATTGCTTCGCTGTTGCCTGATATAGGTAGTACCGCTATCGTTTATGACGCTAGAGATGGGCAAGCCTACCCCATAACTAAATTGGCCGATAACAAATATTGGATGACGACTAATCTTAATCTTGCTGGAGGTACGACCATAGAATCTACTCTTTCCGACGTTCCGGAAGGTTATGTTTTGCCCTTAAATAACGGCTTTCAGGATGGAAATAAGCTACCAGAATCTAGCGCCGACGGTTTCAATGATCCGAGTAAAGCGTATGTCTACAATAGCGGTAGCACTACTTGTGGAGGAAGCTCTCCTTGCTATTCTTATTATTCTTGGGTCGCCGCTACATTAGGATCAGGTTTGTCAATGGAGACGATGAACGATCGGGCTCCGTACAGTGTCTGTCCGAAAGGTTGGAAAATTCCTAAAACTTTTTCGTCGGTGAGTCTTCAGGAATCTGAGTTTTATAGTCTGATGTATGCGTATGGCATGAATGGTGGTCTTAATTATGCTAATGCTGACACTATTCCAGACGGAGCAACTATCTACAGGAATGTCAAAGAGGGTACCGTCCCAAACTTTGCTTTAGCCGGATATTATAATAATTCTATATTTTGTAACGGGGGTGAATATGGCTTGTATTGGTCACCCACCGTCATTGATCGCACTCATTCTTTCTTTTTGGCAATGACAGAGCAGTATATTTACACTACGGGGGCTGGTGATGACCACAGAGACGGTGGCTCTGTTCGTTGCATTTTTAATAATTAAATTTATTTTGCTAGCGCACTAGCTTCTTTAAATCCATCGTAGAAATTCTCGGAGACCTTTGGATGTCCAATTTTATTGGCCGCCTTTACTACTTCCGAAACATCATCCGTAATTTTGAAGATCCCCACATCTTTAGCGCTGATTAGTTTCAAAGCGATCATTTTACCGATCATTTTATCAAAGCCTTTCCAGTAATCGGACCCCATTAAAAATACCGGCATATGTGGCATTTTGTTTTCCTGCATCAAGCATAGAATTTCACCGATTTCGTCCATAGTTCCAAATCCGCCTGGGAAAAATACAAACACTTTTGCCGACATCGCCAGAGATACTTTCCGGGCAAAGAAATATTCAAAAGTCAAGCAATCCGTGAGGTAAGGATTTGGCTCTTGTTCGTGAGCTAGAGTAATATTCAGCCCGATAGAGCGACCGCCAATTTCGTAGGCGCCATGATTAGCTGCTTCCATAATTCCAGGACCACCGCCGGTGATCACGGCATGTCCATTTTCGGCTAAGCGGTGTCCTAGCTCAAACGCCATTTTACAATACTTACTGTCTTGCGGCAATCTGGCTGAACCAAAAACCGTTACTCCTTGCGGAAATGACCGAACTACCCTTAATCCGCTGATTAAATCTTTAGCGTAGGCATTAGCTCGCTCTAAATCTTCAATTGACAACTTTTTCAACAATTCTTCCTGACTTGGTAACATATTTCTCCTTATTTTTTATATTTTCTGAATTGGCATAGGGTGCAATTTTTCCGAACCACTGAGAATCCCTCGGTTAGCGCCTAATTTCGAAACTACGGCGGTAGAGTTCGCTGAAGCAAAGATTAGCGCGCTCCTGAAGGATTTTCCAGCAGCCAAAGCGGCTAAAAAGCCCGAGCCGAACGCATCTCCCGCCCCAGTGGCATCGCGCACCTTTTTATCTTCGTAGATCCCGAAACGATAAATTTCTTTGCCGTTACTGGCGATTCCGCCCATTGGGCCATCAGTGATAATCACCGTATCTACATAATTTTGCAAACGGTATAATAGTTCCGTCAAGGTTGCGCCGGGGACAATTTGGGCGGCTTCGTGTTTATTGACGTTTAATACATCAACATATCTTAGCAACTTTGTCAAGTGTTTGACTTGCTCTAACTCTCGCACTCCGGGATTAAACATGATTCGCACTCCCATACTTGCAGCTTTCTTGAAGAATCTCTCTAAGGTCTCCATGTCTCCGCGCAGTGTCGTTACATACAGCCAATCTGGCTGGATTAAATCTAAGTCTGATTCGGCAAAATTTCCAAATTGTTCCGAAGCCCCTCTGCAAGTTAAAATTGTACGTTCCCCACTTTTACTATCTAGTAGTACTACAGAAGTGCCAGTGGTTTTTCGTTCTAAAAATCCCAGATAGCTATCGTCGATCCCTTCCCGTGCCAATATTCTAGTTACTGCCGATCCGGCCGAATCTCGAGCGATATTAGCCATCAATATCACTTCATGTCCATGGCGTGCAAAAGTAATTGCGGAATTTACACCTCCGCCACCGACTTCGTAAGAGATCCGGTCAATATCGACCTTACCGCCTACTAGGACTTTGCCAAAAATCGCTTCTCCACCAATTTCGGTCGGTGCTAAATCATCGTGGTCTATCATATAGACGTCTTGCAAGGCCGAACCTAAAGACACTACTCGCGCCATTATAATACGACCCCGTTTTTATCAATTTCAGCTACTAATTCTTGGAAGGCTGCTGCCGGATTTTCGGCTTGCGAGATTGCCGCTCCTACATTAATTACGTCAAGGTCTGCGTGGGCTAAGGCTCGCACATTAGTCATGTTGGCTCCGCCGTCCCAGCCGATTTCTACTTCTGGCTTCATATTGCGCACCAAGGCAATTTTTTCCATTTGCATCAGATCCGCGGGATTGCCCTGCATGCCCAGTTGCCCGGCAAAAATCAATACATGGTCTACCATATCAATATAAGACTTCACGTTTCCGGGGTAGGTTGAAGGCAGAAGTGCTACGCCGGTTTTAATACCGGCCTCCTTGAGGGCGTTGAGCGATGGCGTTAAATCTTCACTGACTTCCGCATGCAAGATACACAGGGATGGTGATAGTTTTAAAATAGTGTCTAAATGCTGAGACGGATTAGTGGCCATCAAATGTAAATCAGCCTGCCAATTTTTAGGCCACCAAATATTAGTAATGTCCAAAGTTTGCGTAGGGGCAAATACTCCGTCAGTTACATCAATTTGCACGCGTCGAGTAAAGGTATTGATCTTCTCTACTTGAGCTCGAAAATCCTGTTTATTATCGGTTAGAATTGCTGGTACAATCGAAACTTGCCTAATCATAATCTTCCCTTTCGTCTAAACGATTAATGCGCCTGACTCGGCGTTCTAGTGGATCAAATTTGGTTTCTAGAAACGTAGTCACGATTTCGGGAATTTGTTCGTCTTTCAAGAAATGTGCCGACAAACACAACACGTTGGCATCGTCGTGCTCGCGGGCCAATTTTGCCGACTCCACAGATTCACAATGTGCCGCTCGCACTTCTTTGAAACGATTAGCCTGAATTGTTACTCCGTGGGCTGAATCGCAGATCAAAATTCCTTTAGCCTCATGTTCGCGCCGCACGGCCCTAGCCACGGCAATCGCCGGGTCATTGAAATCATCACCTTCGTGGTAGCTGTAAGCCCCTACGTCAGTGACTTCGTATTCAGGCTTTTTGGCTAGAAACTTCAAAAGCTCTTTTTTCTTTTCGAACCCTTTATAATCTGCTCCTACAAACAATTCCATCTATTTCTCCTTTCCAAAATCTACTGCCAATTCTACCAAGCGGTTAGAATAGCCCCATTCATTATCATACCAGGCTACTATTTTAATCATGTTTCCACCCACCACGTCAAGTAAAGGTAAGTCTACGATACAAGAACGTGGGTCGCCGATGAAATCAGAAGAGACTAGCTCTTCTTCGGTCACACCAATAATTCCCTGATAATATGGTTCTTTAGCTGCTTTTTTGAAAATTTTAGTCAGTTCTTCTTTCGTGGTATCGCGTTTTACGACAGCGGTAATATCGGATAACGAAACCACGGGAGTTGGCACGCGCACCGACAAACCATTGAATTTGCCCTTCAAACTTGGAATGGTCAAAGCTGCAGCCTTTGAAGCGCCAGTGGAGGTCGGGACGATATTTTCTGCAGCCGAGCGAGCCTCGCGTAAATCTTTCGCGGGAGCGTCTAGAATTTTTTGTGAACCGGTATAAGAATGCACCGTAGTCATCATCGCCTTCTCGATCCCCAACTCATCTTCTAAAACTCGCATAATCGGAGCAATACAGTTGGTGGTGCAAGAGGCGTTAGAAATAATCTCGTCATTTTTCTCGATAATTTCTTCATTAACACCAATCACTACTGTCTTGGCGCCCGGGCCTTTGGCCGGGGCCGAAATTACAACTTTCTTAGCCCCCGCCTCAATGTGGGCTTTAGCATCGGCGGGTTTAGTAAAGAAACCAGTAGACTCGATCACCACGTCTACGTCTAGCTTTTTCCAAGGCAATTTCGCTGGGTCTTTTTCGGCAAAAACTGGAATTTCGCGACTATTGATAATTAACGAGTTTTTCCCCGCGGAAACTTTTTTGTCGTAAGCTCCATAAGCGGAATCGTGCTTAAGTAAATGTGCCAACGTTTCTGCGTCCGTGATATCATTAATCGCGACCACTTGCGTATCTCGCCGATCCAACAATATCTTCAACGCATTACGGCCAATTCTCCCGAAGCCGTTAATCGCCACCTTTACCATTTTTACCTCCTAAAAAATCTACTTATGCTAATTATAGCATAAGTAGAATAAAATTGTAATGCAATTTTTAGCGGGCAAAGTGTGCAAATGCCCGGTTGGCTTCAGCCATACGGTGGCAATCTTCCTTCTTCTTGAAGGCTGCCCCAGTTTCATTGTAGGCATCTACGATTTCAGCCTCTAAACGCTTAGCATAAGGCATACCTTTGCGAGCTCGAGCTGATTGTACTAGCCATGAGAAAGCAAAGTGTAATTGGCGGTGACCAGAAATTGGGAACGGAATCTGGTAGTTAGCCCCACCTACGCGACGAGATTTCACTTCGAAATCTGGCGAAACATTCGCGATGGCTTTTTCTAGCACTTCTACTGGGTTCTCAGAATCCAACTTCTTAGCTGCACCTTCGATTGCAGTGTAGACTGCGCGCTCGGCGACCTGTTTTTTGCCATTTAGCATGGATTTGTTGATTAATCTTTGCACCAAAACTGACTGATATTTACGATCAGGGTTAGCTTTGCGTACAAGTGATTTCGTAGTCTTCCTAGGCATTACTTGTCCTCCTTCTTCGCACCGTACTTAGAACGGCCTTGTTTGCGACCTTGTACACCCTGCAAATCTAGCGTACCACGAACTATGTGATAACGCACACCAGGCAAATCCGGTACCCGGCCCCCACGCACTAGTACTACAGCGTGTTCCTGTAAGTTGTGGCCTTCGCCCCCGATGTAAGCCCAAACTTCTTGACCGTTGGTCAAGCGTACACGAGCAACTTTCCGCATAGCGGAGTTTGGCTTCTTTGGCGTTTTGGTTGTAACCTTAATACATACCCCACGCTTCAATGGCGCTGGCTTCTCATAACGCTTGGTTTTCAAGGTGTTAACAATAGAACCTAGCGCTGGAGATTTAGATTTTTTCGCAGCCTTTTTGCGAGGCTTGCGAATCAACTGATTAATAGTTGGCATTAAAATTTCCTCTTATTAGATTATTATATGGTGTCAATCCGTTTACAGCAATTACGGACCGACTGAAACTCTTACCCCTATTATATCACACTTTTGGTAAAATGTCGAGTAAACTTACGAAAAATAATTCCCCCGGACATTATGTCCGGGGGTTAGAACATCGGTCTCACCTCTCTTACGATCGTTAGCCGCCAGAAGCGACTGGTTGTGGAGCACCCCCTACATGCTCCACGACGGATACTAGTCAACTAGATCCAGTCATGTTGAACCTAGTCCATTTATCGCTAGCCTTTAGAGCGCAGTTGTCGGGCTTTATTTGCCCCTGTTTTGAATTTGTCTCTTCTCGGCTCGGCGATATTTGGCTTGTTCGCGTCGCGCTTTGGTGGCAGGATAATATCCTACCGCGCGATTAGGCTTTTTGGGCTTGGGCGCGGCTTGCATGCGGATAATCCGTTTGTGCTGGTAAATCTTTTTCTTCCAGACAGGATTCTCTATCATTCGCTTAGTTTTAGTTGAGCCAACCAAGTAGCCAGCCGCAAACGTCACGACTAAGCCCACGCCAATTATGCCTGAAGCAATTATAATCATCCAGGGGTCGAAACCAATTCCTAAGTTAGCGTTCACGATTCTCCCCTCCTTACATCGCTCTCGTGAACAGGTACGAAACTTTCGGGTTTACCCCGCCGATTAGTTTACACCTCAATTATACCACAAACGGCATGAAATGTCAATAATTTGCTCTATTCTGAATTGGCTTTTACAGAATCGTAATCTATCCCGTAGAGGGCATACTGATAGCGCATGTAGGCCTCATCTAATTTTGTAGATAAATCGTATAATTCGCCACTCTTCTCTTTAGGCATAATCATGAATTTCAGGGGTTTGTTGGTCCCCCCACAGATCTCCATCTGGTCACCATAAGCTAACTCTCCGGGGACGGTGATTATTCGAATTCCGTCTATTCTCATACCTTCTACCCCGAGATTCCAGCCTTCAATCATCCCTAGCGAAGCGTTCAAAATCTTGGCAAAAGCTGTAGGGTTAGAGTTATCGTTATAGGAAGAATCAAATATGCTTTCATCTGCACACCACCCTACATAATAAGCTAGATAGTCCGAATCATTTTCCCCGATCTCGCGCCCGGTCCCGGCGACTAAGTCTTCTGTTTGCACGCCGTCGGCATTAGCTGCTGTCTCGTTATAGGCGATCACATTTGATTTATACTGGATAAATTTGTTGAAATCATCCTGAGTTGCTGCTGAAAATTCTGCGGCTAGCTGACTGTAAGTTTCAGAATATTCGGCTACCTTAGCCTCATCTACTTCGTTAGTAGTACTACTGGCGTTCCCCTGGGCACCACTGATTACGATGGCTGCATAGCTAGCAATAATCGAGCCTACCATGAATATTGCAATCAAAATAATAAACAACCTCTGTTTAGGGCTAGTTCTTAGCTCTTTTTCGTCCATATTTACTCCTATTTTTATCTATTATAGCACAAATCTCTAGTCGGCCTAAACTTCGCCGATCAATTTAACAGATTCTGACTCGGGTAGTTCTTCTACGTTTTTAAGTTTTCGCTCAATTACTCTAGAGGTGGTTTTGGCTGATTCGATTTTATTGGCCGATTCTTGCAGTTTTTTCTGTACTCCCTCTAATAAATCGCCGAATTTGCCGAATTGAGTCTTTACTGCCCCTAGTGTTTGCCAAACTTCAGAGGAGCGTTTCTCGATTGCCACTGTCCTAAAGCCCATCAGTAAACTATTTAATGCCACCGGCAAGGTTGAGGGGCTAGTGATTGAGACATGATATTTTTGCCTAATTTCGTCTGATAACCCTGGTACTCGTAAGATTTCCGCATATAAAGATTCTGTTGGCACGAACATGATTCCAAAATCCGTAGTCATTGGTGGATCCAAATACTTGATGGAGATCTTCTTGGCCTGTTCCTTAACGTCGGTGGCGAGGGCCTTGGCGTGTTTTTCGATTTCCGCTTTGTTGCCGTTATCGTAAGCGGCAATTAGCCGCGAATAATTCTCTACTGGGAATTTACTATCGATAGGCAAATAGATTGATGAACTTTCATCTTTCCCCGGCATTTTAATCGCGAATTCCACTCGGTCTGCACTACCCTTTTTAGTGATCACGTTTTCTTCATACTGAGATTTATTCAAAATATCTTCAATAATGGCCCCGAGTTGCACCTCGCCATAAATACCTCGTGTTTTCACCCCCTCCATTACCTTTTTCAAATCGCCTACCCCAGTGGCTAGACTTTTCATCTCGCCCAATCCCTGGTAAACTTGGGTCAACTGGGTCGAAATCGACTTGAAACTCTCATTGAATCGTTTCTCAACGCTGGCTTTTAGCTTTTCATCTACGGTTTCGCGCATTTCCTCTAGTTTCTTTTCGTTACCGGTCTGTAATCTCTCCAAATTCTCGGCAATTTCTTTACGGTTTTCTCGGAAATTTCGGTCAATCGACGGATTAATTTTGCTGATTTCTCCTTCCACCCGGATCAAGCGCTCCTCCATGGCTTTAAACTCGGTCGACTTTCCGCTCGTGTTAGACTTGCGAACTAGTAGCACAATTACGACAACCAATAATACAACTATAATTACCCCCGTCACACCTAAAAATATATCCATAACTTCATTATAACATAATAGACAAAAAAATGGAGCCGAGTACGCAGTAGCATACCCATGCTCCATTCGGAAAACAAAATGAGAGTACAAGTACTCTCATTTATTTTCACTCATGGAGCCGAGTATCAGGCTCGAACTGATGACCTACGGTTTACAAAACCGTTGCTCTACCAACTGAGCTAACTCGGCATGTGATAATTATATCACATTCTCCCATTTTTTAGTAGTTTTCTGGTTTAATCTCGAAATACGCTTGTGGATGTGCGCAGACCGGACAGATCTCTGGCGCTTCCCGGCCAATCACGATGTGGCCACAATTTCGGCAAACCCAAATCATGTCTCCGTCTCGCGAGAAGACTTTTTTATCTTTAACATTGGCTAACAATTTCAGATATCGTTCTTCGTGCGTCTTCTCGATCGCCGCGACTTGATCGAATTTTTCCGCCAACTCGTCAAAACCTTCTTCCCTAGCCACCTTCGCAAATTCTACATACATATCCGTATATTCATAGTTTTCTCCATCCGCAGCTGCCTGCAAATTTAGATCAGTGGGTTCTACGGCGCCACCGTGTAATTCCTTGAACCATAATTTAGCGTGTTCTTTTTCGTTCAGCGCTGTCTCGGCAAAAATTGCGGCAATTTGTTCAAAACCGTCCTTTTTTGCCTGTGAAGCGAAGAAGTCATACTTCGTTCTGGCGCTTGATTCCCCTGCAAAAGCCTTTTCTAAGTTTTCTTTGGTTTTAGTTCCATCGTACTTAGTTTTCATGCTTCCTCCTTTATTGTTATTAAATACAAGTGTAACCACCATCCACTGGTAGTATCACTCCGGTCACGTACGAGGCCTCTTCAGAGGCTAAAAATACTGCGGCGGCGTCTAATTCGCCCGGTTTGCCGTATCGTTGCATCGGGACATGGGTATGAGCAAATTTTTGAAATTGCTCGGTGTCTAACACTGGCTTAGTCAGTTCGGTTTCAAAATAACCTGGGCAAATCGCATTACAGGTAATCCCATCCAAGGCCAATTCCGCTGCTACGGCCCGAGTGAAGTTCACTACGGCACCTTTGGAGGTATGATAAGCTACGGTATGAATTTCAGTATTTCCTACCAGGCCATACATGGAAGCGATGTTGATAATTCGCCCGTATTTGTTTTTCTGCATAATTTTAGCGAAAGCTCGCGTCATTTTAAAGACGCTGGTTTCATCAGTGGCAATAGTGAAATCCCATTCCTCATCAGTCATATCTACTACGCCTTTATCCTTGGATGATCCGGCGCAGTTTAGCAAGATGTCTACCCGGCCAAATTCTTCCTCAGCTGCCTTAGCGCAGGCATCGATATCCTCCGTAGAAGTTACATCACATTTTAGGGCTAGCACTTTTTCTGCTCCTGCCTCTAGTAATTTTGGTTTAAATTCTTCCAATCTTTCTATGCGTCGCGCTAATATTACCAGTGATGCTCCCTGTTTAGCGAACGCCAAAGCCATTTGCTGCCCTAAACCAGAAGACGCTCCTGTCACTACGGCTACTTTGTCTTTTAAGTTGAACATTTCACGCTCCTTTCTTATGTCTATTATAGCAAAAAACTTGCATTAAACTGAAAAATTATATACAATGTAACCATAAATAATAATAAGGAGTCATAATGGAAGCTATCAATACATTAACCCCTTCCCAAGCAGCAGTAGCCGGTGGTGCAGCTGGGGCTTTAGTGGGGATGACGGTTGCTTTTGTAGTCGTGTTCTACATTATCACCGTGATTGCCACTTGGAAAATCTTTAAAAAGGCTGGTGAACCAGGCTGGAAGTGCTTGATTCCCATTTACAACTATTACATCATGTACAAAATCGTTGGCATGAAAAACTGGTTCTGGTGGCTGTTGGCTATCACTATCTGTGCTAGTATCATGTTTGCCGTAGATGGCTATAACCCATACACCATGACTGAAGCTCAACTCAACAGCTTTGACTATGGTGCTCATCCAATGACTCTGATTGCTACGATTGTGACTTGCGCGGTAAGTATTTATGTTGGCGTTGTCTTCGCTTGGCGTACCTCTAAAGCCTTTGGCCACGGCGGCGGATATTTCGTTGGTCTACTACTCTTGCAGCCAATCTTCTGGCTAATTCTTGGCTTTGGCAGCTCTAAATACGACAAGAAATTCTTAAAGAAGAAATAAACCGGTGCCAATAAAAAGTAGCCCCCGCGGGGCTACTTTTTTAGAGCTAATTATTTTTTAGCTTTTTCAGTTTTTGGTCTTTGTAAGATAGCTACCTGCTTAAAAGAGCCTCCAGCCTTCTTGATTGCTTCAACTGCAGATTTGGAAGCAAATTGAGTCTCTAGGTCAATCTTCTTGGTGATTTCACCGCGCGTGATGACTTTTACCTTAACGAAAGGCGAAGAAATCATTGAAGCTTCAGCTAATTTGTAGTTGTCAACTTTGCCCGAAAGTTCATTCAAGCGATCAGTGTAGACTACTTCAGCCTTAGGATGAATTGACTTAAAGCCTTTCAATTTTGGAATGGCCTGCATCAAAGCTCGTTGGCCACCCATGAACCCAGCTGGCATTTTGCGGTGACCAGTACGGGATTTCTGACCCTTGGTCCCACGGCCGGCGGTCTTACCCTGGCCAGCGGCGATACCGCGACCAGCGCGACTTGGGCGCTTATTCTTCTCTACTACTAAATCATTGTATTTCATTACTTGTCCTCCTTCTTGGCGGATTTCTTAGCGGTAGATTTACGGTTGATCGTCGTGGTCCACTCCTGACGTGGAGTCTGTTGACGCAAACCTTCGATCACTGCGTAAGCAATATTTACCTTGTTGGTAGAACCTAGCGATTTAGAAATCAAGTTCTTCACGCCAGTTAGGCCCATGATTGAACGGACGGTGCCACCAGCGATAATTCCAGTACCAGGAGCAGCTGGCTTCATCAGTACATCTGCGCCAGTGACCTTAGTGCGGGTTTCGTGACAAATAGTTTCGCCATCCATATTAAAGGTAATCATTGACTTCTTAGCTTTAGAAGTAGCCTTGGCTACAGCTGTAGTTACGTCGTTGCCTTTAGCTACACCAACACCGATTTTGTTCTTGTGGTTGCCAATGGCTACCAAAGCCTTGAATCGCATACGGCGACCACCGGCTACGGTTCTAGATACGCGATCTACCGCGATGGTGATTTCGTCAAATTCTTTTGGCCCTGCATTAGCCCGGTTACGATCGCGGCGGTTGCGGCGCTCCATTTTGCGACCAGCGATATCCTTGGTCTGCTTAGTGGCAGCTACCTTGTCCTCCATCTTCAAAGTACCGGACTTGTTGATTACTCGTGGGGCTTTTTTCTCAGTTTCTGCCATAATTAAAACTCCAATCCTTCTTTGCGAGCTGCATCAGCCAATGCGCTGAGTCGCCCTGCGTATAGTTTAGCTCCCCGGTCGAAGACTACTTTTTTGACCTTTTTAGCTTTGGCGGCTTTGGCAATTTCAGTACCAATCGCGGTGGCTTTTTCAGTCATAGTCCCGGTCAATTTGCTACCGACGGTAGTAGCGTAGGCGATAGTTACGCCCTTGTCATCGTCAATTACTTGCGCCACGATGTGCTTGTTCGAAACAAACACACTTAATCGTGGTTGCTCGGCGGTGCCATGAATTTTGGCCCGAGTTCTTTTGGCTCTAAAGATCTTATTCATGATTATTTACCCGCCTTTCCTGCTTTGCGAAGGATTACTTCGTCAGCATACTTAATGCCTTTGCCCTTGTAAGGTTCTGGCTTCTTGAGGCTGCGGATTTCAGCCGCTACCTGGCCAACTTTTTGCTTGTCGATCCCTGAAACAGTGATCTCCATCTTGTTGGTGGTGAGCTGGACACCTTCTGGAGCATGATATTTCACTGGGTGTGAAAAACCAAGTGCCATTTCGATGTCTTGGCCACCGCCAGAAAGGCGATAACCTACTCCGTTAATTTCTAGTTTCTTCTCGTAACCCTTGGTTACTCCTACAACGGCGTTGTTTAAAAGCGCGCGTTGTAAGCCGTGCCAAGCTCGAGATTTTGGCTCGTCATCCTCACGGGTGACTTTAGCCTCGTTACCATCGATTGTAACCTTAGTTTTAGGTTGCACTGGGACGACGAGTTGACCCTTCGGGCCCGCAACAGTAATTTCGCTGTCGCCGACCGTAATTGTCACTCCCGTCGGAATTTCGATGGGTTGTTTTCCGATACGACTCATATCTTTCCCTTGTGTTAATTAATATTCAAACAATTATATCACAGATTGCTCAAAACTGCAACCTCTAGAATGAAATTTAAGCACCGAAGTAGTTAATACCCATGGCCTGCTTGACCTCGGTCAACGTCTGATCAGCCGCCAAGTTGGCTTTTTTGGTACCTTCTTTTAGGATTTCCATTAGTTTTTCTGGATTCTTAGCTAGTTCTGCGCGGCGTTCACGAATGGGCTCGAGCTCCGCGTCTAATACTTCGAACAAGAACTGCTTAATTCGGCCGTCACCAATTCCACCCTTAGCGTAAGCCTCTTTCAGGGCGGCTAGATTCTCAAATTCCGGATAGAATTTCTTAAAATCATCATCGACGCAGAAAGCGTCTAGGTAGATAAATAATACATTGCCGTCTAGAATCCCCGGAGCTTCAATCTCACGCGGGAAGGTGACGATGCTATTAACTTTTTTCTTGATTGTAGCGGCATCATCGGCTAAATAAATACAGTTACCGATAGATTTGCTCATTTTTTCGTTGCCGTCGGTCCCTGGTAGCCGCAGGCAAGCTTTATTATCTGGTAAAATCGCCTTGCATTCTTTCAAAACTTCGGCTTTGTAGATTCGATTAAAAGTGCGCACGATTTCGCGTGTTTGTTCTAACATCGGTTCTTGATCTTCGCCTACCGGCACTAAATTGGCCTTAAAAGCGGTGATGTCTGCCGCTTGGCTGACCGGGTAGTTGATGAATCCAATTGGCACTGATCGGCCAAAATCCTTGGTTTTGATTTCGCTTTTAACGGTTGGATTTCTGACTACACGGCTGTAAGGCACGAAATTCATATAGTAAGCTGTTAATTCCGGCAAAGCTTTTACACTGGACTGGATAAAGAAAGTCACTTTCGCGGGATCTAATCCTACCGCTAAGTAGTCTAGCATCACTTCAATCACGCTATTGCGAACCTTTTCAGGATTCTCGGCGTTATCCGTTAGAGCCTGCGCATCGGCAATCATTACGTAAAAAGTATCGTAATCGCCTTTGTTTTGCAGAGCTACTCGTTCTTTTAAGCTACCAACATAATGGCCGATGTGTAAACGACCTGTAGGACGATCTCCGGTTAAAATTATGTTTCCCATGTTCTAATTGTACCACATTTCTCGGGGATTTTATCTATTCTCGTTTTGGACGTAGACATATTGATAATCATCAAGATTATAGCCGTTCTCGGAAAGCTTATCGCGTATGGCGGTTAAGGCTTCGTCGGTCAACTCTGCTCGGCGACCATCAATCACGATGCATTCTTGGCCTTTGCATTCCGGTACTCGGTCATAATTGATAGAGATTGCATCGCAATTAGTTCGCTTAGCTGGTGTTCCGCAGATCGACAAATACAGCGGTAAGATTTTCTTAATCTCATGCTTGTGGGCTAGCTCCTCCGCAGTTAGTTGCTTCCAGCCGCCGTTCTCCGACCAGGTCAAATATAATCCCGTGGTTTCGTTCTTATTCAATTTCAGATCGTAAGTTTTAGGCTCTAGATTCCCTAGAGTTACTGTGGCCTGATAGTCGCCCGGCTCAAACTCATATACGGCGCTGTTATACTCTTGGCCATTGATTTTTACTGTTGTGCCGATCGGTACTAGAATATCCAGATAAGCCGGTTTGTTTAGATGACTAATCAAGGGCACTAGACCTAGGAATATCGTCATTGCTAGTACTAATCCGCCGATGCAGATTAAGGCTAATTTTTGGTAAAAATAATCTACGTTGTTAGTTCCCTGCACCATCACAAAACTCCAATATCTCTATATTATAATTACTCGGCTCATAGCCCAAAGATTCAATCCAGGCGTTTACTTTCTCTCTGGTTTCTGCGACAATTGTCTCATTTCCGCAGGAGCTGACTCTGACATTCAGAACTTCTTCATTGGCTTCGGTTTTGCCTAGCGTGACCGTTACCAATTCCCCACTTGACAAATTGAAATAATAGGGCAAACTTCGTCCAATCGTTACAGTAGTGGTGGAAGTCTTTTCACCTTTGCAGTAAGTCTCTGGGTATTTCATTAGTTCTGGGGTTGGGCAATCTATCATCGGCGATTCGTAAAAGCCTTTATTTCCCATCAAAGCAAAGGACACTAAGTAGGTAGCCTTAAATTCGTCAATGTCTATAAGGAAATTATAATTGGTGATATTATCATTAGTCACTTTACTAAACGAGCTCGGTCTGATTAAAGCCACAATCTCCACCTGGTTATCGCTAAAGCCTTGGGTGCGCTGCAAACTCTCCCAGATATATTTCTCCAGATCCGTCACTTCGCTGCTGGTCAGCCCGCTGTCTACTTGGTCTAAATTCTCAAGATTTAGTGGCTTCTTGGCTAGCAATACGCCTAGTAGGGCCACTAGGATTACGATTATAATCCCCGCGGCCAAACTGATTAAAACTATTCTTTGATTCTTCATTATTTAATCCTATACACCTTAAAATCGTTATCGTAATAATTGCCAATATCGCCGGAGCGTTCACAGTGTGAAGCTGCCGCAATATAAGGTTCACCGTTAATTTCTACGTATAGTTCAATATGGTTCGGGCCGATCCGGATATCGCCCGGTTGTAGATTGCCTAAGCCGTTCTTTACTTCGGTATATTTACCGGAACTCACAATGTAATTGAGGGTAGTTCCACCAGTAATTCCGCAGCAATAGAAATCTGGATCTGCACCCGAATAACGCATCACCGTAGTGACGAAAGCGTCACAGCTGCCACCCGCCATCGAACAGGCATCGCCCAAATGGTTGACGCCGGTATCAATCAAGGCCTGAGCATAAGCTGGGTTAGGATCGCTCCAGCTGTGTTTGCCATATTCGCTAGCCGGCCAAGCTAGTTTAATCGCTGTAGCGTTTACATCGCCGTTGCCGCCGGCCGTACAGGACTCATTATAGCCACCGCTTCGATCAATTGCGGCCTCTACGTATTGCCAAATATCGCCCGGGTCGTTATGATCGTTGGCCGGTGCATGCATGTGGCCTAAAATACCTTCGTAGTCGATGAATTCTTGGGCACTCATTCTAGCGGTATGTGGCCCCCAATTCACTTTGGAAGTTAGCGGAATGCCAGTTTGTTCAGAAATAGCTCTCAGCAAAGTAACTAGATAATCCCAATCTTCATCGGTAAAGTTTCTTACGTCATATTCGGCGGTATAGCCGTTACTGCCAGGATTGGAAAATCCGACAATTTCAATTTGCACTGGTCCTGCCGCGTCGTAATCTTTGATCGCTAATGCCGGCTGATTAATGGAGAAATTCTGATAGCCTTCTTTTTTCTTCAGATCGACAATGAAATGAGCTGGGTGTTTATTGCCCGCCGGATAAGCGTCATAGCCATTGGTGACCCCCTCTGTGGTGTGCAATAAAATTTTGTTTGGCTTGCCATCTTCAGTGATATAGCTTCCCACGTTGTTTGCCGGCTCATCTAGATCTTGGGCCGCATTCACGTCTTGTTGTTTAATCCCTTGAATCGAATCGTCTACTAGCCAGCCGTTCTCCCATTTGCCCCCGGATTTTACAATACTACCGCAGTCACAGATGCTATTTAAAGATCCGTGATAATTGCCAAATTGCTTGACGATGGCTTGGCCTTCCGATGAATTAATGTAGGCTTCAAGTGCATCTACAGATTTTTTCATGGCCTCGATCGAGCCGTAACCTGGACCATTAGGATTGCCTTGTACCCAAGTTGGGCCGATTTTTTCGAGATAAGTTTTCGGGTCCGCTACGCCTAACGCTTGGTCGTGATAACCATTGGTCAAAGTATCGGCGTACATCGAGAAACCTTCGCCTAAGTTGTTTCCTTGCTTAGAGGCGCCGCCCACTCCGGTACCCGAAGGACAGCCATTTCCCCAGAAGTTATTACGGCCACAGGCCGAAAGCGGATCTTCGTAACGCATTTGAACTAAGATTGCCACCCACGGTGCACCCACTGCTTCGCCGGTTTGGTAAGCTAGATCGCCGTAAGTCTCGAGTAATTGTTTCATCGATTCAGTATCCGTATCGGACCACTGGGCACTAGGCACATCGCCGCTACCGTTAAAGAAACTTTTATCGGCGTTTTTTGCTGAAAGGATTTTAGCAAAATTCCCCGTGCCAGATAGACTGCCGCTAGTGGTCGTTGATTTCGGCATCGCTTCGTAAATCACTTCCACCCATTTTTCGTAGCCGCCATTGGCATCTGGGTGGGTACTATTGTTCGCAAAATACGCATCGTCATAAGCTACCGCCCAATCCGCCAAATAATAATTATCGTATTTATTGGTTAGAGCTCGCAGGCGTTGATTGGTCCCGTTGTCATCAGACATTAAATGAGCCTTGGCCTTAGCTGTAACAAAAACCACTTTAGTGTCGGGATAGGCGGCCATGATATTGTTAAATTCGTCTACTTCTTCTCCGTCCCAACCGGCGTTAGTGCCTACCGCCATCACGAGGTAAGGCTTGATTTCGCCGGCATCAGCCAGGCGTTTTAAAATAGTCAAAGCGGGCGGATTAGCTTCACCGCCACCATATCTATCCCCAACGCCCTTATTGGATTGAATGTATGAGTTAGCGTTTTCGATTCCGTCCCCGAAGGAAATACCCGGGAATTTTTCTTCAATAATGGCGTGGGCGCCCACCGAATAAGAATCGCCGATCCAAGTGATTTGGTCGCCAGTGGGAGGTACGCTACTGACATTATTTTCTAGACAAGCCGTTGGGTCATAATAAAGAATATTGTTCTGTGAAAATTCTTGCATCTGCTCTTCGGAAATAGTGCCGGTGCGTAGGTTCGGTTTTGCGTAGGCGACTTGAGGAGTAACCACAGAAGTCAACACTAAAAACACGCTGGCCATGATTGCTATGATTCCTCGTGTTTTTAGTGTTTTAGCCATTAATGACCTCTTTTTATGAATTAGCTTTAACCAGGAAGTCTAAAGTCTTTTCAATAATTAATCGGTTACGGATGTCCATCTTGACGTTAGGGTCTTTCAAGCTCTTTAGAGCTTCTGGAGTCTTGCCATAAACGTCCTTTAGTTCGTTGATCTTAGCTTCTACTTCTGCGTCGGAAACTGAGATTTTGTTCTCTACGGCCAAAGTTTGTAAAGCGAGAGAGCCTTTTACGCGCATTTCGGCAATTTTGCGGGCTTCTTTCTCCCAGTGTTCCATAGTTTCGCCGTTGGCTTTGAGAAAATCTTCAAATTTCATGCCTTGAGCCGTAGCATTGCGCGAAATATCGTCGCGGATCATTCGCATCTGGTCATCGATTAGGATTTCTGGCGCAGGCACCGAGGATTTTTTAACCAAGGCCTGGACTAAATCATCCTTAAACTTCTCGCTTATGCGATGCTCGTTCTGGGCTTCGAGATTCTTTTTGATGTCTTCTTTTAATTCTTGCAAAGTCTTGAACGGACCACATTTCTTGGCTAGTTCATCATCGATAGCCGGCTTAGTAACCTCGTTGACTTGCTTGAGCAAAGTTTCAAACACTACCTTAGCCCCAGCTAAATCTTTTACACCATAATCTTTAGGAAATGTCAATTTAAGATCAAACTTGTCACCTACTTCATGACCAACAATACCCTCTTCGAACCCAGGAATGAAAGTCTTAGAGCCGAGCACTAATTTGTAATCTTTGGCCGAACCGCCCTGGAAGGCCTCTCCGTCTTTTTTGCCGACGAAGTCAATTACCGCTTCGTCGCCAAGTTTAGCAGCACGCTTCACTACTTTTTTATCGGCGAAAGAACCAGCCAAGTTGGAAAGTACTTCATCGATATCTTTAGCGGCAACTTTAGTCTCTGGCTTCTTAACGCCAAGTTTCTTGTAGTCGCTGAGTTTTACTTCCGGAATAATGTCGGCTGTAGCAGTGTATTCAGCTGACTCACCCGGTACATATTTAGTCACGTTAATGCTAGGTACAGCCAGCGGTGATTTGGAAGCTTCTTTAAAAGCATCCATTACGGTAGTGCGTACAGCCAAGTCGATAGTCTCGGCATTTAGGTCGTTTTCGGGAATAAATTTAGCGGCTACTTCAGCTGGAACTTTGCCTTTGCGGAAGCCTTCAACTTTAATTTCTTTAGCTAATTTTTTCAAAGCCTCCTCGCGGGCCGGCTTCAGATCTTTACTATCCAAGGTCACGGTAATCTCTACCCGAGAGTCGGATATCTTTTTTACTTTAGTTTTCATAATAACTCCTGTTTATTATATTATAACATAATTTTGGGCTGATTGGTATCTCTAAAATGGGTCAAAGTGAACTTCGATACCGCGCCTAGTTTCACATCTGGATTTAGGATTCCGTTAGGATCGAATACTTGCTTGATGTCGTTGTATAATTTCTGTTCTGGTTCTGGTATTTCGGCATTGGTGACTACGGCTTTTAGCCGACCCTCTGGTGTGCCACCAGCTAATTTCCCGCCTTGGCGGTCGATAATGTAAGCGCCCGCTCTTAAGAAAGTGGTGACTTTCTTGCGGTAATCATCGGCTTCTAAGTCGAACTTCGGCCGCAGACTGAAAATCCCGGTAGCGAAGGAACCATACAAAGCCAGGTCTAATTCTAGCTTCTCACCTAGAATCTGCAAATCTTTCAAAAACGGTTCGAGATTATCTACTGGCAAGTAGAAATCGGTCAGAATTGGCACGCGTTCACCCTTTTTGATGTAGCTTAGATAATTAACTAGTGAATTATCGAACTCGTCTAAAGTAGTTTGGGTTTCGGGTTTTTCGAAAATAAATTTAGTCGAACGCGGCAGCTTGTCCCGCATGGCGATGATTTTTTTAAGTCGGCTAGCTGGCCGCTCGGAGAAACAAGCATAAATCACGAAGCCTTCTTCTAATCGTTTAATTACGCCGTCTAAATTCTTGCCGGTTTCGCGAGCCTCGCGAATAATCCTTAGATCATAAAGGTCTAATTTCTCCGGATTCATTGGCTGGACTTCCTTCATGTAGATGGTTGCCGCGTTAATATCTTTAAAAGTCGCCACTACTCGCATTGGTCGGCTGTTCATCGGCACGGCTCTTAAAATTACTTCCGAAATTATCCCTAGTGTACCTTGCGCACCAAAGAATAATGGCATCAAGTCCATAGTTTCCTTTTTCGATACATCCGTTACATGGTGATAGCCAGATAGTTCGTAAGTGTCCTTGGCTAACTTTTCGATTAGGTTTTGTTGGTCGTGCGTGAGTTTGGCGATTTTGCGATAAATCATGCCCTCGGCGGTTTTTTCTACGGCCTTTTTAGCGATAGTATATTTCTTGTAGCGATTGGTTTGTAAACAATCGCCGTTAGTCAGGACGACCTCAATCCGCTCGATATAATCTTTGATACCTCCATATTTACCGGCACAGCTATCTACTGGGCAATTAGAAATCAGTCCACCAATAGTTTCATCGCCGTCGGCGTTAATTGGAATAGTTAATCCTGATACCGATAAAGCCGTATTTAATTCACGTAGAGTAATCCCGGCTTGGACGTGGACTAATTTATCGCGGGGATCAATTTCGAGCAGTTTATTTAATTTTTCAGTTGAAATAATGATGCCGTTAGTCAGCGCTGCTCCGCCAGTATCGTGGCCAGCGCCGCGTGGGGTGATAGCGACTTTAATATCTTTCGCGGCTAGTTGGTTGAAGAACCGCATCAACTTGCGGATATCGTCGGTAGATTCTGGGAAAGCTACGAATTTTGGTTTAATCTTCAAGGCAGAATAATCCGTGGCATATTTTTCTAGAATTTCTGGATTATCAAAAACATTTCCCACGGTTAGTTGATTCAGATACCTCGCAATTTTCCCCATCCTGCTTATTATTATAGCATAAAAATTCGAGTTTGAAGATTTTATTTCTTTTTGCGTTTTTTGAATAGTTTGCCAAGGTGCGCCGCGTAGCTGGCTTTCTGGCCAATGTCGATCGCGTCGCCGACGACGGGAACGCCGCGGATTTCGTTGGACACTTTTTGGTGGACTGCGGCCCGGGTTGGGACGACTTCGTTAACGGCTTGATCGATCGCGCTTTCAGCTATGCCGGCTGCTGTGCCGCCGGCTACCATTTTGGCGATGCCGGCTTTGGAAGTTTTCGGCGCTGCGGCTTTTGCAGTGGAAGTGGTAGCGATTTTAGTAAATAAATCCAGGTATTTTTGATTTAGTGGGCTTTTGGCAAATTCTGCTTCGAACTCGCCTACGTCTTTACATTTTGCGCCCAGCTTTTCTATTTCGTTAAACAACGCACCAATCTTTTTCTGCGCTGCCGCATCGATCTCAAAGCTAGCTTTGAAAGCATTCTTCCGTGAGTCGATGCTTTGTTTGATGTACTTGTCCATGGTTTTATTATATATTACTTTTAATAAGAATACTCTACTCGGTCGTCGAATTTTAAATTTCAAGCCGCTTCCATTGACCAGTCTTGCCATCGCCAAATTCGTATTCAGGGCTGTCGTTCAAGTAGAACGTCCCGTTTACGACGTTAATAATTCCGCCCCACAAATTTAAATTTTTATGTTCGGCGAAACAAAAAAAGATTCTGTTTTGTATTGTGTTATAATAAACCTAACTAAACGGAGTTTTTTAAAACATGAAACACATCAAACCAATCATTTGGGGCGTTGCTATTATCGCCCTCGGTGTCATCTTTGGCGGGAATGCCCTCGGATTATTTGATATCAACATCTTCTTTAACGGCTGGTGGACCTTATTCATCATTGTTCCGAGCGTGATCGGCCTAATCACCGAAAAAGAAAAATTCTCCAGCCTCGCCTTCCTCATCGCCGGTATCCTCCTCCTGCTCGCCGCCCAAGACGTCTTCTCCTACGAAGTCGCCTGGAAAGCTATTTTGGCCGTAGTCCTAATCCTGGTTGGCATCTTTATTATTTTCAAAAGCATTGCCCACAGTGATAACGCCAAAGAAGTCGAGAAAAAAGTCAACGAATCAAAAGACGACAAGAAAATGGATTCTCAAATAGCCGTTTTCTCTGGTAATGACCGCGCCTACAACAATGAAACTTTCCAAGGTTCCAACCTCACGGCGATTTTCGGCGGCGTCGAGCTAGATCTTAGAAACGCTAAATTCACCAAAGACACCGTAATTAAGGCTTTCGCCCTCTTTGGCGGAATCGACATCATCGTTCCGGAAGACGTTCAAATTAAAATTAAATCCGGCTTTATCTTTGGCGGTATTTCCGACGATCGCAAAAGCACTTCCACCAAAGGTAAGTACACCATTTACCTAGACGCCGCCGGCGGTTTTGGTGGTGTCTCTATCGCCGAATTTAAGAAACACTAGTAATTAGTCTTTTCTTCTATCCGTTCGTATTCAGCAAATAATTCTAAGCATCCCTCCCGGTCTCGTTCTTCCAAGAATCCTTCCGGGAGTTCGGCTCTTCGCCCCATCATTTGATCAAATTTATTATCTCGGAACCCAATCCTCTCGGCGTCCTCTAGCCGGCAGCCGTAATAAACTTTTTCAATATTCGCCCACAAAATCGCCGCTAGACACATCGAGCAAGGTTCTCCAGTAGTATACAACTGGCAGCCCGTCAGATCGAAAGTTTCTAGCTTTTGCTCCGCTTTTCGTATCGCATCGATCTCGCCGTGGCAGGTTGAGTCATTATTGGCGAGTACTCGATTATGTCCCGCCGCAACTAATTCGCCATCCTTCACGACCACCGCGCCAAACGGCCCACCGTCGCCATGGTAAATTCCCTCCCGCGCCTCACTAATTGCTTTTTCCATGAATTCTTTTTGATACATTTTAATCCTTTCTTTTACTTTCGTAGTTTCCTTAACATTTCTTTCACTTCCGGCGCTACCCGGTACGAATCGCAGATTTTGGAAATCGCCTTGTTGAAAGTCCACTTCGGTAGTCGCGACACTCGCAAATAGCCAAAAGTCTCTTCCGGGAACTTAATAAAGCATTCACAGACCAGCCAAGCGATTGCCATTTTTACATAGTATTCTTCGCGCTCGGCCAACTCGTCTACCCGGTCAAAAATCACCGCCAAATAATCAAAATCCACATAACTGCATTTTAGCAGTACTAGCCCTGTCCGGATTGCAAACTCTCGCGGATCTTTAAGTAGCTTTTCGATTTTCAAATCTAGAAACTCCACCCGATGCTTCCTTATTACTGGCCGGAGCCCCGAGCAGAACACGTCGCACGCGCTCCAATTGTCAATATAATCTATTTGTGAATCGAACCACTTTAGCATCTGCTGATATGGCAGCCGGCAAATTAAAAATCCCCTCACCACCACTTCTTCAAAAGCCACTGGCTCTGCCCGCAAGAATTCTTCACTCCGGTCCAAAGGAATAGCTCTAGCTATCTCGCGTAATTTCGGGATTCTGACTCCTAAAAACGGCCGCTTAGTCAAAGTTAATTTGGCCGAAAACTCTCGATACTCATCCTCCGCATTAGCCCCCAATTCCCCCTTCAGATCTTCGTAATTTTCAATCCGCATCTTTTATGCCGCTTAATTTTGCCGTGTAGTCATATAATTTCTGAATATGATTTTCCAGGAAATAATAATGTTTCACGTAAAATCCAGTCAAAACTGCCAAAATCCCAATCATAATATATAACGGCAACATTTCGAGTAGCAGCCCGTAGTTAACCGTCAGCCAAGCCGCAAACAGAATAAACGCCAATGAAAATAACACGAAAAACAGCATCACTAAAAGATGACATAATCTTTCATGTTGGAGACTTTCCATCATTTCAAAATGATATTTAGATAGCCGCTCGCGTTCTTTTTCGTTTAATTCCCCGCCAGCCGCTTTCTTAATAAACTTTTCGTAAGCTAAAATCCGTTGCTCCATATCTAAATTATAGCATCGCTCATAAAATCCAACAAAAAATCCCCCTCTCGAGGGGTAATTTGGCTTGGTGCCCGGGACAGGACTTGAACCTGCACGCTGTGAAGCATATGCTCCTAAGGCATACGTGTCTACCAATTCCACCACCCGGGCGTGTCACAATTATAGCATAATAAAATCAAAAAAGCGAGTCTGTGTTAACAAACTCGCTTTTGGATTTAAGCCTCACGTTTGGCCATGGCGCGAGAAGACAGATATGCTACTAACGCACCAGCTATTAAGGCAATCGGCAAGAATTCTTCCGGACCAGTGCTTGGGATCTTGTCGTTAGACCCAGCCGTGCTAGTCTCGGTTGTCTTATTCTTTGCTTCAGCGGTACTTTCGGTTGAAAGACTTGCATTAGTCTTAGCCTCCTGCTTTTCTTCAGTCTTGGTTTCGCTTTGAGCTTCTTCCTTAGCCTCGGCTTTGACTTCTTCCTTCACTTCGCCCTCAGCCTTAGCCTCGGCTTCGGTGTTGTTTTCCGCAACTTCTACAGTTGTGGTCTCAGTTACAGTCGCCACATCCCGCGAGGATTTCTTGGTGGCCACAACAATAATTGCCACAATTAAAATCAAAATCACTACTACGGAGATCGTTGCAACTGCGATAATTTTTCGGCGTTCTTTCTTGTCCGCCTCTTCTTGGTAATACATAATAAACTCCTTATGACTTGATTATATCACACTTTTGCTAAAAATGCAAGCCCATGTTATAAAATTAAGCCAATAGAAAAACCAGGACTAGAGGGAGTTTGCAGCCCCTGTTAGCGTCCTGGTTTTTCGTTCCTTAAAGGGTAAGCCGGGAAGGATAGAAACTTACCCCCTAAGTTCTAGAAGTGGGTGCCGATCTGATTCATGGCGTCCAGGCAGACATCCAAGCAGAGTCTTGTATCCTTGATTCGAGACGAGAGAGATAGCTCCTCTGGCCAGTCTTCTACATATCCCGAAACATAGGCTACGAGACGGAACATGTTATCATAAATTCTCAACTGGTACTTGTTGAAAAATTCGTCCCGCTTCTCCTGGAAAAGCTTGGTTACCCAGTTGTAGGATACACCGCCGAGCTTGCCTTGCACTGCGCCTTTGTCTAGACCAAAGCGCTTCAGAGTTGAGTGTAAGTCACTGGCCATTTGATCACAGTGAGTTCTGCCCGCTAGCTCTATTGGCATGATCAAATGTTCATGCCCTTTCATGATACCTAGCGGGCCTTCACCGGTCCTGACGCCGTTTAAAGCTCGCGCGAGATGCACCTCCTCGAGGATGGTGTAAATCACCGCAGCCTGCTTGTCGCAGGTCCATTCGTTCAGCATCATCCAAATATCATCAGGCACCTGATAATTGGGGTCCTCCAATAGTTTCTGGAAGTTGTCGGGCAAAAGCTCCATATTGAAGCCTGCCTCCTCCAGGCCTTTGATGAACCCTTTAGCAGCAGCCTCGTTGACCATCGCTCCGAAAGTCCGACGATGAATGTCCTCTATTACTTCCTCTAAAGTTTGATTTTTGATTTCCTGCATTTTATTCCCCTTTCTCGGAAATCTTTTTTAGCCCTTTAAGAAACGAATACTAAAAGTTCGCAGATAGTAGGTCAAAAAACACAACCACCATGCTCTTTTAATTGTAGCATAAAAAGCTTAAGAAGTCAATGTCTATGACATATTTTTCGAGTAGATTGAAATATGTGCTCGGGCATATTTGCGGGTTTTTAACAGTTTAAATTCTGCGATTTCTGGCGGCTCCACTGGAGTAGAGGCTACTAAAAGACCACCATCAGCCACTAATCTTGCCACGCAAGTCACCATTTCTGGTTGATACTTATCGTAAGGGGGATCCACCAACGCGATCGAAAATCTATCAGTAGCCGTTTGTGCCTCTTTTATTACGTCTTTGCAAAGCGGTCCACCATTCACCCCGTATAGGCCGAGTTTTGTCAGGTTCTGCTTAATTACTGTTACTGCTTTGGGGTCATTATCCAAAAACAGTACAAAAGCCGCTCCGCGCGATAAAGCTTCAAGCCCGAGTGCTCCGCTCCCTGCGTAGGCATCTAACACTACTGCCCCAGGTAGATAATCCTGGATCATATTAAACAGAGCAATTTTTTCGCGCGAACCCATCGGGTGAGTGTCTCCGCCAGGCGTTAAAATCGTCTTCCCCCGGTATTTCCCAGAGGTAATCATCGTTGTGCCGTGTTTTTGTTGCTTTTTACTCATTTAATTCAAAGTCGTTAGCTGTTGATATTTCTTAATCCCCGCCCTTAATTCCTCATATTTTACCATGTTTTCGGGATTTTTCAAAAACTCCGTCACGTCTTTCTGAGCCCGGCGAATCAAGCGCGTATCAGAGAGGGTAGCGATACGTAGATCTAGGGCTCCGTGCTGCAGAGCTCCGTAAATTTCCCCCGGACCGCGCAGTTTTAAGTCCACCTCTGCTAGATGAAAACCATCATTGGATTTTTCTAATTCCCGAAGTCGTCTAGACGGCGGTATTTCGCCAGAAGTTAGTAAATAACACTCTGAGGCCACCGTCCCTCGGCCCACTCGTCCCCGTAATTGATGCAGTTGGGCTAGGCCATACGATTCAGCATTTTCAATCACCATCAAGGTGGCATTCGGTACGTCTACTCCCACTTCTACTACGGTGGTGGAAACCAAAATCTGAATTTCACCTCTGGAAAATCGCTCCATTATCGCATCTTTTTCGGCCGGCTTCATCCGTCCATGCAGGTATTCGATCGTCATTTTGGGAAATAGTTTCTGTAATTTGGCGGTCCGGGATTTAACCGAAGTTGTCTCTGTTCGCGGATCATCGTTAATCGCCTTACAAATCCAATAGACCTGATTTTTCGCCGCCACGGTATCTACAATTCTGGGGTATAATCGCTCCCGCACTTCAATCTCCCTCAAAATTTGCGTCTTTATGGGCTGCCGCCCTTTAGGCATTTCATTTAAAACCGACACGTCCAAATCCCCAAACACAGTCAGCTGCAAAGAGCGCGGAATCGGTGTAGCGGTCATTGCCAGTAGGTGTGGGGCCAGAGACGCCGGAGACTTTAACATTAGTTTCTGTCTCTGTTCTACGCCAAATCGGTGCTGCTCATCAATAATCACTAATCCCAGCTGAGCGAATTCTGTGTCATCGGTTAATAGAGCGTGGGTGCCAATCACCAAATCTACCTCACCCGCTTTGATCTGATCTTTCAAGATAGCCTTATCTTTTGTCGCCCCGGTCAGCAGTTCCACGCGTACCCCTAATCCCCCAAGCACTTTTGATAAACCTTCAAAATGCTGCGCAGCTAAAATAGCCGTGGGCGCCAGCAGGGCTACTTGTTGTTCGGCCAGTACCGCCCCGTAAGCTGCAAGCGCTGCCACCATGGTTTTACCCGAGCCTACATCCCCCTGAAGCAACCGGTTCATTGGCTCGCGCCTTTCCATATCTTGAAAAATCTCCCAGGCCGCCTTTTTCTGCGCTCCGGTTAGAGTAAACGGCAAAGTCCCTAGAAACGTCTTTACTTTTTCTAGCTGGAAAGGAATTTCTGGGGCTTTTAATTTCTCATTCTCGCGCCGGTTTAACTTAGCTGCTAAGATTAGCTCGAATAGTTCTTCATAAGCTAAATATTCTCGCGCCGCTTCGACAGACTTTGAGGAGTCTGGAAAATGTGCCGCATATAAAGCCTCTCGTCGCTCTCCTGGACGTGCCGAAGGCAGTAAATCTGGCACCAGGGCGAATTTATCTCGGGAACCACTAATCAATCTCCGAAAATCCCCCGATTTTAATCCGCCGTGAGCCACGTAGACCGGGCCAAGGCCCGTAGTGGGGTCGATCTGGGTTGCTTCTGCGGCTGAGGGCGAAATCAGGCTGTAGCGGCCGTTTTTTAGCTCGTAATTACCGGTAAAATAGTATTCCTTCTCTGATGAGAACTGTTTTAAACGGTAGCTTTGATTAAACCAGACTACCTTAATCGCTCCCGTATTATCCCTGATTACTCCTTCTGTCACCGACAAATTCCGCCGTCTGGCTCGTCGGGTCGAGAGTTGCTCGATTTTCCCCTTTATCACCACTTTCCCTGGCCGAATCTCGGCAATCGAGGTCGGCGCCTCGTAATTTTCGTAATCTCGCGGCAAATTATAGAATAGATCTTTGACCGTCTTAATTCCGAACTTCTTCAAAATCTCCGCCGTTTTTGGCCCAACTCCCTTCAAATTCTCCACTGGCGCATTTAAATCCATGATCCCATTATAGTATATCCGCCTTAGTTTTACCACCGAATATGATGTTCCGTCCCCGTTGTGTCTTGACAAAATCAAGAAGTATGATAAAATTAAAAAGATAAGTGCAAGAGCCTATAGAACCTTAAGGAGTGATTTAAATGGCTAAAATGGACAAATTGGGCCAATTGGCCCAAGAAAAAGTGGCTCTGGAAGCCGAGTTGAAGGAAGCGCAGGGTCAATTGGCCGACGCCAATATGGAACGACAACGGCTCGAGTGTGATGGCATCATGGCCTTTGAGGATGCCAAGGTGGTAGTTAATGCTCTGACCGATGACGGAAAGCTTTACAGCGATGACTATCTTATCCTCGATCGGCGTTATTGCGCTATGGAGATTAAGCTGGCTAAGTCTAAGCAATGTGTCCTGCGCGTCACAGCCAACTCGGAAGCCAACGACGTTCTTGGGGTCGCGATATATCGGAGCGGTCACTGGACCGACTACCTCAAATGCCTCGCTCTCCCCATAGAGATCGAGAAGGCCAAGCAGGGTCTAAAGCAAACCCAGGAACGCCTCGATCTGGATTTCGCCTGGATCAACGACACCTACCATTTCAGCAACTAAATCCCGGCCACGGGCGCTCATAAGAGCGCCCCTTTTTATACTTTGCCGCTATGGGTATCACGCCATTTGGCGATTTCGCCATGATTCCCTGATAATAGTACCTCTGGCACTTTCATCCCGCGAAAATCTTCTGGTCTGGTATATTGCGGATATTCCAAATTGTCCCCATCAGAGAAAGATTCAATCTCCGCTGACTTTTCACCTCCTAGTACTCCTGGGATTAAGCGGACTACGGAATCGATAATAATCAAAGCCGGCAACTCGCCCCCCGTTAGCACATATTTCCCTAGTGAAATTTTATAATCCACAATAGAGAGAATCCTTTCATCATACCCCTCATAGTGTGGGCACAAAATAATGTAGTGGGAGTTTGTATTTTGATTCGGGGTATTTCGGAGCGCGGCAGCGCGAGAGTTAGCGCCGGCCGCCCGTGGCGACGGGCCGGCCGGACGCGACCCCGAATCAATTGCAAACTCTCTTGCAGTACTTTGATTCCAAATTTCTCCTACTGGAGTTGGCAAAATCACCTTAGCGTCAGGATCCTTCTCTTTGACGGACTCAATTGCGGCAAACACTGGCTCGCAGCGCAGTAACATCCCATCTCCACCTCCGTACGGGGTGTCGTCTACGGATTTATGCGGCCCTAGACCAAAATCGCGCAAATTTACTAACTTAAACTCGGCCAGGCTTTTTTCGGTAGCTTTCCACATCATGGAAGTTTTGAGATATGGCTCGACTGCTTCTGGAAACAGTGTGATAATGGTAAACTTAATCATACCCCAATTATACCATATATAACACATAATTATATTGACAAATAAGCAAAAGTATGATACAATCATAACATAACCATATTTCTCATACCGCAAGGTATGTATAGGTATAGCACTTTAAGTTGTTGGTTCAAAGTAAGTATATTTGACTGGGAAGGAGTCAAAAATGGCAGAAGAAAAGAAGTACGAGTTGACGGATGAGACTATTGAGATTTATGGCCACACCCTTCATCGCATCCGTGCGTTGAAAGATTTTAGAACTGCGGGGTTCTTGCCTGTAGGGATGTCATCTTTCGTTAAAGCCGGAGATCTAGGCGGCTTCATAGAGTCGGAGGACAACCTTTCCCACCTCGGCAATTGTTGGGTTTTCGATAATGCGTGCGTATTCGGAGACGCCTATGTCTTTAATGACGCTAAGATTATCAACCAGGCCCTTATTTTCGACAATGCCATGGTATCTGGTAAGGCTACCGTGGAAGACCATTGCGAGGTTGGTGATTATGCTTGTATCCACGGAGCAGCCGTGCTGTGCCATTGGGCCTGTATCAAAGGCCACGCAGATGTCTATGATCGTGCACGTATTATCGGTGATGCTATCATTTCGGGACATGCTCATGTCTATGGCTCCGCTGAAGTTTCTGGCGTCGCTGTCGTTTATGACAACGCCCGAGTTTTCGGTGACGCTCGAATTGGCCATCGCGCTAAGGTCTATGATAACGCTGCAGTTTTTGGCCAAGCATATGTCTTTGACTATGCTCAAGTTTGTGGTGAGGCCAAAGTGTACCATGATTCTCGGGTTTTTCATCGGGATGTCATTACTGATGTATTATGCGTCAAAATGTCACCAGAACCAAAAAGTTCCAATCAGGACGCAGAAGAAATGTAGGCATCAGCCTCCTGTCACCGGACCAATCACAAACGAACGAAAAGCACCGCTAATGCGGTGCTTTTTCATGCCATGAAAAAGACCATCTTGCGATGGCCTCTCCCCGCTGTTACGCGCCCACCCTTGGGGCACATTGGTTTGTTTTAATCCGCTGTTTGTTTTTATGAGTCTCCACACTCCACTAAGAATCAGTGGAACCCCTGTGAAGCGTACCAGCTTAATACTAATATTAAAGCATAAACCTTATTCGGTCAACACTTTTTCATCAGAATTTTGTCAAAAACCCAAAAACATTGTGGAAAACTAGTAGTCTTCCACTAAAGTAAATTCTTTGCCAGCGATTGAGATAATCGAATCTGGTTTTGCCCCGAGGGAAGTCAGCTCGCCGCGAATCCCCATTTTCTTCATAATGTCACGCAAACGATTAACGGAAGCGTAGTTATTAAGGTCGGTCCGCCGGGCGAATTTTTCAATTTTCTCCCCGGTTACCACGAAGATATCGTCCACTTGCTCTACTTGCCAAGTGTCTTTCATCGCGTCTTTACTTAGTGCAATTGTCGGCAAATCTTTGGGCATTTCAGCTCTATCTTCTACTACTTCTTTTCTGTCTTCAATCTTATGCTTTAATTCTCTTAACAATTCGTCTAGGCCTTGATGAGCACTAGAGGAAATCGTAAAGACTTCCGCTTCAGGGTTTTTGGCTAAAATCGACGCCATCTGCATCTCGATGATTTCCTGGTCTACTCCTTCACATTTGGTTAGGGCTACCACCTCTGGTCGGCTAGCTAGATCCGAATATTTCTCTAATTCCCCACGAATTGTAGCATAAGCCTCACCCGCATCATCATTGTAAATATCCACTAGATGTAGCAACACGGCCGTGCGATCTACGTGGCGCAAAAACGCGTGTCCCAGCCCCTTCCCCTCTGAAGCTCCTTCAATCAAGCCCGGGATATCGGCAATTAGTAAATCTTTCCCGTCGATCGTGGCTACACCTAGATTTGGCGTGATTGTAGTGAAAGCATAATCCGCGATTTCAGGCTTAGCGTTAGAAACTACTGACAGAAAAGTGGATTTTCCGGCGTTCGGTAGCCCAACCAGGCCTACGTCGGCCATGGATTTTAACTCTAGCTCAGCCTCAAATTCTTCACCCGGTTCGCCTACTTCAGCAATTCGTGGCGCCTGCCGGGTGCTAGATTTAAAATGGGCATTTCCGAAGCCGCCAGCTCCCCCGTGAGCAATGATAGCGGTCTGCCCGTCTTCGGTCAAATCGGCGATTAGCTCGCCGTCTTTTTTTACGATAGTCCCCACGGGTACATCGATAATTAAATCTTTGCCGCTGCGGCCAGCAGCGCGCTGCCCGGCGCCGTTTTTGCCATTTTCGGCGGTCAGTATTGGCGTAAAGCGAAAGTCTACCAAAGTGTTAGTATTGCGGTCGGCTTTAAAAACAATATCTCCGCCACGGCCGCCGTCACCCCCGTCCGGACCACCCTTTGGGATGTAAATCTCATGCCGGAAAGAAACTGCCCCATCTCCGCCTTTCCCGGCCTTTAAGCTCACTTTCGCTGTATCTACAAACATAAAAATATTATACCACATTTAGTTCACATCTCAAAACCTGCTAATGTTGTAAAAAATACAACATTTTTTATTGCACAATGAATAATTTATGTGCTATAATGATAATGTTAATTATGGGCAGAGCGAGGAAAAACAGGTGCAGCAATAGCCTAATGGGGGTATCTTTTGCTATTTTCGGATGCCTCTTTAGTATTACGGTCGTATCCGGCTTTATTTTGCACAACATTGCCAATAAAGTTGGGGCTGTCTCTGCCTCGGCTAACGCTTCGGTTGATGTCGCCGCCGCTTGTACGCTCACGGGTGGCCATGATTATGTAGATGAACTAGCTAATGGTGAATATAAAACCTTTGGTCCTAACACTCTCACTGCCACCTGTAATGATCCAGGTGGCTATAGTATCTATGCCGTAGGTTATAGTGGCAATACTTATGGCAACAACAACATGATTTCTACTGAAGGCACTACTAACACTATCCCCACTGAACAAACCAGCGGCAGTTCCTACTGGAAGATGAAAGTAGAAGGTGCTGGTTCTTCCTTTATCCCTACTATTACAAATTCCTTCAATACCTTCCAATCCATCCCTAGCGTCTACACTAAAGTAGCCACCTATCCCAGCGCTACTAGTAGCGGTGGAGTAGCGGGGGCCTCCCAACTTAACACTAGTTACAACGTGAACATCTCCACCACCCAAGCTGCTGATACTTATACTGGCAAAGTTAAATACACCCTAGTTCATCCTAATAATATCACTGCTCCTGGTGATTTATGGGGCACTATTGCCAGCATGAGCAAAGGCAAACAAACTCTAGCCGAGCTCCAGACTGCCATCACCGAGCCTACTTCTAGAGACCGAACCGAAGACACCTCTAACTCCGGTGTTTACGAGTATAATTCTGCTGTCTTCGGTGAAGCTAGTGATGCCAGTTCCAACTACCCCATCTACTACTACCGTGGGGCCCTGGAGCCAACCGAAGATCATGGCAGTCGCGGCTCTGACGGTAAAGCTACTACCTATCCTAATTACGTGCTTCTAGGCAACCAAACTTGTTGGCGCATTGTCCGGACTACTGGTTCTGGCGGGATTAAAATGGTTTATAACGGGATGTACGGAGCTACTACCGGTGGCTCCTGCGGTAACTATAATACAGCAGCTAGCGCCGCAAACGGGCCTTTCAACGGAGAGAGCGGTGTTACTCTCGACAGGAGATATGCAACTTATATTGGATACACTTACAACAGTTCTATAACCGACAATAAGCACACTTCAGATACGGATGTAGATATTGTTTTTGGCAATAATGGCGACATGAGTTTAAATGACGCTGACTCTGGGGCAAAGGATTATTTGGAAAATACTTGGTATGCTGACAACATGACTGATTACACTAGCATGCTCGAGCCGGCTGCTGGCTACTGTAATGATCGTACGATTTATACTGACACCACTACTTCTACTCCGGCTACGGTAATTAAGCCTTATGTTGCTAGCGCTACTACTATGTATTTTGGGGCTTATGGTCGTAATAGAAATGCCACTAATGCTGAAAAGACGCCATCTCTAGATTGTCCGAGGGGCCAAGTAGACCTTTATAGCACCACTACGGCCAGTGGTGGTAACGGTCAGCTAAAGTATCCAGTTGCACTATTAACGCTTGATGAAGTTAGCTTTGCTGGATCTGGCAGCAATACTCCTAGTCAGGGCTCTGGTACTAACTCTTTTAGTTTCTTGCGTACTGGCAGGGTGAATTGGACCATGTCGCCTAGTCACCGGGTTTCCGGGGGTATATATATGGCAGATATGACTGCGAACGGTATAGTCGGTAATCAATACGTAAATACTCGGACTGTTGATTACCGTCCAGTTGTTTCATTGACCTCAGACACTAATATCACTGGTGGCAGCGGTACCTCTACTGATCCTTGGACGGTAGAAAACCTAGCTAAATCCACTATCACTATTTCCACCAACAACCCTAATGGTATCAGCATCAAAGGCAATACCTATTATAACGGAGATACTGTAGAATTGTTCAAGGGATTTACTTATAATATTTCCAGCACAGTAGACGAAAGTTATTATCCACCCACCTGGCAGGCCACTAGTGGTGTCTTTGCTGAGCCTACTAACATGACTACTACCTATACTGTGGGAAATAATGCTACTATTACTTTGAATTTAACTGCTCGTCCGACTTACACCATTACCTTTGCTACTAATAATGCCACTGGAATTAATGTACGCGGAACTACCTA
>JAILSC010000011.1 GCA_024697865.1 Candidatus Saccharimonadota bacterium | reverse complement strand
ATACTGACCAGGACTATGCCGCCAAACACGATCGCTATCTTAACACCAACGACGTCAGTGACGAGGCCGCGGCTTTTCTAAATCTTATTACTCGTTCTAAAGCCAATCAACAATCTGATGCCAAGGCCTTAGAAGAATTATTTATCTCTATTCTTGGTCTGCAGAAGTCTGAACGTGTTACGCTATCTGAGCTGAAACATCGTCTTGAATGTATCTCAAACCAACCCTCTCAGCAAAAATCCCTAGATTTTTATCACCTCTACGCTCCTGTGGTGACAGAGTATGCTTCGTATCTTCAGCGCCATAAACTCTACGATTTTGCCGACATGTTAAATCTCGCCACTGATATTGTTAATCAAATGCCGCCGAGCACTCTAAACTATCAGTATGTATTAGTTGACGAAGCCCAGGATCTCTCTACTGCCAAATACCTGCTTCTCAAAGCCATCCTCGCCAAATGTCGCAAGGTCAAACTTTTCGCCGTGGGCGACGATTGGCAATCAATCTACCGTTTTGCCGGCAGTAACCTGAAAGTCTTAGATGATTTTGAACAAATTTTTGAGCGGCCTACTTACAGGGGTTTAATTGAACTCACTTATCGCTTTGGCCAGCCTACAGCTAAGATTAGTAACAAATTTATTCAAAAGAACCCTCATCAATCTCGTAAGCAAGTCAAACCCCACGTCAATCGTCAGACTCCCATTGAAATCAAACTAAACTTGCATAAACAGCCTCGCGAAACTCCCCAGGATTACGAGGCCGTCAATCAAATCTTAATCCAGCTCCACCAGCGATACGGCCCGAAATTAATCACCAAGAAAATTCAAATCATTTCTCGCTACAATCGTGATATTTACCGTTTAGTTCGTGAAGAAACAGGGAAGTACAAGTATGCCAAACTCACTCAACTCTCTGAATCCGGCATGGAATTCGAATGGCAATTTCCTGACATTAAACTCAAAATCCCCTTCTGCAGTATGCACAAAGCCAAAGGTATCACCAGAGATATTATCATTGTTATCAATGCTAATTCTGGCAGTCACGGCATTCCCGCTGCTCGTGGCAATGATCCCGTCGCCGAAACTCTCCTCACCAAATTAGATGACTACCCTCACGCCGAGGAGCGTAGATTATGGTACGTCGCCATCACTCGTGCCAAAGAAAAGACCATCATTATCTCTGATGCTACCCGTATTTCACCTTTTGTTTTTGAGATTAGCCCGAAACTTGCTGGCGCCAATGTCCGAGTCTGCCCGAAATGTCATCGTGGAATTATGCAAGAAAAACGCCGCCGTGACGGCAAGATCTATTACTCCTGCTCCAATTTCACCGGCGGCTGTCATCATACTGAAATATAAAAAATGGTACACCCGGCACGATTCGAACGTGTGACCTTCAGTTCCGGAAACTGACGTTCTATCCAGCTGAGCTACGGGTGCACTCTCTGTATTATATCACAGAACAGGTAGGGGGTTGAAATTATCTTTAGGGCATGCTAGAGATGATGCATGTTTAAAATAGCCAAATTTTTTGCTCGTCCGATTCATCAATCTCATTTCGTGGTGACACTCTGTATTGGCATTATCGCTGGTACTATTTTGGCTCTGGTATTTCGGATTAATTTTTTTGCTTCGCCACTCTGGCTCGTGGCCGCTATGGTAGCCCTCGTCATTGCCTATTTAAGACCTCGTGCCGCCTTCCTCATTGCTGCGATTATCGCTGGCATGCTACTAAGTTTTTTCCGTTCCACCACCGAGCTTGTGGGCGAAGATTATATTTGTCAATTTTACAATCAAACCATCACCGTCACCGGCATTATCGACGGCGACCCTAATCACGACGAAGCCGCCACTAAATTCAAAATCAACCATCTCAGATTCGGTGAGAACGGGGAACAAGATAAAGCAGCGGCTGGCAATCTTTATGTCTCCACTAAATTAAATGAAGATCTTCACCGTTCCGATCAGGTCACTTTAAACGGTAAGCTTTTGAGTGGTTTTGGTACTTACACCGGCTATCTCTATAAACCTATCATCCAAAATCTCGCCCGTCCCGACCCCGGAGACCCAGTTCTAAATATCCGTAATTGGTTCGCCGAAAGGATTGCCGGCCGACTTTCTGAGCCCGGGAATAGTCTTGGTCTTTCCTACCTTCTCGGCATGAAAACTGGCCTTCCCGATGAACTTAACGACAACCTACGTACTGTCGGGCTCGTTCACATTGTTGTAGCCAGTGGCGCCCACCTTTCCATTCTCGTCGAAATTGCTCGTAGGATTTTTGGCAAACTCTCTCGCTTTTCTGGGCTGCTACTATCGATCATCTTTATCTTGTTCTTTATGGCCCTCGTCGGATTCACTCCTTCCATCATGCGTGCTGGCATTATGTCTATCTTGACCTTGATCGCTTGGTATGTTGGTCATAAATTTGCTCCTTGGCGTATTATTCTTATCGTAGCCGCTGCCACTCTCGTTATTAATCCCATGTTCATCATCAATCTCGGTTGGCTGCTCTCTTTTGCTAGTTTTGCTGGTATTATGGTTTTGGGCCCCAAGCTGGCCACTTTTTTCTACGGAGATAGGCAGCCTAAATTCATCGCTAGCGTTATCCTCACCACTATTTCCGCTACTCTTATGACTCTCCCCATTACGCTTTACTATTTTGGCTCAATCTCTTTAATTTCGGTTATTGCTAATCTTTTGATTCTTCCTACCCTGCCTATTGCTATGGGGCTCACCTTTTTTACTGGTGTCTTGGCCGATGTCCCTCTATTGAACACCGTCATAAGCTTTTTTACCGAAAAACTTCTCGATTTCCACATCGGCATCGTTAATTTTTTCGCTACCCAAAAAAGCTTTCTGATTCAGATCGACTCTTATCAACTTTGGGTTTTCGCTTTTTATATTCCTATTATTATTTTACTGGCATATTCTTTCTTCCACCAAAATAAGAGGAGGCGCTCGACTTTTTAACTGAAAAATGTTAAAATTAAGTCAAGTAGAATATTATTTAACTGGGAGAAAAATATGTCAGGACACAGCAAATGGGCCACTACTAAGCGACAAAAAGCCGTTGTTGATGCTAAGCGCGGCGCCCTTTTCACTAAAATCGGTAACCAAATCGCCATCGCCGCAAGACAGGGAACCGATCCTACCATGAACCCATCGCTGGCCATGGTGCTAGACAAGGCTCGTCATGCTAATATGCCTAAGGCTAATATCGAACGCGCCATTGCTCGTGCTGCCGATAAATCTGCCGCCGCTCTTATTGAAGAGACTTACGAGGCCTATGGCCCTGGCGGTGTCGGTATCGTAATTGAAGTTGCTACCGACAATAAAAACCGCACCATGCCTGAAGTCCGTCATACTCTTGATAAATCTGGCGGCCGCATGGCTGATCCTGGCTCCGTCATGTTTCAGTTTGAGCGTAAAGGCGTCATCGTTATCGCCGAGAAAGGCGAAGATGCTTTGATGACAGCTCTTGAAGCTGGAGCTGAGGATGCCAGTGAAGAAGATGATGGCATCGAAATCATCACTGCCGCCTCTGATTTGATGAAGGTTCGCAACCAACTCAAAGAGGCGGGTCTCATCGTCAATTCCGCCGAGTTGCAATACGTTCCCACTAATTACGTTCCAGTCGAAGGAGACAATGTTGAAAAATTGGAAAAGCTTCTCTCCGCTATTGACGATCTAGATGACGTCACTAATGTCTACACTAACGCCGAATAAAATCCCTCTTGATTTTAGGGGGGAAAGGGTGTATACTATCATTAATTACATTTAAAGCGAGGTAAAATTATGCCAGAAGTAAAACCAACAGAGGTGGAAAGTAAAGCTAGTATTAAGGTTGTGGGTGTAGGTGGTGCAGGTGGTTCCGCAGTTGAGCGTATGAAAGAAGTGGGTCTTTCTGGCGTTGAATTTGTGGCCATCAACACTGACGCGCAAGCCCTTCATCACTCCCCAGCCGATACTAAAGTTCATATCGGTAAAGGTCTTGGTGCCGGTGGTGATCCAGAAAAAGGTCGTGAGGCCGCCGAAGAAAGCAGGGAGGCCATCGCTAAGGCTCTAGAAGGTGCCGATATGGCTTTCATCACTCTTGGTGCTGGTGGTGGTACTGGCTCTGGTGCCGGCCCTATTGTTGCCGAAGAAGCTAGGAGCAAAGACATTTTGACTGTTGGCGTAGCCACTAAACCATTCACTTTTGAAGGCGCTCGTCGTCGAGCTAACGCCGATGTTGCTATTGATAAATTAGCTCGTCATGTCGACGCTCTAATCACTATTCCTAACGACCGATTATTGCAAACTATTGACCCTCGTACCCCGCTCTTAGAAACTTTCAAGATCGCTGATGATGTTTTGCGTCAAGGCGTTCAGGGCATCTCTGAACTTATCACTGAGCATTCTTTGATCAACCTAGACTTTGCCGATGTCAAATCCATCATGAAAAATGCCGGCTCTGCTCTAATGGGTATTGGTCGTGCTTCTGGCGAGAATCGTGCTGTGATTGCTGCTCAGCAAGCTGTAGAATCACCTTTGATTGAAGTCAAAATCGAAGGCGCTCGTGGCGTACTCTTTTCTGTAGCTGGTGGTTATGACATGTCTATGAGTGAGGTTCAGGAGGCTGCTGAAGTCATTACTGGCGCCGTTTCACCAGACGCTAACATTATCTTTGGTGCCTCTATCCGCCCAGAGTTAGAAGACGAAATTGTAGTCACCGTGGTCGCTACTGGTTTTGATTCCGATTATTATAATGAAGATTATACCTCATCCGAATCCGAGACTAAATCTACAGAAATCAAAGATGAAAAACCTTCTTCTGAGCCGAAAGATTTTGCTTTGGAAAACAAATCCAACATGTGGGATTCAATCAAAAGTGAGTCCGCTCCGGAGGAGCCTATTCATGATGCTGATGATGACATGGATATTCCACCTTCCTTGCGCGACCGCCTCAAGAAAAAGAAAAAATAATAAAGGAGTATGCGGATGGATCATAAATTTCGCATCGGAGACAGCAAAGTTTTAGAGAGCCGAGAGACGGTGGACGGCAACATGATCCGCCGCCGCCGTGAAACACCAGACGGCCAACGTTTCACCACCTACGAGCGCATCGAGATGCCGGCACTCACTGTCACTAAACGTAGTGGTAATAAAGAAATCTACGACCGCGATAAACTGATGCACGCTGTCAAAGCTAGTGTTGGTAAATTCTTTAATTCCGAGTTAGCAGTTGAAGACGTCGTCAATAAGGCTTCCGAGATTCTTTACGGGTACAACACCGACCAAATCACCTCTAAACAAATTGGTGAAGCCGTCCTTGATGTCCTCGCTGAAGTTAATGAAGTCGCTTACGTCCGGTTTGCTAGCGTTTTCCGGGAATTCAAGACTCTCGAAGATTTTGAAAACATTTTGAAAGAACAGAAGCGTAAAAAATGAGAGTAGTTTGTGTTTATCGTGATGACCAAGATTATTCCCGTGCCGTCAACGAGTGGCTCGAGAATGTTCGTCGTCAAACCGGTAGGGAAATAGAGACTATTGATCCAGATAGGGATCCGGCTTTTTGTGAAACTTATGACGTTGTGGAGTATCCATCCATTTTAGCTATCGGCGAACGAGGTGAAGTTCGTGCTTTCTGGCGCGGTAAAGATTTACCCCTAATTAACGAAGTTCTCTACTATATGATATAATAAACTTATGGATTTTCTAAAGGGCATCGTAGAAAATG